>DATKBT010000042.1:0-47562 GCA_035546295.1 Thermoanaerobaculia bacterium | reverse complement strand
CGCTCGACGCCGCGCGGATCCTCCAGGTGCTCGGCAACCTGCTCGAGAACGCGCTCAAGTTCACGCCGGCCCGCGGTCGGGTCGTCCTACGCGCCGAACGCGTGGGCCCAGACATCCACGTCGCGGTGAGCGACACGGGTGGCGGGATCCCCGCCGACAGGCTGAAGGCGGTGTTCGAGCGCTTCGTCCAAGCCGGCGGCCGCGACCGCCGCGGCGTGGGGCTCGGGCTCTACATCTCCAGGTGCATCGTGCACGGCCACGGCGGACGCATCTGGGCCGAGAGCACGCTCGGCGAGGGGACCACCGTCCACTTCACGCTCCCGGTGACCGCGTAGCCGGTGCCCCGCCGCTGCCGCGTGGGCTGTGGCCGGTTGGGTCCAGGAGCGAGCGACGGGGAGCGGTCGGGCGTGCGGCCGGGAGGACAGGGTATTCCGTTCGAAGATAGGTCGGTCGAGGTCGACGGGGCCTGGGGTTCGCCGCCGTAGGTCTGCTCGCGGATGCTCTCCGGCGTTGACGGCGATCAGCGCGCCGGCACCAGGACGAGGGCGGTCACGAGGGCGGCGTTGCGCGGTGGGCGCGCCGCAGGTCCCGCTCCGCTCGCTCGATCTCCTCCGGATCGAGCGCGCCATGACGGCTCTCCCAGTCGGGCAGAAAGTCCTCGAGCGCATCACCACGCAGTCGCGCCCTGGCCGCCTCCGCCAGCCATCCGGAGAGGTTGTTGCCGGCTCGGGCCGCGGCCTCGCGGGCCTCTTCCGCCAGTGCAGCGTCGAGCGAGATGCTCATCTTCTCCACTCTCGTTTTGGAATCCTGCCACGGTGCGATCTTAGGGTTCGCGTAACCAATAACTCCCGCATCTGGCCGCCGATCCATCCCGGCTGGCTGCGTTGCTCGTCGCTTACATATTCCCGATATGCGCTCTCCTCGCGCCTTGCCAGGCGTGCGCCTCGACACACAGAATGCAGAACTCATTCTTACGCGGACCCTTAGGCCGGCGGGATCGTGTCCGGGCGGGGCGACCACGCCGGTGCTAGCATTGATCGGTTCGTTTCTTCTTCTCTTCGAGCGATCGGCTGTGCGCCGCTCGGGCCTCTTCTCATGCCCCTGTCCTCTCTCCCCTGGCACAGCCGGGCGGTGCGGTCCGTCCTCCTCCCGGCGACCCTTCTGCTCGCCGTCCCCTTCGCCACGTCGGCGCAGGAGGCCGAGATCGCCGTGATGCGGGTCGACGGCGAGGGGAAGCTGACCTGCGCCTGGGTCCCCTCTGGACGCGACCCGCGGCTCGGCGATGCGCCCGGCCGCCTCGCCGCCGCGTTCACGTTCGCGGACGACGCTCGCTGGAGCGCGACGGCGAGCGACGGCGGCGGGTTGAATCACGGCGATCCGACGACGATCACCTGGAGCATCGTGCCGGACGGGACGACGATCCCGGGCTTCATCGGCGAGGGCTCGAGTCCCAGCGACCTGATCGACTTCCTGGACGGCATCCATCACGGCGGCGCCGGCCCGGGGGGCGCCGACCTGACCCAGCGCGCCTGGTGGGCGCTGGTCGACGCGGTGTTCGGCCGGTGGAGCGAGCTCACAGGGCTCAGCTACGTCTACGAGCCGGCCGACGACGGCGCGGCGCTCTCGGCCTCGAGCCTGGCGTCGCCCGGCGTCCTCGGCGTGCGCGGCGACGTGCGCATCGGCGGCCACTCGATCGACGGGCAGTCGGGCTCGAACGTGCTCGCCTACAACTTCTTTCCCAACAACGGCGAGATGGTGCTCGACACCGACAACGTCTCGAGCTTCAGCAGCTCGACCAACAACTATCGTCTCTTTCGCAATACGCTCGCGCACGAGCACGGCCACGGCATCGGTCTCTCGCACGTCTGTCCGGTCAACGGCACCAAGCTGATGGAGCCGTTCCTGGGCACCGGCTTCGACGGCCCGCAGCAGGACGACGTGCTCGCCGGCAATCGCGGCTACGGTGACTTCGCCGAGGTGCCCGACCAGAACGACACGGCGCTCACCGCCGCTTCGTTCGGCGACCTCGGCGGCTCGGGCTCGGCAGGGCTCGCGGGCCTCAGTGTCGACGGCATCAGCGACCTCGACTACTTGGCCTTCGGCGGCATCGGCGGCGCCACCTTGACCGCGACCGTCACGCCCACGGGAACGACCTACCTGTCCGGCCCCCAGATCACCGATCAGGATGACCACAACTTCGGCCAATGCACCGCGGGAACCTCCTTCGACGCGCTGCGCCAGAGCGACCTCGCGCTCGAGCTGCGCCACGTCGACGGCTCGACCCTGCTCGCCTTCGCCGACGCCGGCGGCCTCGGCGTGGCCGAGACGATCACGGCCTTCGCGCTGCCGGCGACCGGCACCTACTACCTGCGCGTCGCCGGCGACGTCGACCGGGCCCAGATGTATCAGCTCGGCATTTCGCTCGATCCGCCCCAGGCGGCGGACCTGTCGATCGCCAAGAGCGCGAGCGACGACCCGTCGCCGCGCGGCGCCAGCCTGTGGTACCAGGTCACGTTGACCAACCACGGGCCAGGCCACGCCCTCGGCATCCAGGTGACCGAGTCGCTCCCCCCGGGAGTCGGATTCGTCGAGACCGAGGGCTGCGCCGAGGACCCCGGCGGCGTGCCGGTCTGCAGTCTGGGGAGCCTGGCGGCTGGGGAGGCCCTCTCCTACAGCGTCCGAGTCACCGTCGACGCCTCCGGGCCGTCGAGCCTGACGAACTCGGTCGAGGTCTCCTCGACGAGCGACGATCCGTCGGCCGGGAACGACGATGCTCAGGTGTCGACCACGGCCGAGAGCTACGACTGCACGCCGGGCGCCGCCGTGACGCTCGAGCTCGACGCGGCCGGCAACGGCATCGAGACGGTCTACCTCGCCGAAGGAACGATCCGCGCCGGCGACGGGTTCACGGTCGGCGCTTCCGAGGACGTCAGCTTCGTCGCCGGCAGCCGCGTCGTTCTTGCATCGGGCTTCGCGGTCGAGGGCGGCGGCCGCTTCCGCGCGCGCACCGACGACCAGCTCGACTGCCCATGAGCGCCGCCACGGCTGCTAAGGGCAGGTGGCGAACGCCGAGGTGTCCTGGATCGGCAGGAACGAGGTGCCCTGCGGGTTGACGTAGATGCGCGCCTCCGCGGCCGCGGTGTCGACGACGCTGAGCCGCACCTCGACGTTGGTCAGCCCGGCGGCGAACACCCAGTAGCGATCGTTGACCCCGCAGGCGGCGAGCACCTTGATCACCGATTCGACGTTGCTCTCGTCGAAGAACGTGAAGTAGCCGGAGTCGTCGGTGAGCTCGACCGATCGAGCGGCGGCGAGCCCGGCCTCCGGCGCGGCGAACTGGGTCCGCACCACGAACCGGCCGCCGTTGAGGCACAGCCGCTGGGTGTCCGACACGCACGGACCGTCCTCGGCATCGACCAGGAAGATCGTGGCTTCGCTCGCAGCGCCGAGGCTGGCGCCGCCGGTCGGGTTGGCGAGGCTGACGCGCGCCGACTCGGCGACCTCGATCGCCTCGTCGGCAGTGGCCGTGACCTCGAAGGAGCGCACCCCCCCCTCGCCGGACTCCCAGACCAGGGTGCCGCCGGTGGGAGCGGCGAGATCGCCGCCCGCCGCCTCGTCGGGCGCCACCGACCACTCGACGGTGACGCGGCCCTGCAGGCTGCCGGTCCGCTCGACGCCGAGCACGGCCGGCGCGCCCCCCTCGAGCGCCGCCGAGCGCTCGACTGTCAGCGCGAGGACGCCGCCGTCTCCGGAGTCGTCTGGGGAGTCGTCGTCGGTGATCCGGATCTCGCCGTTCGCGCGCCCGAGGGTCGCCCCGCCGGTCACCTCGGTGAGCGTCAGGCTCACCGTCTCGACCCCCTCGACCTCCAGGTCGTCGAGAATGGGGACCTGGACGGACCGCTCCCCGGTCGCGCCGTCGGCCCACTGCAGGACCTCGGAGACCGGCGTGAAGTCGACCGACGGAGTGGCGGTGCCGGCGCCGGCGGTGAGACGGGCGCCGACAGCGCCGGAGGACCCGTCGGTGCGACGGACTCGAACCGTCGCCGGCCCGAGATCCTCGCGCACGGTGAAGCGCTCGGAGGTGAGCTCGATGATGCCGGCGCCGCCGCCGGAGCTGCCGCCGCCGACGACGACGACTCCGCTCATCCCGACGCCGCCCGGTCCACCGTGGACCTCGCAGTGGTAGGGCACCTCGCCCTTCCGATCGAACTCGACGGTCGAGCTCCAGTTGGCGGTCGACGGATCGCCGGGATTGTCGGAGGGGGAGTCGGGATCGTAGTCGGGCGGGCCGCCCGGGCCGACATCGTCGCAGTCCTGGGCGCACCGGAACTGGCCGCTGTCGGCGCGCACGTTGTGCTGGCCACCGCCGACGTTGGTCCAGGTCACCGTGTCGCCGGTCTGGATGGTGAGCATCGGTGGATCGAAGCGGTCGTTGAGCACGCGGACGCGGTGGTTCTCGGCGCGGCCCGGAGCGATGGCGACGCTGAGCGCGATCGCCGTCGTCAAGGCCGAGATTCGAGGGATTCGTTGGAGGGTCATCGGTGCTTCCCCTTTCGAGGGCAGGTTCTTCGAAGTGGGTCCCTCGCTGCGGTCCAGCGGTTCACGAGGGACTCACGTGGACGGGCGGGCTGCTGCTAGGCTGCCTTTCGGATTTCCCCGAAACCGCTTGTTTCGCGGACGACCACAGGAGAAGCGGTGATGCAAGCCTCCAAGAAGACTCTGGTCGCAGTACCGGTCGGGCTCGCGATGATGGTCTGGCTCGGACTC
This sequence comes from Thermoanaerobaculia bacterium, assembly GCA_035546295.1. GTDB lineage: Bacteria > Acidobacteriota > Thermoanaerobaculia > Multivoradales > Multivoraceae > DATKBT01. Next base: position 42,795 of record DATKBT010000042.1, on the reverse strand, counting down.
CCCGGATGGGCACGAGCCCAGCAGGAGCAGCAGGAGCAGCAGGAGCAGGACGAGGCTCCTCAGGAGCAGGAGGCCGACGAGGGGGAGGATCAGGATCCGCAGGAGGAGCCCGAGCCCCCGGAGAGCTTCGCCGAGACGATCGTCGTCACCGGCACGCGCGCGGAGGGCAGGTCGGTGGTCGAGTCGATGGTGCCGATCGACGTGATCCCGGTGGAGGAGCTCATCCAGCAGGGAGACACCGACGTCAGCAACCTGCTGCGCAACCTCACCCCCTCCTACAACGTCAACACCCAGCCGATCAGCGACGCCGCCACCCTGGTCCGCCCCGCCAACCTGCGCGGGCTCGCTCCCGACCACACCCTGGTGCTGGTCAACAACAAGCGCCGCCACCGCGCGGCCGTGATCAGCTGGATCGGCAACGGCGTCGCCGATGGCGCTCAGGGCCCCGACATCTCGACCATCCCCGCGATCGCGCTGCGCCAGGCCGAGGTGCTGCGCGACGGAGCGTCGGCGCAGTACGGCTCCGACGCCATCGCGGGCGTGCTCAACTTCATCCTCAAGGACAGCGTGGGCAGCGGCACCGTCGAGATCCGCGGCGGCGAGTTCGCCGAGGGGGACGGTCAGACCGGGACGGTCGCCGGCAACTTCGGGTTCGGCCTGGGCGCCGACGGGTTCCTCAACCTCACCGCCGAGCTCGGCCAGAGCGATCCGACCAGCCGCAGCGTCCAGCGCGACGATGCGGCGGCCCTGATCCGGGCGGGCAACACCGCGGTTCGCGATCCGGCGCAGATCTGGGGCAATCCCGAGATCGACGACGACGTCAAGCTGTTCGCCAACTTCGGCAGCCAGGTCGGCGCCAGCAACCAGTTCTACGGTCACGCCAACTACGCCAGCAAGTCGGTGACCGGCGGCTTCTTCTACCGCAACCCCAACACTCGCGACGCGGTGTTCAGCAACGACGGTGGCGACACCCTCCTGATCGGCGATCTGATCGACGCGCAGGACGGCATCCTCGACGGCTCCGCCGGCTGCCCGATCGTGCGCATCGTCGACGACGTGCCCGATCCGGTCGCCCTCCAGCAGGTGTTCAACGACCCCAACTGCTTCTCGTTCCAGGAGCTGTTCCCGGGCGGCTTCACCCCGCAGTTCGGCGGCGACGTCGAGGACGGCTCGCTGCTGCTCGGCCTGCGCGGGCAGGTCGGCGACCTGGGCTGGGACGCCAGCGCCTCGTACGGGACCAACGAGGTCGACTTCTTCATCTCCAACACGGTCAACGCCTCGCTCGGGCCGGCCACGCCGACCGAGTTCGACCCCGGCCTCTACGCGCAGGACGAGCTCAACTTGAACTTCGACGTGACCTATCCGATCGGCGACTCGACCAACCTGGCGGGCGGCGTCGAGTGGCGCGACGAGGAGTTCGAGATCGGCATCGGCCAGCTCGAGTCCTATGACATCGGCCCGCTCGCAGCGCAGGGGTTCAGCGCCGCGTCGAACGGCTTTCCGGGCTTCGGCGACATCGCCGCGGGCACCTGGAGTCGCAGCAACTGGGCGGTCTACGGCGACCTCGAGCGGGCGGGTTCGGCGGGACGGTGGTCGTTCGGCGTCGCCGCCCGCTTCGAGGACTACGAGGACTTCGGCACCACCACCAACGGCAAGCTCTCGGGACGCTTCGCCGTCACCGAGCAGTTCCAGCTCCGCGGCGCGGTGAGCACCGGTTTCCGCGCGCCGACCCCGGGGCAGTCGAACGCATTCAACGTGACCACCGAGTTCGACCTGGTGCAGATGGAGCTGGTCAACAACGGCACCATCCCCTCGATCTCGCGAGTCGCGCAGCTGCGCGGTGGCGAGCCGCTCGAGCCCGAAGAGTCGGAGAACTACTCGCTCGGCGCCGTCTACCAGAAGGGGGGCTTCCTGCTCACCGCCGACTTCTTCCGCGTCGACGTCAGCGACCGGCTGGCGTTGAGCCAGCTCTTCACGCTGACCCCGGACGAGGTCGACGACCTGATCGCCGAGGGCATCACCTCGGCGGGCAACCTCGAGAACTTCCGCTTCTTCGTCAACGACTTCGACACCCAGACCGACGGCTTCGACCTGGTGGCGACCTGGACGCCGCGCGCACTCGACGGCGACACCTCGTTCAGCCTGCTGTTCAACAACACCGACACCGAGGTGACGCGCTTCAACCCCGACACCGTCGATGCGATCCGCATCCGCGAGCTCGAGGAGGGGCTGCCGGACACCCGCGTCAACCTCAGCTGGGACCAGCGCGTCGGCGACCGATGGCGTTTTCTCGTGCGCTCCAGCTACTGGGCCGGCTGGTTCGACTCCGAGGACGGCGTCGCCTACTCGGGCGAGACCCTGTGCGACGTCGAGGGAGCCTACAGCCTGGCCAACGGGCTGACCTTCGTCCTCGGCGTCCAGAACCTCTTCGACACCACCCCAGACGAGAACGCCGGCGCCCGCTCCGGCGTCGGCAACCTGTACAGCCAGTTCACGCCGTTCGGTTTCAACGGCGCCTTCTACTACGCCCGGGTCAAGTACGACTTCGACATTTGAGGTGTCCCATCACTCGGTCTCGCGCCACCTGCGGATCGCGATCGATCGCTACGACGCAGCGATCCGCCAGTTCATCCGTGGCTACGAGGAGATGCTCGACGCCGCGGTCGACGCCGTTCTCGAGGCGGGCGTTCCGGCCCGCGTCGTCGACCTCGGCTCGGGCACCGGCGCGCTCGCCGAGCGCCTGCTCGAGCGGTGCGAGAGCTGCGTCGTCGAGCTCTGGGACGTCGATCCGGCGATGCTGGGCCAGGCGCGCGAGCGCCTGGCGCGCTTCGGCCAGCGAGCGGTGCCCAGGGAGCGCTCGTTCGAGCAGCCGCTAGAGGGCGTCGACGTGGCGATGGCGTCGCTGGCGCTCCACCACGTCCGCGACCTGGGCGAGAAGACCGTGCTCTATCGGGCTCTCGCGAGCGGGCTCGGCGCTGGAGGCCTGCTGGTCAATGCGGACGTGACGATTCCCGCCGACCCGGCCGCCGGCGCGGCCGAGTATCGCGCCTGGGCTGACCATCAGGTCGCCTCGGGCATTGCCGAGGAGGAGGCGTGGGCCCACTTCGAAGAGTGGGCCGAGGAGGATCGTTACTTCTCCCTCGAGGAGGAGCTTGGCGCCCTCGCCGAGGCGGGGTTCGAGCCGGAGTGCACCTGGCGGCTCGCGCCGTCGACCGTGATCGCCGCCCGCATCGCGAATTCGCAGGGCGTTGGCGTGGGGTAGCGGCCGAGCTCCCGCTCGGCCGACGAGCGAGCCGTGACGCTGGATGCCCTGCGCTTTCTCGCCGCGACGGAGTCGTCGCCGCATCGTAGTCGCCCGGATCGTGCCGTCGCCGCGATCGTGCCGTCGCCCGTGCCGTCGCCACGATCGTGCCGTCGCCGCGACGTGCCGACGAAGAAGTTGAGCGGAACGCTCGACGAGCTCGGGACGCGCTCTTTCGCGCGGCCCGACAGACGTCCCCGCAGAAATCTCAGTCGAACGGGTTGCGCGTCTCGAGCTCGGGGAACAACGAGAAGTCGCGGTCGCGCGTCAACAGTGCGCTGATTCCATGGGCGACGCAGATCGCGGCGACCCGGGCGTCGTGGACGACGGGACCGAGCACCCTTGGCCGCCGCACGAAGACCTCGAGAACGTCGACGAAGCCAGGTGGCTCGCCGATCAGACGGACGCTGGGGGATTCGAGCCACGCATCGAGCTGAGCCCACGCCTGCGCCTGGGTGCTCGCGCTCTCCTTCCAGATCCTCCGGTTGGTGACGATGCTGTAGAACTCGTACACGCACGGCCAGGGAACTCCCCACAGCCCCCTCGCCGTCGCCAGCTCCTCGATCACGAGCTTCGCCCGAACGTGCTCGCGAGCCTCGCGCCGGTGGGCGTAGACCAGCACGTTGGTGTCGACGGCCAGCACGATCGGCGCGCGATGCGACCCTAGGAGCCTCAGCGGCCCGCGTAGATCTCGTCTCGCAGGTCCTGCCAGGACCATTGTTCGAGGGGATCGGGCCCACCGGGCTCTCCGACGCTCCGATCGGACAGCACGAACGGCTCCCGCACCTCCTTCGGCTCCATCGAGCGTCGCAGCCCTTCCTCGAGCAGCGACCTCATCGTGCGGCCTTCACGACGCGCGAACTCCTTGGCGCGCGTGAAGAGAGCGTCGTCGATCTCGACCGTGGTCTTCATGCGAGCCATACTACCCATATCCATTGATATGGATCAACCGTACCGCTTGCCTCGAGGACGTCTTTAGCGCCCCTCCCAACGCGGCACCCGCCCCGGCGTCCACGGCGCTCCGGCCGCCTCGAGCCGGTCCTCGACCTCGACGACGTCGACCTCGACGAGCTCGCGAAGCTTCTCGAGCCAGGGCCCGAAGGCATGTGCCGCCAGCCGGTGGTTCTGCCGCTGGATCTCGGTCGGCCCGGCAGTCGTGAACCAGCCGCGAACCGCGGTGTTGACACGATCCATCAGCGAGTCCGGTTCGGCCTCGCCGAGCTGACGGATCAGGCGGTCGCCTTCGAGCTCGAGCCGTAGATCGGCGAGGCGGAGGTCGAGCGCATCGATCTCTTGGAGCAGGTCGGTCGAGACGGCGCTGGTGTCCCACGCCGCTTGGCGCAGCGCGTCGAGACGGTTGCCGGTGTCGGCAGCGACCCGCGCTGCACCCATGACCGCACGTTGCAGATCGGCGGTCTGTCGATGGAAGGCGAGCACCGCGGCGCGATCCTTGACCGGCAGGCTGCCTTCGTGGAGCAGCTTGGAACGGAACGGCACCGGTCCGGCGAGCTCGGTCCACTGGCCGTCGACCGTCTTCGCCAGGCGAACGCGGTATTCGCCCGGAATGGCGAGCGGACCGCGCGGGGCGAACCGCCCGCCGCGCCCACGGCCGCCGCCGCCGGTCTGGACCGGGGTCACCGCCGGATAGCGGAAGTCCCAGTCGACCCGGTGGATTCCCTTGCGCGCGGGACCGGTCAGCCGACGGACGACGTTGCCCTCGGCGTCCTCGACGGTGAGCACGATCTGCGGGTCGCGGGCGCGCTCCTCCTCACGCAGCTCCTCGAGGGTGGGCAGGTAGACCTCGTCGTTCTTCTCGGCCTCCTTCATCCGCTCCTTGCGCAGGTCCTCCTTCGACTTGAGGCCTTCCTTCAGGTAGTAGGTGAACACCGCGCCCACCGTCGGGTTGGGCGCGCCGTACTCGGAGTGGCCCATCGAGCCGGTGCCGGGGCTCGCCTCCAGGTAGAGGAGCGGGTCCTTGACCGAGAACAACACCGCCTCGGCCTCGAGCGTCTCCTCGGTGAGCCCGCGCAGCGGCGTGATGTCGTCGAGCACGTAGAAGCTGCGTCCGAAGGTTCCCAGCACCAGGTCCGCCTCGCGCTCCTGGATCTTGATGTCGCGCACCGCGATCGTGGGCAGCCCGCTCGAGAGCTGGATCCAGCGTGGCCACTTGCCGGCCTTGGCGTCCTCGCCGCCCTCGCCGGAATCTCCGCCGCGCCGGCGGCGCGAGCTGTCCGAGTCGCCGGAGCTGCTCGGTTCGGGGCGTGGCCGGCGCGCGTCGACGGTGAAGAAGACCCCGAACTCGGTGCCCACGAACAGCAGGTTGGGATCGACCGGATCCTCGACCAGGACCCAGGTCGACCCGCGCTCGGGGAGATCCCCCTCGATGTGGCGCCAGGTCTGGCCGCGGTCGTCGGAGACCAGCAGGTAGGGGGCGAAGTCCCCCTCCTTGTGGTTGTTGGGCGCCAGGTAGACGGTGTCGGCATCGTGGCGCGAGGCCACCACGTCGGCCACGTAGGAGAGCCTGGGGACCCCCGGCAGCTCGTCGACGAAACGCCACTCGCCGGTCTCCGGGTCGAGCACCGAGACGCGGCCGTCGTCGGCGCCGGTATAGACCAGCCCCTCGACCAGCGGCGATTCGTCGACCGCGACCAGGTTGCCGTAGATCGAGGTCGAGTCGTGCTTGGCGACCGCATCGTGCCCCCAGACCTTGCCCATGATCTCGAGGGTGTTGCGGTCGATCCGGCGCGTCAGGTCGGGGCTGATCGCTTCCCAGGAGTCGCCGCGATCGTCCGAGCGGTAGAGCCGCTGTGCGCCGAAGTAGAGCCGCTCGTTCTCGTGCGGCGAGATGAGCAGGGGCGAGTCCCAGTTCCACTTGAGCGGCTCCTCGCCGAGCTCGGCGCGCGGCCGGATGTCGACCGCCTCGCCGGTGAGGCGGTCGAAGCGCTGCAGCACACCGTGCTGCGACTCGGAGTAGACGATGTTGGGGTTGTCCGGGTCGACCGCCGGCTGGAAGCCGTCGCCGCCGACGGTGACGAACCAATCGTGGTTGACGATCCCGCGGCTGTTGATGGTGCGCGACGGACCGCCGAGGGTGTTGTTGTCCTGGGTGCCGCCGTAGACGAAGTAGAAGGGCTCGTCGTTGGAGACCGCGATCTTGTAGAACTGGGTGAGCGGCAGGTTGGGCATGAAGCGCCAGGTCTGCCCGCGGTCGAAGCTCTGGTAGATGCCGCCGTCGCAGCCCGCGAGCAGGTAGTCGGTGTCCTCGGGATCGATCCACAGCGCGTGGTCGTCGACGTGCTTCTCGTCGTTGCCGACCCGCTCGAAGGTGGCGCCGCCGTCCTCGCTCACCATCATGAAGGTGTCCATCGAGTAGACGCGGTTCGGGTTCTTGGGATCGGCGATCAGCTCCTGGTAGTACTGCGGCGATCCCGAGACGTAGGACGAGCGCTTCTCCCAGGTGACGCCGCCGTTGGTCGAGCGGTAGGTGCCCTCGCCCGGGCCGTCGGTCTCGATCACCGCGTACACCACGTCCGGATCGGCGGGGGAGACCGCCATCCCGACGCGCCCCATGTCCTCGCTCGGCAGCCCGGCGGTGACCTCGTCCCAGCTCTCGCCTCCGTCCGTGGAGCGGTGGATCCCGGAGCCGGGCCCGCCGTTGATCAGCGTCCACACGCGGCGGGCGCGCTGGTAGGCGACGGCCAGCATCCGGTCGGGATTGCGCGGGTCGAGGAAGACTTCGCTCACGCCGGTGTGCTCGTCGATCTCGAGCTTCCGCTTCCAGGTCTTGCCGCCGTCCTCGGTCTTGTACAGCCCGCGGTCGCCGCCGGAGCTCCACAGCGGACCCTGGGCGGCGACCCAGACCACGTCCGAATCGCGCGGGTCGACCTTGATCATGCCGACGTGCTCGGATTTCTCGAGCCCGACGTTCTTCCAGCTCTTGCCGCCGTCGACCGACTTGTAGACGCCGTCGCCGTAGGAGACCGAGCGCTGGGAGTTGTTCTCGCCGGTGCCGACCCACACGATCGACGAGTCGTTGGGATCGAGGGTGATGGCTCCGATCGAGTAGGACTTCTGGCCGTCGAAGACCGGCTCGAACGTGGTGCCGTCGTTGACGGTCTTCCAGACGCCGCCCGATGCCGCCGCCGCGTAGTAGATCTTGCGGTTGCCGGGATCGACCGCGAGGTCGACGATACGGCCGGAGGCGACCGCGGGCCCGATCGATCGGAGCTTCAGCCCGGAGAAGGTCGCCGAGGAGAGCGGACCCTTCTCGGGCTTCTCTTCGGCCTGCTCGCCGCCCTTCCCTTCCTCGACGTCGCCTCCGTTCTGGGCGAGCAGGGCCTGCTGCGGCGCGACGCCGAGCAGGAGGAGCGCAGTGAACAGCCAGGGCAGCCAGGACAGGCGTGCGGTCGGCGAGAATCGGATCATCGGAGGTCTCCGCTGAGGTTGGGTGCGGGCGAGAGACGAAATAAAACGCCGGCGCGCCGCGTCGTGAGAGCTGAGCTCCCTACCGAGCGCTCGGTCGAATCGCGCCTGTACGTCGAGATGCACCTGCGCTTCGCTGTCTAGAGGATCGACGATGGACTTTAGCCCCTTGTTTCGCCTCGGCCGCCGCTGCGCTCTCTCGAGAGGCCTCCGGCTGGTCCGGGCGATGGCGGCTGTCGGGCTCCTTTCGGCCGCGGCGGCCGCCGGAGCCGCCGAGGTGAGGGGCCGCGTCCTCTCCGCCGACGAGGGCCTGGCCGTCGAAGGCGCCGAGGTGGAGGTGGTCGGCGGCGACTCGTCGACCACCTCGGCCGAGGACGGCGGCTTCGTCGTCGAGGCTTCGTTCCCTGCGCTGCTGCTGGTCACGCATCCCCGTTTCGAGCCGGCGACGCTGCGGGTCGAAGACGCGGGCGACGTCGAGCTGAGGCTGGCGCGACGTCCCGGGTTCCGCGAGACCCTGCTGGTGCAGGCGGAGGAGATCGGCGACCGGTTCTCGCCCGAGAGCATCGCTTCGGCGGCCTTCGACCCGCTCGACGTCGCCTTCGACCCCGGCACGATGGCGGAGGCGGTCACCTCGGTCGCGGGCGTCGTCGAGAACGGCCAGGGGGGCCTGTTCCAGACCGTGTCGATCCGAGGAGTCGCCCGCCAGCGGGTGCTGAGCCTGATCTCGGGCGCCCGGCTGACCAGCGAGCGCCGCGCCGGCGTCTCGGCCTCGTTCCTCGACCCGACCCTGATCGGCGAGGTCGACGTCCTGCGCGGCCCGGCGTCGACCTACTACGGGTCCGGGGCGTTGGGCGGCGCGATCCAGATCCAGCCTCGGGAGTTCGAGGCGCTCAGCGCGGGCGCCGGCTACCAGTCCGAGGGGAGCGAGCGCCACCTGACCTTGGGGTGGGGGGACCAGCACTGGTCGCTCGGCGCCGTCCATCGAAGCGCCGACGACGCCGAGGATCCCGAGGGCGAGCGGCTGCTCAGCCGTTTCGACCAGACGTCGGGCACGCTGCGCCGGCGCGACCGGATCGGAAATCTCGGCTTCGATGTGCTGGTGGTCGCCAGCCAGGGCGACGACCTGGGCAAGCCCAACACGCAGTTCCCCGAGCGCGCGACGCTCTACCCCAGCGAAGACCACCTGCTCACTCGGCTCGCGATCTCGGGCGCCGATCGTTGGCGCCTCAACGCCTGGGTGCACCCGCACGACCTCGAGACCGAGGTCCGGGAGGCGACCGCGCTCGAGCGGGTCGAGAACGACACCTTCGACCTCGGATTGTTCTTCGAGCACGCCCTGCCGCTCGGCGACCGCCTCTCGGGGCGGGCCGGGATCGACTACTTCGGCCGCCGCAGCGTCGACGCCGTCGAGACCACCTTCGACCTCGCCGCCGGCACCTCGGTGCGCTCGCAGACCCTCGACGACGCCTCCGAGGACGAGACCTCGGCCTTCGGCATCCTCGACTGGAGGTGGGGCGAGGCTCAGCTCGAGGTCGGCGTCCGGGTGACGAGCTCGAGGCAGGAGAATCGGGCCTCCGATGATGCGGACGAATCGCGCTCGCGCGACGCCGCCACCGGATTCCTCGGCGTGGCGGTCCCGCTCGGGCAGCGCATCCAGCTCGTGGCCAACGCCGGCACCGGCCTACGCTTCCCGTCGCTCTCGGAGCAGTTCTTCACCGGCGCCACCGGTCGCGGCGACGTGATCGGCAACGAGCAGCTCGAGGAGGAGTCGGCGTTCAACACCGACGTCGGGCTCCGCTGGTTCGGTGATCGCTCCTACGTCGGGGGCTCGATCTTCCGGAACCGGATCGACGACTACATCGACCGCGCCGAGGTCGCGCCCGACGTGCTGACCTTCGTCAACCTGGTCTCCGGCACGATCGAGGGCGTCGAGCTGGACGGCTTCCTCGATCTGCGTGGCGGCTTCCCGATCCGCGTCGAGTGGGCGGCTCACCACATCGAGGGCGAGGCCAGCGACGGAGCGCCGCTCTCCGACATCCCGCCGGCGGGCGCGCGGCTGGGCGCGCGGCTGCGGCCCGACCGGTGGTCGCTGCACGCCGAGCTCGCCTGGCGCGACGCCAAGGACGATCCGGGTCCCGCGGAGAAGGCGATCGGCGAGGCCTGGCTGCTCGGCGCGCAGGTCGGCTACCAGCTCACCGAGGCGATCGGCCTCTGGCTGCAGGGGACCAACCTGCTCGACGAGTCGTACTTCCCGTCCCCCGACGACCGCGCGTCGCGGGCCGCCGGGCGGTCGGTGGGCCTGGGAATCCGTTACCGGCGCTGAGACCGCGGCTTCAGGAGCCGGAGTCTGCTACACTTCGCCGCTCGCGGCCGAGCGCGACCGCGGGGGTGAGATGTGCCTCTGCTCCGGCGTTGGCCGCTGCGACCCGAACATCAAGAGACAGGACAGCGAGAGAGAGATCGATATGGCATCGAAGGCTGCGATCAGCAAGAACGAGAAACGGATGCAGATGGTCGAGAACCGGCGCGAGCGGCGCCAGGAGCTCAAGGAGATCATCCGCGACCCGAAGACTCCCGAGGAGGAGCGCCAGCTCGCCATCCGGCAGCTCAACCAGCTCCCGCGCGACTCCAGCGCGGTCCGGGTTCGCAACCGCTGTTTCCTCACCGGCCGGCCGCGCGGCTACTACCGGAAGTTCGGGCTCTCCCGCATCGCGCTCCGCGACCTCGCCCTGCGCGGCGAGCTCCCCGGGGTGACCAAGTCCAGCTGGTAGTCGCCACCCCGCCGAGGTCGGCCCAGGAATCGGAACTGCACGACAGGAGATGAAGATGATCCCGAAGACCACCCCGAGCCGATGGATCCAGCGCCTTGCGGGGCTGCTGGGCGCCGCCAGCTTGGTGCTCGCGATCGCCTGCGGCGGAGCCGAGACGGCTCCCGAGGAGGCGGCCGAGGACACTGCGGCCGAGGACACTGCGGCCGCCCCCGCGCCTGCCGCCGAGGAGGGCGGAGCGCCCCGCGTCTACTTCGTCGAGCCGACCGACGGCGCCGTGCTCTCGGTCGCCGAGCCGGTGCACGTGATGTTCGAGGTCGAGAACTTCCAGATCGAGCCGGTCGGGGAGGGGATGGTGCACGAGGGCTTCGGGCATCACCACCTGGCGATCGATGGCGAGTGCCTGCCGGCGGGCACGGTGATCCCCACGGCCGAGCCGTGGATCCACTTCGGCGACGGGTCGAACATGATCGAGGTTCCGCTCAGCGCGGGCGAGCACACCCTGACGCTCCAGATCGGCGACGGCGAGCATCGCACCCTCGACGAGCCGGGTCTGTGCACGTCGATCACGGTGACCGTGGAAGAGGCCGGCGAGGAGTCCGCCGAGGGCTGACCAGCGGTTGGCCGATGGTGAGGGATGCAGGGGCGGCTTCGGCCGCCCCTTTTCGTTTTCTGAAGGAGCCTCGTTGATGCGCCGCCTCGTCCCCGTGCCGCTCGTCCTGCTTCTCCTTCTCTTCCTCCTCGGCCTCGACGCGCCCGTCCGGGCCGCCGACGACGAGAAACCGCCGGTCGACCCGGCCCTCTTCGAGGAGCTCTCCTACCGCTCGATCGGTCCTTCGCGGGGTGGCCGCGTCACCGCGGTCGCGGGAGTCCGCCAGGAGCCCTTCACCTTCTACATGGGCTCCACCGGCGGCGGCGTGTGGCGGACGACCAATGCCGGGACGACCTGGGAGAACGTCTCCGACGACGACCTCGGGGTCGGCTCGATCGGAGCGGTGGCGGTGGCACCCTCGGATCCCAACGTGATCTGGATCGGCACCGGCTCGGCCTGCCCGCGCGGCAACGTCTCGATCGGGGACGGCGTCTATCGCTCGACCGACGGCGCGAAGTCCTTCTCGCACGTCGGCCTCGAGCGGGCCGGGCTGGTCGGCAGGATCGCCGTCCATCCCGCCGATCCCGACACCGCCTGGGTCGCGGCGCTCGGGCAGGCCTTCGGACCGAACCCGGAGCGCGGCGTCTACCGCACCCGCGACGGCGGCGCGAGCTGGGAGCACGTGCTCGCCGTCTCCGACACCGCCGGGGCGGTCGATCTCTCGCTCGACGCATCCAACCCCCGGGTCCTCTATGCCGCGATCTGGCGGATGGAGCGCAAGCCCTGGACGCTGATCGACGGCGGCGAGGAGAGCGGCCTGTACAAGAGCGTCGACGGCGGTGACACCTGGAAGCGGCTCGAAAAGGATCTGCCGGACGGGGTCCTCGGGCGCATCGGGGTCAGCGTCTCGCCGGTGGACCCGGAGCGCGTCTGGGCGCTGGTGACGGCCGACCAGGGTCGGGTGACGGCCGACCAGGGCCGGGAATTCGCCGACCAGGGGCGGGGAGGCCTGTTCCGCTCCGACGACGGCGGCGAGAGCTGGCGGCGCACCAGCACCGACCGCGAGCTGCAGACGCGCGGCTGGTACTACAGCCACGTGCTGGCGGATCCCGCCGACCGCAACACCGTGTGGGTGATGAACGTCGGTTTCTGGCGCTCGATCGACGGCGGCACGAGCTTCGAGCGGGTGCCCACGCCGCACGGCGACAACCACGACCTGTGGATCCATCCCGACCACCCCGAGATCATGGTCGAGGGCAACGACGGCGGCGCCACCGTCTCTCTCGACGGCGGCGAGACCTGGTCGACGCTCCACAACCAGCCGACCGCCGAGTTCTACCGCGTCACCGTCGACAACCGGTTCCCCTATCGCGTCTACGGCGCGCAGCAGGACAACACGACGATCTCGGTGCCGTCCGTCGACGAGGGCGGGATCGCGCCCGAGCAGAGCTGGTATCCGGTCGCGGGCGCCGAGAGCGGCCACATCGCCGTCGATCCCAGGAACCCCGACATCGTCTACTCCGGCAACTACCTGGGACAGATCGATCGCTACGACCACGCGACCGGCTACTCGCGCAACGTCATCCTCTATCCCCAGATGCAGGACGGCACCGCCCCCGAGGACCTGGCCTACCGGTTCCAGTGGAACGCGCCGATCCTGATCTCGCGGCACGACCCCGATGTCGTCTATCACGCCTCGAACTTCGTCCACCGCACGCGCGACGGTGGGAAGACCTGGGAGACGATCAGCCCTGACCTCACCCGCGACGACGCCGAGAAGCAGCAGCTCCCCGGCGGCCCGGTCCAGCACGACCACACCGGCGTCGAGGTCTACAACACCGTCTTCGCGCTCGCCGAATCGCCGCACGCGCCCGGCGAGCTGTGGGCGGGGGCCGACGACGGGCTGGTGCACATCTCGCGCGACGGCGCCGCGACCTGGAGCGACGTCACGCCCGAGGAGATGCCGGTCGACGCGACGATCAACTCGATCGAGCCTTCGCCGCACGCGCCGGGGCGCGTCTACGTCGCCGCCTACCGATACCGCCTCGACGACTACAGACCCTTCGTCTTCCGGACCGACGACTGGGGCCAGAGCTGGCGGGCGGTGAGCGCCGGGCTCCCCGAGGATCACCCGGTGCGGGTCGTGCGCGAGGACACCGGGCGCGAGGGCCTGCTGTTCGCGGGCACCGAGTTCGGCATGTTCGTGTCGTTCGACGGCGGCGCGCGCTGGCAGCCGTTCCAGCTCGACCTGCCGGTCAGCCCGATCACCGATCTGGTGGTCCACCACGACGACTTGGTGGTCGCCACCCAGGGGCGGTCGTTCTGGATCCTCGACGACCTGACGCGCCTCCGTCAGCTCGAGCCGGGCGTGGTCCCCGAGGAGGTCCGGTTGTTCGAGATCGCCGACGCGGTCCGCGTCGAGAGGCGCGGCGCGGCACGCGGCGCAATCCTCGACTTGTGGCTGCCCGCCCCGGCCGAGCCGGGCGGAGTGATCGAGATCGTCGACGAGCAGGATCGCGTTGCCCATACCTTCGAGGCCGCCGAGGAGGTCGAGGAGCGGCCGGCGCGCAGCAGGCGCCGGGGGGGCGGTGACGGCAAGCAGGAGGTCGTCCTCGAGCAGGGCATGAACCGCCTGACCTGGGATCTCACCTACCCGCCGCCGGAGCTGGTGGAGGGCGCGGTGATGTCTCTGGCCTACACCGGCGGACCGTTCGCGGCGCCCGGCGAGTATCGCGCCAGGCTGCGCCTCGTGCTCGAAGCCACGGAGGATCGGAGAGACGGTGACGAAGGGGTGGCCGGGGCGAACACTGCGGACGCAGGGAAGGTGGAGGACGGAGGAGGCACGGCGTACGAGGCGACTCGGGAGGTGACCGCCGAGCAGCGATTCCGAGTCGTCGCGGACCCGCGCCTCGGCGACGTGAGCCAGGAGGACCTCGAGGAGCAGTTTCGTTTCGCGCTCGAGGTGCGCGACCGGCTCGGCTTCATCCACTCGAAGATCCGGGCGCTGCGCAGCGCGCGCGAGCAGGTCGAATCGATCCTCGAGCGCGCCGCCGAGGTCGAGATCGCCGAGGCGGAGCGGGAGGCGCTCGAGCAGGCCGGGAAGGACTTCGTCGCCGCCACCCGGGCCGCAGAGGAGAAGCTGATCCAGACCCGGAACGAGGTGGGGCAGGACCCGATCAACTTCCCGCCCAAGATCGACGACCAGTTCGCCTACCTCTACTCCCACGTCGTCAGCAGCCTGGGCCGCCCGACCGCGGGCACCTACCGCCGCTGGAACGATCTGCAGGCCGAGCTCGAACCGCTGATCGCCGAGGCCGTGCGGGTGCTCGAGACCGAGCTGCCCGACCTCGACGCCCGCATCCTGGAGCTCGGCCTCGGCGGCGTCATCGTCCCCGGTCTTCCGTAACGGCGAGCCCCTGCTCGGCCGATGGGCGCGCCGTCAGGCTTCGCCGTTACCGAAGAGGACGCGCCGCCGGAGATTGCGCGTGACCCTATAGAGAATTCTCTGCAACCCTATAGAGAATTCTAGCGTACCCTCCCCAGAGAGGAAGCGTACCCTCCCCAGAGAGGAACCGAGCTCCCATGTCCCGCCGAATCCACCTGACCTACTCCACGGGCGTCGTGCTGCTCGCGATCGCCCGCGGCCGCCGCTACGGCTTCGACATCATGGACGCCTCGGGCCTGCCCGACGGCACGGTGTACCCGGCTCTTCGGCGCCTCGAGGAGGCGGGCCTGCTCGAGTCCTCCTGGGAGGACGAGGGAACGGCCACCGCGCAGGGGCGGCCGGCGCGCCGCTACTACCGGTTGACCGGCGCCGGTGAGGAGGCGCTGTCGAAGGCGCTCGAGCGCTACCACGGGCTGGCGCGCGTGTTCCCGGCCGACGGGGAGGCGGATCTCTCTCCTCTCCGAGGAGGGACGTGACCTCTCTCCTCCGGAGGCTGGCGCGCTGGGCTTCGCTGCTGGCGCCGTCGTCGCGGCGGGCCGAGCACCGGCGCGAGTGGGAGGCCGAGCTGGTCGCCTGGTGGGGGCAGGGTGACTCCCGGAGTCGAGCTCGAGCACTGCGCGCACTCTGGCGCTGCACCCTCGCCGCCGCCGATGCCCTCCACCTCCACGCCGTCGAGCGCCGCCTCGTGGCGACGCTGCGCGGCCCGAAGCGTCACAGCGACTCGAGGAGCCCCATGAGCTCGATGATCACCGACGTCCGCTTCGCTCTGCGCTCGCTGCGTTCGCGCCCACAGTGGACGGCGATCGCGCTCCTCACGCTGGCCCTCGGCATCGGCGCCAGCACCGTGGTCTCCAGCGTCGTGCGCTCGGTGGTCTGGAAGCCGCTCCCCTACGCCGAGCCGGAGCGCCTGGTCGACGTCTGGCCCGAGATGTGGTGGTCGAAGGAGATGGTCTCGTGGCTGCGGGAGGAGGCCACGTCCTACCAGTCGATCGCGGCCTGGTCGCAGAGCGGCTTCCGCTGGAACCGCGAGCACGGCACCGACGTCATCCAGGGTCCCGAGGCGACCGCCGAGCTGCTCGAGGTGCTCGGCGCCGCTCCGATCCTCGGCCGCGATCTCGAGCGCTCCGACGAGACCCCCGAGCGTGATCGCGTTCTCGTGACCCACGGCTTCTGGCAGCAGGAGCTGTCGGGAGCTTCCGACGTCGTGGGGCAGACGATCCGTCTCGATGATCGGCCGGTCGAGATCGTCGGGGTGCTGCCGGCTGGTCTCGCGCTGCTCCAGCGCGACGCCCGCCTGCTGCGCCCTCTCGCCATGACGCCGGAGGGCCCGCAGTGGGACGCCCGATACTTGCACGTGATCGGACGGCTCCGTGCAGGAGTCGACGTCGCCACGGCCGACGCGGAGATGAGGGCGCTCGCCGGGCGCTGGCGGGAGCGGGAGGGCTACGCCAACGACTTCGCGCGAAGCGCGGCGGTCGTTCCCCTGCGCGACTCGATGATCGACGAGGTGCGCCCGACGATGACGCTGCTGTTGGTCGCCATCGTCTGTACTCTGCTGGTGGCGACCGCCAACGTCGCCAACCTGGTGCTCGCCCGCTCGCTCGAACGACGCCGCGAGGTCACGGTGCGCACCGTGCTCGGAGCTCGTCCCCTCCGGCTGGTCCGCCAGGCGCTCACCGAGAGCACGGTGCTCGCCCTGATCGGCGGCGCGCTCGGAATCGCGGCCGCGGTCTTCGGTGTGAAGGCGCTGGTCTCGGTGCTGCCTCGCGACATGCCTCGGATCGACGAGGTCACCCTCGACGGGGAAATGCTCGCCATCTCGCTGGCGCTCACCGTCGGCGTCGGCTGGCTGGTGGGCCTCGCTCCCGCCTTCCACGCGGCCCGCGCTGATCTCCGGCCAGGCTCGCGCGGCGACCGCGGAGGGCGATCCGGCGAGCGCCTGCGCGGGGCGCTGGTGGTCATCGAGGTCGCCCTGGCGGTGCTGCTGCTGGTCGGCGCCGGCCTGCTCGGCAAGAGCTTCCTCGAGGCCATGGACGTCGAGCTCGGGGTCGAGACCGAGGGCATCCTCACCTTCGTGCTGATCCCCGAGAGCGCGAGGTTCGAGAGCCACGAGGCGGTGAGCGCCTACTACGGCGAGATCGAGCGCGAGCTGGCCACGCTGCCGGGCGTGCGCTCGGTGTCGGCGGCGCACGCCGTTCCGGTGCAGAACAGCGGGTGGACGATGGGGATCTGGGCCGAGGGGGAGCCGCCGCCCGACGGCCAGGACCCGATGTGGACGAGCTGGCGGCCGGTAACGCCCAGCTACTTCGAGACCGCGGGGGTCGAGCTGGTGGCTGGACGCGCCTTCGAGGAGAGTGATCGGGCCGGCGCTCCGCGGGTGGCGATCCTGTCCGAGACGACCGCCGCGAGGCTGTTCGGCGACCGGCCGGCGGTGGGCGAGCGGGTGACGTTCCCGTGGGAGGGGAGCGATGCGATCACGGTCGTCGGCGTCGCCCGCGACGTCCACATCGCCGGGCCGCGCGCCGCGCCGCCTCCCGTGATCTATCGCCCGTACTCCCAGTCCCAGGCGACGCTCCACTCCCGGGGGATCGCCTGGCGCTCGATCATGATGTCGGTCGCAGGCGATCCGGACGCCCTGATCCCGGCCGTCGAGGAGCGGATCGCGGCGCTCGATCGCGGCGCCGCGATCGACCGGGTCGCGACGATGGAGCAGATCCTGGCCGAGAACCTGTCCGGTCCCCGGGTGACCGCCCTCCTGGTCGGGCTGTTCGCCCTCGCCGCCTTCGCGCTCGGCGCGATCGGCGTCTACGGAGTGATGGAGCGCTCGGTGAGCGAGCGCGTCCGCGAGCTCGCCATCCGGCTCGCCCTGGGCGCGACCGCGCGCGACGTCGTCTCCTCGGTGCTCGGCCGGGGCCTGCGCCTGACCATGCTCGGCGCCGCGCTCGGGCTGGCGGGCGCTCTCGCGCTGTCGCGCGCGCTCGAGTCGCTGCTGTTCTCGGTCAGCCCGCGCGATCCCTGGGTGTTCGGAGGGGTCGCGGGCGGCTTGGCGCTGATCGCGATCGTGGCGGCCTGGTGGCCGGCGCAACGCGCGGCGCGCACCGACCCGGCGCGTTCTCTCGCGGTCGAGTGAGCCAGCTCATCGAGCTGGCTCAGAACGCGAGGCGCAGCGAGATGGTGAGCTCGCTTCGATCGGTGCTCAGCGTGGTGTCGCGGACCTCCGCCGGCTCCACCAGGTCGTCGATGTCGACCTCGGCGAAGGCGGCGTCGATGCCGAATCGTCCGTGCTCCCAGCCGGCACCGAAGGCCAGGATTCTCGAGTCCCCCGACGGAAGCCCGACGTCGACGATCCGATCGGCGACGAACGACTCCTCGTCGGCGACGCCGAAATAGAGGCGCCAGGCCGCCGACAGCGAGATCTCGGCGCCGAGCCTCGCGGCGAGGGTATCGTCGAAGGCCCGCTGCTGGGGGAACGGGATCGGGAAGCGTTGGCGGAAGTTGAACCTCGGCGTCAGGCTCAGCACCTCCGACCACTCCTGGTGAGACAGGTCGAGGTGGAGGCTGAGCCTGGGATGGGGCGCGGCCCAGAAGGCGACGCGCAGCTCGAGCGGCAGATCGAAGGCCAGCGGCCAGTCGAATCCCTCCAGGAACTCGAGCTGCGGCTCGATGACCTCGAGCGCGCCTTCCCTCAGTCCCTCGTCGGCGAGAAAGAAGTCCACCAGCTCGACCTCTGCTCCTTTCGATTCTGCGCGCAGGTCGACCTTCGAGCGGGCGACGAGCGCCGCGCCCCAGGCCGCGCGCTGGTGATCAACCGCGACGCTCCATCCCCAGGCGGAGACGTCGGCGATGGCGCGCACGTCGGCCTCGCCCCGAAATCCGGTCGCAATCGGCGAGCCGACCGGCATCACGGTGACGCGTTCGAGGTCGCCCGAGACGTACCGCGGACCGGCTGCGAAGCTCCACCGCCCGATCCTCCAGGCCACGGCCGCCGAGACCTCCTCGATGTCGATCGTCTCGACGCGGGTGTCGAAGCGCCGGAAGAAGTCGAGACCCCAGCGCGTCTGAGACTCGAATGGGGAGTGGAAGCCGAGCCCGACCCCCAGCCTCCCGTCGCTGCCCCCCGCCCGCCAGCCGACGAAGGCGGCCGCGACGGTGCGCTCCTCCTCGAGGTCGGTGGCCTCGAAGGTCCCGTCGATGGAGAAAAGGGCGGGGCCGCGATCGACGCGGCGCGCTGCGAGCTCGACCGCGACCCTGTCGAGGCGGGAGAGCATGGCGGGGTTGGCGACCACCGCCGAGGCATCGTCGACGCTCGCGCTGCCGGCGCCCGCGAGGCCGGCGCTGCGCCCGCTGAGGTTTCTCAGGTCGAGCGCCTGCGGTCGAGCTGCGGTGCTGTGACCGAGGACCGCGGCACAAAGGACGACGATGTGACGCCACGCCATCACCAACTCCTTCCGGCTCGCAGCGGGCCACTGCAGCCACCGAGCACGAGATGCTTTTATAGCATGAAGAGCGAACCAGCGAGACCGCGCGATCAGCCGCCGTAGGAGCGCACGATCTCGCGCACCGCCGCGTCGAACCGGTCGAGCGCCTCGCGTGCGCGCCCGGCGTCCCCCATGTCTCCGGCGCGATCGAGCTCGGCGGCGGACTGCATGACGCGGCTCACCGCCTTGCGCACGCGTCCGCGATCGCGCGGGGCGAGGCCGTCGAGCTTGCCGAGCAGGGCCTCGGCGAGGTCGCGTCCGTCGAAGGAGGGCACGTAGAGACGCAGCCAATCCCCCTGGTCGATCTTCTGCGCGACCTGTCGCGAGCGCTCCACGAGCTGGGCGACGACCGCGCTCGCCTCGTCGGGAATGGTCAGCGGCGGCCGCTCGTGCGAGTGCGCGGCCGTGCCGGGGAGCCCGGCGGCGACGGTTCGTGGCGGCGGCGGGACGTCCTTCGAGTACTCGGTGAAGTAGAAGTCGAAGCGCTGCTCCTCGCCCGCGAGCCAGACCCCGGCGAAGAACTCGGCCGGCATCTCCGTGTGAACGATCCCCTGGAGGTAGTCGGTGCCTGGCACCGGCTCCATCGCGAACTCCTCCTCGGTGAACTCCCCCGAGTCGGAATCGTAGTGCTCGATCACGATCCGGGCGGCGAAGTTGCGCGGGTCGACCGGCTCCTTGAAATCGTCGTAGACGAAGATCCGGAAGACGTTCCCCTCGTAGAGAGCACCCTCGAGGTGGTGGTAGAAGTTGGGCGCCATGAAGAACTGCCCGCCGTGCAGCGGCGAGTGGTCCATGTGCGCCGCGGCATTCGGATCGGCGGGGTTCGCGCCCGGCATCAGGCTTCCTTCGCCGCCGATCGAGGCGGCGCCCGAGAGATCGGGATCCAAGGCCCCGATCAGCATCCCGCCGCGGCTCGCCTGCTCGGCCGGGTTCGCCGGCTCGAAGACCTCGGGGAGCACCAGGTGGTCGTCGAGGGTGTAGTCGACCCAGAGCTCGAAGGGCTCCTCGGCACGCCTGCCCTCGGGCTCGGCGAAGCTCCCGATCATCTCGATGCGGGTGCCGCTCGGCGCGTCGAGCGGCTCGGCGAAGACGTACGACGCCGGCCACTCCTCCTCGACCTCGGGCACCAGCACCAGGGTCTTCTCCCGGCCGTCCGGATAGTGCGCCTTGACCTCGAAGCTCTCCACCAGGCCGCCGAGGTGCGGCGTCATTCCGACGAGCCTGACGTCCTCGTTCAAGGTGGTCGAGGCGGTGGCGCCTCTCTTGAGCACCTTCCTGTCGACGGCGAGGCTCTCGCTGCCGGCCGAGATCGCCTCGGCGACCAGGTCGACCTCCTCGACCGACCCCGCCAGGTAGAGACCGAGTCTCGAGCGATCGGACAGCGGCCGGTCGTTGCCCTCGAGCGAGCGCCGGCGGTAGTCGACGCGCAGCTCGATCGTGGCGCCGGGTCGGATCCGACGACCGGCGCCGTCCGGCAGCAGGACCGGCGCGTCGCCTCGGAGGTATTGACCGAGGAACCTCCGGCCGGTCGGCATGTCGCGAAAGCGTGTCGGCTCCTCCGCGTCCTCGTCGCGGAACGGGTCGTAGGGGATCTGGATCTCGACCTCGAGCTGCTCGGGCTCGGCGTCGCCGTCGTGGATCCAGGCCGCCATGCGCTCGACCGCGTGCGGGGTTCCGGGCTTGAACTCGAAGCCCGTGATCCAGGTCGCCTCCTCGATCTGGAGGGGGATCTCGAAGCGGGCGCTCCCCGCCATCTGGCCTCCCGGGAGCTCGAAGTCCTCGCCTGGCTCGGCGACGACGTCGGGATCGCCGAACAGCCACTCGTCGGTGAGCTCGGGGGGCGGCGGCAGGTCGCGCCGCGGACCCTGCGGCGCACCCCCCTGCACCCAGGCGACGATCATGTCGGTCTCGCGGTTGCTGAGCCGCCGCTCGTTCGCGAAGTGGCCGTAGCGCTCGTCCGCGGGCCAGGGCGGCATGCGGCCGGTGAGGATCTCCTCTTCGATCGCGGTCGCCCAGGCGCGCGCGCCCGGCTGCGAGTCGGTGCCGTAGATCGTGAAATCGGCGTACGACGGCGCGATGCCGCCGGGCCGGTGGCAGCGCATGCAGTGATCGCGCAGGATCGGCCGGATGTGCTCCGACCAGGTCAGGTCGGTGGTGATCCGGACGTGTGCGGGAGCCGGGCGCGACAGCGTCAGCCCGAGCAGCCCGAGGGAGAGCGTGGCGGCGCCGACCCAGAGCTCGCGAGATCGTCGTCGGCGAAGCGGAGATCCAATCATGGCGGTGAGCAATCGTAACAATGGGTCGAAGGTCGGTTTCCGCTAGCGCTAGCCTGGACTATGCATGAAGATCGTAGCGAGGGCGCCGCAGTCGGCCGGCTGGTGGGCACCCGCAGGCTCTGAGTGCTCCGACGGATCCCTCGCGCAGCGAGACGCGTACTTGCGGTACGTCGCAGGAGCCGAAGGCCGAGGACGCCCGCCAGACGGGATGAATGCGCGTCCGCAGTAGGTCGCTCATGAATAGTCCAGGCTAGTCGGCGCGCTCGAGCCGCACCGGCAGGCCGTGCCTGGGCTTGGGAATCGGGATCGGCACGATCTCCACGGGACCGTCGCCGTCGAGGTGGATGCGGTAGCGCGCCAGGAGCTGGTGCAGGATCGCTTTCACCTGGAGGTAGGCGAAGTGCATGCCGAGGCACATGTGGGCGCCGCCGCCGAAGGGATAGTAGGCGTGGGAGTGTCGACGGTCCTCGGCGCGCTCAAGGGAGAAGCGCTCGGGATCGAAACGCGCCGGATCGCTCCACAGCTCGGGGAGGAAGTGGGTGACCAGCGAGCAGACGCTGATGCCGGCGTTGCGGGGAAGCGCGACGCCGTCGCCGAGGTCGACCTCGCGCACCGCGCGCCGCCCGATGAAGGGCACCGGCGGGTACATGCGCAGCGCCTCCTTGAACGCCCACTCGGTCTCGACCAGGCGGCCGCGGTCCTCCCAGACGAGGTGATCGCTGCCGAGCGCCGCACACTCCGCGCGCAGCCGCTCCTGCCACTCGGGGTGCTCGGCGAGCGAGTAGACGAGGGTCGTGATCGAGCTGGTCGTCGTGTCGTGCGCGGCCATCAGCAGGAAGATCATGTGATCCACGATCTCCTGATCGGTGAAGCGCTCCCCTTCCTCGGTGGTGGCCTGGCAGAGCTGAGTGAACATGTCGGCTCCGTCACGCTCGCGGCGCGCCGGGATCTGGGCGCGGAAGAAATCCTCGAGGAGGCGCCGGCCCTTCATGCCGCGCCAGTAGCTGAACGGCGGCACCGGCTTCTTGACGATCGCGATCGACGCCTGGACCGAGTCGACGAAGGCGCGGTTGAGAGCGTCGGCCTCCTTACCAAGCGGCATGCCCAGGAACACTTCGGCGGCGAGGTCGAGGGTGAGCTGCTTGATCCGCGGATAGAAGAGCAGCCGCGCCGAGCCCTGCCACGCTTCGAGACCGCGCTCGATCCGCGGGTTCATGGCGTCGAGGTACCCGCGCATCGCCTCCGCGCGAAAGGCGATCTGCATGATCCTGCGGTGCAGCCGGTGCTCGTCGAAGTCGCGCAGCATCAGGCCGCGCGCGAACAGCTCGCCGATCGCGTGGTGCCAGCCGAGTCGGCTCGAGAAGTCCTTCTCCGGATCGACCAGGATCCGCTTGACGTGGTCCGGATGACCGGCGATCAAGACCGGGTGGCCGAACATGGTGACCCGAAACGAGCTGCCGTGCGCTCGGCGCATGCGGGCGACGAGCCCGCGGGCGTCGCGAACGAACTGGAGCGTGTGGCCGACGACCGGCCTGCCGCGCCCGCCCGGCAGGTGCTCCATGCTGCCGGCCGGCGCCGGGCGCGGATCGAGCTCCCGCACGGCGTCGGCGAGCGGCGTCGAGGAGCGATGGTGGTCGGGATCCGGGCGCACCGGCGCGACAGTCACCTCTCCACCCTAGGAGACAACTGGCCGATCGGTCAACTCGGGAGAGATCCTCGGCGGACCCCGGCGGCGCCGGCCCTCACTCCGTCGAAGGGAGCCGATCAGGTGTCGCCGCGCACCGGCAGGCGCCAGAGCGCCATCTCGCGGTCGTTGCGCACGGCGAGCAGCGCCTGCTCGCCCGGTCGTGCGATCGCGAAGTGGTTCCAGGCCTTGCCCCCGAGCGCCATGAACTGGCCGACCTCGATCAGCTCCTGCGGGCTCGGATCGATCAGCTTGATCTCGCCGCGCTCGGTTTGCACGAAGAGCAGCTCGTCGGCGAGCAGGACGTTGCCGTGGCCGTAGCGCCCCGCGCGCCAGCGGCGCTCGCCGGTCGCGGGGTCGAGGCAGACGAGCACCCCTTCGTCGAGCCCGTAGATCGAGCCCTGGTGGAAGACGAGGTTGGTGAACTTCGCCTTGAGCCGCGGCGTGTGCCAGGCCTCGCTGACCAGCCAGGCGCCGCCGGCCGTGCGCTCGACGTCGAGCCGCGAGATGCCGATCCCGTAGCCGGTCGAGACGACGACGCTGTCCGGGCCGATCTGGAGCGGCGGCGCGACGTTGGGCCACTCGCCGCTCCAGGGGAAGCTCCACAACAGGCGACCGCTGTCGACCGCGTGGCCGGTGACGCTGGCGGCGTTGAACGACACGATCTGGCGTTCGCCGTCGAGCGTGGCGAGCACCGGCGAAGCGTAGCCGGACCGGTCGTTGCCGCCGGTCCAGGCGAGCGTTCCATCGTCCTGGCGATAGGCGACCAGCGAGCGCCCCCTCGTGCCGCCCGCGCTGACCACGACCAACCCTCCGTCGGGAGCGTCGACCAGGAGCGGCGAGCTCGTTTTGCCGTGCTCGGGGATCTCGGAACCGTGCTCGGCGACGACGTCGTGCCGCCAGACCAGCCCCCCGGTGCGCCGGTCGAGCGCCCAGAGCAGGCCGGTGGCGCCGAAGGTGTACACCCGCTCGGGCGCGATCGCCGGGGTCGTACGAGGGCCGGGCCCGGCGATCGGGTTCGAGAACGTCGCGAGCTCCTGGTGACGCCAGATCTCTCTGCCGGTCTCGAGGTCGTAGGCCACCGCCGCTTCGTTCTCGCCGCGCTGCTCGAGGGTGTAGAGCGAGCGCCCCGCGATCGCGATGCCCCCCCAGCCGGCGCCCACCGGGCGCTGCCAGAGCTTTCGCGGGTTGGCGGCGACCCAGTCGCGGGCGAGACCGAGGCCCGAGATCGTCGAGTCGCGGTTCGGCCCGAGGAAACCGGGGAAGGCCGCAGGCTCCGCGAGGTTCACCTCGTCGAGCCGCTCCGCGGCATCCCCCGGCGTCGCCTCCACGTGATCCGCGAGCGACGGAGTCGAGCCGAATCGCCACTCGACGACCGGGCGCCAGTCGCCGGTGACGCCGCGCACGCGAAACAGCGCGGCGACGACCACGACCGCCAGCAGCAGGAGGCCGAGCGGGACGAGGCGGCGCTTCCACGAGACGCCCGAGAGCAGCAGCCACCAGAGGGCGATGGCGATGCCCGCGAGCAGGACCGTGACGTACGTCCCGATGTTCTGCCACTGCGGCGCCAGCGAGCTCAGCAGCCAGAGCCATGCCAGCACCAGCCCCGCCAGCAGCAGGACGACGAGGGGAACCGCGCGAAAACGCGCCTGGTCGGTCGACTCGGTCATCGGAGCCTCGCCGCGAGTGTAACCGCGCGCGACGCGAGGGCCGACCTTCCTGGTCGGCCGGCCGCCGTCCAGTTCTGGAGGAGCTCTTCGAGTGTTCCCAATGGCTGACGATCGGCTGAACGGCCGGATCCGCGCGGATTCTCGACCGTTCGGCCTGCGTAGGCTCAGGCTGAGCTGGGGATACGGGTCGAACCGGGCGCCGAGCTTCGCCCGACGACCGGTTCTTTGGCTACGCCGGATCCGCGACCAGCAGCCGGGGCTTGATCAGGAACGAGGACACCAGGCCACCCGCGATCAGCAGCAGGATCGCGGCCTGCAGCCCGAGCGACTCGACGGTGGGGTAGAGCCCCAGCCAGGGAAGCCGCGGCCAGCCGTCGAGGACCGTGGTGCGGATCAGGTCGCTCTCTTGCAGCTTTCTGCGGCTCAGGGCATCGGCCCGATCGTGAGCTCCGCGCCGGCCCCGACCGAGAACCCCGAGCGGAGCACCGTGAGGCTCGCGCGGAGGCTGACGTCTCCGGCGACGTGGAGAGCCGGACCGGCGTGGATCTCGCAGCTCTCGAAGCTCTGCGTCCCGAACAGCACGTCGTCCTCGATCGTGATCACCGGGCAGTCTCCGTCGAGCTCGATGGTGTCGCTCGAGGTGTAGGTCGTGGCGCCGTTTCGCACCTGCGCCCAGACCGTCTTGAGGCCGTTGCCGGCGCTCAGCGTCCAGGTCTTGTTGGGCTGGTAGCTCTCCCAGGGCGACCACGTCGCGTTGTCGTTCGAGAAGCGCATCTGCTCCGCCCACTGCGTGCCGTCCGGGAAGCTGCCGTAGAGGTAGAGCTGGACCGACGGGCTCGTCGTCGAGTGCGCCTCGCGCTCGATGATCAGCGGGAACTCGAAGTAGCGCGAGCCGAAGTTCTGCGTCCAGTAGGTCCCCCACGGACCGTTGCCGAAGGAATCGGCCACGCAGTTGCCGTCGAAGTCCCTCCGCACGTTCGCGGCGTCTCCAGGGTCCGCCGCGTACCCGGCGCCGAGCTCGCGAAAGTTGGGGGAGAGCATGTTGGCGCGATGAGGAGCGCTGGCATTCCAGGCTGCAACGGCTTCCGACGGCGTCTGGTATCCAGCGCCGATGTTCTCTCCCAGGTTGGAGTAACCGGAGTATCCGGCCGCCGCGATCCGGTCCCAGGGGCTGTCGCCGGTGTCGAGATCGCAGTGGGCGAAGAAGTCGCGCGTCGCCATGTTCTGGCTGTGGGTCTCGGCCGCGGATTCCAGCAGGCTCTGCTGCTTGAGCGGCGGCAGGTTGCCGTTGTCCTGCCGCAGCACGTTGACCAGGCGCACGACCTCCTGCTCGAAGCTCGGCGTCGAAGCGGCCGATCCGATCCGACGACGCTGCGAAGGTCGATCGAAGAGCTCGGCCTCGGGCGTCACGACGAGCGGCGGCGTGGCCACACCCGGCTCGTCGAAACCGAAAGCTGCAGCTTCGCTCGGCGAGGTCCGGCGCGCGCAGTCGATCGCCCACTCGCCACGTGGCGCAGGCACCAGCACCAGCTCCAGCGTCCAACCCTCGATCGCGGCGGCTCGCAGCGCTTCGCGGCTGCCGCCGCCGCAGCCGTCCTGCGACCGAGGCGCGGTCGCCACCAGGATGCTGCCGCCCGTGAAGCCGTAGCGGACGCCGGTGATCTCGAGACCGATCAGGTCGTCGCCGGCGTCTTCGTCCGCCGCACCCTCGACCCAGAGGAGCCTCGCCTCGACGATCAGCGGTCCCTGGTTCGCGGTTGCCGCCGCAGCTCGTAGCGGCGGCAGCGTGGCGAGCAGACCGAGAGCCACGCCGGCGGCGCGTGAGAATCGAGAGAGCTCGGCGCGGGAGCGCCGAAGAGGGGCCATCGGAGGAAATCCCTCCAAGAGGAAAAGAAGCTCGGGAGACCGAGTTGGACCGAGCTTATCGCATCTCGCGTATGAGATCCCGCGCCGTCGACCGAGCGCTCTCCAGTGATCGAGGTATCCTCCGGCGCAGGGAACCTCCCGAATGAGCCATGCCACCTCTTCTGGAGCCGCGATGCTCTCTCGAGCTGCGGTGCTTTCTCGAGCTGCGATGCCTTCTAGAGATCTCTTGCGGCCCGCGGTGCTCGTGGGTCTGCTCGGAGGCCTGATCCTCCCGCTGCTCGGCTGCGGCACCATCGCGAGGGTCACCAACCTGGGCGCTCCCGAGTGCCAGGAGGACCTGCGTCACAGCCTCGCGACCATCCTGATCCTCCAGGGCGAGGAGCAGGAGGACGCCAAGGCGCTCGCCCTCGAGCAGGTCGCGGCGCTCTCGTCGGGGGCTCTCGGGTCGCAGCCCCGCCCCGTCGCCTTCCGGTCGCAGACCGGCTACTCGCTCGATTTCAACCTGCGCGAGCGCCGCTGCTACCTTCGCGTCTACGGCCGTGGCGCCGGTCCCGAGCGGCGGGTCCGCTTCCGGTTCCTCGAGAGGCGCGAGCTCCGCGCCTGCGAGTGCTCCCCTTGACCGGGAGGAGCCCAGACCAGAACAGCCCAGACGAGAACGGCACAGTGGCCGGCAACGACGGGACTCGGGGACGCCGTGCTCGCTACGCGCTCGGGATGGCGGCTCTCCTGTTGCTGCCGACCGTGGTGCTGTTCGGCATGCAGCGGGTCGAGGAGCGCTACCGCTTCCGCGAAGACGCCACCGCGGTGCTGCCCGCCGCCGAGTCGCTCGGCGCGCCCGGGCGCTTCGGCGTCGAGGTTCGCGCCAGCGACGGAGAGGGCTTCGTCGTCGAGTACCGGGCGCTCGGACTGGCCTGGCTCATCCGCCTGTCGAAGCGCGGTCTCGGCGTTCCCGACACCTACATGGAGGGCTTCCGGACCAGCCTCGATCCGGTGTGGAGCCTGCCGGCGGTCGCCGGCCTGCTGATCTTGTCGTGGGTGCTCGCGGGGTCCCTGGCGAGGAGGTGAGGCCCGCAGTCGGTCGCGGCTCGACCTGAGCCCGCGCCGCTTGCGGCGCTTGCGCGGGACCAACGAGCACACTCCGCTGAGGCCCGAAGGGCCGGAGGCGGAGAAGAACCTTGGTCCCGCGCTTGCGCGGGACCAACGAGCACACTCCGCTGAGGCCCGAAGGGCCGGAGGCGGAGAAGAAGATGGGCTAGCGGGCTCGTGGCATGAGCGCGCTTCGATCAGCGCTCGTTGGGGAGTGGTGACCACCACGAGCCCGCTCGTGCTCGAGAAGGCTCGGGTATCCTGTCGACGGGAGGTGACGCCATGCGCTTCGACCTCAATGTCAACGGCCACACCAGGACGGTCGAGACCGACCGCGACCGGCCGCTCCTCGAGGTGCTCCGGGAGGACCTCGATCTCACCGGCGCCAAGTACGGTTGCGGCGAGGGGGCCTGCCGGGCCTGCACCGTGCTGCTCGACGGCGAGCCGGTGACTTCGTGCCGGCTCCCCGTGGAGCGCGCCGCCGGCCGCGAGATCCTCACCATCGAGGGGCTCGCAGAGGGCGACCGTCTGCACCCCGTGCAGCAGGCGTTCCTCGAGACCGGCGCCATGCAGTGCGGCTACTGCGTGCCCGGCATGATCCTGACCACCGTGGCGCTGCTCGCCGAGCACCCTCGGCCCACCCGCGAGCAGACGGTCGCCGCCCTCGACGGCAACCTCTGCCGGTGCTGCGGCTACACCCGGATGCTGGAGGCGGTCGAGGTGGCCTCGCGTGGCCCCGGCGAGCCATCTGTGTCGGCGGAGGCGGGATCGTGAGCACCTCGAGCGCCCTGACTCGTCGCGCCTTCTTGCGGCTGGGCGGCGCCGGCCTGCTGGTCTCGGTCACCGGTCCGCGCTGGCTGGCCGCGCAGGCGGCGGAGACGGCGGCCGGTCGTTCCGGTCTCCTCGCCCGCCTGCTGATCGGCGCCGACGGCACGATCACGGTGTTCACGGGCAAGGTCGAGGTCGGCCAAGGCTCGCGCACCCAGCTCGCGATGGCGGCGGCCGAGGAGCTGTCGGTCGGGGTCGACGCGATCCGCATGGTGATGGGCGACACCGACCTGGTGCCCGACGACGGCGGCACCTACGGTTCGCAGACGACGCCGCGAACCGTGCCGACGGTGCGCGCGGGCGCGGCGGCGGCGCGGCGCGTCCTCCTCGAGCTCGGTGCCCGGCGTCTCGGCGTCCCCGTCTCCTCGGTCGAGGCGGAGGGCGGCGCGGTCCGCCACCGGTCGAGCGGACGCAGCATCGCATTCGCGGAGCTCGCCGCCGGCGACGACCTCGAGAGCGCGCTGGCGACGGCGACCCCGGAGGGTGTCGAGGTCGAGCCGATCGAGAGCTGGAGCGTGCTGGGACGGGCGACTCCCAGGGCCGACGCTCGCGCGATCGTCACCGGCGCCCATCGCTACCCCTGCGATCACACCCGGCCGGGCATGCTCTACGGAGTCGTGCTGCGCCCGCCGAGCTACGGCGCGCGGCTCGCCGACGCCGACGCTTCGATCGCGACGTCCGGCGGCGCCCGGGTCGTGCGCGACGGCGACCTGGTGGGCGTCGTGGCGTCGACCTCGGCGGCGGCGCGCAAGACCCTGGCTTCGCTGGCGGCCGGCGCGCGCTGGCTCGAGAGCTCCGATCATCCGTCGAGCGCGGAGCTCGAGCGCGTGCTGCGCGAGCGCGCCGGCGGCGAGGGGAGCGGTTTCAACCGCCGCCGGGAGTGGAGCGAGGGATCGCCGGACGAGGCGTTCGCGACGCACGGGGAGCAGGAGCGGGTGCGGCGCGCCACCTACCGGGTCGCCTACATCCAGCACGCTCCGCTCGAGCCGCGCGCGGCGCTCGCCGAGTGGGAGGGAGACCGGCTCACGGTGTGGACGGGCACCCAGGTGCCGTTCGGCGTGCGCCGGGAGCTCGCCGAGCACTTCGGTCTCGAGCCCGAGGCTGTGCGGGTGATCGTCCCCGACACCGGCGGCGCCTTCGGCGGCAAGCACACCGGCGAGTGCGCGGTCGAGGCGGCCCGGCTGGCGCGGGCGGCGGGTCAGCCCGTGATGCTGCGCTGGAGCCGCGAGGAGGAGATGACCTGGGCCTACTTCCGGCCCGCAGGCGTGATCGACGTCGCCGCCGGCCTCGACGCCTCCGGAAAGATCGACGCCTGGCGTCAGGTCAACCTCAACTCGGGCGCCTCGGCGCTGCGCACGCCGTATCGCATCGCCCACCGCGACGAGCGCTACTCGCCGTGCGACTCGCCGCTGCGCGAAGGCTCGTACCGGGCCCTCGCCGCCACCGCCAACACCTTCGCGCGTGAGGGGTTCCTCGACGAGCTCGCGGCCGAAGCCGGCGCCGATCCGCTCCGCTTTCGGCTCGACCACCTCGCCGAGGACGGCGAAGGCGAGCGTCTGCGCCGGGTGCTGGTCGCCGCGGCGGAGGGCTTCGAATGGCAGAAGCGGCGCGCTGCCGCCCGCGCGTCGGGGCGCGGCATCGGCATCGCCTGCGGCACCGAGAAGGGCTCGGTGGTCGCCGCCTGCGTCGAGGTCGCCGTGAACCGCGACGCGCGGCGCATCGAGGTCGCCGAGGTCGTCCAGGCGTTCGAGTGCGGCGCGATCCACAATCCCGACAACCTGCAGGCCCAGAACGAGGGCAACCTGATCATGGCGCTGGGCGGCGCGCTGCGCGAGGAGATCCGGTTCGAGAACGGCAGGATCGTCGCGCCCCGCCTCGGCGCCTACCCGGTGCCGCGATTCGCCGACGTCCCGCGAATCGAGAGCGTGCTGGTCGACCGTCCCGACCTGCCGTCGGTGGGGGCGGGGGAGACTCCGATGATCGCGATCGCCCCCGCGATCGCGGCCGCGGTCTTCGACGCCACCGGGCTCAGGCTCCGCAGCCTGCCGCTCGAAGGCGCGCTACCCGCCTGATCCGGCATCGAACCGGCTACTCGGCACCTTCAGAGCCCAACATCCTCTTCACCTCGGCCGGCGGGGCGAGGCTCGCCAGCCAGCCGAACGTTCCCTCCCGCAGCTCCTCGGCAGCGCGCAGGAGGCCCCCCATCGCGGCGAGCTCCAGCGCTCCGCCGACGCTCAGACGTTGCGCGCCCGCCGCTTCGAGATCGGCGACCGAGGCGCCGCGCACGAAGACCGCGAGGACGTTGACCGGCTTGCTCACCGCTCGCGTCACCTCGCGCACCTGCTCCAGCGTGGCGAGGCCGGGGGCATAGAGCACGTCGGCGCCCGCCTGCTCGTAGGCCACCAGCCGGCGGATGGTGTCGTCGAGGTCGTTGCGACCGTGGAGCAGGTTCTCGGCGCGCGCGGTCAGCGTGAACGGGAAGTCGAGCGAGCGCGCCGCCTCCGCGGCCGCCGCGATGCGCTCGGTGGCGTGAGACGGCTCGTAGATCGGCTTCTGTGGATCGCGGCTGTAGTCCTCGATCGAGCCGCCGACCACGCCGGTCTCGGCGACCGCTCGGATCGCCGCGGCAGCGTCCTCGGGCGCCGGCCCGTAGCCGTTCTCGAGGTCGGCGCTGACCGGCAGGCTCGAGGCCGCGCAGAGCGCGCGGCAGTGTTCCAGCTTCTCCTCCAGAGTGACCTGGCCGTCGAGCCGGCCGAGCGAGTGCGCGAAGCCGGAGCTGGTCGTGGCGAGCGCCTCGAAACCGAGCGCCTCGAGGATCCGCGCCGAGCCCGCGTCCCAGGGGTTCGGGATCACGAAGGCGCGGTTTCTCTGGTGGAGCGCGCTGAAGCGCTCGGCCTTCTCGAGTTGGTGCGGGCGGGTCGACATCGGGAGCCCTCGGTCGTTGGCGGCGCCCGAGGATAGCGGAGGCGCGGGCTGGTAGCGTCGCGCTCGAAGACAGAGGTGAGAGACGATGCCGGACGCATCCGCAGCGAGCTGCCGCCCACGATGAGCGAGGTCGGATTCTGGAGCGCGTCGAGAGTCGCCAAGGCGATCGCCCGGCGCGAGCTGTCGAGCCGCGAGCACCTCGAGCACCTGCTCGAGCGCATCGAGCGCCTGGACGGCCCGCTCGGCCTCGTGGTGACCGTCGACGCCGAGCGCGCTCGCCGCGAGGCCGACGCCGCCGACGACGCGGTCCGGCGCGGCGAGGAGCTCGGTCCGCTGCACGGCGTGTGCATGACGGTCAAGGACTCGCTGATGACGGCCGGGATGCGCACGACCTGCGGCGCGCCGCGCTACGCGGACTTCGTGCCCGAGGTGGACTCGGCGCCGGTCGGGCGGCTGCGCGCCGCCGGCGCCATCGTCCTCGGCAAGACGAACCTGCCGATCTGGGCCAACGACGCGCAGAGCTACAACGAGGTGTTCGGGACCTCGAGCAACCCGTGGGATCCGACGCGCACCGTCGGCGGATCCTCGGGCGGCTCGGCCGGAGCGCTCGCCGCCGGCTTCACGCCGCTCGAGGTCGGCAGCGACATCGCCGGCTCGATCCGCGGGCCCGCGAGCACCTGCGGGGTGGCGGGCCACAAGCCGACCTACGGCGTCGTCTCCGCGCGCGGCCAGATCCCGGGGCCGCCCGGGACGCTGACCCAGGCCGACCTCGCAGTGGTCGGCCCAATGGCGCGCACCGTGCACGACCTCGAGCTCGGCCTGGAGGTCCTCGCAGGTCCCGACGACTGGAACCGGATCGCCTATCGCCTCGAGCTGCCGCCGCCGCGCCACGACCGCCTCGCCGACTACCGGGTCGCGCTGTGGATCGACGAGGAGACGGCGCCGATCGACCCCGAGGTCCGCCGGCTGCTCGTCGCCGCCTCCGAGGCGCTCGCCGACGCCGGCGCGACGGTCGACGAGCGGGCGCGTCCCGACTTCACCTTCGAGTACGCCACCCGCGTCTTCCAGCAGCTCCTGGCGGCGGCGCTCGCCGGCGGCTACTCGCGCGACGAGATCGAGCGCATGGCGGCGAGCGGCGAGCCGGGGGACGGCCTGGTCCCCGGCGCCTACGCGCTGCGCCACCGCGACTGGCTCTCGGCGAACGAGCGACGGCTCCAGATGCGGCGCAAGTGGCGCGATCTCTTCGACCGCGCGACCGGGCGCGGCTGGGACGCTGTGCTGATGCCCTGCCTGCCGGTGCCCGCGTTCCCGCACGATCACTCCGAGCCGCAGGGGGAGCGTCGCATCACGGTCGGCGGCGAGGAGCGTCCCTACCTCGACCTGCTGCTGTGGGCGGGCGTCACGGGAGTCTCGTGGCTACCGGCGACGGTGGTGCCGGTCGGTCTCACCAGCCAGGGTCTGCCGGTGGGGATCCAGATCGCGGGTCCTTTTCTCGAGGATCGTACGACCCTCGATCTCGCCCGCCGCGTGGAGGAGATTCTGGGCGGCTTCAATACGCCGCCCGGATTCGCGTAGGAGACCTCGGGATGAGCGAGACGTTGATGAATGGGAGCTACGACGTCATCGTCCTCGGCGTCGGCGCGATGGGCTCGGCGACCTGCTCGGCGCTGGCGCGCCGTGGCCACCGTGTGCTCGGCCTCGAGCGTTTCGACGTGCCCCACGTGCTGGGCTCGAGCGGCGGCCAGACGCGGCTGATCCGGCTCGCCTACTACGAGCACCCCGACTACGTGCCGTTGCTGCGCCGCGCCTACGCGGCGTGGGACGAGCTCGCCGAGCGCTCCGGGGTGGAGGTGCTGCACCGGACCGGCGCTCTCTACCTCGGCCCTCCCGGCGGGCACCTGATCGCGGGCACCCTGCGCTCGGTCGCAGAGCACGGCGTCCCCTGCGAGCGCCTCGACCGCGACGAGGCGGCGCGCCGCTTCCCGCAGTTCCGGATTCCCGACGCCTTCGGCGCGTTGTTCGAGCCCGAGGCGGGATTCGTGCTCTGCGAGCGCGCGATCTCGGCGTTCGCCGACGAAGCGATGCGCGCGGGCGCACGGATCCAGGCGCGCGAGCGCGTGCTCGAGTGGTCGGCGGGCTCGGAGGGCGTGCGCGTGCGCACCGACCGCGGGAGCTACGAGGGCGGCGAGTTGGTGATCACGGCCGGCGCCTGGGCGCCGGCGCTGATGACGGACCTCGGCGTCGAGCTGCGGGTGACACGCCAGGTGATCGGCTGGGTCTGGCCCGACGACCCGGCGAGCTTCGAGCTCGGCGCCTTCCCCTGCTGGGCGGTCCAGGACGACGCTCCGGGCTTCGAGGGCATCTACTACGGGTTTCCGCTTCTGCCGGCCGCAGGATTCGCCGGCGAGCGCGGCATCAAGCTGGCCCACCACTTCCTCGGCCGCACGGCAGAGCCAGAGACGCTCGACCGCGATCCGGGACCGGCCGACGAGGCTGACTTCCGTCCGGCGCTCGAGCGCTTCCTGCCCGGCGCCGCTGGCGCTGCGACCCTGGCGGCGAAGGTGTGCATGTACACTGCAACTCCCGACGAGCACTTCGTCGTCGATCGCCACCCGCTCCACCAGCGCCTCACGGTCGGCTGCGGCTTCACGGGACACGGTTTCAAGTTCGCCTCCGTCATTGGCGAGGCTCTCGCCGATCTCGCGATCGAGCGCTCCAGCGATCTCCCGATCGGCTTCCTGGGGCTCTCTCGGTTCGCCAACTGAAGACCACTCCAGGAGCATCTCCATGTCGGGGTTTTTGCACCACGTGCCATCGCTGCGCCTCCTGCGCGGCGTTCCAACCCTCGCTCTCTCCGCCGCCGTTCTCGGAGGCCTGCCCGCGGGATCCGCGGTCCAGGGCCAGAGTCCTCAGAGCACTCAGAGTCCTCAGAGCACCCAGAGCTCCCAGAGCGGGCAGCCGTCGGTCCGCGACACCGTGCTGGTCACCGCCCAGCGCACCGAGCAGGACCTCCAGGACGTTCCGATCTCGGTGCTCGCCTACCAGGCCGAAGACCTCGCCGTGCTGTCGATCGACGACATCCAGGAGCTGGCGGAGGTCGCGCCGGGGCTCGTGGTCTCGGGCCAGGCCCCGAGCACCGGCGAGGTCAGCCTGTTCATCCGCGGCATCGGATCGAGCGTCCAGGGCATCGGCGTCGAGTCGACTGTGGGCTTTTACGTCGACGGCGTCTACGTTCCGCGCCCGGTCGGCTTCCTCGACGAGTTCGTGGACACCGAGCGGGTCGAGCTTTTGCGGGGGCCGCAGGGGACGCTGTGGGGCAGGAACTCCACGGGGGGTGCGATCAACCTGGTGACCAAGCAGCCCGCGGGGCAGCTCGCGGGACGGCTGTTCGGCGAGTACGGCCAGATCGACGGAGTCGGCTCGCTCGACTCGCAGCGGCTCTCCGGCTCGATCACGGGGCCGCTGTCCGACTGGGTGCTCGGGCGCTTCGCGGCGAGCCGCTCGCGCGCCGACAACTACACGACGAACGTCTTGACCGAGGACCCGGGCCTCAACCGAGACGCGACGACTCTGCGCGGCGCCCTCACCTTCCTCCCCTCCGACGAGGTCTCGTTCACGGTCGCCGTCGACTCGATCGAGGACGATCACCACAACAACTTCTTCTTCCGCCCCGCGCAGGTCGGCCCCGACACCGTGCTCGGCACCCTGATCCGCTTCTACGACATCGACCTGCCCGGCGATCCTCACCAGATCGCGGTCGACGTCGATCCGGTGGCCGACTACCAGGAGCAGGGACTGCGGCTCGCCCTCGACTGGAGCCTGGGCACCGACCTCACCCTGCGCTCGATCACGGGAGTGCGCGAGATGGAGAGCGAGCGGACCTCCGACATCGACGGCACGCCACTGGCCTTCATCGAGAACTTCGACCGGCTCGACGCCGACTGGTGGTCGCAGGAGCTCCAGCTCTCCGGCTCCTCCGGGTCGCTGGACTGGATCGGGGGCGTCTACGCCTTCCACGAGGAGGCCGACGAGTTCACCGACACCCTGTCGGACCAGGCGCTGTTCTCGCAGTTCTTCTTCGCCCAGAACCCCGCTCTCTTCGGGTTCGACCCCGCGACGTTCTGCTCGGCGAGTCCCTTCATCCCGCCCACCGTCTGCGGCCCCGACTACTACGACGTGCTCGCCCCGTTCATCGGCCTGCCGGTGACCGGCGACAAGTCGAGCGCCATCTTCTTCGACCGCTCGGTCGAGACCGATTCCTACGCGATCTACGGCCAGGGCTACGTCCGGCTCAGCGACTCGTTCACGCTGACCGGAGGGCTGCGCTACACGCTCGACGACAAGACCCACTCGATCACCACCCTCGACGCCTTCCAGACCGGGGGCCTGCGCACCGAGGTGCTCGACGACGACTGGGACCAGGCCACGCCCAAGCTCGGGATCGAGTGGCGGCCGCAGGACGACGTGCTGGTCTACGGCGCGGTGACCACCGGCTACAAGAGCGGCGGCTTCAACTCGACCAGCTTCCAGCCCTCCTTCGACCAGGAGGAGATCCTGAGCTACGAGGCGGGGGTCAAGAGCCTGTTGGCCGGGGGCCGGGTGCGGCTCAACGCGGCGGCGTTCCTGTACGACTACGACGACCTCCAGGTGGCGATCCTCTTCCCCGACCGCCGGACCGTGGAGAACGCGGCCGAGGCCGAGCTCACCGGCTTCGAGCTCGATCTCCAGTGGCGTCTGTCCGACCGGCTGCGGCTGGTGTTCAACGGCGCGCTGCTCGACGACGAGTTCGTGCGCTTCGACAGCCAGGACCCGCTGGTCGTCGGCCGTATCGAGGACGAGCTCAACGCGCTGGGCGTGTTCGATCCGGCCGTGATCGCCGCGGCGACCGCGCAGGTGCCGACGACGGATCTCTCGGGCAACGGGCTGCCCCAGGCTCCCGACGTCAACACCTACACCGCCCTCGAGTACACGCTGCCGGTGGGGGAGGGTCAGCTCATGCTGCGCGCCGACCACCAGTACACGGACGACGTGGCCTTCGACCCCTTCGAGGCGTTCGTCCAGGACGCCTACGATCTGTTCGGCGCCGGGGTCTCCTACACCAGCGCCGACGATCGCTGGTGGGTCAACCTGTACGGCAAGAACCTGAGGGACGAGGACTACGTGCTGACCGAGTTCTTCGCCCGCGTCACCGGATCGCTCCAGGTCTACGCCCCGCCCGCGAACTGGGGCCTGCAGGTCGGCGTGCGGTTCTGAATCCGACGACACCCTCCCGGTCCCGTCACTCTCGGGGAGCGCAGCGACCGCGAGACTCCCCGCGGTCCGAGTCATCGGACCGGTCGCGACGTCCTCGGGTGAACAGGCGCGCGCTGGAGATCGCGGCACCGCTCCTGTCGCTCCCCGGACCGTAGAGAATCGATCTCGCAAGCCTCCGAAGAGGCCGAGATCGAGGCTCGGGGACGTGGTCGACGAGCCGGTCCCGGCGTGGATTCGCGACCGCTCGAGGATTCAGGAGCGCGGGAGCGGGCGCCCCGTCCCCTTCCGCTGGTCGCGCGAAGGTGAGATGATCGTGGATCCGATTCGCAGCTCAGCGAAATAAGGAACCGAGCCGGCCCGTAATCGCAACGGCCGAAGCGTTCCACGGCGCGGAGCCTCCCGATGCAGGAGTTCCTCGATCAAGCGTTCACCATGCCCACCACTGTGTGGAGCGTGCTGCTGATCGTGGTGCTCGTGTACTGGGCGCTCGAGCTCTTGATCGGCCTCGACCCGCTGGGCGGGCTGTTCGAGGGCGCCGAGCTACACCGAGTCCGGTGAGACCTTCCGCATCCCCGACATGCTCTCCAACCGCGCCGACACCTACAACCTCGGCGACATCCTGTCGGGCATGGACGAGCTGTTCGCGCTCTCCTACCCCGAGAACAGCCTGACCTCGAACACCACCCTCCAGCCGCTCGCCGCCCGCGATCCCGAGGACCTGCTCCCTCTGGTGCGCATGGCTTCTGGGGAGCAGATCGCGGCCGACGAGCTGAAGCACCCCTACGACGCCGCCGAGATCGAGGAGCTGGTCGCGGTGCTCGAGAAGATGATCCGCGTCCAGCAGGTGCTGCTCGCCGTCAACCGCGCCTACATCGCGTCGGCGTCGATGGCCGACGCGGAGAGCGCGTCGGCCCCGGCGCCCTCCGCGACCCCCGCCGCCATTGCTCCCTCTGCGCCTGCGCCCCAGATCGAGCTCGAGCCCTACCTCGAGCGCCTCGACGCGACCCTCGCCGCGCTCGCCCACAAGCCCGCCGGCGTCGCCGTCATGCAGCCCCTCGGCCCCGGCGTCCTCGACCTCCTCACCGACCAGGTCGACGACGCACTCCTGCCCCTGATCCAGGGCCTCGGCCGCCGCCTCGACGCCCTCCAGCTCGACGACGACCGCGGCACCAGCGACCTCCTCGACAAGAGCCTCAAGCGCCTCGACGAGCTCAAGGAGCTGGTCGTCGCCCTACGCAAGATCGACACCGGCCGGGTGGCCGGGGAAGGGGGGATTGGCCGATGAAGAAGTCGCACGTCGTGCTCGGGGTCGCCTCAGGTTGCGGTTGCCTCCTGATCGTTCTCGTGGCGGTGGCCGGCTACGGGTTCTACCGCTTCGTCAAGGCGCCCTCGGGGGTGGCGATCGCGGTCGAAGCGCCGCTGCGGGCTCGCGTCGGGGAGCCGTTCGAGATCCTGGTGACGTTGACCAACGAGTCACGCTCGGAGCGCACCCTGGTCGACGTCGACGTCGCCGACAGCTACCTCGCGGGAATTGCGGTCGAGAGCACCGACCCCGCGTACAGCGACTCGGAGCACACCCCCTTCGACGACACGGTCTCGTACTCGTTCGATCGGGCGATCGAGCCCGGCGGCACGCTGAGCGTACGGTTCGTCGTGGTCGCGGTGCAGGAGGGGGACTTCGCCGGCGACTTCGACCTCTGCATCGACAGCATGGCGTCGTGCGTCTCGCAGGCGGTGAGGACGGTGGTGTCGGCTCCCTGAGGCTCGCTCGTCAGCCCTCGTCGTCGATCGCCAGGAACTGCCGGCCGCGAGTCTCCGGGCCCAGCCACAGCATCGTCGTCGACAGCAGCAGAGCGGCGACGATGCAGGTCGCCATCGCGTCGGGCAGCGCCCATCCCCGATCCTGGAACGCGCCGACCACGAACGGCGTCATCGACCCGAGCGCCGCGCCGGCGTGGTAGCAGAACCCGGCGCCGACGCTGCGTGCGGCGGTCGGGAAGCGCTCGCTCAGATAGGTGGGGATCACGCCCCACATCCCGGCGCCGAAGAGCCCCATCAGCGCTGCGCCCACGAACAGCAGGCGGGTGTCGTCGACGTACAGGTAGAGCGGCACCATCGTGATCCCGACCAGTGCTGCGATGCTCGCCGCCCCCCGCCGTCCGACCCGTCCCTCCGATGCTCGGCCCCAGACGTAAGCGCCGAGGATGCCGCCGACGTTGAGCGCGATGAGGAAGGGGAGCGTGGTCAGGCCGCGCTCGATCAGGTACGTGGCGTACCAGAACGAGATCGAGTAGTAGGAGAACATGAAGCTGCCGATGAGCACCGAGGCCTGGGCCGTGGTCAGGATCAGGTCCGGCTTGAAGATGCGCCACAGCGACACTCCGTCGGGGGTCTTGCGCTCGGTCATGTGCTTGCGGCGCTCGAGCCAGACCGGGCTCTCGGGCACGTTCTTGCGGATCCACAGCACCAGCAGCGCCGGAACGATCCCCAGCCAGAACATCGCGCGCCAGGCGATCTCCCCGTAGGGCTCGAGCGCGGGATAGATGAAGGTGTAGACCATCGCCGAGAGGATGAAGCCCCACGAGTAGCCGCCCTGGAGCAGCCCCGAGGCGATGCCGCGCAGGTGCGCGGGCCAGTGCTCGAGCACCAGCGGCATGCCGGCCGCCCACTCGCCGCCCATGCCGATGCCGAACAGCGCGCGGAACGCGAACAGCATCGCGTAGGAGGTCGAGAAGCCGGACAGCCCCGCGAACAGCGAGAACCACAGGATCGACAGCATCAGGGGCAGCCGTCGTCCCCACCGGTCGGCCGCGGTCCCCGCCGCCGCACCGCCGACCAGGCGCATCAGGAGCGTCACCGTGCCGAGCGCGCCGGCGAGAGCGCGATCGATGGTGAAGCTGTTCTGGATGTCGATCAGGATGAAGGTGAGGATCGTGAAGTCGAAGCCGTCGAGCACCCATCCCAGGAAGGTCGCCCAGAAGGCGCGCCACTGATCGCGGTTCACCTGGCGGTACCAGGGCAGCTCGCTGGTGCGAGTCGGGCTCGGCTCGACGCTCATCGGAGATCCCCTCGGCTCGGGCGGTGGCCGACGCGGGCGATGGTACGCGACGTGCGCGGCTGCGACGAAGCGGCGTCCAGCGGGCTCGGATCGATCGCGCCCTCGGCCTCGCGCGCGCGCTCCTCCACGTCGAGCGCGGCTTCGATGTCGACCGCTTCCCCGCGGCGCTGTCCACCGCCCGAGACCGAGGGGTAGCGGTCTCCGGCGTGGTCGGCGTTTCAGCGGGAACGTGCCTTCAGTCCGAGAGCCGAGGCCCGCACGCCGAGGTCACCGTGCGCAACCGCTCCACTCGGGCCCCGTGTCGCGAAACGTTCCCGCGGAAACGCCTGCCGCCCGCTCCTTGGCCTGCACTTCCAGAAGATTGGCGACCACGGGGACCATCTCGAAGCGGGTGCCGTCCCAGGTCTCGATCGTGCGGCGGCCGATCCCGAGCCCGGCGCGGCCGTGCACCTCCTCGAGCGCGACCACCGGATCGTCTCCGAGCCAGCGCAGCGCGGGCGCGGCCTCCAGCCGCCGCCCGTCCGGCCGGCGGAAGACCAGCTCGCCGTCCGTCCTCCGCTCGACCGTGTAGCCCTCCTCGTGGACCGAGCGATGATGCCGCCGGCACAGCTTGAGCAGGTTGTCGAGCCGGGTCTCGCCGCCGTCGATCCAGTGGTGGATGTGGTGCGCGTCGCAGCGCCGGCAGCCGCACGCCGGGAACTGGCAACCGTCGTCGCGGTGATCGAGCGCACGCCGCAGCGCGGGCGGGATCGAGCGCGTCTTGCGCCCCACCGACAGCGCCTCCCCTGCGTCGTCCACTACCTTCGACGCGGACAGCATGGCGACGATCCCGGCGTCGCACGCGAGGCGCCGGCACGTTTCCGCGGGAACGTGTCCGCCCTCGTCGAGCGAGGCCTCGTCCTCTTCCACGTGGACCACGACCTGGTAGTGATCGGCGCTGCGGTGACGCCCCTCGATCCCCGCGCCGAGCGCGGCCTCGGCGACCAGAGCCAACGCATCGGCCCGCATCTGCGCGAAGCTCTCCTGAGCGGCCGCCACCGCGCCCCGGCCGTCGCGGCGCCGGTACAGCTCCTCCTGAGCCGCCTCGAGCGCGCGCACCAGGATCGCGCCGGCCTCCGGATCGAGCCGCGCGCGCAGCACGAGCATGCCGTCCTCGTGGTGGTAGGTCACCGACCGCTGCTGGTGCCGCGCGTTCGCGCTCTCGAGCTCCTCCGCCCGGCTGCACCGGCGCAGGGCCCGCACCAGCTTCTCGACGTGATCGGCGGTCCCCGCGCGCGCGATCATCAGGAGCTGCTTCTCGGTCGCGGACGTGGCGGCGCGCGTCATCGCGCGGACCTTCGAGAACGACACCTCGCCGCGCCGCATCGCCTCCGAGATCAGCGGCAGCTCCTCGAGCGCGCGCGCCACGCGCACCCACTCGCGCGCCGCCCCGCGGCCGATCCCGATCCGCCAGCTCAACCAGTGCGCGCACGACCGGAAGCCGTCCCAGCCGCGGCGCCGGTCGAACTCGCCGAGCAGCGCGAGCATCCGATGCATGGCGGCGTTGGTGTGCGCGGCGAGCTCAGCGATCCGTTCGCCGAGCTCATCGGTCGAGCCCGGGGCGGGCGGGGGAGCGGCGAGGCGGATCGGAAGGGGCGGGGGCGCGTCGGAGCAGTCGGCGTCATTCGGCATGGCGGCGAGCGCGCCGGGGACTCCGAAGACGGCGGCGGCAGAGAAGCTGTCTGAAGGCGTCATGGATCGTCCTCAGTGGTTGGCGAGGGGAGCGGGCGGCGCGCGACCAGCGTGACTTCGAGCTCGGGGGCGGGCGCGCGCTCTGCCTCTGGACGGACGCGGTGTGTTTGGGCAAAAGCGGTCGAGTGTGCGCGCGAAGGTGCGGCGGTCCCCCGCCGGGAGGAGTAATTGAGGCGTAAATCATACCACGACCGATGCGCTGTGCAAGCCCGACGATCGATGAGCTCCTCGAAGACACGGGTCGAGGAGCCGGACGACCTGCGCGGCGCAGAGGCTGGTGGCGGAACGGCAAGTACAGGCAGGCGAAGGAGCCTGCACTGCCCACCCTGGAGGCACGATGGGGATGGCCGGCGGCAGCATCCACCCCCATGCCTGTCGCGCTCGAGAAGGACCGTCCTGACGGCCCGGCCGTGATCTGCACGCTCGAGCACGGTCTGGGCGAGGCGCGGGACGTACTCGGCGAAGCTCGAGGTCTGCGCCAATCCCTACTGCAGCTGCTCCGAGATCCTGGCGCCGTTCGCGCCGGTCGACGGGGAGAGCGCGGAGTCGATGGGGACCGACGGCCTCGAAGCCGGCGGTCGCGTGCGTCTCGACCCGTTCGACCGTCACTGCCTGCCCGACCCGGAGGCGGATGCCGCCATCTCGCGCGACCTCGCCGACCGGATCGCGGCCGAGCGGTGTACCTTCCCCCACGCAGCTCGGCTGGGTCCGAGCCCTCTGCAGGTGTTGCCGTCTCCGCCACGTCGAACGGTCGCTGCGCCGGGAGAGATCACTCCCTCTTGCGGCGTGCTCTTCTGTCAGCGGCTTCGGAGGAAGCTGGGACGCGGGGAGCCAGATAGCCCGCTCCCGTCCGCGACATCTTGGCCGGAGCTCGCAGGCCACCTTGCCCTCCGGGCCTTCAACCGGCGATGACTGCGTCCTCGAAGCCCCGCCACCGCAGCTCCACGCGAGCCATCAACGACTCGAAGCGTGGAGTGCCGCGGAGGCTCGCCAGCAGCGGATCGCCGGTGGACAAGAACGGGTAGTGAATGAACCCGCGCTCGGTCGCGCGCTCGAGCCAGCGCATCGCCTCGTCGCGCCGTCCCAGAGCAGCCTGGGCCTGAGCCATGATCCAGGTGAACTGGAAGTCGTTCCACACACTCTTCTCCCAGTCCTCAGACACCAGCGCATCGGCGGCGTCCGCCTGGTCGAGCAGGGAGTGTTTGAAGATGTGCGTCAGCGCCGCCAGGGGGTGGGAGGAAGGATCCAGGTCCGCCTCGTCGATGATCAGGGCCATGCGCTCGAGATCTCCGGTGGACGCGGCGATCTGGGCCTGGACGCAGGCGCCGGCCGGGTGTTCCGGCGCGAGCTGGCGCCCCTTCTCGTAGAAGCCCTCGGCCCGACTCCACTCACACGAGAAGTGGGCGTCGAAC
>DATKBT010000041.1:0-32450 GCA_035546295.1 Thermoanaerobaculia bacterium | reverse complement strand
TCTCGCAGTAGCGTCTCGTAGTCGGCCATCTGCAACCTCCGGTCATGACAACCCCGAAGGTTACGCCGACAGGGGTACCTGGGAAACACCAGGTACCCCGTTCCTGCCCTTGGCGGTATGAGGTCGCTCGCTACCGCTAGCCGGTCGCTTCCCGCGTTCGCCGCGGTCTATCGCGTACGAGCCGAGCTGCG
The DNA here is from genome assembly GCA_035546295.1 of Thermoanaerobaculia bacterium. GTDB lineage: Bacteria > Acidobacteriota > Thermoanaerobaculia > Multivoradales > Multivoraceae > DATKBT01. Next base: position 32,259 of record DATKBT010000041.1, on the reverse strand, counting down.
GAACGGGTAGCCCAGCAGGCGGTGGATCCCGCTCGGGGCGGGGCCCGAGGTGCCCTCGATCCCGAACCTCGAAGGGCGGTCGACGCGCCGCAGAGAGCGGAACAACCGGTCCCAGAGAGTGAGGATCGTCCCGTAGTTCGAGTCGGTGCTGTGCCGCTCGGGGTAGTGGTGGATCCGGTGCATCGCGGGCGGCACCAGGGCCCACCACAGGGCGCGCTCGAGCCCCGGCGACAACGGCACGTTCGCGTGCTGGAACTGCGCGGCGAGCAGCAGCAGGATCTCGAACACCACCAGGCCCAGCGGCGAGATCCCCAGCAACGCGAAGGCGCCGAGCTTGGCGGCGCCGGAGACGGCGACCTCGCCCAAATGGAACCGCGACGCGGTCGAGACGTCGAGCTCGGTGTCACTGTGGTGCACCGAGTGGAAGCGCCACAGGACGGGCGCCGCGTGATAGGCGCGGTGCAACCAGTAGACGAGGAAATCCAGCACGAGGACCTCGCCGGCGAGCCGGATCCAGCCCGGCATCGGGATCGCCTGGAACGGGCCGAACCGCCAGGGCGGCCATTCGCGCGCGGCGATGACGAAGCACGCCCAGCAGACCAGGGTCAGCGCCCCACCGTTGATCGCAGCCAGTCCGAGGTTCTCGAGCCAGCGCCCGAGCCGGCGCGGCGCGGGAGAATGGTGCGGGCGCGCCAGCTCCCAGGACAGGAGCGTCAGCAGCCCGAGCAGGAAGAAGGGGAAGCGCAGCGACTGGCCGGGCAGGAGGTCCACGAGGAGATCCTATGCTCGTCGGAGGTCGCGGTCGGGAGTCCACCGGGACCTCGCGCGGAGCCGCGAGCGGGGCACGCGCGAGCGCAGCCTGAACGCTGCGGCCACCCGCACGCCGGGCGGTGCCCCCGCCGGCCGGGGCGAAATGTCCTGCGTCGAACGAGGGACTCTTCCAAGCGGCGGCCCGCGTCTGCTCCCGGGCCACGAAGCCCGAGTCGGCCGCAGGACGACGAGTTGTGCGTCCGAGCGGGACACCGAATTCGCAGCAAGGTCGGAATAACGATCTGCACGGATCGTAGTATCCGACAGCCGAGGGAGGACAATGAGCGAAGCGACGACGGCAGACGCGGAGGCGGGAGCGCCCGGCCCCGGCCCTCACGGCCCCCGAACGGGCGGTATCACGCTCGACGGCAACGCGGTCGTGGTGCAGGGTCTGCGTCACGTCTACAAGGGGGGCACCGTCGCCCTCGACGGCGTCGACCTCGAGATCGGCACCGGTCTCTTTGGGCTGCTGGGTCCCAACGGGGCCGGCAAGAGCACCCTGATGCGCATCTTGTGCACCCTGCTCGCGCCGACTGCGGGCGCGGCCAGCGTCTTCGGGCACGACGTGGTGCACGAGCGTGCCGCCGTCCGCTCGTCGCTCGGCTACCTGCCGCAGGAGTTCGGTGCCTGGCGGCTCCACCGCGTCGAGGAGGTGCTGGGGACCCTCGCCAACCTCTCGGGCCTCACCGGCAAGCAGGAGCGGGCGAAGAGGGTGGGCGAGGTGCTCGAGATTGTCGGCCTCCAGGAGGTCGGCCACCGCAAGGTCAAGAAGCTCTCGGGCGGCATGCTGCGGCGCCTCGGCATCGCCCAGGCGTTGATCCACGAGCCGCGGCTGCTGGTGGTCGACGAGCCGACCGTCGGGCTCGATCCGGAGGAGCGCATCCGGTTCCGCCAGCTCATGGCGCGTCTCGGGCAGGAGCGCACGGTCATCCTGTCGACCCACATCGTCGCCGACCTCGGCGCCGGCTGCCGCGACCTCGCGCTGCTCGACGCCGGCAAGGTGATCTTCCGCGGCTCGCCGGTCGAGTTGCTCGAGCGCGCCCGGGGCCAGGTGCTCGAGCTGCCGGCGGCGGCGGGGAAGGGGCTCCCGGAGGGCGACTTCGAGGTCGTCTCGAGCTCGAGCAGCGATGGGCAGACGGTCTACCGGATCGTCGCGGCGAAGGGTGTGCGCCCGGCGGGAGCCCGCGAGGCCGAGTCGGTGACCCTCGAGGAGGGCTACCTCGCGTTCATGACGGCGCGCGGCCGCGGCGCCGTTGCGGTCCAGGACGAGCCGGACGAACCAGAGGAGAAGACGCCGTGATCTCGCTCTCGTCGGTGTGGTCGCTGGCGCGCGCCGAGATGCGCACGATCTTCCGCCTGGTCCGCTTCTGGGTGTTCGCGGCGCTCGCCACGCTGATCGGGCTCGTCGCCTACTTCTACTACGCGGTCATCCACGGCCTCTTCTCCAATCTCTCCGGGTCGATCGGGGCGGTCAGCCCGAAGTTCCTGATGGGGCAGTTCGCGCTCTGGCAGACGATCGTGTTCGTCATCGGCGTCGTGTTCCTCGCCTTCGACGTGCGGGCGCGCGATGTGCGCGACCGGATGGTCGAGGTGCTCGACACTCGCCCTTACTCGAACGCAGAGCTCGTGCTCGGCCGCCTCCTGGGCACGCTGCTCGCGGTCTTGATCCCGGTGACGGCGGTGATGGCGCTGATCCAGACGGTCGGAGTCCTCGCTGTCAGCCTGCGCTGGTACGTCGGCGAAGTGGTGGTCTGGAGCTCGGTCTTCCACTACCTCCTGCTCGACGCGCTGCCGGCGTTCGCCTTCTACATCGCGCTCGTCTACCTCGTCTCGCTGCTGACCAGGAACCGGCTGGTGAGCGCCATCGCCGCTCTGGCGGTCCTGGGCGTGACGGTGTGGATCGGGTTCGTGCTGCCGGTCTACATGGTGCCGATCGTCGGCATCACGGGCGGCTATACGGGGATCGCTTCGGAGGTGGCGCCCGAGCTGTTCTCGGGCGAGAGCTTCCTCTGGCGCGGCGCGGTGGCGCTCGCCGCTGTCGGGCTCCTCGGCCTCGCCGCGGCCGTGCACCCCCGCCTCGACGGAGGGCGGCGCAAGCTATGGGGCGCCGGCGGCGCCGGGCTGGTGGCGGTCGCGGTCGCCATCGCCGTCGGATCGGTGATCAGCGCACGCGCCGCGATCGCGCGCTCGGCCGAGTGGCGCCAGGCGCACGAGGCGCGCATCGACGAGCCGGTGGTCGACCTCCAACGGATCGCGGGGGAGGCCAGCCTGCGGCCGGGGCGCTCGCTCGAGCTCGACCTCGAGCTGACGATCGCGGGTCCGCGGGAAGGCGGCGCGGTCGAGAGCGCGCTGTTCTCCCTCAATCCCGGTCTCGAGGTCGGCGCGGTCCACGACGCGGGCGGTCGTGATCTCGCTTTCAGCCACGAGAACGGGCTGCTCGAGGTCGAGCTCGGCGGATCGCTGTCTTCTGGGGAGAGCGCGACGCTGAGCCTGGAAGCCGCGGGCGAGCCGAACCTCCGCTTCGCCTACCTCGACTCGGCGATCGACATCGAGACGGTCTCCGGCCAGCAGGCACAGCTCGGGCTGCTCGGCACCGAGGCCGGGTTCTTCGACCGGCGGCTGGTCGCCCTGATGCCCTCGCTCGCCTGGCTCCCGCGCGCCGGCGCCTCGGTCGCGCTCGACGATCCGAGGCGGCGCCCGACCGACTTCCTCGAGCTCGACCTCGAGGTCACGGCTCCCGCCGGCTGGCAGGTCGCCGGTCCGGGCAAGGTCGATCAGCCGGCTGCGAGCGACGAGCGCACCAGCGTGCGCCTCGCGCCCGCCGCGCCGGTCCCCGAGGTGGCGCTGGTCGCCGGGCGCTTCGAGCGCCGCGCGACCGAGATCGAGGGGGTCCTGGTCGAGCTCCTGTTCCATGAGCAGCACGGGCGCAACGTCGACTTCTTCGCCGAGGCCCTGCCCGAGATCGAGCGTCGCGCCGCCGAGATGCTGTCGGGCGCCCGCGGCCTCGGGCTGCCGTACCCGTATCGCTCGCTCAGCCTTGTCGAGGTCCCGTGGACGCTGCGCTCGTATGGGGGCGGCTGGCGGATGGACACGGTGCAGGCGCCGCCCGGCCTCCTGCTGCTCTCCGAGGGGGCGTTCCCGACCACTCGCTTCGAGTTCGCGTTCCGCAACCCCGATCGCTTCGAGGAGCGGGAGGGCGGCATCGCGCGCGCCAAGCTCGAGGCGCTCGAGCGTTTCTTCGAAAACGACTTCTCCGGCGGCAACGTGTTGCATGGCTTCGTGCGCAACCTCTTCCTCCACCAGACCTCGGCGCGCGGGCCGGAGGCGCTCGCACTCGACAGCCTCTGCCACGACCTCGCGAATCGGCTGGTCACCGGGCGCGAGGGCTACTTCTCGGCTCACCTGTTCGACGCCAGCATGGGCTGGGTGATCGCGCAGACGATTCCGCGGGTGGCGGTCGGACAGGCCAGCGGCGAGACCGTCGCCCACGCCCTGATCGAGGCCGCCACCGACCGGCCGGCGGTGTGGGACGCCGCGCTCGAGGACTCGCTCACCGAGATGGACCCTTGGGACGATCCGAAGCGATCTGTCGACGTGCTGGTGCTCAAGACCTCGGCGCTCGCCTCGACCATCCTCGACGGCGCCGGCCGTCAGAGGGCGGGCAGGATGCTGGCGATTCTGGTCGAGAGACACCGCGGCTCGACCTTCGACCGCAACGATCTGATGGCGGCGGCGAACGAGGCCGGGATCGACCTCGAGGCGTTGCTCGGCGACTTCCTCCACCAGACCGCGCTCCCCGGCTTCTATGTGTCGGCGGCACGCCTCGACCGATTGCGCGACGGCGACCAGGGGCTGCCGCAGTACCAGACCCGCCTCTTCGTGCGCAACGGCGAGGCGGTTCCCGGCCTGCTGCGCCTGCGCTACAGCACCGGCGAGGACGAGAGACGCCCGGCCTGGGAGACCAGCGAGCCGGTGCGCGTGCCGCCGGAGACTTCGCTCGAGATCGGGCTGGTCACGTCGAAGCCCCCGACCCGGCTCTTCGTGTCGCCCTACCTGTCACTGAACCGCAGGGACTTTCCGGTCGAGCTGCCGGAGGTCGACCAGGAGGAGATCGTGAACGTGGAGCCGCTGCGCGGCGCCCAGCCCGCCGACTGGAGGCCGGCTTTCGACGACGCGGGCGCGCGCCAGGTCGTGGTCGACGATCTCGATCCGGGCTTTCGGGTCGAGGAGTCGGACCAGGAGGGGGGGCTGCGCCTCGGCGGCGGCATCCAGGGCGCCTTCCGACCGCCGGAGGAGATGGACCAGGGTCTGCCCTCGCTCCGCTTCGGCGCGCCTCCAGCCACCTGGTCGAGGACCGAGCTCGACTCGAGCTGGGGCCGCTACCGGCGCACGGTCGCCGTGATCGGCGCCGGCGACGGCTCGCGCACCGCGACGTTCGCGGCCGAGCTGCCGCACTCGGGCCCCTGGCGCCTCGAGCTCCACGTTCCTCCTCGGCCCACCGGCACGGCGGCCGCCCTCAACCAGGGGTGGCGCTACGGCAGCTACGACCTGGAGCTGCGCCAGGGCGGCCAGGATCGAGCGATCGAGTTCGACGCCGGCGCGGCCGAGGCCGGGTGGAGCTCGCTCGGGACCTTCGAGCTCGACCAGGGAGAGGTCGAGGTCAGCCTCTCCGACGACACCTCGGGCACGGTGGTGCTCGCGGACGCGCTGCGCTTCGTGCCGCTCGATGCTCCGGTCGGTTCCTCGTCCGAGTCGTCTTCCAGCTCGACGACCGGCACCTCCGGAGGGCGAGCGCCGATGGGAGGCGGATCTTGAGGCGGGCCGCGGTTCGCGGCCGGCCCGTCCACGCTCGACCCGCCTCGCTCCTCCTCCTCCTCTTCCTCGCGAAGCTCGCGCTCTTCGTCTCGGCCTGCGAGGGCGGAGGCTCGTCGGCTCCGGTCGAGTTCCTGGTGCCGGTCGGGGTCGAGGACGTGGCGACCGGCTCGGTCGAGGATCGGATCGTGGCCACCGGCACCCTGCGCGCCGCCGAGAGCGTGGTGGTGCTCGCCGAGTCGCCGGGCCGGCTCCAGATCGCGCGCACCTCAGCGGGTCGCCGGCTCGCCGAGGGCGACCGGGTCACGCGCGACCAGCCGATCGCCGAGATCACCGGCGAGGACGCGCGCCTCGCCGCCAACATCGACGCCACGCTCCAGGCCTACCGCACCGCCGAGGCCGAGCGCGACGCCCGCCGCAAGCTGTTCGAAGAGGAGCTGATCAGCACCGAGGAGTACCGGCGCGCCGAGACCGCGCTCGAGGAGGCGAGGGCTGCACTCGAGCGTTCGCGCCTCACCGAGGAGCGCACCCGCCTCACCACGCCGATCTCGGGGGTGCTCATGGAGCTCGCTCGCGACGCCAGCGGGATGCCGGTCGCCGACGGGCAGCTCGTCTCCCCCGGGTTCCAGGTCGCCAGGATCTCGCCGACCAACACGCTGATCGCCGACATCGACCTGGTCGGACCCGAGCTCGCCCGCGTTCGACCGGGCCAGAAGGCGCGGGTGCGGCATTTCGCGTGGGAGGGGCGGGGCTTCGTGGGCACCGTGTTGCGCCTGTCGCCCTCGGTCGATCCCGCGACCCACACCTTCCGTGCCGAGGTCGCGGTCGCCAACGAGGAGGGGCTGCTGCGCCCCGGCATGTTCGTCGAGGTCACCCTGCTCGTCGAGCAGCGCGAGGGGGTGCCGGTGGTGCCGCGCGCGGCGGTCACCGAGCGCGGCGGCCGTCGTGTGGTCTTCGTGCTCGACGGGCAGCGGGTCGCCGAGCGCGAGGTGGTCCTCGGCCTGGGCGACGACGAGGTGGTCGAGGTGGTTCGGGGGGTCAGCTCCGGCGACCGGATCGTGGTGCGGGGTCTAGAGACCCTGACCGACGGCACCCGTGTCCGCGTTTCGGGCTAGGCAACGCCCATGGAAGCCCTCGCCCAGCTCGCCGCGCGCCGCCCGGTGGCGGTGACCGTGCTGGCGCTGGCGGTGGCGCTGGTCGGCTGGATCGCCTGGACCGAGCTGCCGCTCGACCTGCTCCCCGACGTGCGCAGCCCGACGATCGTGGTCATGGTGACCTCGGGCGACCGGCCTCCGACCGAGATGGAGCGGCTCTACGGTGAGCAGGTCGAGCGGCGCCTGTTCGCGGTGCGCGGCATCCGCGAGGTGAGCCAGGTGGCGCGAACAGGGCGGCTGATCGCCAGCGTGCGCTTCGACTGGGACGCCAACATGGACCTGGCGCTGGTCGACGTGCAGAAGGCCATCAACCCGGTGGCCGCCGACCCAGAGGTCGACGACGTCCTGGTGCGCCACCTCGACCCGCGGCAGGCTCCCGTGATGAGCCTCGGGCTGGTGGCGGAGGAGGGGGGACCGGACCTCGCCGAGCTGCGCCGCGTCGCGCGCCGCCAGGTCTCGCCGGCGATGGAGCAGCTCCCGGGGGTCGCCGAGGTGCGGGTGCTCGGTGGGCGCGAGCTCGAGGTGCGGGTCGAGGTCGACCTCTACCGGATGGAGGCCTTCGGTGTCTCGCTCGATCTGCTCGAGTCGAGGCTGCGCGCCGAGAACGTCGACATCGACGCCGGCACCCTCGAGGAGGGCGGGCAGGTCTACCTGGTGCGCGGCCTCTCGCGCTTCCGCCGTCCGGAGGACGTCGCGCGGGTCGTCGTGAAGTACGGATCGGGCACGGGCGGCCGAGCGGGCCGGCCGGGGGCAGGGGTTCCGGGCGGAGGAGGCGGCGAAGGCGGAGTCGTCGGCTCGGCGGGAGCGAGCGGCGCTCGCGGCAGCGTGATCGGGCAGCCGAGGCGGCCGGCCGGCGTCGGGCGTCAGCCGATCCGGGTCTCCGACCTCGCCGAGGTGACGCTCGCCGACGGCGAGATCGACCACCTGGTGCGCGTCGACGCCGTCGAGGGGGTCGGGCTCCAGGTGTTCAAGGAGGCGGGGGCCAACACGGTGGCCGTCTCGCGCACCGTGCGCGAGGCGCTCGCCGGCCTGACCCGCGACCTGCCGCGCGTCGAGGTGGTCCTGGTCGCCGACGAGGCGGCGCTGGTCGAGGACGCGCTCGCCGACCTGCGCAATGCCGCCGGCTTCGGCATCCTGCTCGCCGTCCTGGTCCTGGTGCTCTTCCTGCGCTCGCTCGGGCCGACGGTGGTCGTCGCCTCGGCGGTGCCGGTGTCGATCTTCGCCGCGCTCTTCCTCATGCGGCTGTTCGACTACAGCCTCAACGTGATCACGCTCGCGGGGCTCGCCCTCGGCGCCGGCATGCTGGTCGACAATGCGATCGTGGTCGTCGAGAGCATCCACCGCCGCCTCACGGCCGGCGACCCGACGCTCACCGCCGCCGCGCGCGGCACCGGCGAGGTGGCGGGCGCGATCGTCGCCAGCACGCTCACCACCTGTGTCGTGTTCCTGCCCGTGATCTTCGTCCAGGGGCTGGCGGCGCGGCTGATCGAGGGGATCGCGTTCACCGTGGTCACCTCGCTGATGGCCTCGCTGCTGGTCGCCCTGATGCTGATTCCCGCGCTGTCGCGGTGGTTGCTGCCGCGCCGGCGTCGGGCGGGGGAGGGTCCCCATCGGACGGCCGCGGCGCCGGCCGCCACGGGGGTTGGGGAAGGGCTCGATCGGGCGGAGAGGACGGGCGTGCCGAGCGTCCCGGTCGGGCCCGATGCGGAAGAACCGCGGCCGCTCGGTCGCGCCTTCGACGCAGTGGAACGCCTGGTGCTCGTGCTGCTCCGCGTGCGCTGGGTGGTGGTCGGCGTGGCGGTCCTGCTCGCGGGCGTCGCGGTCTGGGTGCTGCTCGGCCTCGGCACCGAGCTCCTGCCGCCCGCCGACCCGCGCCAGTTCTCGTTGCGCATGATCGGGCCCGCGGGCCAGCGGGTGGAGGCGACGTCGAGCGCGGTGGCCACCGTCGAGCAGGCGATCCGCGAGGCGGCCGGCGACGACGTCGAGGCGATCCTCTCCGAGGTCGGCCGCCTCCCGGACGACGACCGCTTCATCACGACCGAGCTGACCGAAGAGAACACGGCGCGGATCGTCGTGCGGCTCGCCGCCGAGGGCGCGACCGGCGGCATGGTGGTCGCCTCGCTCGCGCCGGCGCTCGCCGACCTCCCCGAAACCGAGATCGAGTGGGAGGTCGGCGCCTCGGCGCTGTCGCGCGCGCTCGGCACTTCGGGGCCGCCGATCGCAGTCGAGATCGCGGGGCAGTCGCTCGAGGACCTCCGCATCGCGGCCACCCGCATTCGAGACGCCCTCGCCGAGCGCGAGGAGCTGTGGAACGTCCGCTCGTCGTTCGAGGGCGGTCCTCCCGAGCTGCGGGTCGAGCTCGACCGCGCGATGGCGGATGGCCTCGGCATCGACCTCGAGACCGTCGCCCGCGTGCTCGAGACCTCGCTCGACGGGCGCGCGGTGACTCTGCTCACCACCGGCGACGAGGAGCGCGAGGTCGTCCTCCATCTCCCGCGTCCTCGCCGCGAGGAGCTCGCCGAGCTGCGCTTCACGGCGCCCGACGGCGCGCCCCGCGTGCTCGGACAGGTCGCCCGCTTCGAGCCCGCCGAGGGCGCACGCGAGATCTTCCGCCGCGACCAGCGGCGTGTGGCCCTGGTCACGGGCCGCATCGCCGAGAGGAGCGACTACCCGAGCGCGGTCGCCGGCGCCAGCGAGGCGCTCGCCACCGTCGACCTGCCGCCCGGTCTCGCGACCCGGCTCGCGGGCGAGGAGGAGGAGCGCGAGCGCACCGTCGGCGAGCTCCGCTGGGCCGGGATCATGGCCCTGGTCCTGGTGCTGATGGTGCTCGCCGGCACCTTCGAATCGCTGCTCCAGCCGATCACGGTGCTGTTCGCCATCCCCCTCGCGCTGATCGGAGTCGCGACGGCTCTCGCGCCGGTGGGCCGCCCGGTCGGAGTCATGGCGCTGCTCGGCCTCATCGTGCTGGCGGGGGTCGCCGTCAACGACGCGGTGCTGCTGCTGGCCACGGCGAGACGCCTGATCGCCGAGGGGATGGAGCGCTCCGCCGGACTCGCCCGTGCGGCCGCGATCCGCCTGCGGCCGATCCTGATGACCACCCTCACCACCATCCTCGCCCTCGCGCCGCTGGCGGTGGGCGGCGGCGAGGCCGCCGCCCTGCGCAGCCCGATGGCGCTCACCATCATCGGCGGCATGGTCACGTCGACGGCGGGATCGCTCCTGGTGCTCCCCTGCCTCTACGCCATCCTCGATCGTGGACGCGGAAGCGGAGCGAGAGGACGTTGATGGGTCAACCATCGCGTCCGGGCCAGCACCCCACCCGCCGCCCACCCGTAGGCCGATCGCGAGGCTGCCTCGCCCGCGCCGCCACGCCCCCGTCAACGAACCTCCTCCGCCCGCTCGTCGGCCGAGCAGGAGCTCGGCCGCTACGAAGAGCGCTGTGGTCACGGGGTCCTTCTTCCGTGGCGGCCGACCACCTGGTCGGCCGATCGCGACGACGTTTCGGCCTCGCGCCCCCGCCCCCGCCGACCACCCCCGCACGCTCGCGGGCTCCCTCCGGGCGAGACGCGCCGACCGCGCCGATCCCGAGCCGCGCAACGTCCGCAACCCTGGCGACCCGCCGGAGCGCCGACGACCAAAGAAATGTCGACGCCTGACGACCCACGCTCCTCCGGCGCCCCCGGCTCCCCGAGCGACCTCGGCGGTCCCAACACCCCTACAGCCTCGAGCACCCCCGGCGGCGCGCCGCCCCCGCCCGCGATCCCCTTGACCGGCCTCGCCACCCTGTCCATCCGCCGACCCGTCGCGGTGGCGATGTTCTTCCTCGGTCTGGTCCTCCTCGGCCTGGTCGCCTGGCAGCGGATGCCGGTCGAGCTCTTCCCCGCGATCTCGGGCGACCAGCTCTTCGTGAGCTTCTTGCGCCCGGGCAGCGACCCCGAGACCATCGAGCGAGAGATCCTGCTGCCGCTCGAGGCGCGAACCCGCGAGCTCCCCAGGGTCGCCGAGACATGGGGGGAGGTCGTCGGCTCGCTCGGACGCTTCCGGGCGCGCTTCGAGCAGGGTGCGGAGCTCGAGGTCGCCGAGCTCGAGCTACGCCGCATCGCGGCCCAGATCGCGCGCGGTCAGCCGGAGGGCACTTTCATCGAGGTCAACGCTCAGGACACCTCGGTGCTCTCGAGCTTCGCCATGATGCTCCAGGTCACGGGTTCAGCCACCGGCGGCGCCGACCGTAACGCCCTCTACGACCTCGCCGAGGAGCTGGTCGCGCCGCGCCTCGCCGCGGTCCCCGGCGTCTCCCAGGCGATGGTCGGGGGCGGCGCCGCCCGGCAGCTCACGGTCTGGGTCGACCCCGACCGCGCTGCGGCTCTGGGAGTGACGACCCAGCAGGTGACGCAGGCGGTGCGTGCGGCGGCTGGGCGTCTGAGATTCGTGGGCAGCCTGGAGGACCCGGCCGGACGCACCGCCGTGATGCTCGACGGCCGGCCCAAGGGGCCGGTGTCGCTCGGCGAGGTGCGGGTGGTGCCGAACCGTCCGGTGCTGGTGCGCCACGTCGCCCAGATCGAGATCGGGCCGGGACGCGAGCGCACGCTCTTCCGGGTCGACGGCCGGCCCTCCGTGGGCATGGTCGTCTTCCAGGAGGAGGGCGCGAACCTGGTGCGGCTCGGGCGCGACCTGCGCCGCCGCGTCGAGGAGATCCGCGCCGAGCTCGCCACCCTCGGTCTCGGGCTCGAGGTCAGCTTCGACGGCGCCGAGCTGGTCGAGGAGCAGATCGACCGGCTGAAGAACCTCGGCCTCTCCGGCTTCGCGATCGCGCTCGTCGTGCTCTACCTGTTCCTGCGCCAGTGGCGGGCGGTCGCGGTGGTGGCGGTGGCGGTGCCGGTGAGCCTGCTCTCGGCGCTCGCCATGCTTCACCTCGCCGGCCAGTCGCTCAACCTGATGACTCTGTTCGGGCTCGCGGTCGGCGTCGGGCTCCTGGTCGACAACAGTGTCGTGGTCTACGAGGCCGTGCAGCGCCAGCTCGAGCACGGCGCGAGCGCCGACGCCGCCGCCGAGCGCGGCATCCGGCGCACGGTGCGCGCGATCGTCGCGGCGAGCGCGACGACTGCCGTGGTTTTCCTGCCGCCGATGATGATCGACCTCGAGCAGGCGCTGGTGCGCGGATTGATCGAGGTGGTCGCGCTCGCCATCCTGCTGCCGCTGTTCGGCTCGCTGCTGGTGGCGATCGGGCTGGTGCCGCTGCTCGCCCGCCACCTCGCGGCGCCCGCCGCGCTGCGCCGCCTCGAGCGCCAGCGAGCGCGCCGCGGGCGTCACGGCGGCCTCGTCCCGCCCGATCCGGTGCGACTCTTGTTCAGCGGCCTGCTGGCGTCGGCGCTGCGCCGACCGGCGGGCTGGATCACGGGCGTCGCGATCGCGGTGCTGCTCACCGCCGTGATCGCGCTCCCCTGGGTGCTGGTCAACACCACCGCCCGCGACGCGCCCCAGGCCGACGAGATCCAGCTCTCGGTGCGCCTGACGACCACGCGCGGCTCACTCGACGGCGCGGTCCGAGTCTTCGAGCGGCTGGAGGGAGCGGTGAGCGCGCTCGAGGGCGTCGAGCGGGTCGAGAGCATGGTGTCGGAGGAGGGGGGCTCGCTGACCATACGCCTCGCCGATCGCGACGAGCGGCCGACCAGCCTCGATGCCGGCCGTGTCCGACAGGCGGTGCGGCGCGAGGCGCGCGAGCTGCGCGGCGTCGAGATCCTGCGCCCGGGCGAGGGCGCGGCGGGCGGTGGTGGCGGGAGCGGTGGCGGACCGGCGGGCGGCGGCGGCGCCGGCGGCCTGCTCGGCGGCGCTCCCGCCAAGGTGGTCCTCTCCGGCCCCGACAGCGACCAGCTCACCCAGCTCGCCAACGACGTCGTCGCGCGGCTCGATGCGATCGCCGGCGTCGAGACCGCCTGGCCGGCCGTGCGGCCGGGCCCCGACGAGATCCGCGTCTCGCCGAACCGGCGCGCCTTCGAGGCCTTCGGCCTGCACCTCGACGACGTGCTGCCGGTGCTCGAGCTGGCCGGGCGCGAGGGCACTCGCATCGCCACCGGCTATCCGCTGGCGAGCGGGCGCGAGCTGCCGATCGTGCTGCAGCGTCGGGAGGCGCGGCAGCGCGGCGGGTTCGCGAGCGCCAGCGGCGACGCGGTCGGCGCCGGCGTGGAGGGGGGCGCGAGCGATGGTCGAGAGGACGCGGACGGAGGCGTGCTCGATCGTGGCGGTGCGGTCGATGGTGGGGACGGCCCCTCGCCGCTGCCCGTGTCACGCGACCGCGACGTCACCGTGAGCGGACTCTCGCGCATGCGGGTGCAGACTCCGGCCGGCGTGCTGCCGGTGGTGGCGCTCGCGGACGTCCGCCAGGTGCCGCCGGCGCCCGTGATCACCCACCACAACGGCCGGCGCGAGCGCGAGGTCTTCTACCGGCTCGCGCAGGACGTCCCCGACACCGGGCCTTCGCGCGTGGCGCTCGACCGCGAGATCGACGCGGCGCTGCGCGGCGTCCACCGTCCGCCGGGCACCACGCTCGAGCTCGACCGCTCGGCCTCGAGCACCCGCTGGTTCCGGCGCATCCTGGGGCCAGTGGTGCTGCTGCTCTTCCTGGTTCTGGCGATGACCTTCGAGTCGCTGACGCTGCCGGTGCTCGTGCTGCTCTCGCTGCCGCTGACCCTGCTCGGGTCGGTGTGGGCTCTGCTCTTCGCCGGTCTGCCGCTCGATCTGATGGCGATGCTGGGGGCGCTCGCGCTGTTCGGGCTCACCGTCAACCCCGCGATCCTGCTGGTCGACCGGATGCAGCAGCGGGTGCTGGTCGGCGTCCGCAAGAGCTCGTCGAGGCCGGCGAACGGGAGTCCGGGCTCCTCCGCGGCCTTCGAGGCGGGAGGCGGTTGGAGCGCGGGAGCGGCGGCGCTGGCGTCGGTGCGCGAGCGGGCGCGGCCGGTGCTGATGACGACCGCCACCACCGTCGCCGGGCTGTGGCCGCTCGCCATCGTCACCGGCGTCGAGAACGAGATCTGGCCCTCGTTCGCCACCCTCGTCATCGGGGGATTGCTCACCTCGACGTTGTTGACCTTGTTGATCGTGCCAGTCGGGTTCGTCTTCCTGCGGCGGCTCGACGACCTGTTCGGACGGGTCGGCCCGTGGGTGGTGCTCGCCTGGCTGGGGATGACGATCGCGGTGCTGGTGCCGCTGTTCGCGTTCGTCATCACGGAGTCGCTGTTGTGGCAGATCGTGACCCTGCTCCTGGTCTCGGGAACGCTCCTCGGCGTGACGGTGCTGGTCATCCCCAAGGCGCCGCAGAGGCTCCCGAGCGCCGGGCCAGACATCACCTCGGCACGCGCTGCCCACGATGCCTCGACGACTCCCGTCGCGGGCGACCCTCCGGTCGGCCGATCGAGCTCCCCCGATGCGGAATCCTCCCCGGCCGCAGAACCGCCAGCCGACGCAGCGCCACCCGCCGACTCCGAGCCGCCCGCGCCTCCCGCCCAGGACGCGACCGCCGCGGGACCCCCGCGCCTCGTCGTCCGCCACCTGCGCAAGGTCTACGGCCTTCCCGGCCCCGTCCGCCGCGCCCTGCGTTCCCCGCAGGAGTTCGCCCGCAAGGTCCTCGAACGCGGCGGCACCGCGTTCTCGCCGAGCGAGGCGCGTGAGCGTCTCGTACCGCTGGCGCTGCTCGCCGTCGGCGCCGTGCTCGCTGCGACGCGCTTCCAGGGCCTCCTCTGGCAGCTCCTCGCCTGGCTGGCGGCGGGCGCGCTCGCCGGGCTCTTCCTGCTCGATCTGCGCCGCTCGCGCGGGAAGGCCGACGCGATCGGCCAGGTCGAGCCGGGAGGCTGGGAGGGCTGGCTCGCCGCGCTCATGCCCTGGCTGGCCGCCGGCATCTTCGCGTGGCGCACCGCGATCGGCCCGCGGGTCGACGGCGATCCGCTCACCGAGCCCACGGTCGGCGTGGTCGGGCTGGTGCTCGTCGCGTTGGTCATCGCCTTCGTGCAGCGCGGGCGGCGGACCGCGCGCCTGCTCTCGGCCGGCACGATCAAGGCGCGGCCGACACGGGGATCGTGGCGGCGCATCAAGACGGCATGGCGGTGGGTCGCGCGGCGCCTGTTCGGGCTCGACCTTCCGACCGAGTCGGTCCAGGCACTCGCCGCCGTCGGCTTCGAGGTCGGCGGCGGCATGGTCGGCGTGCTGGGGCCGAACGGCGCGGGCAAGACGACGCTGCTCCGCCAGGTGACCGGGATCCTCGAGTCGACGCGCGGCCGGATCCTGATCGGCGGCGTGCCGCTGATCGAGATCCGCAAGCACCTGGCGCGGTGGGTCGGGTATTTACCGCAGGACGCCGGCCTGCCGCCGGGGCTCACCGCGCGCGAGTACCTCCAGTACTACGGAACGCTCTACCAGCTCCCGAAGGAGCTCCGCGAGGAGCGGATCTCGACGCTGTTGCGGGAGGTGGGGCTGGCGGAGCGCGCCGACGAGAGGATCGGCGGCTATTCGGGCGGCATGAGACAGCGGGTCGCGGTGGCGCGGACGCTATTGCGGCTACCGCCGATCATCGTGGTCGACGAGCCGACCGTCGGGCTCGATCCGCGCGAGCGCGTGCGGTTCCGGAACCTGCTGTCGCGGTTGGCGACGGAGCGGATCGTGCTGTTCTCGACCCACGTCGTCGAGGACGTGGCGGTGGCGTGCGAGCGAGTGCTGGTGCTGACGCGGGGACGGTTGGTGTTCGACGGAGCGCCGAGCGAGCTGTCGCGAGTCGCGGAGGGGCGGGTCTGGGCGTGGGAGGCGGGTGCCGAGGAGCGGGTCGAGGAGATGGTGGAACGGATGGCGGAGGCGGGGGTGGTGATCGCGGATCAGACGCCTGAGGCGGGGGGCGGGACCCGGGTGCGCGCGTTGAGTGTGGAGTCGCCGGACGAGCGGGCGCGGGCGGTGGAGCCGACGTTGGAGGACGGCTACTTGTGGTTGGTCGGTCGATCCGGGGCCGGGGAGGCAGGCGACGCGGAGGATGCTGCGTGATTCGCCTCCTGCGCCTGGCGGCGCTCCAGCTCGCGGGCCGGCGGTTCTGGGTCCTGCCGCTCCTGCCGTTGCTGTGGCTCGCGTTTCAGGCGGGGTTGTTGGTGTTCGGGGCGCGGGAGGGGTTCGAGCCGGCGGCGGCGCAGAACACCTTGATCGGGTTGCCGGTGGTGGTGCTGGCGGTGTTCCTGGGCGGGCGGATCATCGCGGGCGAGCTCGATCAGCGGAGCCTCGAGATCGCGTACACGGTGCCGGGCGGCGCCCATCGTGTGTGGTTGACCAAGCTCACCGCTGCGCTGGGGATGCTCGTCGCGAGCATGGTGCTGCTGGCGGGGTTGGTGTACGTCTTCTTCACCCCGTTCCCGGTGGTCGCCGCACTGTATGGCGCGCTGCAGGCGGTGGTGTTCTATCTGGTGGTCTCGATGGGGTTGGCCACGCTGTTTCGAAGCGAGGTGGCGGGAGCCATGGCGACAGCGGCGTTGTTGGGGTTCAACGGGTTGATCGCGGGGTTCGGGGAGAATCAGGTGCGCCTTTCCCCGTTCTGGAATCCGTTGGCGTTGGGGGATGTGGATCCGGGGGAGGTGCTGGCGAGGGCGGTTCAGAATCGGATCGGGTTCCTGCTCGTGGTGACGGCGGTGGTGGCGATGACGTTCGGGAGGGCGGAGCGGAGGGAGAGGATGTTGGGCTGAGGGGCGGGCACGCGACGAGACTGCGAAAGAGGCTCGAGAAAATGCCCACACCCGCCGCACTAGGAGAACCACGCCGATCCGCTTCCCGCCGTAGAGACGTGAGCCGGTCTGGGCCTCCTCGTCGAGAACGTCGAGCAGGTGGTCAAGGTGCTCGACGCGGGAGGTGAACTGCAACTTTTTCTAGGTCTTCCACGGCTCACTCTCGGACGTGGCGTACATGATCACGGTCACCGCACGGTGATTGGTGTCAATGCGGTGTCCTGGTCGAGCCCGTGGAGGTGGGCGGCTGGAAGTCGAGAGCGCCGGGGGGAGCCGGTGCGTGGGAGCGGACGTCGACGCTCTTCCCGCGAACCTCTAGGCGAGGATTTCATCCCCGTTCACCCGGAGTGTCGCTGAGGGCTGAGGAAAGGTCGTTCTCTCGCACGAGCTCGTCGAGTCGTTCGACCATGAGCCGGTGGCGGTCCGGGAGTGCGCCGGGGTTCGAGCGATCGACGAAGTGCAGCTCCAGGTTCCGGGTCACGCTCGCCGCCAGGGTGGCGGCGCGCTCGAGATCGTGACTTTCGCAGGCGCGTTGTACCTCGTCGACGCGGTGCTCCAGGTCGTCGATCGAAGGCTCGACACGACGGAAGCTCACCGGCACGCCGCCAGGGATCACCGGCACGTCGGCGGGTTGTTCGAAGGCCTTTGCCGGCCGACCGTTGCGCGTGAAGACGACGGGTTCGCTCCAGCTCAGCCAGCCCGTCCGGGCTGACCCGAGGCGCCGCCTACCGGGTCGGCGCGAACAGCGCTTCCAAAGAGATCAGCGGCCGCTCGGGCTCGGCGTCCGCCGACGACCCGGGTGGCATCTCGGGTGCGGCCCTCGCCTCCGCCGCCGCTGGCGGCGAGGACGAGGAGCACACAGACCGCTGTGGCGTGGCGACGATGCAGGTGCGGCCCGACTCCGGCGCGCGCACAGCACGCACGAGTCCACCTGCCCGCCGACTTCGGAGCGCAGCCCTCAGCCGTTGCGGAGGTTGAACATCCAGTTCACGCCGAACCGGTCGGTGCAGCTCCCGAAGTAGGCGCCCCAGAACTGATCGCCGAGCGGCATAGTGACCGTGCCGCCATCGGCGAGACGCGTGAACTGCTCGTCGCCGGCCGCCCGGCTCGGCGGCTCGTAGGAGACGTGCACGTTGTTGCCCACGTTGTGGCCGGCGCCGGGGCCCTCGCTCGGGACGTCACTTCCCATCAGCACGCTCGAGCCGATCGGTAGCGAGACGTGCGTGACCTTGTCCCGGTCACCCTCGCCGACCGGCATGCCCTCCGGTCCGTCTCCGAAGGTCATGAGCGTGACGAAGTCGCCGCCGAACACCGAGCGATAGTGCTCGAACGCGTCTCGGCAGTCGCCATCGAAGTTGAGGTACGGATTGAGGCTCATCGTCGGTGTCTCCAGATGTGGGCCGTGTCGGTGCGAGGTCGGCGAGCCTAGCGAATGCCATGTCTCGCCGGCCAGGGCGAGAACCGGAGGGACGTGACGGCCGGGCCTCCGGACGGGGCGCAGCGAGGACCAGCCCTACCGAATCTGAGCCTCGGCTTCCGAATCGCTGATAGCTTTTACGCTATCTAACAGATAAGATCTACGATATGAGTCCAGGGGCTTTTCTCTGCTACGCTCGCCGAAAGAGCGGTCAGAGCCAGCGCCAGCTCGCGTTTCGTGCTGGAGTGTCGCAACCCGAGGTCGCCCGCGTCGAGAGCGGCCGCTCGCAACCGCGAATCGACACGCTGCAGCGGCTCCTCCGCGCTGCCGGGTACCGGCTCTGCCTCGAGCCGGCTCCCGAGGCGAACGTCGATCGGACGACGATCCGGCGGCTCCTGGCGCTGAGTCCGGCGGAGCGCCTCGAGCTCGCGACGAGGGAGGCGGCCAACCTCGAAGACCTGCTGAGCGCCACGCGACGGGTCGAATGAGCGCCGCCGCGTTCGACCCGCTGCGCATCCTGCGCGCGCTGGCCGAGCATCGCGTCGCCTACGTCCTGATCGGTGCCCTCGCCGGCCGCCTCCAGGGCTCACCGACCGTCACCAACGACCTGGACCTCTGCTACGCGCGAGACCGCGACAACCTCGAGGCGCTGACCAAGGCGTTGCGCGTCCTCGGCGCCAGGTTGCGCGGAGTTCCGGAGGAGGTCCCGTTCCAGCTCGAAGCGCGAACGCTCGAGATGGGGGACGCCTTCACGTTCGAGACGAGCGCCGGCAACCTCGACATCCTGGGCCGTCCGGCGGGTGCCGACGGATACGAGTCGCTGGCTCGCACGGCCGAGCGCCTGCGCATCGAGGAAGGCCTCGTCGTCCAGGTCGCGGCCCTCGAGGACCTCGTCGCCATGAAGCGAGCCGCCGCGCGCCCCAAGGACCTGATCGAGGTCGAGGTGCTTCGCGCGTTGATCGAGGAGCGGGACGCGCCGTCCGAGCGCTGAGACTCGCGAGAGCCGGTTCGACCACCGTTCCTCGCCACGCTGCTTTGACCGGCGATGCATGCTTGGAGCAGACTGGGAGACTTCTTCGCGCTGCTGCGGGAGAGCACCACGGCACCGTCACGTCCCCGGTTCGTACGCCGAGTCGTCCCAGCCCCGCGGTGGCTCTGCGATGCGCCGTGGGAGCGTGCGGAGTCGCAGCGCTCGGTTCTCGGGAAAGGAGAGACGGATGGATGGATGCCTCTCGACGAGCTCGCCGGCGGAGCGCCGCACCGCCCCCCTCGGCCTGCTCTTCGCCCTGGTCGCGGTGGGTCCGGTCCTCGCTCAGCAGCCGGAGCTCGCTCCGCCGGGGCCCGCGATCCTGATCGTGGCCGACATGGAGGGGGTGACCGGCGTCGTGACCTCCGAGCAGCTCGGGCCGACCGGCTTCGAGTACCAGAGGTTCCGGGAGTTCATGACCGACGAGGTGCTGGCGGCGATGGAGGGCGCACGCGCCGCCGGAGCCGGCCGGATCCTGGTCGCCGACTCCCACGGCAACGGACAGAACCTGCTCATCGAACGGTTCCCCGAGGACGTGCGGGTGATCCGTTCGTGGCCGCGCACCCTGGGAATGGTGGAGGGGGTGGACCAGGACGTCGACGGCGTTCTCTTCGTCGGCTTCCACGCCGGCACCACCAACCCGAACGGAGTTCGGGCCCACACCATGTCGAGCGCCAACCTCACCGGCCTGGTGCTCAACGGCGAGCCGGCTTCCGAGGCCCTTTGGGGGGCGGCAATCGCCGGTCACTTCGGGGTGCCGGTGCTCATGCTCTCGGGCGACGACGCGATCGCGGAGAGCGCCCGCCGCTTCCTTCCCAGCCTCGAGGTCGCGGTGGTCAAGCGAGCACTCTCCTTTCACGCTGCGGACAGCCTCACGCCCGCCGCCGGCCGACAGCTGATCCGCACGGCGGCCGAGCGCGCGGTGCGCAGGATCGGAAGCGTCCGACCCTTCCGCGTCGACACGCCGGTCGAGGTGACGGTTCGCTTCAAGCACTATCAGCCGAGTCAGCTGTTGGCCCTGCTGCCGATCTTCGAGCGGCCTGACGCTCACTCCGTGAGCTTCCGGGCCCAAGACATGGTGGAGGCCTCGCGGATCCTCGAATTCCTGGGCGACTACCGGATCGACCTCGAGCCCTGAGCCGGCCGTCGCGATCAGATCCCCCCGGCCCGTCGGGAGGCGCGGCCGCTCACTCTTGTCGCAACGAGCGCGGCGGGTCGATGCGGACGGCGCGACGGGCGGGGATGTAGCACGCGAGCGTCGCGATCAGCACCAGCGTGAGCCCGACGGCGCCGAGCGTGAGCGGATCGGTCGGTGAGACGTCGACGAGAATCGCGCGGGCAGCGCGGCCCGCTGCGAGCACCCCGGGCACGCCGATCAGCAGACCCACGGCGACCAGGGCGACGCCCTCGCGCAGCACCAGGCGGAGCACGCGACCGGGATCGGCGCCGAGCGCGAGGCGCACCGCGAGCTCGTGCCGGCGGCTCGTCACCGCGCCGGAGACGATGCCGAACAGACCCATCGCCGCCAGCAGCAGAGCCCCCAGCGCGAAGCCCGCGATGAGCACCGCGCTGAGTCGCGGCTGGCGGAGCGATTCGGCGACCACCGCGTCCATGGAGCGGACGTCGGCGATGGCGAGCTTGGGATCGATGGTGCGGATCGCGGCCTGCACCGAGGCGGCGATGCGCTCCGGCGGCTGTTCCGAGCGCACGACGAACGAGAGCGTGGCGTAGCCGGCTTCGTCGGACCGCACGAAGATCTGCGGCCGGCCGTCAGCGTGCACGTCGTAGAGGCGCGCGTGCGCGACGACGCCGATGACCGTGAACGGATCGTCGCCCAACAGCAGCTCTCGACCGACGGCCCCGCCGGCAGGGAAGAACTGCGCCGCCAGCATCTCGTCGATCACGGTTTCGGACGGCGTTTCCGCAGCCTCCGCGAACGTGCGCCCCTCGAGCAGCGCGATCCCGAGAACCTCGAAGTAGCCGGGCCGAACGCCGATGTAGTCGGCGAGTGGATGGTCCCGTTCCTCTTCGCCGGTGTTCCCGGGTGCGCCCGGGAAAGAAACCGTCGACTGGTCGGCGCCTGCCGACAGCGGGAGCGCCGACGCGCCGCTCACGGCGAGCACCCCCGGCAGCCTCTGCACCTCGTCGATGATGCGCGCGTGAAGTGCCGCCGCCGCTGCCACGTCCGGGTAGCGGTACTCGGTCACGGGGACGCGCAGCGAGAGCACATGCGCGGGGTCGAAGCCGGGATCCGCGCGCAGCAGCCGCTCGAAGCTCCGAACCACCAGACCGCCCGTGCTGAGCAGCACGAGCGAGAGCGCGACCTGGACGACGACCATCCCCCGGCGCATGCGGCCGGGTCCGCCGCCCCCGCGCACGGCCGCGTTGCGCAGCAGCCCCGACAGCCGCGTCCGCGACGACCAGAGCGCCGGTGCGGCCGCAGCGAGCAGGCCGAGCACGCCGCCCAGCGCGACGACCACGCCCGCTACCGGCAGGTCGACCGCGATCGCGTCTCTGCGCGGGAGGTCCAACGGCGCCAGCCCGACCAGCGCGCGGGTTCCCCACACCGCCGCGAGCGCGCCACCGGCGCCGCCGAGGAGCCCGAGCAGGCCTCCCTCCAGCAGCGTGGCCCGCATCAGCGCGAAGCCGTTGGCGCCGAGCGCACGGGCGACCGCGAACTCCTGCTCGCGCTGCGCCGCCCGCGCCAGCAGCAGCGTCGCCAGGTTGACGGCCAGCACGAGCACGAGGAAGACGCCCGCCAGTCCGAGCACGACGAGAGCGGGTCGAACGCCCGCCACCAGATCCTCCTCCAGGCCGACCGGGTAGAGCCGGACTCCACGTCCGCGGAAGTCCCGCTCGTCGATCCGCCGGCCGACCGCGTCGACGAGCGAAACCACCCGCTCCGGCGAGGTGCCGGGACGCACCCGGATCAGCCCCGAGTACGCCCCCGTTCCCGGGTTCGTCTCGGCGAGGTCGAACGGGAAGGTGGTGTACACGTCCGCCCCGTCCGCCGGGCCCAGGCTCGCGTGGCGCACGAATCCGAAGTCGCGGCCCATCACGCCGATCACCGTGTAGGGTGTGCCGTCGAGCCGGATCTCGGTTCCCAGCACCTGGTTCTCCGGCACCTGGTTCTCCAGCACCTGGTTCTCCACTGCCGTGGCCTCGCCGCCCAGGCGCTTCGCCAGCCCGTGGGTCAGGACCGCGACCGCCGGGCGGCCCTCGCCGACCTCCTCCGAACCGAACGTCCGGCCCGTCGCCGCGCGCACGCCGAGGAGCTCGAACAGGCCAGGGGAGACGATCATCTGCCGGATCTCTTGCGGCGCTTCCTGCCGCGGGCTCGTCAGCGTCGCGGTCACCAGTCGCATCCCCGCCGCGGCCTCGATCACGCGCGCGCGCGCGTCGCCGGTCCGGTCCAGCTCGGCGATGTCCGTGCCGCCCAGCCACCCCCTGCTCAGATCGAAAATCGCGCGATAGTCGCGCCACACGAAGTACAGGTCCTGCGGTCGCTCGTACGGCAGCGGCGCGATCAGCACGTGATGCACGACCGCGTAGACCATGGCGAAGGCGCCGAGGCCCACGGTCAACGTGCCCGTCACCAGCAGCACGAAGAGCGGCGCGCGCAGCAATCGGCGCGCGGCCATCTCCATGTCACGGCCCCAGTTGCCGCTGCGCCGCCACCGGACCGCCGGCCGCGCCCGCTCGCCCGGTCCGTTGCGCAGAGAATCCCACAGGGCGCGTCCCCAGACTCCGAGCAACCCGAGCGCCCCCCGCCGTTCGCGCGCCGCGCGAGCCCGGTCGAGGTAGGTCTCGACGAAGCCTTCGCCCATCTCGTCGCGGAAGTCCACCGGATACAGCCGCAGCAGCAGCCGGAACCACCGTTCGCTCGCGGAGCGGCCGTGCCGAGTCACGAGCCGGCCTCCTGCAGGAGGCCGCACGCATGGGCGGCGCGGGCGAGATCCGCCACCCGGCGGGCCTCCGCCCGACCCACTCGCAGGCCCTTCGCGGTGATCCGGTAGTAGTTCCGACGCTCCTCTCCCGCTTCCGCCACGCCCCGCCGCGCGGCCGCTTCGATCAGGCCTCGATCCGCCATGCGCGCCAGCGCTCGGTAGAGCGTCCCCACGTCCACGCGCGAGCCCCGCGCCTCGGCGTCCTGGATGATCCCGTAGCCGTGCCGTTCGCCCGACGTCAGGCTCAGGAGGATGTGGAACTCGATCGGCCGCAGCGGTGCGGCGGCGATGCGTTCGCGGTCGTTTCCCATGGCGTGCTCCCGAGGCTCGAAGGCCGGTCGGACCTCGCGGTGGCGGGCATGTCGCTGCATGCGTCACACATCTATATGCGTAACGCATGCATCGAGTCAATTTTCGCGTGCCGCGTGACCCCGGCGGTAATCTCTCGTCGCGGCGCGCGTAAGGAAGGGCGGGCCGCAACGCGGCACGAGATTCGTGTCGTCTGCGGGATCTGCTGACATGCGAAGAGCCACCATCGCAGGCGGGGTGTTCGCCGTGCTCGTGCTGCTCGCTCTAGCCCTGGCCCTCGCCGCCGGCCGCCGGGTCCTCGAGCAGGACGCCGACCCCGTCGCGGCGGCTTCGCCCGCGAACGCCCCCTCGACTGCGGCGGTGGCGGCGGAGGAGGCCCACAACGGCTTCCTCTACGGCCGCGTCACCACCGATGATGGCGCCACGTACGAGGGGCGGCTGCGTTTCGGGAGTGGCGAGGAAGGGTTCTGGGGCGACTATTTCAACGGCTTCAAGGACGACAACCCCTGGGCCGCGCACGTGCCGCCCGAGGAGCTGAAGGAGCGCCGCCCGCTCGAAGTCTTCGGGATCGAGATCACCCAGCGGGAGGGTCAGATCGAGCTCGGCCGGCCGTTCATGGCGCGCTTCGGCGACATCGCGAGGATCGAACCGCGCGAGGGCCGTGTCCTGCGGGTGATTCTCAAGAGCGGGACCGTATTCGACCTCGACCGCTTCGCCGCCGACGACTTCGCCGACGGCGTGCGGGTGTGGGACGACGGGCGCGGCGTCGTCGATCTGAAGGAACGGCAGATGCGCACCCTCGAGCTCCTCCCCACCCCCCGCCTGGGCGCCGCCCCCAGCCGGCTGCACGGGACGGTGCGCACGCCGCAGGGCGATTTCACCGGCTTCCTCCAGTGGAATCGGGAGGAGTGCGTCGGCTCCGACCAGCTCGAGGGCCGCACCTCCGACGGCAAGCTCAGTCTGCGTTTCGACGCCATCGGCTCGATCGCGCGCAACGCGCGCGACGGCGCCCTCGTAACGCTGCTCGACGGCCGCGACATCGTGCTCTCCGACACCCGCCATGTCAGCCGCGAGAACCGGGGAATCTATGTCGACGACGAGCGCTACGGTCGGGTGCTGATCTCGTGGGACGCCTTCGAACGCGTCGACTTCAGCCCCGGCCCCGGCGGCAGCGGTCCAGCCTATGACGACTTCCCGCCGGGGCGCCCGCTCTCGGGCAGCGTCGCCTCCCGAGCCGGCCACCGCTATGCCGGCCGGCTCGTCTACGACCTCGACGAGAGCGAGACCACCGAGACGCTCGACGCCCCCTACCAGGGCGTGAACTACACCATCCCCTTCGGTCTGGTCGCCTCGATCGTGCTCCCCGGCCGCGAGGAAAGCGGCGCGGAGCTCGCCAGGGTGATCCTCCATGACGGCGAGGAGCTGCAGCTCGAGCGCACCGGGGACCTCGGCGAGGGGAATGCCGGCATGCTGATCTTCGTCGAGGGTCGTGAGCGCCCCGAGTACGTGCCCTGGGCCGATGTCGAGGAGGTCCACCTCGACCGTCCGCCGGCGATGTACCCGCCGGTCGGCGGGCCCTAGTCCGGCTAGCCGCCGGAAGTGGAACTCCCGCGCTCGAAGGGTGACAGTGGTCTTCGGGGTGACGGTAGGTCGGCGGCTGCGGTCGGAGCCTGATCGAGCGTTCTGAGCGTGTGATTCCGGAAATCTCGCGAAAGGGGGCTCTCTGGGCACGGGCGCGCAGCGCGGTAACCCGGATCATGGATCTCTGGCACGCTGGTTGCTTCCGGATCGGTCGTGGAACGCTTCGAGCGCCTTTCCGTCTCGGGGTTCCATGTTCCGCGTCCCGAAGGAGACCACGTGCCATGTCAGAACAGCACACGTCCGAACAGCACTTGCAGAATCAGACCACTGAGGGGCCGCCGGCGGCCGAGCATGGAGTGCCTCACGAGGAGGACGCAACGCCCGGCTTCTGGACGGCTCGTCTTCAGCCTCCCAAGCCCGAGCAAAGCTCGCTGCGCGTCTTTGCAGTGATCCTCGTGGGCATCGTCGTGATCGCCACTCTGGCGCTGGCGGTGACGGGACCGATGCTGTCGAGCGATGCCGCAGGGGAGATCGCGCCTCCCGCGGAGTTGACGGTGCTCACCGACGAGGAGGGTCGTCCCGAGGCGATCGCGGCCGTGGACATCGCTCCCGAGACCCTGGAGAGGCTGGCCGAGAAGCCGCTGGATGCCCGGGAGTGGCCGGCTCTGTTCTCGGTCGAGGCGGATGGTCGCCCGGTCCAGGGATCGTGGGAGATCGACGGTGATTCAATCGTCTTCTATCCGAACCGCCCCTTCGAGGAGTCGGTCGACTACGTCGCCCGCTGGGCCGACGGTCCGACGCTCGAGCTCACGCCAGAACGGCGCGGCGCGCCGTCACCGACGTCGGTGGTCTCGATTCATCCGGCGACCGACCTGATCCCGGCGAATCTCGGCCTGATCGAGGTCGAGCTCTCGCGCCCGATGGGGAAGGAGGATCCGCTCGATCACATCGAGCTGCTGGTCGACGAACGCAAGCCGCTGTCGTTGCGGGAGACCGGGATCGAGCCGGTGTGGAACGAGAGGCGGACGCGCATCCTGCTGCCGCTGCTGGTGAGGAACGAGGAGGGCGAGGCCGAGCCGTTGCTCGACAGCGGCCACCGCTACCGGCTTCGCATCTCGCGGAGCTGGCGGGACGCGGAGGGCCGACTGATCGCCCCCACGCAGGACCGGGTCTTCCTCACCCACGAGAGGGACCGCAAGGCGCCCGAGTGGGCCGAGTTCGAGGTCGGCGAGCCGAGGTCCGAGCGCGCTCCGGTGACGATCGACTTTCCGGAGCCTCTCGACCACCTGACGCTCGAGCGTGCCTTCCAGGTCGTCGACCTCGACGACCGAGAGGAGGTCGACGGCTCCTCGCGCCTGAGCAACGGTGGGACTCGCTGGACCTTCGTTCCCGAGAACCCCTGGGCCGAGGGCTCGACCTACGCGATCCAGCTCCGCAACGAGATCGCCGATCTCGCGGGCAACCCGACAGAGGGGGTGAGCGAGCGGACCTTCGAGCTCGCGTCGGCGGACGATCCGTCGGCGGAGGCGGTCGCCACGGATCGCGGAGCCGCCGGTTCGTCGAAGGCAGACGCGGCTGCAGCCAGCGGCGACTGAGTTACAAGTCGAGGGTCGCGAGCCGGGGCCCGTCCGGCTCGCGCCGAATCGTTTTCCGGCCGAGGTGCGGGTCCGGCATCGCCGATTGGGGTGATCGGCATCGCGCCCGAGCTCCTGCCACGGCTCTCGAGCCCCGTCAGCAGACAGAGGGCGCCACGCTCTCTCGGGGGAGGCGCCGCTCGTTCGGTCTCCGGCCGGTTGCGGCTCGCGTCGGCTGGAGCGAGGCCGTTTCCGGATTCCGGCCACGATCTCGTGAACCGTACCGACCGGTCGTCGCGCAGTCTCGATGGTTCTCGTCGAGCCCAGCGCGGGTGTTTCCCTGTTAGAATCATGGCTTCCTGCGAAGGTGGTTCGCTGCAATGTCTATAGGTGCTTCTCGTCTACCCGCGGTGAGATGGGGCATGGAGTCTGCGATGGGATTGGGCAGTCGGGTCGGAGTCGTCAGCGACGATCCCGTGCTGCGCGAACGGGCCAGCCAGCAGCTCGCCAGGCTCGGCTACCGCGTTTCGACCGCAGCTCGCGCCACGGATGTCGTTCGGCTGTCGCAGGGATCCCCGGCTGCGATCCTCTATCGCGCGGAGCCGGGTCGCGATCCGTCGTTGAGACACCTCGAGACCGTCCTCGAGGAGGCGGGCAAGATTCCCGTGATCCTGTTCTCTGACGGCCTCGACCGCCGGAGCGCCACACGCGCCGTTCGTCTCGGGGCCGCCGACTGCCTCAGCGGCTCCGAGGGCGAGTCCCGCCTGTCGGCCACGATCGAGGAGGTGCTCGCCCGCGCCCAGCGGTCCTCCGGATCGCCGGAGGGAGCCGCCGACGACGGCCTCGGGAGCCGTGGCCTCGCCGACGATTTCATCGCGGTTTCGCCGAGCACCGTGGCCTTGAAGAGGACGGCCCGCCGGATCGCCGAGTCGGACGTCACGGTGCTCATCCAGGGAGAGAGCGGGGTCGGCAAGGAGGTCGTCGCCAGGTACATCCACCGGCACTCCACGCTGGCGACGTCGCCCTTCGTCAAGGTGAACTGCGCCGCCATCCCCGAGGAGCTCCTGGAGAGCGAGCTCTTCGGTTACGAGAAGGGCGCCTTCACCGGGGCGTCGAGCACGAAGCCCGGCCAGTTCGAGCTGGCGAACGGGGGCACGATGCTGCTCGACGAGATCTCGGAGATGCGGGTCTCGCTTCAGGCCAAGCTGCTCGGAGTCCTGCAGGACGGCGGCTTCATGCGCCTCGGCGGCACGCGTCAGATCCGCTGCCGCGCCCGCATCTGCTCGACGACCAACGTCTCTCTCGAGCAGGCGATCGAGGACGGCTCCTTCCGGGAGGATCTGTACTTCAGGCTCAAGGTCATCGACCTCTACGTACCGCCGCTGCGGGATCGCCCCGAGGACCTCCTGGCGATCGCGGGCGGGCTCCTGGAGACCTACTCGCGCCAGTATGGACGTACTGCGTTGTCGCTCACTCCGACCCTGAAGAGAGCGCTGCTGTCCCACCCGTGGCCCGGCAACGTGCGGGAGCTCGAGAACGTGCTCAAGGCCGCCGCGGTGATGGGCGACGTCGACTGGGCGCTCGAGCAGCTCGACTCGGGCGGAATGCGCCGCGATCGGATCCGTCGGAGCTCCCCGCCCGCCGCCCCGGCCGAGAGCCTGCGGGAGGTCGCGGGACGAGCGGTGAAGGAAGCGGAGCGGCCCGCGATCGTGCGCGCCCTCGAGCTGGAGCGGTGGAACCGGCGGCGTGCGGCACGGCGTCTCGCGGTCAGCTACAAGACCCTGCTCAAGAAGATCCGTCTGTACCGGATCGAGCCTGCCGACGCGGACTGACCACTCGGCTACGTGAGATTGATGCCGAGCTCGCGGCTGGCGACCGACATCTTCTCGCGCAGCACGAGTCGCGCCCGCCGCTCGCTCTCCGTGATGAAGCTGTACGCGGACTTCGTGATCATGTGGAGCTGCTCGATCTCGGGACGGCTGACCGTGAACACGTAACGGTCCTGCGCGTCGTCGCCGAGGGCCGCCAGGTCGAGGAGCCGATCGTGGAGGACGCGCTTGACCTCCTTCGAGATCCCTGGCTCCTGCGGCCGCCCGTTGGTGATCTTGGTCAGGAACGCCACTTCGGGCGGGGTGAGGACGACGATGCTCGTCGGGTGGTTCTTTCGAGAGGACATCGTGGGGAGCCTCAGGCACCTACTTGCTTTGGAGCCCGGAGGCGATCGAGGCTGGGACGGTCTCGACGGATAGTGCCAGATCCCCGGCCGAGGTCCAAGTGGAGCGGCCCTGGGAGCCGCGAGTCGCCGCGACCAGCGGGTCGTCGCGCTGCTCCCAGAGCCAGCCGGTCAGTAACGGGGCACCTCCGGATCGACCTCCCGGCTCCACGCATCGATCCCACCGGCCAGGTTGTACACCCGCCGGTAGCCGGCCGCGCGGAGCAGGTGGGTGGCGCGCGTCGAGCGCGGTCCCTTGTGGCAGTGGATGACGATGCGGTCGTCGGGATCGAGCTCCGCGAGCCGGCGTTCGAGCTCTGTCACCGGGATGTGGCGGGCGCCGTCGATGCGGGCGATCTCGCGCTCCTGGTCGGTGCGGACGTCGACCAGGGTGACGTGCTCGCCGGCGCGCATCCACGCGTCGAGCTGGGCCACAGAGACGTCGATCTCGGGGTCGGGCTCCTCCTCCTGACCGACCGGCGGCAGGCCGCAGAACTCGACGTAGTCGATCAGCTCGGTCTGGGTCGGGTGCTCCGAGCAGATGGGGCACGCCGGGTCCTTCTTCAGCTTGAGCTCGCGAAAGCGCATGCGCAACGCATCGAACAGCAGGAGCCGGCCGATCATCGGCTCCCCCTGTTCGACGATCAGCTTGATCGCTTCGTTCGCCTGCAGGCAGCCGATGATGCCGGGCAGCACGCCGAGGACGCCACCCTCGGCGCACGAAGGCACGAGACCCGGAGGCGGCGGCTCGGGGAACAGGCAGCGGTAGCACGGGCCGCGCGCTCCCCAGAACACCGAGACCTGACCTTCGAAGCGGAAGATCGAGCCGTAGACGTTGGGCTTGCCGGAGAGCACGCAGGCGTCGTTGACCAGGTAGCGGGTGGGGAAGTTGTCGGTGCCGTCGACGACGAGGTCGTAGTCGGCGAACAGCTCGAGCGCGTTCGAGGAGTCGAGCCGGATTTCGTGCTTGACGAAGCGGACGTGCGGATTGACCTGCTGCAGCCGGTCGACCGCGGCCTCGATCTTGGGCCGCCCGACGTCCCCCTCGCTGTAGAGCACCTGCCGGTGGAGGTTCGATTCGTCGACCACGTCGAAGTCGACCAGCCCGAGGGTGCCGACGCCGGCGGCGGCCAGGTACATGCCGAGCGGCGAGCCGAGCCCGCCGGTGCCGATGCACAGCACCCGGGCGGCCTTGAGCCTGCGCTGACCCTCGCTGCCGATCTCGGGAAGGATCAGGTGGCGGGAGTAGCGCCGGATCTCCTCGAGGGAGAGCGCGGGGAGGCTCTGCGGAGGGGCGGTGGCGGTCGTCATCGCCGGCCCTCCCGCGCCGCGCCACCCGCGATCGAGGGGATGATCGTGAGCTGGTCGCCGTCCTGCAGTGGCGTACCCTCGCGCTCGAGGAACCTCACGTCCTCGTCGTTCTTGAACAGGTTCACGAAGCTGCGCAGGTTGCCCTCCTCCGTGTAGAGGTGGGGGCGCAGCGCGTCGTAGGTTTCGACGAGCGCCTTCATGGCCTCTCCCACGGTGGCGGCCTGGACGGTGACCTCGCCCTTCTCGTCGGTGAAGCGGCGAAGCGGAGTGGGGATCTGGATCGCGACGGACATCTGAGACTCCTGACGGTATCGCTGGAGGTATCGCTGGACGGATGGATCGAGACGGATCGATCGGCCGAGGGGTGGACGAAACCGATGACGCCGACGGGCTCGAGCAGCCTCAAGTCGGCAGCGCGACCGCCAGCACCGGCTCCTCCTCGAAGGCGGACCGGTCGTCGGTCAGCCTCCAGCTTCGCACGTCGACCGGCTCGCCGTCCTCGACGGCGACGATGACGTAGCTGGTGCCGGGCCAAGCGTGCTCGCGGTCGAAGTCGCTGGGCCGCGCCGGATGATCGGGATGTGAGTGGTAGTAGCCGACGATGTCGTGACCCGACTCGCGAGCCTCGCGCTGGCAGCGGAGGACGGTTCGCGGGTCGATCAGGTAGCGGTTGTTGCGGGCCGCGTCCTCGCGCGTGTTGTCGGCCGGAACCAGCCTCGACACCCTCGAGATGTCTGCTTCGACCGTTCCGATCATCACGCCGCAGCACTCCTCGGGGTAGGCCTCGGCGCCGTGGCGACGGATCTCGTCGAGTGTCGCGGGTTCGATCTGGAGGCTCAAGTCCGCTCCTCCCAGAAGCTCGCCGACAGGTACTTGTCTGCGCCGTCGCACAGGATGGTCACCACCGTCCCGTGATCGAGCTCGGCGGCCACCTCGAGCGCCATCGACACGTTGGCCCCCGAGGAGATGCCGACCAGCAGACCCGCGTCGCGCGCGAGCTCGCGCACCTGCCGGTAGGCGCGCTCGGTCGAGCACGCCCGGTTCTCGTCGGCGAGCGACGAGTCGTAGATCGGTGGCACGATCGCGCTCTCCATGTGCTTCATCCCCTCGAGGCCGTGGAAGGGAGAGTCGGGCTCGAAGGAGATGAGCCGGATCTCGGGGTTTCGTTCACGCAGGAAGCGCCCGGTGCCCACGAACGTGCCGCTGGTCCCCAGCCCGGTGACGAAGTGGGTGACCGCTCCGCCGGTCTGCTCCCAGATCTCGGGTCCGGTGGTGCGATAGTGCGCCTGCCAGTTCTGGTCGTTCGAGTACTGGTCCAGGTAGCAGTAGAGGTCGGGCCCCTCGACGGCGAGCCGGCGGGCCTCGCGGATCGCTCCGTCGCTGCCCTCGAGGGCAGAGGTGATGACCAGCTCGGCGCCGAAGGCGGCCAGGATCTTCTTGCGCTCGGGGCTGGCGTTCTGGGGCAGGCACAGCGTCACGCCATAGCCCATCGCCGCGCCGAGCATGGCGATCGCGATGCCGGTGTTGCCCGACGTGGCGTCCAGGATGCGCCGCTCGCGCGTCAGCTCGCCGCGCGCGATGGCGTCGAGGATCATCGCCCGGGCCGGGCGGTCCTTCACCGAGCCGCCCGGATTGGCGAGCTCGGCCTTCGCGTAGAGGGCGACGTCTCGGCTCGGTGACAGAGCCGAGAGATCGATCAGCGGAGTGCCGCCGATCAGGTCGGGAAGGACGACGGGACCGTTGGAGCGACTGCCTGTGGACGCCACACCAGCCCCCGAGGGGTAAGGAAGCGAGGACATCCAGGGTCGGCCATGGTCGTCAGTCTCGAAAGTCTCGAAAGTCTCGAAGCCCGAAGCGAGTGCGAGGTGCAGTGGAGGCTGGTCACTGCGTGCCGGAAGCACGACTGAGTGCACATGCACCTTACCATCTACGTGGCTCGAGGGGCAACGTTGCGCCTTCGCGACCAGGGCCGAGCCCGCCGCGCGTGGCGACCGAAGGCGAAGCGGTCGGCGCAGCGTTCGGCCTCCGATCCCGGCGGTGGTCTCTGCGTCTCGGCTGTCGCCGCTTCGTCAGCGCGGCAACACGGCGCGGCATCATGAGAGCTGCAGCCCATGACGCCCCGCATGCCCGAGAGGTTCGTCGCGCGGTCGTTCAGCGCCCCCGAGACCCGGTGTGGGCCTGGCGGCTGCGTCCGGGCGCCGACTTCGGCCGCAGGCTAGGTCGACTAGGCCAACGGGTGGACCACCACGAGCCCGCTAGCCGATCACTCGTGCGCCGCAAGCCCGCAAGCGGGCGCGGCTGGGTCGACCAGGCCATAGCCGTTTCTCTGGGCGAGCGCAGCGGCTTGATCGAACTTTGA
>DATKBT010000040.1:0-43458 GCA_035546295.1 Thermoanaerobaculia bacterium | reverse complement strand
TCTCGCAGTAGCGTCTCGTAGTCGGCCATCTGCAACCTCCGGTCATGACAACCCCGAAGGTTACGCCGACAGGGGTACCTGGGAAACACCAGGTACCCCGTTCCTGCCCTTGGCGGTATGAGGTCGCTCGCTACCGCTAGCTCATGTTTCCCGCCCAAGCGCCGCAAGCGGCGCGGGCTCAGGTCGACTAGGCCAGGCGCCACTCTCGTACCGCATCGGGTGTGGCCAGTGCTCCCCGAGCCTGCGAGGGGAGCACGGCCGGGATCCGCACCTCAGGGCGAGTCAGGACCATCGGCACTCGAAGAGGCCGGCGAGGAGACGATCGAGACGCGGGAAGCCGGCCCTTCGGCCGGCCTCCCGTTCGACCTTCCCGAGATCTCCGACGCGGCCGGCGCGTTCCGAGGGTCGGCCGGAAGCCGAACGTCCTCGCGGCGCCGAGTCGAATCAGAGGTCGGCGGCCTTGAGGCTGGCCACCAGCTGCTGAACGACCGGCTTGAGCACGCGGTCGAACATCGCATCGTCGTCGACGCCGCCGCCGAAGCCGCCGACGTTGACGTCGGCGCTCTTGGTCTCCTCACGCCCCTCGTCCGCCCACATGATCTCGCCCGTCTCGGTGTGGATCAGCCGAGCGTTCAGCGCGGCGCTGAACTTCTTGCGCTTCACGCGCACCGAGGGCAGACCGCCGATGCCGCGGGTGTTCGCGCCGGCCGAGCTCTCGCCGTACTCGGTGATGGCGCCGGTAAGGAGGTAGTCGACCCCGAGCAGGCGACCCGCCTGAACCGCGGTCGAGGCGTCGATCGCGCCGGACAGCGCGAGGTTCTTCTCCTGCATCAGGGCATCGAGCTGAGACCGTTCGATGACCCGGAACTTGCCGCTCTTCACCAGCTCGGTGACGAAGACGTCTTGAGCCGCCGAGGCGCCGCCGCTGCGCCACCAGTGATACCACTGATTGTCGGCCTTCGCCTCGAACTCGAGGACTGCGATGCGCGGCTTCTCCTGCGCGGCGAGCGGCGCGACCACCGCGAGCACCAGCGCGACCGCGACCCACCTGCTCCACTGAACCTTGGAACTCATTCGAGAACCTCCTTCGATGACTTGTTCGCTGTGACTTCCACCAACGATCGTAGCGTGTCCAAGCGCACACACAACAGAATGGCGAGCCCGCGCTCGCGCCTCCGAGGGGCCGGCGCCCGACGCCGACCCGCGCGCACCCTTCGCGGCCGTGCTGTTGCGGCCGGCGGCGCCTTCAGTCCTCGACACGAGATTCGGCGGCGCCGTAGGACAGCAGCGCCTGGCGCGGTCCCCCGAAGCCGGCGGCCTCCTGGGCATCGACGACGCAAATGGCCGCCATGTTGACGATATCTGTGACCTCGACGCCTCGCTGGAGCACATGCACCGGCCTGCCCATCCCGAGCAGGACGGGTCCGATCGCCTCGGCGTCCGCCAGCCGCCAGATCAGCTTGTAGGCGGCGTTCGCCGACTGCAGCTCCGGAAAGATCAGGACGTTCGCGGGAGCCTTCAGCCGGCTCCAGGGATAGCGCTCCCTCAGGATCGAATCGACCACAGCGGTGTCGGCCTGCATCTCGCCGTCGACCTCCAGCTCCGGCTCCAGCTCGTGCAGCCGCTCGACCGCGCGCCGGACCTTGAGCGCCGAGGGGTGGCGGTTGGAGCCGAAGTTCGAGTAGGAGATCATGGCGACTCGCGGCTCGACGTCGAACCGGCGCGCGAAGCGCGCGGTCAAACGTGCGATCTCGGCGAGATCCTCGGCGTCGGGGTCGATGTTGACGGTGGTGTCGGCGAGGAAGAACAGGCGGTCTTCGAGCACCAGGATGTAGGCGCCCGAGACCCGCCGGACGTCTCGAGCCGTGTCGATGACCCGCAGCGCGGGACGGATGGTCTCCGGATACTCCTGAGTCAGGCCCGAGATCAGCCCGTCGGCGTCCCCCTGCTCGAGCATCATCGAGCCGAAGTAGTTGCGCGAGCGCATCAGCTTGCGCGAGTCCTCGAGCGTCACGCCGTCACGGCACCGGCGGTTGTGGAAAGCCTGCGCGTAAGCCTCCTGCCGGGGATCGTCGGCGACGTGGACGATGGTCAGGCGCTCGGGATCGAGATCGAGCTCCTCGAGCTGGCGCTCGATCCGCTCGCGCCGAGCGAGCAGCACCGGGTGGGCGATGCCCTCGTCGATCAGGATCTTGGCCGTACGCAGGATCTTCTCGTGCTCGCCCTCGGGAAAAACGATCCGCCTGGGATCCTGCTTCGCTCGGTCGAGCACTCCGCGCATCAACTCGAAGCGGCGGGAGACCAAGCGCTCGAGACGCCGCTGATAGGCGTCGAAGTCCTGGATGGGCATCTGGGCCACGCCGCTCTCCATGGCGGCGCGGGCGACCGCCGCCGGGACCCGGAACAGGACGCGGTGGTCGAAGGGCTTCGGGATCAGGTAGTCGGAGCCGAACTTGAGACGCTCCACGCCGTAGGCCTTGAGCACCGAGTCCGGAACGTCCTCGCGGGCGAGCTCGGCGAGAGCCCGCACCGCCGCCAGCTTCATCTCCGTGTTGATGCCGGTCGCGCGCACGTCGAGCGCGCCGCGGAAGATGAAGGGAAAGCCGAGGACATTGTTGACCTGGTTGGGGAAGTCGCTGCGCCCGGTCGCCATGACGACGTCGGGGCGGGCTTCGCGGGCCTCTTCGTAGCCGATTTCGGGATCGGGGTTGGCGAGGGCGAAGACGATCGGCCGCTCCGCCATCGACTGCAACATCTCTGGCTTCACCAGGCCGGCGACCGAGAGCCCGACGAAGACGTCGACTCCGACCATGGCCTCGGCGAGGCTGCGCGCCTCGGTGTCGGCCGCGATCTCCAGCTTGTGGGGCTCCTCGAGGTCGGGCCGGCCCTCGTAGATCACGCCTTTGCTGTCGCAAAACGTCACATGAGCGCGTTCGAGCCCCATCTGGAGCCACAGCCGAACGCAGCCCAGGGCGGCCGCGCCCGCCCCCGAGATGACGACCTTCACCTCCTCGATTCGCTTGTCGACGACCTCGAGGGCGTTGAGCAGCGCCGCGCCCGCGATGATCGCCGTTCCATGCTGGTCGTCGTGGAAGACCGGGATCGACATCTCGCGCCGGAGCCGCTCCTCGATCTCGAAGCACTCGGGGGCGCGGATGTCCTCCAGGTTGATGCCGCCGAAGGTCGGCTCGAGGAGGCGCACGGTCCGGGCGAGCTCGTCGGCGTCCTCGGTCGCGATCTCGATGTCGAACACGTCGATGCCGGCGAAGCGCTTGAACAGGACGCCCTTGCCCTCCATCACCGGCTTGCTCGCGAGGGCCCCGATGTTTCCCAGGCCGAGCACCGCTGTGCCGTTGCTGATCACTCCCACCAGGTTGCCGCGGGTCGTGTAGCGGAAGGCCTGGAGAGGATCGGCGGCGATTTCGAGACAGGGCTCGGCGACGCCCGGCGTGTAGGCGAGCGAAAGGTCCCGCTGGGTGGCCGTCGGCTTGGTCGGAACCACCGCGATCTTCCCTGGGGGGCCCTTCGCGTGATACTCCAGAGCCTGTTCGCGGTATCTTCCTGCCATGTCGTTCGACGGCCCCCTCTCGACCGGAAGCTCCGGTCAGCGGTCTGGCTGCGGAAACCGCCACTGTACCAGCCGTCGGCGCCACGGTGGGCCGGCGTGAGGTCGGCATCGGGATCAGCGACTCGACGTTTTGTCCGATGATCGTCGTCGACGACGGGTCACGGCTTCGCCTGATCACCCAGTGCGATCACGCCCACCTCGCCGCCGAGATCCTCTCGCTGCTCCCCGCGCTCGTCGACGAGCCGCTGCGCGATGTCCTCCTGCGCGCCACCCGCCGTCACGACGACGGCTGGCAGGGTATCGACGCGGCGCCGCCGGTCGACGACCAGGGCCGGCCCTACGACTTCATCCGGCTGCCCTGGGAGCTGCGCACCGAGATCTGGGACCGGGGAACCTCGCTCGCCGGCATCCAGCCCGAGACGGCGCTGCTGATCGCCGAGCACGCCGTCGAGCTCCACCGGGAGAGCAGCTCGAAGGAGGATCTCGCGAAGTCGCTGCTGGAGCTGCTCGAGACGCGGCGGGCGGAGCTGCGGGAGCGGCTGGGGGCGAGCGCGGAGGGCGTGTCGGCGCTCTATCCGTGGCTCAAGACCGCCGACCTGCTCTCCCTGATCGTCGTCAACCGCTGGACCGGCAGGACCTTCGAGCTCGACCTCCCCGATCGTCGCGCGCACGAGCCGGGCCGGGCTCGGCTGGAGGAGAAGACGCTGCGCCTCCAACCCTTTCCACTGGCCGGAGCAACGACCTTGCACTATCCGGAACGAACGATCGAGAACCGGTCGTACCGAGATACCGTCGACCTCGGCACGACGCTGGCCCGCGCCCCCTGGCGATCTGACACCGTCACGATAAGGTCCTGGAGCTGAAGACCGGCAACACCCGCGTTTCGCGGCTCGTATTTGAAAGACTCAAGAGTTTTTTTAGATTTTGGCGCTTCGAAGAACCTCCGGATTCGACGGCAGCCGTATCGAAGCTCTTCCAAGTCGAGGCGCACGTGCTAGTGTACCGGCCGTCACAATGATCGAAACGCGTATCTCCCTCGCCCGGGTCCTCCGAGGTCTACAGGCGGTCGAGCCGCCGCCACCACCACCGGAACCCGAGAAGCCCGATCCGGTCCGGGTGTTGATCCCGTCTCCGCTCGGCTCCCTCGGCATCGAGCTCGCCGAGCGGACGGTCGTCGGCCTGCAGATCGTGCCCGACCGCAAGGACCGGCGACACTACACGCCGCTCAAGGACGCCGAGCGCTCCGACTTCCTCGACGAGGCCCTGGGCCGCCTCTCCGAGTACTTCGCGGGAGCCAGGCAGCGCCTGCAGATCGAGTACGACCTCAGCGGGCACCCGCTCGACGACTTCGCCAGGCGCATCCTCGAAGAGACGGCCAGGATCCCCTACGGCACGACCCGCACCTACCGGAAGGTCGCCGCCGCGGCGGCGCGTGGCCACTCGTATCGCATGGTCCGCGCGGTGTTGATGGCCAATCCGATCCCGATCCTGATCCCCTGCCACCGGGTGGTTCCTCAGAAGGGCGGCGTCGGAACCTTCATCGCGGGGACCAAGAAGAAGGAGTGGCTGCTCAAGCTCGAGAATCGCGCTCTCGAGGGAAGCTAGGTCGACTAGGCCAGCGGGAAGCTCACAGAATGGTCAAAGGTCGATCAAGCCGCTGCGCTCGCCCAGAGAAAACGGCTGTGGCCTGGTCGACCCAGCCGCGCTCGCTTGCGGGCTTGCGGCGCACGAGTGATCGGCTAGCGGGCTCGTGGTATGACCGCGCCGCGACCTCGCTGCTCGTTGGGGAGTGGTGAACACCACGAGCCCGCTAGCGCTGGGAAGCACGATCAGAGGCTAACCCTTGGGCTCGAGCTCCGCTCGCAGCTCGCGGTCCTCTCCCGCCGTGAGCTCGAGCTCGACGGAGTAGGTCTCGTAGCCGGGGCGGATCACCTCGATCCGGTGGGTGCCAGGATCCACGATCAGATCCGAGTGCAGGCGCGAGAGCTCCTCGCCGCTTCCCAGCAGCCGACCATCGAGGTAGACGACCGCGTCCGCAGGCCCGACGAACAGCCGCAGGCGCGCCGGATCCGAGCGCTGATCGGGGGCGATCGGCGGGCTGGGCGTTCGCTCCCGCTGTCGCCAATCCCGCTCGGGGACGTCGGGGGCCCGGGACGGTTCACGTTGGCGATCTCGCCGGTCGTCGGCGGGCGCACGCCGCGCCGCCGGCGGCCTCGTTCTCTCGGCCTGCGCAAACAGCTCCTCGGGGCTCTTCGAAACTCCCGGCTGCATCCGGTCCTTGAGCGAGATGATCTCCCCGGGCCGGATCCGCACCTCGCGAGCGAGCGTCTCGTAACCCTCCTTGTACGCGACCAGGCGGTAGGTGCCCTCACGCAGCCAGAGGTAGCGTGGCCAGCCGTCGTAGTTGTCGGCGACGCCGATCAGCTCGCCATCGAGGTAGATGCTGGCCTTCTCCGGCCGGATGTCGAGATCCAGCGCGCCGGAGTCCGGGCGGTAGTAGGCGCCGTAACCACCGTAATAGCCGTCGTAGTAGGCGTACGCCGGGTACGGGCGGTAGAAGGCACCCGGCCAGTACCAGGTCGAGTAGAAGCTGGGGCGATGGTAGAAGCCGCGGTGGAAGCCCCGCGATCGATGACCGCCGTGGAAGCGACCGACACGGCCGCTCGAAGGGCCCGCATGGCGCGAGCCCACCGTCGGGCGTCGCCCGTCGGCACGTCCGTCGCCACGCCCGTCCGAGGCAGCGGCGGAGGGCGCCGCACCCAGAGACACCAGAGCGCCGGTCGCGATCAGGATCAGGGCGCTCCGTCGCAGCGCAGTCGCTCGAGGCTTGCTTCTCGGCGTCAGAGGCTCGGCGGATGGCATCATCTCGTCTCTCCTTTCCCGCGCTCCTGCTGGTCTCGCCATCCTCGGTGCAGACCGAGGACGTAGTGGTGCCGCAGAACGCGCTCCCAGAGCCGTGGAAGACTCACTGGCACCCTCAGGCGTAGCAAGGCGCTTGCCAGGCTCCGCTGAAGCGACTGGAGGCGCCGGTCGGGGATCGGCGGCGGACCTTCCGGACCGAGGCCGAGGAAGGCGCCCAGCTCCGGATGGCGCCGGTGGAAGACGACCGCGCAGTAGCCGGCCCTTTCCTGGCGCCGGCAGAACCTCTCGATCGTCGTCGGATGGTCATGCGCGACGCGCGCTCGCGGCTCGTAGAGCAGCCGGAAGCCTCGCTTCGAGAGCCGGTAGCTGACCTCGATGTCCTCCCACGCCGCATAGGGAAAGCCGAGATCGAAGGGCTCCTCCAGCAGCAGCTCGCGCTCCAGCGCCAGGTTCGAGGTGTAGAAGAAGTTGAACGGAACGTCTCCGGGATCCTCGATCAGCGCATAGCCGAACTGCAGCCCGTGCTCGTTGATGTAGCGCAGGAAGGGATCGAGCCGCATGCGCGAGTGCCAGCCGGTGTAGCCGATGACGCCGACCCCCAGCCCCTCGGCGGCGGCGGCCCGCGCCCGCTCGCCGGTCAGGGTCCGGTGGTGGGCCGCCAGCCATCCTGGCTCGGGGACGGTATCGTCCCCGAGAAAGGCCACCCACCGGCCCCGCGCCTCCTCGATTCCGGCATTGCGCGCCGCGGCCGGACCGCGGTTCTCCTGACGGAGCAGGCGCCAGCCCTCCGGCAGCGACCGAAGCGCCAGGTACTCGGGCGTGGCGTCGCTCGAGCCGTCGTCGACCACCACGACCTCGAACGACGGTGCGTCGCGCTGAGCCTCGAGCGCGTCCAGCACCTCGGGGAGCACGTCGATCCGTTCGTGAGTCGGCACCACGACCGAGAGCTCGGGCGGTTCAGCGGTGCGGCTCGCCGTCACTCGCCGAGCTCCATGATCTCGTCGAGGCGGCGCTCCGCGAGAGGCACGCCGGCAGGCAGCCAGGAGCGGAAGCCGGAGCCGGCGAAGAGCTCCTCGTCTCCCGGGTAAGTGGGGACCACCAGGAGCGGAAAACGCTCGAAGATCTCCCGGTCGCGACGCGCGCGGCGTCCGAGCAGGCGCGCCCGGCGGACCGCCACCGAATCGAGATCGCGCAGGATCTTGGAGACCGCCCGCAGGTGCGCGAGCGTTCGCGGATCCCTGACGTCCACGGTTTCGCGAGAGAAGGCGGCGGTGGCCTGCGGGTGCAGGGCCTCGGCGACCCGCCGTCGCAGCTTGCGCACGCCGCGGCTGAAGAGCTCCCGGGTCCCCCAGCCGCGCCACTTCTCGAGCAGGGTCGGGTTGGGCGGCGCCGCCAGCGGCGCGTCGCCCGCTCCCTCCTGGCCGCTGCGAGGGGTCGCGTAGGGGTCGTACACCAGCCACTCGCCCCCCGGGTTCGACCCGGTCAGCAACCGGTGGACCCGCGACTGCAGGGTCAACAGCACGGCCGGCATCATCATCGGCCACAGCTCTTCGTCGTAGTTGCTGGCCGCGGTGACGAAGGCGTTGCGCTCGAACAGGATGCCGCGGTTGAACATCCCGAGCAGATCGCTCGACGCCATCGACCGGTGGCGGACGATCGCCGCGCGCGAGAGCACCACCCGCTCGCCCCCGGCCCACAGCCGCCAGCCCAGGTCGACGTCCTCGAGATAGGCGAAGAAGCTCTCGTCGAAGCCGCCCGCCTCGAGAAAGGACCGGCGCCGGACGATCATGTTGCCGCCGCAGGCGAACAGCAGCTCGCTCCCCTCCGCCGGCAGCCGGGCGTGCGACAGCGGCCGCCGGAAGTCGATCTGGAAGGCGTGGCCGTCGAAGGTCATGGCGCCGCCGGCGAAATCCAGGCGCTCGGCTTCCCAGTCGACCATGGTGCCCGACACCGACGCCACGTCCCCCGGCGCGGATCCCAGCGCCTCGACGAGCTCGGCGAGCCATTCGGCCTCCGGCCGGGTGTCGTTGTTGAGCAGGACGACGGCGTCGGAGTCGCACTCCTCGATCAGGCGGTTGTTGCCGGCGCAGAAACCGAGGTTGCGCGCCGCCTTGCGCCAGCGCAGCCGTCCACGTCCGCAGGCGCCCAGGCGGCGGCTCTCTGGGTACTCGCGGGCGAGCCACTCCGCCGTGCCGTCGCTCGAGCCGTTGTCGAGGATCGACACCTCCCAGTCGACGCGCGGGTCCACCTGCCGATCGAGCGCGGCCAGGCAGGCCGAGAGGTGCTCCCGGCCGTTCCAGGAGAGCACCGCGACGCTCACGCTGTGCAGCCGCGTGCTCACCGGGCGCCCTCGAGCAGCCGGCGCAGGCGCCGGCGCACCCGAAACCCGAGCGCGTCGGGGGGCGCGTGCGTCGGGAGCCCGACGGCGAAGCCCTCCTTGGTGGCGTCACGCCAGGGCTCCCGACAGAACTCGAGCACCGGCTCGATCACCCGCGACCAGCGGAACTCCCGGGCGAGCTCGCGTCCGCGGCGGATGCGC
Organism: Thermoanaerobaculia bacterium; assembly: GCA_035546295.1. Taxonomy (GTDB): domain Bacteria; phylum Acidobacteriota; class Thermoanaerobaculia; order Multivoradales; family Multivoraceae; genus DATKBT01. The sequence continues at coordinate 34,489 of DATKBT010000040.1, read as the reverse complement.
GCCTTCCGCTCCCCGGGCTCGAGCGCCGCGTCGAGCGCCGCGAGCAGCGCCTGCGGGTCCCGCTCGGGAACCACCCAGCCGGCGTCCCGCTCTCGGAGCAGGCGGCTCACCGTCCCCCCCTCGGTGGTCACCACGGGACACCCGGCCACCAGGGCGTCGAGGAACCGGGTGCGCAGCGAGAGCCGCGTCTCGAGCCCCAGACGATGGGTCGAGACCATGAGATCCACGTCGCGCAGGAGGTCGTAGCGCCGCTCGAAGGGGACCCAGTCGAGCCCGAGCACGCGCGTCCCCCACAGGCCGCGGGCGCGACACCAGGACTCCACGCGGCGAAACAGCGATTGCGGCGTCTCCGCGAACGGGTTGCGAATGAACAGGATCCGCCACTCGGGGCGGTCGTCGACGAGCAGCGCCTTGAGCAGGGTCCAGGGGTCGTACCAGTCGTAGAGGCCGCCGAAGAGCAGGAGCCGTTCTCCAGCAGCCCGGGGCGGCAGGACCGGCCGGTGCTCGGGGAGCTCGTCGGGGACGCCGAAGGGAGCGACCGCGATCAGCTTCGCGCCGTCGGGATCCGCCGCCATCGACTGCGGGTTGACCCGTCCGACCGCGGTCAGGAAGCCGAGGTAGTACTGGCGCTGCTCCTCGGAGGAGCACAGGAAGAAGTCCCCCGCCGACAGCTGGAGAATCCAGGTCGCGTGGTCGTTGCGATACGGATCGAGCCCCAGAGTCGAGTGGTAGTGGAGGTTCTCGACCAGCCACGGGTCGTACAGGTCGATGGCGATCGGCAGCTCGGGGCACTCGCCGAGCAGGTCGTTGGCGAGCTGGCCCTGGGCGACGGCCGCGCGGCACCCGGCGAGCCGATCGGCGAGACGGCCCCGTTCGAAGGGAACCACCCGCGCCTCGCCACCGAGACGCTCCTCGAGCGCGTGCAGCTGCGCCTCCTCGCCGGGGCACACCAGGTCGACCGCGATCCCCCACGCGGGCAGCCGGCGCGCCAGCTCGACGTAGCGCAGTCCGATTCCGGCAACCCGCTCGCCCAGCGGCTCGCTGCACAGGAGCGCGACGCGGCTCATCCGGCTGGGCGTCGCCGTTGCAGGAGCTGATGGAGCCGCCACGCGCGGGTCTGTTCCATCGTGCCGATCAGACCGTTCAGCCGCTCGATCTCGGCGTAGAGCCGCGACTGGTGCTCGCCCTGCTCCTGGATCGCGGCGCGCAGGCGGCCCTCTTCCTGGCGCAGCGCCTCGTTCGCGGCCGAGGACGCGGCCGCGCCCTGGAGCAGCTCGGCGCGCTCGGCGCGCAGCCCGATAACCTCGCCGTTGAGCCGATGCCAGCTCTCCTCGAGCTCCGCCTTCGCGCGCTCCAGCCCGAAGTAGCGCTGCTGAATCTTCTCCCGCTTCGCCGCCTGATCGGCGAGCTGAGCGGCGAGCGAGTCACGATCCGCGCGCAACGCCGCCGCCTCCTCCCTCGCCTCCACCGCCTCCCGACGGAGGGTGACGATCGCGTTCGCCAGACGCGCCGGCGTCAAGAGCGCCCCGTGCTTCTCGAGCACGCTCGCCTTGAGCTCGGCGAAGTCGCGCCGCCGGTCCGCGTCCGCGCTGCCGAGCACGTGGTGCGCCGAGCGCTCGAAGTGGCGGTACTCGCAGGTGACCCGCGGCAGGTGCCGGGGCGTGGTCAGCTGCCCCAGCCGGATCAGCCAGTCCCAGTCCTCGAAGAACGGCAACGATTCGTCGAAAGCTCCGACCCGCTCGGCGAGCTCGCTCTCGACCAGCAGCGTGTTGAACGGGATGTAGTTGTCGACCAGCAGGAGGTCGAAGTCGAAGTCGCGGCTGTACGGGAGCCGTCGGTCCTGGCACACCCAGCCTCGCTCGCCGCGGCCGTCCTCCGCCTCCCCCCCGACCAGGCGATAGACGCCGACCGCCGCGTCGGTGTAGGCGGCGCGGACCTCGGCCGCCGAGACCAGGTCGACGAGGGTCCCGAAGTGCTCGGGGCTCACCAGGTCGTCGTCGTCCAGGAAGGCCACGAGCTCGCCCCTCGCGGCCGCGACCCCGGCGTTGGCGGCGGCCGCACGACCCCGGTTCCCGGCGAGATCGACCCGCTCGACCTCGAGCCCGCCGCCGGCGGAGCCGCTCCCCAGGACGGAGTCGAGCTCCGGCGGCGCGCCACCGTCGTTGACCACCACGACCTGTAGGCGCCGGTACTGGCTCGCCGCCAGGCTGGCGAGCGCCTCGCGCAGGAGCTGCGGCCGGTCGCGCGTGCGCACGATCACCGAGACCAGCGGTCCCTCCTCGATCGGGCGAAGGCGCGAGGAGCCGCCGAGGTGCGCGACGAGATCGCTGAGGCTGCGCGTGGTGAAGTCGCTCAGGCGCAGCCGCGAGTAACCCTCCGCGCCGCGCACACTCGGAGGCAGCGAGTGGGTGCGGTAGCGACGCAGGCCGAGCGCCGCCGCCGTGTAGTCGTGACGCTCGAGCTGGCTCTGGTAGCAGGCGAGCGCGCGCTCGATCCGCTCGAGGTGAGCCGAGACGTCGACCAGTAGATCGGGATAGCCGGGATGGTTCACCTCGTAGGCGAGGAACAGCGTCGACTGCAGGAGCGAGTCGAGGCGATCTCCACGGCGAAGACCCGCGAGCGCGTCGTGGAGCGCAGCGAACGACGCCTGGTGATCGGGGGTCGTCTCGAGCGGACCGGGGACCAGGACCAGGTCGGGCTCCAGCTCCTCGAGCGCGTCGCGGTACGCGGCTCCCAGCGGGCGCAGATGCTGAGACAGCGCACCGTCGGCAAGCCCCAGGTGCCGGCTCTCCTCGATTCCGAGCACACCGAGCGCCTGCTCCGACTCGGCGCGCCGCCGCTGCGTGTAGTCCTCCGTCGTGACCTCTGCCTCGGCCCCCGGCCTGTCCTCCACTCCGCCGCCGCCATCGGTGAGGAAGAGCACGACGACACGGGCCGCCGAGTCGGCGACGGCTGCGAGCAGGCCGCCACATCCGATCGCCTCGTCGTCGTAGTGCGGCGCGATCACCAGCACCCGGTCGGCGCGAACCTCCTCCGTCTGGCCCGGCGGCGCGAGGCGTCTCGTCATTGCGCCGCCTATCGTATCCGCGCAACCTCCCGAAGCCCGGCCGGATCGACGGCGCCGGGGCCTTAAGATGCGGCCGCAGACGGGGCCGAAGCCGGCGCCGCATCTCTCGGCCGCTGAGAGATCCGTGGCCTCGACGGACAGCCCGAGTGGCGGCCGCGTTGTGCGGCCGCCTGGGCCGTCCGCACGATCCCGATCCCGCCTCCGCGCGAGCTCGACGACCGCATGCCCACCGAATCGGATTCATCCTGGCTGAGGCGGTGGATTCCCCGCGAGGCCGACAGCGTCGCGGTGCTGGGAGAGCCTCCGTGCTGGGTGGCCGAGGCTCTTCCGCCGAGCCTGGCGCTCGCGCTCGACGGTTCCGAGACGAACGCGCGCACCGACGTCGCGGTCGTCTCTCCGCGACGGGGCCCGCACAGCGATCCCCAAAGCGATCCGCAGGGCGGCCCGACCGGGACCGTCGCTCTGCTCGATCGGGCCGCTCGCCTCCTGTCCCCGCGTGGCCGGTTGCTCCTGGTCCACCCTGCGGGGGGGAACGCGACCGCGATCGAGGCGCTCGAGTGCTGGCTGCTGGAGGCCGGCTTCGTCCTGCGCCCGGCGTCACTGGGCGGCGCCGGTGATCGGCTCGCCGCAGACTACGACGGCTACTCGATCCGGCCCTACCGCCCCGGCGACGAAAAGGAGATCCTCGAGCTGTTCCGCCGCTCCTTCCACGTCGAACGCCACCTCGCCCACTGGTCCTGGAAGTACGAGGCGAACCCGCAGGGAAGCCGCCACATCAGCCTCGCCCGGGACCCGGCCGGACGACTGGTCGGTCAGTACTGCGCCTACCCCGTCCGTTTCCATCGCAGCGAAGGCCCGCGCGTGGTGCCCTCGCACCCGGTGCACGATTCGCGCTTGGTGCAGGATTCGCCCGTGGTGCACCAGGTCGGCGACACGATGACGGCCCCCGAGGTCCGCTCGGTCGGACGGGGGCCGACCAGCATCCTCGCCCGCACCTCGCGACACTTCTACTCGGCCTTCTGCCGGGGCCGCGTGCAATTCAACTACGGCTTCAACACCGGCAACATCCAGAAGTTCTCGATCCGCTTCGTCGGTGCGACCAAGGTCGAGGAAGTGCCGTTTCGGCGCCGGGACCTCGAGCGCCGGCCTCCGCGCCCGCGCCGGCGCCTCCTAGGCCGCGATCGCATCGTCTCCTCGCCGACGCCCGACGAGCTGGATGCGCTCTGGCGGCGGGTGCACGGCGACTACGGCTCGTTGGTGGTCCGCGACTCCCAGTACGTCCGCTGGCGCTATCTCGACTGTCCGGACCAGGACTACCTCCTGATCGGCGCCGAGCGCCACGGTCGACTGGTGGGATGGAGCGTGTTCTCGCGCCGCGCGGACCAGCTCGTCTGGGGAGACCTGCTGCTCGATCGCTCCGAGACGCCGTGTCTCGAGACCCTGTTGTCCGAAGCCGTTCGGCGGCTCGACCCCGGCGGCGAGCTGCGTAGCGTCGTCGGCTGGTTTCCGCCGAGGCCGGCGTGGCTCGATGCGCTGCTGGAGACGTCGGGGTTCGAGCGGCGGGCCGAGCCGCAGGAGCTCGGGCTGATGGTCGTGCCGTTCGAGGATCCGTCAGCGCCCGAGCACTGCGCCTCCGACTTCTTCTACACCTACGGCGACAGCGACCTGTTCTAGCTCCTGGAAATGGTGGATACCATTTCCGGAGCTAGCAATCTTTTCCCCCCCAACCCCCCAGGGGGGGCCTCGCAAGGCGCCCAACTCCAGAAGGAGTTGGGCGCCGCTCGGGGCATCACATGCCGAGATTGCTCGCTCGAACAGCGCCGACTCCGCAGCCGCGTTCGAGCGTGATGCTTCCGACGTGCTGGTGAAGCGGCAGATTTGGACGGCTCCTGGCTTCCCTAACCCGGGGTACGACGAACCGCTACGATCCGGCGATGTCGTCGCTGCTGGTGGTCTCCTCGCTGGGCTCCGAGGGTGCGCATGCGCCAGAGTTCCGGTATCTCGTCTCCCACTGCCTGCTCGAGACCCGGCGGGTGTTCGATCGGGTGGAGACCGTCGATCCGGCCGGCGCTCTGGCCACGGCTCCCGGCTTCGACGCGGTGCTGCTGCTCGCTTCCGAGCGCATCCTCATCGGTCGGCGAACCTTGGCGGCGCTCGCCGCCTCGATCCGCATGGGGTCGGTGGAGGCGCGCCCTCGTCCGGCGGCGACGTTCCTGCCGGACGGCTCCCCCGACGGAAGCCAGCCGCCGATCTACACCCTGCGCGGCTTCGAGCGGCTGGAGAGCCGGGCGCTCGACGCTCCGCCCTCCGAAAGCGCGCCGACTCCAACCCGTCTGCCGGTCGCGCTGCTCGACGCCGAGTGGTTCCAGCGCCTGGGCGCCGAGGTCTCGGTCGATCGCCTGCTCGCCGACCCCCACGCGGGCCGCCGGCTCGGACCGCCCGACGATCGGCTCACGGTCGCGGGGCTCTGCCACGAGTTCATCGACTATTACGGCGAGGTTCGCGACGACGTCCTCCCGTACCTGCCGGTCGGGGCGCGCGAGGTGCTCGAGGTCGGGTGCGGTCGCGGCGCCACCGGCGCGCTGATCCAGGAGCGGCTGGGCTGCCGCGTGACCGGCGTCGAGCTCAACCCGGTGGTGGCTCGCGACGCGGCGCGACGGCTCCATCGGGTGGTGACCGGCGACGTCCAGAGCCTCGAGCTGACGGGCCGGTTCGACGCGATTCTCGCACTCGAGCTGGTCGAGCACCTGGTCGACGCCGAAGGCTTCCTGCGACGGATCACAGGGCTGCTCGCGCCCGGCGGGCGCGCCATCCTCTCGATTCCCAACGTCGGCCACTACTCGGTCGTGGAGGATCTCGTCGCGGGCCGGTGGGACTACCTGCCGGTGGGTCTCCTCTGCTACACCCACTATCGGTTCTTCACCCGCAGCACCCTGACCGACTGGCTCGAGCGCTCCGGCATCGAGCGCTTCGAGCTGGTTCCTCAGCGCACCGAGCCGCCGCCGGAGCCCAGGCGCTTCGACGGTTTCGCAGCCGATCTCGACAGCCTGTCGACCAAGGGCTTCTATGTTCTGATCGATCAGGCCTGATCGATCAGGCCTGATGAATCAAGCCTGAGACGCCGCCCAGCGGACCCCGTCGAGCAGCCGCGGGGCGACCGCCTCGGGCCGGAATCGCGCGGCGGCCCGAAGACCCCGGCGCCGCGCTCGCCGCCAGGTCGCCGCATTCGACAGCAGCTCGAAGGCCGCACCGCCGAGCGCCTCGGCGTCCTCCGGCTCGACCAGCCGCACCGCCCCCTCCGCGAAGCAGCGCACCGAGGGAATCGCAAAGCCGGCCGCCGGCACCCCCGACGCCATCGCCTCGAGCAGCGGCAGCCCGAAGCCCTCCTCGCGGCGGGAGCCGAGCAGCAGGAGATCGCAGGCCCGCAGCTCGCGCGCCACGTGTTCGGGGGGCACTGCGCAGAGATACGTCGACGGCTCCAAGCGCGCGCGCTCCTCGTCGGTCAGCGGCCGGAAGCTCAGGCGCAGCACCCGCGCCTCGATCCCGGCGGCGCGGACCCGAGCGACGGCGTCGAGCGCCTCCCGCACCCCCTTGACTGGAGCTTCGTAGATGCCGGGGATCGCGATCCGCGGACGGCGGCGCGGCGCCAGGCGTGGGAGCGTCGCGGGCCGGAACCGCCGGTCGAGCGGCGGTGGCGTCCAGACACTCTGTCTGCCGAAGCGCTCGCGCAGGAGGTCGCCCAGGTGCGGAGAGACAACCAGCGCCGGAATCGGCAACCGATACACCTCCTCGATCGCGGACCGCTGGCTCTCGAGGTGCTCGAGCCCCGCCTCGTAGCCCTGACAGAGATGAGCCACCGGCCCGACGCCGAGGTCGCGGGCCACCGGCAGGGTGGTCCAGAAGGTGCCGACGACCAGGTCCTGCGACGCGAGCTGCGGCGAGCCGGCGTCGAGGTCGTGGTAGGGACCGTCGTACCCGGACCACGAGGGGCGCTCGCCGTGGGAGAGGAGGGTCAGCTCGTGACCGGCGCGCCGCAGCAGGTCGACCTGCTGGAGCGCGACCTTGTGGCCGCCGTTGAGCTCGTTCGAGGCGAGGACGTACGTGATGCGCACAGATCAGCTCCGGGGTCCGTCGACGCCGTCCCCTTCGCCGCAGGTGCGAAGCGGGCCCGTCATCCCGTCAGCCGCGGGACCCTCGCGCCTCGTTCGCCAGGGCGAACTCGCAGCCCCGACAGATGAAGTCGGCCGGCGCCTCCTCGACGCCGTAGACCCAGCGGCGCATCCGGGCGAGCTCGGGGCCCGCGAGGACCTCGGCGACGCTCGAGGTGCTCAGGTCTCCGACCACGTACTTCTCGTCGTAGTCCTCGCAGCACAGCACGCACTTGCCGCGAGGGGTGACGTGCAGGTGCTGGAGCGGGCGCGACCCGACGTTGTCGCAGCCGCACAGACGCTGCTTGGGCAGCGCCGGCTTGAGCCCGACCTCGAGGTAGCCGGCGCGATCCATCACCTCGAAGCGCTTGACGTTGAAGCGGCTGCCCGCGAAGCGCTGCGAGATCTGCTCGAAGTCGCTCGAGTGCCTGTCGTCTCCGGTGCCGAGCACGACGATGTCCATCTGCTCGGCCAGCGGCCGGTCCTTGGCGTAGTCGAGGTGGCGCAGCACCAGAGCGAGATGATCGCCTCCGCGCTCCTTGCGATAGCGATCGCGATCGAGCGTCGACAGGTTGATCGAGAGGAAGCGCAGGCCGCCCATCTCGACCAGCGCGTCGACGCGCTCGGGGGTGAGACCGGAGCCGTTGGTCAGCACCGCCGGCGGCAGGCCGGCCGCCCGGATCGTGCGGACCTGGTCGACGAACCGCCGATCGGCGGTCGGCTCGTTGTAGTTGATCATGAACACCGCCTCGATCGTGTCGCGAAAGGAGGCGAGCTCGCCGACGATGCGCTCGTAGAGCGGCGTGGGCATGAAGTAGCTCTCGCGCGGAGCGATCGAGACCGGACAGAAGTAGCAGGCCTGGTTGCAGACCGTGTGCGCCTCGAGCGAGACGTACTTGAGCAGGTAGCTGCTGGAGCGGTCCTGGTCGGTGGGCGCCAGCCAGCCTTCGGCCAAGAGCCGGGCGCGATCCTCCTGGTCGAGCGCCTCGCCCGCGAGAGCAGCGCGCAGGAGGGCGTGGTCGCGCTCGCCGGCGTACAACGTCCGGTCGCTGAGCGGATCGTAGATCTGCTCGTCCCCGACGTGGAGGTAGGGGCTCGGCCGTGGCCGCGAGGCCCCGTGCGACGGCGGGACGGGTTTCTCGGAGAGGATCGTCGGCAGGATCGGTGGGAGGGTCTGGCTCATGGGAGGCCGCTGCGGCGGCGGGGTCCGCTGTCGCGAGGCAGCGGGTCGGACGCTGACCTCGGTCGCCGAAGCCGATTGGAGATCCGCGGCCTGCGACCACAGCGCCGCGCGCCAATGTTAGTCGACCCGGCTCGGGGAGCCGCCGGCGAGAGTGTAGCGTCCGACCTCGCGTCCTGCGCCCGCACAGAGCGTGACGTGCAGGGCCAGCTTCGGATGACGGTCCCGAATCGTTGCGGGGAGAGACCACGCCGAGGGCTCCGCGACCGAGGGCTCGGCGGCGGCCGGGAAGCCGCAGGCGCGCGGCGACACCTCGACGCAGAGCGGTCCGCGGAGATCCTCGAGCGGCGGCCAGGCGGCGAGCCCGGCGGGCGCTCCGCTGGCCGCCTCCGTCCGTTCGAGCACGCGCGTGGCCAGGCGTCCGTAGTGGCGGCGGCGAAAGCGCCGGCAGGACTCGGCGTACCAGTGTTGCGCGCGCGGCTCCCCCTGCGCGCTCTGGTCGAAGTGGTGGACGGCCGTAGCCGCCGGGACGTGGAGTGCTCGCACACCCCTCCGGCGCGCACGGATCAACCAGTCGGTCTCTTCGAAGTAGAGCGGGTAGCCCGTATCGAACGGACCCACCCGCTCCCAGGTCCCCCGGCGCAGCGCGAGCAGGGCGCCGCTGAGCGTCCAGCTCTCGATCGGTTGTCTCGCCTGCCAGTGTCGGCGAGCGTGCCGGCGCCATCGCCGCCGGGCGAGGCCGGCGACCGCGGGTGACCGGGTGGCGAGGGCCCGGAGCAGCTCGGCGGGGAGGTCCCGCTCCTCGCCCGGCGGCAGCAGCAGCCGCCGCTCCTCGTCCCAGTAGAAGCGAGGACCCGCGACCTCCGCATCGCGCGTCAGGGGGTCGAGCAGGGCCCCGAGGCAGCCGGCGCCCACCAGCACGTCGGGATTCATCAGGACGAGCGCCTCGCCTCGGCTCGCCTCCACCCCCGCCACCAGCCCGCCCGCATAGCCGAGGTTCGCTCCAGGGTGGAGGACTCGCACGCCAGGCGGCTCGAGCGGTCCGGCCGCGGCGGCATCTCCGCTGTTGTCGACCACCAGCAGCTCGTGCTCGAGGCCGAGCTCGTCGAGCTGCGCGCCCACAGCCGACAACGTCGCCGGCAGCAGCTCGGGGGTCCGGTAGTGCACCAGGACCACCGACACCGCGGGCGCCGTCGCGCCGGCGCCGGTCATGGCCGCACCGCCGGACGCGTCGGGAGCGTCGAGCGAAGCCCCGGCCTCCCCGGCGCAGCGACCGAGAGGACCGCGGCGAGCTGAATCGCAGCGTCCGAGCGGGTCGCGGCAACCGAGCCGGCGCCCCGGCACGCGAACGCAAAGCCTCTGGGCCTGAACCACCTGTCCGATTCTGGGCGAGGCTCGGACACGCTCCTAACGTCCGAGATCGGGTGCCTCGTCGCCCGCAACCGCTGCCGCCGAGGAGCCGATCGGCGTCCCCGAGTCCGGAGCCGCGGGCGCCCCCGAAGGCCGGTCGATCGCCTCCCAGCGGTAGGGCACCCGGACCAGGCCGAAGCGATAGGTCCCCTCCTTCACCCGCAGCGCTTGCTCGCTGATCCGCCGGTCGTAGACGTGCAGCGCCCGCTCGTCGAGCAGGAAGACGTAGAGGTGGAAGTCCCCCTTGACCAGCGGCAGCTCGGGGAGGAGGAACGCGCCCCGGTAGCTGGACCTCCCCGAGAACGGCCCGACGCCGAGCTCCCTGGTGTTGAGGGAGATGATCTCGACCTCGTCGATTCGATTGATCCCGACGCCGACGTGGAAGGCGAGCTCGTCGTCGTCGCTCACCCACTCCACCTCGATGCGCACCGAGTCGCCGCACCGCACCACTCCCCCCTCGGGCAGCGTCCGCACGCTGACCAGCCGCGCCGGAGAGCCGCCGCTGGGCGCCACCTCCGGCCATCGATGCGGCTCCTCGTCTCCCCCCTCGCCGGCCGCCGCCATGCGGTCCGCGCTCGCCCGCGCCAGGAACGCCTCGTACTCCCGGATCACCTCGGTCGCCTCGCCACGGGCCGCGATCCGCCCGTCGCGCAGCCACAGGGCCTCGGTGCAGAAGGTGTCGACGTAGTACATGGCGTGGGAGCAGAAGAGCAGGGTGCAGCCACGCTCGAGCAGCGCCAGGATCCGATCGCTGCACTTCTTCTGGAAGTAGCCGTCGCCGACCGAGAGCGCCTCGTCGACGATCAGCACCTCGGGATCGACCTGGGTGGCGATGGCGAACGCCAGTCGCATCACCATTCCGGTCGAGTAGGTCTTCACCGGCCGGTCGAGGAAGTCGCCGAGCTCGCAGAACTCCTCGATCGCGGGGCGTTTCGCCTCGACGGTGGCGGAGTCGAGGCCGAGCAGCGCCGCGTTGATCCGGATGTTCTGGCGGCCGCTGAACTCCGGGTGAAAGCCCGCGCCGAGCTCGAGGATCGACGAAATCGTCCCGCGCACCTCGAGCTCGCCGGCGGTCGGCTCGAGCACACCGGCCAGCAGCTTGAGCAGGGTCGACTTGCCGGCGCCGTTCTGGCCGATGACCCCGAACCCATCCCCCCGCCGGATCTCGAGGTCGACGTCGGAGAGCGCGACGTGCTCGCGGTGACGCGGACGGCCGGTCAGGCGCTCGAGGAGCCGGTCCCAGGGGCTGGCGTAGAGCCGATAGGTCTTGCCGAGCCCTCGAGCGCGCAGGGCGACGTCGGTGGTGGGCTCGGCGATCGGCGGGGACATCGGCTCTGGATTCGTCGGCTCTGGGCTCGTCGGCTCAGATTTCGTCCGCGAACGCGGGCTTGAAGGTCCGGAAGAGCCAGACCCCGGCCGCCAGGAGCGCGCCCGCGGTCAGCGCCAGGGTGAGGAGAGCTCCGGAAGAGACCGCCGTTCCGCCGAGGAACGCCTGACGGTAGAGGTCGACGATCGTCGAGAGCGGGTTGGCGCTGATCACGCGCCGGGCCACGCCCTCGGGGACCCAGCCGAGAGGATAGACGATCGGGGTCAGGTAGAACCACGTCGAGAGCAGGATGCCGACGAGCTGGACGGTGTCTCGAAAGAAGACGTGCACGGTCGAGCTGAGCAGCCCCAAGCCGAGGGTCAGCGCGAGCTGGAGGGGAATCGCCAGCAGCAGCACCCAGGACGACGCCGGGCTCCCTTTACCGCTGACCAGGAGCACCGCCACCAGGACGATCGAGGCCAGCGCCGCCTGGATCAGCCCGGAGACGACCGTGGCGAGCACCAGCAGCTCCGGTGGAAAGCGCATCTTCTTGACCAGTTGGGCGCTGTCGGTGATCGCGGTGGTCGACCGCGAGACGCCCTCCTGGACCGCGATCCAGGGGATCAGCGCGCAGAACAGGAAGATCGGGAACGAGTCGGTTCGCGCCTGGCCCGCGAGGGAGACCTCGAGCACGACCGAGAACACGAAGGTGAAGAGGGCGAGCTGCCAGAGCGGCTGCAGCAGCGACCACAGGAAGCCGAGCGCCGAGCCGGCGTAGCGGCTCTGGAAGTCCCGCTTGACCAGCTCTCTCAGGAGGAAGAGGTGATCGATGCGGGCGCCGCTCATCTCGTGATCCTGGATCGGGTGGAGCGGAGGGCGCGCGGCGCTTCGCGACGACGACCGTGAGCCGCGACGGCTCGCTCGCCGCCCGTTCGGAGCCTGCGCCCAGCGAAGGGGGAGTCTACCGACTCCCCCTCTCTTCTGCGCCGCGAACTGTTCGCCGAGCCGCCGCCGCGTCGAGTCGGCGCGGCGGCGGCGGGCTCAGGGTTGTACGTCGCAGGTGTCGAACGCGTCGGTGTCCGTGATCGCGGGCGCCGGGTTGCCCGGCTGATTGACGTACTGCTTGACCTCGCCGCTCAGAGTGTCCGTGATCGTCAGGACGAAGCCCTGATCGGTGGTCGAGGCCCCGAACACCCAGAACCGGTCGGTCACCGCACAGCCGTCGAGGACCTTGAGCAGGACCTCCCAGTTCGCTGGATCGAAGAACCAGAACAGCCCCGAGTCCCCGGTGCCGCCGGGCACCACGTTCGCGAACACGCCTCCGCCGTCGCCGGTCAGCTCGATGGTTGCCGAGAACCGGAAGTGCCTCAGGCACAGGGTGTTCGGTCCGCTGACGCAGGTCCCGTCACGCCGCAGCGCCTGCACCGTCACCTGCTTCGTCGTGGTGTCGCTGCAGAGGCTTCCACAACCCAGCTTGTTGGTGGTCAACACCACCGTGTAGGTCCCGGCCTCGTCGTAGACGTGGTCGATCGTGACGCCTGTGCCCGATCCGCCATCTCCGAAGTCCCAGAGGTAGGCCACCGGGTTGCCGGTCGAGGTGGAGGCATCGAAGGCGACCGCCTCGTCCTCGATGGGGCTGTTCGGGCTGAAGGTGAACTTCGCCTCGAGCTCCGGCTCGGGGTCGGGGTCGCCGCTGGGACCACTCGAACCCCCCTGGGTGACGTTGACGGTCCGCGTCGTCGAGTGCACGCAGAGCAGTCCGCAACCGCTCTTGCTGATCTCGAGCTCGACGACGAAGGTCCCGACGCGGGTGAACACATGGCTCGTGGTGGCCTGCGCGTGCGGCCCCGAGACCGGAGTTCCATCGCCGAAGTCCCAGAGGTAGGCGAGCGGATTCCCGCTGGAGCCGGAAGCGTTGAAGTTGACGGTCTGGCCGACGCGCACGCTGCCGGGGCTGAAGGTGAAGCTGGCGCTGAGCGTGCCGGTGGAGCCGCCGCCACCACCGCCGCCGCCACCACCGCCGCCGCCGCCACCGCCACCGCCGCCACCACCACCGCCACCACCGCCGCCGCCACCACCGCCGCCGCCGCTACCCCCGATCTGGAGGAACTGACTGAGGTCGCGAACGATTGGTGTGTCCGTGCCACGGCTCACGCGCACCCTTGGCTGGAGCGATTCAGAGGTGCTCGCGGAATAGACGTGGGAGCCGACGGGGCTGTCATGGCTCTGCTCGTAGCTGCCGTTCCCGTCCCAGTCGTACTCGTAGAGCTGTGGGCTCCCGCCGGCGACGAGTTCGAAATTGACCGTCGAGCCGGGAACGACCTGGCAGAAATTGGAAAGACAGGTGACGCCGGTCCCACTCAGCGCCCGGAACGTATCGATCGAGAGGGGCGCGAAGGGCGGCACGTCGACGCGGTAGACGGAGCTCGTCACCGAGCCCGCCTGGACGCAGTTCGAGATGTTCACCGTGACGTCGTAATCCCCCTCCTCCGCGTAGGCGTGCGTCGGATTCCGACCCTGCGACGCCAGGGTAAAGATTTGGGGCGCCGAGCCGTCTCCCCAGTTCCACTCCCACCGAGTCGCGCCGGCGTCGCCGGTGACGTGGAACTGCACGATCCCGTTGGTCACCGGAGTGTCGTGGCTGATCAGCGGGTTGGTGCCGAGCGTGGGAAGCGCGTTGATCGTCACGTCGGGGCTGGTGCGGGTCACCGATGGGCCGTCCCCGCTCAGCGTGAGCCTGCCCGCAATGGTTCCCGACGTGACCGATCCCGGCACCTGGTAAACGATGCTGGTGGTGCCGGTCGGCGTGGCGAGAGGGGGGAGGGTGCCGTTGTGGAGAATCTGCCACGCAAAGCCGAGCGGCGGCCGCCCCGACGGACTCTGCGCCGTGAACTGCACCGACGCGCACGGCGTGGCGCTGGTCGGGCTCGCCGTGACTCCGGCGAGCGCGGGAGCGGGATCGCGCAAGGCGAACGTCTCGTCGGCGGAGCCGCAGAGGCTGCCGGCGCAGGCCTCGAGCTCGACTGTGACGTTGCGGGCTGATCCCGCGTAGGTGTGGGTGGGGTTCTGCAGCGTGGAGGGGGTCGTGTTGTCTCCGAAGGTCCAGAACCACGAGTCGGGATCGCGGGTCGAAATGTCGGTGAACGACACCTGATCCCCGATGTAGACATCACCGGCAGGCGATCGCGTGAACCCGGCGGTCGGCGGCACCTCGCCGAGGATCGCGTGGATGTCGAGCAGGCCCAGAGCAGCACGGTAGACGTGGCCGTTGGCGACCAAGCCATCGAACGGAGTGACGTTGGGCCACCCGCCGTTGCCCGAGTAATACCAGCCCCAGTAGCCGCCGAGGCCGTTCTCCTCGGGGCGCAGGGGCTGTGCGGTGGTCGCCGGCGGGGTCAGCTCCTCGGGGGCGCTGAGGTTGGTGACGTCGAACACGTACTCCTGCTGCGCAGAGACCGTACCGGTGGCGGCGACGTAGAGGTAGCGGCGCCCCTCATCGAGGCTCTGTCGAACGACCGCGACGTCGCCGCTCGAAGCCGGCGTGGTGAGCGTCGCCACCACGGTCCCGGTGCAGAGGCCGCCGCAGGCCATGCCGGCCGGATAGCGCAGGATCTGCACCTGGCTGCTGCCACCCACGGCGAGGTGGAGACGGCCACCCGACTCCCAGGCGTCGGCGGCATTGGACAACGGGTGCGCCTCGTCGACGACCTTGACGGGCGCCGTCGGCACGCTCATGTCCCACACCATGTGCTTGCTCCGGTAGTGGAGCACGAGGAAGTTGCCCACTCCGGCCATCTTCAGGGTCGCTGAGAGGGCCGAGTGGGTGACCACCCAGGCCCGGTTCGCCGCCGAGCAGGTGCCGCCCTGGCCGAAGCCGCCGGCGATGTTGACGTCGTGGCAGTTCGCGGTACGCGCCTTCTCGAGGTCGTAGATGGCGGTGTCGCGCCCTGCGGCGACCGCAGCATACTCGCGCCCCGTGGCGCTCGTGAACTTGGCCACCGCGCCGGCGTTGTAGCTGGTGTCCTGATAGGAGGGGAGGGCGGGCGAGGAGACGTTGAGCATGACGAAGCCGACTCCGCCGCTGCCGGCGATCGCGACCGCGCCGCCGTCATCGGTGGCCTCGACGTCTCGATAGAACCAGTCGATGTCACCGCCGCAGCAGGGCACGCGCGTCGGTCGGCACTGGTTGAAGAGCTCCGCCGGGCTCGCAGGGTTGGTCAACGACCACGCCCGTACGTGGTTGCCGGTCGACGCGAACAGGATCCCGTTCTCCACGTCGAGCGACTCGACCCAGTAGGGGACTCCCTCGCCGGTCGTGTTGTTGCAGCCGGGCTCGAAGTCGTGCCCATACCATGTGGTGTCGGTCAGGATATCGCGCGGCTCGAGCACCCCGTGTCGGCTCTGCGGAGTCGGCTCGACCGGGCCCGTCTCCTCGGCGAGAGCCGCCCCCGCGACGCCCACAATCGAGAGCACGAAGGCCGAGAGCGATGCGCCGAGGCCGAGCCGAGCGCGGCCGCGGGACCTCGCGAGCTTCCGGCGGCCTCCGGCGTTCGCCGCCTCGCCGGCCGGGGCGAGCGAGGGAGCAGGAGCACGTCGGGCGACCATAGAGACAGGGTACTGCGGCATAGGAGTCGCTCCAGGAGCCGGGCAGGAAGAAAATTCGATATGGGAAAACATCATATGTCCTCGGGCGCCGGGGCGCAAGCGGAATTCGGGAGTGAAGTTCGAGGACGTCAGGTGCGACAGCTCCAGCATCGCAGGGGCCAGGGGTGCGGCGGCCTGACCGACCGCCCGCCACGGCTTGCGATGAGGAGCTCCGCTCCCGAGGCACAAAAAGAAAACGGGGGCGGGCCAAGGCCCACCCCCGCGAGTCATCACAAGCAAGACGAAACGTTCTGCTTACGGAACGCTGGTCCCGAGCGGCTGCACCTCGAGAGGCGCACTCGTCAGGGTCGGAAGCGGACCGGTTCCGAGCTGCGGGTTCACTTGACGACCGTCGAACGCCGTCAGGCCGTTGAGCTGGAGGGCGTCGAAGCCGACGCTGAACAGCCCGCTGGCATCCATGACCACGGTGACGTAGGCCTGGTTGAAGGTGGCGGGTCCCGTGTTGAGGTTGAGGTAGAGCCAACCGAAGTCGGCGTCGACCGTGATGTCCTGCCCAACCACCGCACGATTCGTGCAGTACGGGAACGGCGACTCGATCACGTCCGGCTGACCGGAGGGACCACCCGACGGAACCACCGGATTCTCCTCCTCGTCGAAGCGCACGATCTGCTCGTTGCCCATCGTCACGTTGGCGATGAGACTGGCGCAGTTCGCGGCCGGAGCGTTGGCGCCGGTCAGCGGATCGCGCCAGGCGATGACGGAGGTGCCGCCGGTGAAGGCGCCGCCCTGCAGGTAACGAACGGCATAGACGCTGGCGAGGGCCTCTCGGTTGTCCTCACCGGGAATGTCACCGGCACCCGCCAGGCTGCAGTAGAAGGTGTACGGGAAGGTGGCCAGCGGGTCGCAGCTCCCGTTCGCGCCCAGCAGGTTGACGCTGTCCGCCTCGATGTGGACGGCGGTGAAGCCCTGGGCGAAGTTCTCGCTCGGGTCGACGAAGAAGTAGTCGCCCCACAGGACGTTGTCGTTGTTGGCGATCGCAGCGGGGTTGGCGCCGTCGATGAAGTAGTCCACGGAATCGGGGAACTGCTGATCGCACTCGTTCACCGAGTCGATCGTGATGTAGCCCCGGGCGAGGTCGGTGTTGCCGGGCACCGAGGCGCAGGCGCCGCCGAAGGCCGTGATCGGCTGACCGGTGAAGGCCTGCTGGATCAAGTTGACGAAGCTGCCAGGCACCGGACCGTAGTTGGTGGGGTTGCCGAAGGCGTTCGAGCAACCGGGGAAGTTGACGTGCGGGCCCGAGAACGCTCCCCGGTTGGAGAGCGTGTTGATCGACCCCGTCTGCGGCAGGGTGCCGGTGAGGATGTCGCGCACGTTGAACGACTGGACGTCATAGCCAGTGAGGTAGACGTCGAAGTCGATGATGGGAACCCACAGCTCGGTCCACAGGGTGATGTGGGCGAGCACGGACTCGGCCGAGGCGTTGTTGACCGAGAACAGCGTGGTCAGGCCACCGCCGCTCCCGAGGTCGACCTCGAAGCGAGGAATGAGGAGGGTCGCAGCAGGCACGACATCGGCAGTGCCGATGCTCGCCATCGCCGTGCCACCGAGGCACAGCAGGCTCGCCAGAGCGACGAGAGCAACAGTCTTCTTCATGGTCTTGAGCAATCTCCTTGAAGCGCCGGAAGGGTGCTGGGGAATACGCTTCTCCGGCCACCGCGGCTTCGAGAGCCTGTCTGCTGGAGCATCTCTCCGGCAGCGAGTGCACTCGACACCTGGCGCTATCCACTGAATAGGTTGCGAACGGAACGTTTGCACGCCGATCTCCGTCGGCGCAGGCAACGGCGTTTCAACTCTCCCGCGGGTTTCCATCACCTCCCTGAAAAGATTTTCGTACTCGTTGAACGAGAATTGAGGAAAGAGTATAAGCGTATCTTCTGGGGTTTGCAAGGCCTCGATCGCCGCTCGCGGTCTCGCCGCCACGGCATCAGCTCCCCGAAGGAGAAGAGCCGCCGCCGTCGGCACTGCTGTCCAGTCTGCTGTCCAGCGCAGCCTCGATCTTCCAGGCCCGGATCTGGCCGAAGGCCCTGCAGCGGGGAGCCGCCTGGCCGAGGAGGAGGATCTCGGTGCCCGGCTCGCCCGCGAACACCGCGACCAGCTCGCTGCGACCGTCGCCGTCGAGGTCACGCAGCGCCGCCCGGTACCCGCTGCAGTAGTAGTGGTCGGGGTCGGGATCGGCCTCTGGGCTGAGCTCGCGCACGAACCCCTCCTCGCCCTCGTTGAGGAGGATCCAGACCCCTCCCTCGCGCGGCAGGGCGACCAGGTCGACATCGCCGTCAGAGTCCACGTCGCCGGCGGCCAGGGCGTCGAAGCCTCGGGTCGGACCCGCAGGAAGACCCAAGATCGACTCGCGCCGGAACGCCCGTTCCGGCTGCCCGTAGAACAGGTCGATGCCGTACCGTTCGGTGCCCAGCTCGTGCGCCTTGAACGCGACGGCCACATCGAGGCGACCGTCGCCGTCGAAGTCCGCCACCGCCACCGAGTGAGCGACCATCCTGGTGCGCGGATCGGGCAGCGACACGCTCTCCCAACCCTCGCCGGCGCCGTAGTTGAGCAACTCGCCGTTGCCGATGCTCGAGCTGTCGGTGACGAAGTCGAGCCGCCCGTCGGCATCGAGGTCGGCCACCTCGATCATGTCCCCGTGCACCGTGCCTGGGCCGGCGACCGGCATCCAGCTCCCGTCGCCCTGGTTGAGGAAGACCACCTTGCCCAGCGGGCTCGCCTTGTCGCCGAGGAGGGCGTCGAGCGTGACCGGTCCCTCCGAGAGCGCGACGAGGTCGGGCCTGCCGTCGCCGTTCCAATCGAGCGCCTCGAGCGCGCGGGAGCTGAAGTTGTCGATCCCGGCCTGTTCCACGCTCTGCTCCCTCGGCGCCGGCACCGGCTCGTCGAATCGGGCCTGCGGCCCGGGCCCGGTCGTGGTGCTCGGCGAAACGGGACGGCGGTTCTTGGCGTCCGCGCGCAGCGGCAGACCCTCGCCCCATTCGGTGAAGCCGCCCTTGCCGTCGCCTCGCAATGCGACGATGCCGGTGAGGTGAATGGCCAGCGCCAGGTCGAGGTGCCCGTCGCCGTCGAAGTCGGCGACCGCCACGTCCCCGTAGTCGTAGGGGAGGTCGGGAAAGCTCGACTGCTCCCAATACTTCCAGCTTCCGGCGCCGTCGCCGAGCAGGATCACCGGCCGGCCGAAGCTCTTGCGCGCCGGCGGGTGGACC
Organism: Thermoanaerobaculia bacterium; assembly: GCA_035546295.1. GTDB lineage: Bacteria > Acidobacteriota > Thermoanaerobaculia > Multivoradales > Multivoraceae > DATKBT01. The sequence continues at coordinate 15,507 of DATKBT010000040.1, read as the reverse complement.
AGGTCGAGGTGACCGTCCGCGTTCATGTCGGCGATCGCGAAGCCGTTGCGCCACTGGCCGCGGGTGGGCAGCCCCTGCTCCCACGGGACCAGGCGGAGCCGATCCACCTCCGGGACCTCCACTCGATAGCTCTTCTCCACCGCCTCGATCTCGGCCGCGCTGGGACCGGTGTCCTCGACCACCGGCTTGGGCTTGTCGATCCGGAAGTAGAAGTAGTCGGCGTCATGGTCGATCGCGGTCAGCGGCAGCAGTCGCCCCAGCCGGACCTTACCGGCCTCCTGGTCGACCCACTTGTATTCCCCCTCGCGCTTGGGCCACCGCGAGATGATGTACTCCTGGCCATCGTCGTCGACCTGCCACTCGCCGTCGGGCGGCTCGACGACCAGGTCGATCAGGGCACCCTGCTGGATCGGACCGACCGCGACCTCGGCATAGGGCGAAGGCTCGCCGTCAGCCTTCCGGTCTTCGGGCGCAGGCTCTTGGCCGCCGAGCGGGAGCGACGCGGAGGCGAGAAGCAGGAGGGTCAGCGTCCCAACCGGGCGCCGCCAGGTCCGGCGCCGGCTCTCGAGCCGCCTCTCGGTGCGGGCGCTCCTCGTGCCTGGGGCCATCGCACCCGTTGCCCCGACCCCGACGACTCGACTGCCGAGCTGCTTCACCCTGAGCTCCTCTCCTCGCTCGCCGGCCGCAAGCCGGCGCTGCACTGTCCGTGCATCTGAGCTGATGGACTGTGTGTGGACCGGATGAACTGTATGCACTGTGTGGACTGCATGGACCGAATGGACAGCGGATCTCGGCACCGAAACGGGATGCAGCCCCATTCACCGGCATCGACCAGCGACCGACGACGGAAGGTTCGCGGGAGCGGGTCGTCCTCATCGGAGGCTGGCGCGCCTCGCGAGTGCTATGGTATCATAACATTTCGCGCCCACCTGCAAGCGCTCCGAAAGTCCAGAGACTACCCGAACACCGGCCACTACGAAAGGCCCCTGACCACGCCCGCCGCCCGTCGACCGAGCAGCTCCTCCTATCACCTCGCTGCCCCCGCGAGCTGCGTGCGGGGGGCCTTGCCGTCGGCGACCGCGGTTTGAATTCCGGCGCCCAACCTGTAGACTGTTCCTTGGATTTCTCTCGACACGACGACTCGAGACGACGACTCGACACGACGAGCCGAGCCGCTTCTTCGAAGACGCCATGAGTCTCACGACCTCTGATCCCGGCTCTGTCGGCCGAGCCTTCCCCGACCAGCCGCGGCTCGGCTTCGAGGCGCTCAGGCAACGTGGATTCGAAGCCGTGCAGGCCGGGTCGCTGCCCGAGGCGACTCTCTACTTCGAGCGGGCGCTCGAGGTCGCCGAGGGGCTCGGCGACCAGACACGAAGCGACCTCGCCCTCTGCAATCTGGCGATCGTCCACGTCGAGCTCTGCGAGACCGACGAATCGGTGATCGAGCGTGACCTCTCGGTGCTGCGTGGAATCCTCGCGCGAACCCACTCGACCGAGAACGGCTGGTTGGCCAGTCATCATCTGGCCCGGATCTACGAGCGGCGCAAGGCATTCAAGAGGGGTCTGTTTTACGCCCGCATGGCGCTGGACCGCTCGAGCTGGGTCGAACGCGTCGACTGGCGCGCCTACTCCCACAACATCCTGGGGAACCTGTTGCTCGCGGAGAGCTGGTTGCAGGACGCAGTCGAGCACTACGAGCGCGCGCTCGCCCTGCTCGAGAGCGACGACGTCTGGCGCGCGCGGGTCCTCGACAACCTGGGCTACTGCCGCGCGCTCGAGGGTGACCTCGACGGCGCTCTCTCCCTGCTGCTGGAGAGCCAGGCGAGCTTCCAACGTCATCGGGCCGAGCGCTACACGCTGTCCAACCACCTCGCTCTCGCCTACGTACATCTTCGCGCCGGTCGCTGCGAGGAGGCGCGCGATCACGCCTCGGCCGCCAGCGAGCTCGCTCAGCGTTACCACGATTCCGATGGCTCCAAGAACGCCCTCTACCTGCTGGGAGAGGCCCTGCTCCGTCTCGACGACCGCGAAGGCGCCGTCGGCGCCTACGCGCGCCTCCAGCGTCGCTTCTTTCCCGACCAACCTGCGATCGGCGAGATGCTGATGCAGCTCGACACCCTCGAGCTGGTGAACCTGAGAGCGTGAGCATGCTGCGCCTTCGACATCGAGGCTTCACCGCAGCCCTGGCGCTGGCCTGGTCGCTCGTCGGCGGGGCGGTGGCTGCCGGCGCCCAGGGCGAGCTCGTGACGCGCGTGCTGGGAGCCGGCGGAGCGGTCTTCCAGCTGCGGACCGGGACCTCGGGCGAGCTGTTCGACGAACGATCGGAGCTCGCTTCGAATCCCGTCCTGGCTCTCGAGGTCCTGCGCGCGAACGAGATCGATCGGATCGTCGTCCCCGGAACGGAGGACGCCGACCAGGAGCTCTCGGCGGCCGCCTTCTTCGAGCCGGTGACCGAGACTCTCTACCTCGCCTGGGCCACTCGGTTCAATCTGCTGCACACCCGAATCACCGTGCGCTGGCTGAGGGACGGTTCCTGGTCGGATCCGATCGAGCTCGCCGGCAGCGCCTTCTCCGAGAAGTCCGCTCCCCGAATCGCGTTCACCCGAGAGAGCTTCGAGCTGACCGAGCCGTCGGGATCGATTTCGCAGCACACGCGGAGCATCGTCCACACGATGTGGAGCGAGACCACGGGCCTGGGTGAGCGGGTCGTCTACACGCCGCTCGTCTTCATCGATGGTGAGCCGTTGAGCGATACGTTCGTCGCCGGCTCCGACTCGATCGTCGAGCTGACAATCGACGCCGATCTCCTGGTGGCCGGCGTGGAGAGCGGCTCGGGCGCAGAGCGCCCCTTCGCCCCGACCCTGGGGCCATCGGATTCCCCGCACCGGCTCCTCGCCACTCTGAGCGACGAGGAGCTGTTGTCGGTGCTCAGCCTCGAGCCCGTGCCGATCGACCTCATCCGTCTCGGTGACGGTGTCCGTGCCTCGATCGTGCCGATCGGGCGGCTGCTCTGCTCGAACGAGGGCGGCCAGATGCGACTGGCGGCGGTGGCCCGCGATGAGATCTTCACGCGTGGGGCGGACCGGTTCCACGAAAGCGTGCTCAACCATGTGGCGAGCGCGGCCGAGGCCCGAATCGGCGCCGCGGGCATGGAGCAGCTGTGCGGCGGCGCGATCGACGATCTCGCCGAGGCCGTCTACGAGGACATCCTCGCCGTCGGGACCGACGCGCTGGATTCCGGCCGGCGCCTGCGAGTCGGGGGTGACGTGAGAGCATCGATCGTGCCGATCGGTCGGAGCGCTCTCGCCGACGGCAATCTCGACCATCGGATCCGGATCGGCCGAGTCTCCCGTCATCCTCTGCCGTCGCTCCGTGTCGGCAGATCCCACGTCATGCCGAGCCGCGACGGTCGTCGCGTCATCGTCGCGTGGGAGGAAGAGGATCGTCTCTCGTTCCGAGAGACGTCGCGAGAGGGCGAATGGTCGGCTCTGTCGAATCTCAGGATCGACTCCCACCTCGACCTGCCGAGCGCTCTCGACCTGCTCGAGCGGCGCATCTCGGGCCACTGACGCGTCGACGAATCTCCTCGCGCCGCGGCCGCCGGGCCGCAACGCGTCACAGGAGAGCAGATCCCGTGTGATTGCGGACGAGGCGCGGTGGGCGAGGCCCGTCACCGCTCCGCTCATCGGTGCGCGACGGTTCGGCCGGCAGGCGCGGGGCGCGAGGCGGGAGCTCTCAGCCGCCGACGCTGAGCGGCCCCACGTCGAGCGACGTCATCGGGCTCGGGGCGCGGCTCAGCTCTTCGCGCAGCCGGTCGCGCACCACGAAAAAGCGCTCCAACGAGGCGCCCATCAGCGGCGGCGCCGGCTCGTTGCGCACGCTCAGCGGATCGATGTATCGCCCGTTCTGCCGAACGCGGTAGTCGAGGTGCGCGGCCGTCGCAAGGCCGGTCGAGCCGACGAAGCCGATGACCTGGCCCTGGGTCACCCGGGCGCCGCCCCGCACGCCGTCGGCGAATCGTGACAAGTGCAGATAGGAGGTCTGGAAGGAGTTCGGGTGCCGAACCACCACCATCCTCCCACCACCGTCGTTCCACGCCGCAGAGACCACCACCCCGGAGGCGGTCACCCGCACGGGCGTGCCGGTCGGCGCGCCGTAGTCCACGCCGTAGTGCGGCCGATAGGTCTTGAGCACGGGATGGAACCGTCGATGGGAGAACCCCGAGGTGACCCGGGAGAACTCGAGCGGCGAGCGGAGGAACTGCTTGCGCAGCGGTCGCCCTTCGCCGTCGTAGTAAGCGCCCCCCTCGCCGAAGCGGTAGGCCTGGAGCAGCCGGCCCTGATTCTCGTAGACGGCCGCCTCGATCTCGCCCACGCGCTGGAAGCGCCCATCGGCACGGACCTCGGCGTAGACCGCCGCGAAGCGGTCGCCGAGGCGAAGATCGCGATTGAAGTCGAGATCCCACTGGAAGACGTCCGCCAGACGATAGGCGACCATCGCCGGCCCACCGGCCGCTTCGACCGATGCTTCGAACCCGCCGGCGAGCGCGCCAGCCAGCACCCGTTGCTGCGTCATCAAACGGTACGGGCGCCACTCGCTCTGCCAGCCGCCGCTCGAGCGCGCCACCTCGACGCGCCCCTGCTGGTGGACCTCGAAGACCACCCGCGCCACCGAGCCCTCGGAGCCGAAGTAGGCCGAGAACCGCTCGCCTGCGCGCAGCCGCCGAGGATCGAGGTGCTCGGTGGCGGCGCTCGCGGCAACGCGCGCGTCTTCACTCTCCAGGCCGAGCTCCTCGAAAACCCGAAGCAGAGTCTGTCCCCGCGCCACCGAGTGAGGCTGTGGCACCAGCAGGTCGTCGAGCCCAGGCAGCGCATCCGCAGCCGAGGCGGTGATCGGTGAGAAATGCGGAGCGGGCGTGATCGGGAAGGGCGAGCCGGCGATGCGCTCGAGACGCGAGATCTCGAACGCGACGCCGCCGGACAGGAGCAAGGGCAGCGCCCAGGCTGCGCACCGGAACAGCTTGCGGGAGCCGGAGCCGGGTTCGTTCGATTTCACGGCTGACGAGTAGAGAGGGGCTCGGCGAGGCGACCCAGCACGAAGCGCGCGACCAGGCGAGCAATCCTGTAGACCCGATCGGAACCCAGGCTGCGGGTGACGAATCCGAGGAGGGTATCACAGGCCAGCCGCGCCTGAGCCGCAGAGAAAACGCCGACGTCGCCGGTCCGCTCGGATCTGGCCCGCCGCATTCCGCGAACCGCGAGCCGCAACCCGCGATCGACCGTCACCGATCGGGGACATCTCGTGCGACGGAGGCCGATCGCATGGCGCCCCGGACGACCGAGGCAGCGCGTCCGCCGCCTCCTCTGTCAGGAGCTCACCTCGAATGCCGACACGCCAGATGGGCGCGCCCCGGCAACCAGAGCGTCACTCTGGCACGACAGCGGACGGCACAGGGACCGTCAGTCGAAGCTGGCGCCGATCTGCGGCTCGCTGCGCCAGATGCGCAGGATGCGCAGTCGCAGTCGAGACGGTGCACTCTCGCGAGGACATCGCTCGCGAACCAGGCGAACGGCCAGAGGCGCGCAGCTCTCGAGATGGTCCCGCAACTCGAGGAGCTCTGTCTCACAGAGCCCGCCGTCGTTCGCCCTGCCGAGGAGGTCGGTCAATCGATCACACATGGTGTCAACCCGCAACGTCAGCCCAGTGATCGGAGGATGCCCGTTCATCCGTTCCAGCCCGGTCAACCGCACTTGCCGGACGGCTTATTCCTGTGCAGCGAGAAGCCGTGCTCAGCGAGCCGCCGCTCGTTCCTTCCTTCGGGTTCGCACGCCACGGCAACCGCGGCGCGCGCAGACGCTCGCGGCCGACCCGTTCACCTCCCAGGACCGCGCGGCTGCGACCCGCAGTCTTCGCGGCTGACGGCGCCGCGGGCTCGGCTCCGCGGCGCCAACGGCGTCACGAGGAAGGGCTGAAGCCCTGAACGCCGGGCGGTGGCCCTGACCACGGAACCGGAACCCCGCGCTGGACTTCGAGCGGCTCTGAGGGTCAGACGAGGCGCGTCAGGAGGAGGCGCGCTTGCGGCTGCGCATCTTGGCTGGATCCTCGCCCTCTGCCAGGTAGTTGTGCGATCGGGCGTAGCGCAGCATCGCCGACTCCAGCATCCTGCGGCCGCGATAGAGCCGGCTCATCACCGTACCGACCGGGATCTCGAGGATGTCGGCGATCTCCTTGTAGGAGAAGTCCTCGAGATCAGCGAGCAGGACCACCATCCGGTAGTCGTCGGGCAGCTCCGTGAGGGCCTTCTGGACGTGCTCGTCGAGCACGCTCTCGAGCAGCTCCTCCTCCGGGTTCGGGGTCGGGCTCAAGCGGGGATCGGTGCGGAGCTGGCTCTCGAACGCGTCTTCGATCTCGTCGAAGGCGGCGTGCAGCGGCTGCTGCTGCTGCTTGCGGTACTTGTTGATGAAGGTGTTCTTCAGGATCTTGAAGAGCCAGGCCTTGAAGTTGGTGCCTTCCTGGAACTTGTCGTAGTACTTGTAGGCCTTCAGGTAGGCCTCCTGCACGAGGTCCTCGGCATCCTCGGCGTTGCGGGCCATTCGATAGGCGGTGTTGTACAGACTGTCGACGAACGGCATCGCGGCCGCTTCGAAGTCCCACCCGTGCTGATGATCGGCCTGGCTGGTCATCTCCAGTGTTCCCCAAGGTTGATCGAGCTGTCTCGTGCTCGTCCTCGATCCCCACCATGCACGACCTACCGGAAGCAGATTCGATGCCAACTGCGGGCTCCATCTCCCCTCGCGGCCGGCGGCCCCGGCCGCAACCCCTCCGGCGCGCCGGATGCGAGCCGCCGCCTCGCCAGGACGCCGTCGTCTCCGCCCGATGACAGTGCCGCTCCGGCTCCGCCCGACCGGCAGATCGACACGATCGGCGAGCAAGAGCTACCGTCGAAAGACGAAGGGCTCCCAAGAGCACGACGCCCTCGAGAGCCCCTTCTTTCGACCTCGGCTCTGATCTCGCGGGCCTTCGATCTCGCGAGCCTTGCATCTCGCGACGCTGGCGCGCGAGATCGATCGAGCACGAACCAGGCCTGCGCAGACGTGTCCGCTCAGCCGGGTTTCCGTCGCTGCGACGCTCGCTCTACCCCTGGTTCAGCAGGAAGGTCATCGCGAACACGAAGATCACGATCGACTCCATGAACGCGAGCGCGATCAGCATCGCGGTCTGGATCCGGCCGGAAGCCCCGGGGTTGCGCGCCATCCCGGAGAGCGCGTCCGCAGCGGCCCGTCCCTGAGCGAGCGCGCCGCCCGCTCCGGCGATGCCGAGCCCGAGCGCCGCGAAGGCGACCTTGTAGGCGTGGACGCTGGGGTCGACGTCGGCCTCGGCCGCGAGCGCAGGCATCGCCATGACGGCGAACAGCACCAGGGAAACGAACAGGATCTTCTTGATCATGGAATCGGACTCCTCGATTCGGTTGAGCGCCCAAGGCCCGCGACGCTGCGGCCTGGGTCGAGAAACGGTGGCTTCGAGTGAAGAGCGCGAGGCCGGTCGGTGCGCCTCGTTCAATGCGCCTCGGCCTCGGCGCCGGCGATGTACAGCGTCGAGAGGATGATGAAGATGAAGGTCTGGATGACCGCGGCGAGCAGCCCCAGAGCCATCAGCGGCAGGGGCAGCAGGAAGGGCACCAGGCCGAAGAAGATCCCGACCGCGAGGTGCTCGCCGAAGATGTTCCCGTACAGGCGAATCGAAAGCGAGAGCACCCGCGCGAAGTGGCTGATGAGCTCGATCGGCAGCATCAGGGGGATCAGCCAGGGCACCGGTCCGAGGAACTGCTTGAGATAGGCGAACCCGTGCTCGCGAAAGCCGACGGCGTGGTAGAAGAGAAAGGAGACGAGCGCCAGGGCGAGGGTCACCCAGATCGTCTGGGTGGGGGGCTGGAGGAAGAAGAACTGCCCCGTGAGGTTGGCGATGAAGATGAAGAAGGCGAAGGCGCCGATGAACGGAAGGTACTTGCGGGCGGCGCCCTCGCCCACCACGTCGTCGATCATGTTGGCGAGCGCCTCGACCACCGTCTCGAGGATCTGCTGGAAGGCGCCGGGATTCTCCCGGCTGAGGCTTGCCCTGAGCGGAATCACCAGCGCCGAGATGATGCCGAGCACCACCAGCGACATGACGACGTGGTCGGGCACCTCGAGGTGGCCCAGTCCGAGCGCGGGACCGATGCGATCCCACAGCCAGTTCACGGGCCCGTAGAAGATCGAGACCGCGTGATCGGCTTCCTCCGCGTGCTCGGCGGCGGCCGCGGCGTGGGGTTCAGCGAGCATGAGAATCGATCGACCGGCGAGAGATCAGCTCTTCGAGCCGAGGAATGCGAAGGCCCTCGAGGATATCGGACGCAGAGAGATCGAGGTCGGCGCGCGTTTCAGGAGCGGGAGGCCATGGCGGCGAGCACGGCCTCGGTGATCAGAGCGACAGGGAGGAGGGCGACGCCCCACGCGAGAGCGAGCGGGCGGCTGACCCCGAAGCTCAGGACTCCAAGGAGGCCGATGATCAGGAAGCCCCAGCGGACGACCATCACCGCACCTGCCCGAGTGGGTGCGTCCGGGTCGAGCCGCGAGACCTGAGCCTGCAAACTCCGGAGGTGGACGATACTGAGGCCCAATGTGAGTGTCAAGACGAGCGCGGCGCGCACGTCGCCACGGCCCAGGAACAGCACGAGCCCCGGCATCGTCCACCCCGTCATCAGCCAGCCCAGTCGCCGGACGACGACGCCGGCACCCTCGCCGGCGGCCGGTCCGAGGCTCTCGTGCGGATCGCTCGGACCCGAGCTCGCCCCCCCTCGATCCGAGCCTTCAGGGGGCGTCGACATCGGCGCCCTCCCGGGACCCTGGCCTCTCCGAGTCCTCGAGCTCCCCGTCCTCGCGCTCCTCGCGCTCCTCGTCCTCGCGCTCCTCGTCCTCGCGGGCCAGCCTGCGGGCCACCTTGAACAGGTTGTAGAAGCCGGCGACGATGCCTAGCCCTCCGCCGATGATCGCGCCGAGAGCCGCCTCTCCCAGCCAGCCGCCGACGAGGCGTCCCGCGAAGTAGCCGAGCACGGTCGCGACCGGGAACACCAGCCCGAGGGTCGACAGGTCGGCGAGCCGCGCGGTCTCGCGGCGACGCGAGCGGCGCCGTGCTCTCCTGGTCTGGTCCATGTCCTCTGATCACCCCGTCGCTCGACGCGTCCCTCGGCGACCCCTCTCCCGATCACCATCTGCAGACGGCCGGTCTCCAGGTCCTTCGATCCGGTTCGGGGAGCCGACCCCGGCGCCGCGTCGTTCGAATCGCTCGAGCCGCCCCGCGCACCGAGCCGGGGCAGCATCATGGCCGTTGCTCCGAGCTCGCTGCTCCGAACGCCCCCGCCCGGAGACCGCAGAAGAGGCTCCAACGAAGGCTCGCAACGTCTCGGAGCGAGCTTTCAGCATGCTACAGTCGACCGCCGGCCGATCCCCAGTCCGATGAATCGAGCTCTTCCATCCGCGGGGCGGCTGCGCGACCTGATCGCGGCCTTCGAAGGCCGCGAGGTGCTGGTCTTCGCCGACCTGGTCGCCGACCGCTTCGTCGCGGGACGGGCACGCCGGATCAGCCGCGAGGCGCCGGTGCTGATCCTCGACCAGGAGTCCGACGCAGTGGTGCCGGGGGGGGGCGCAAACGCCGTCTCCAACATCCGGGCTCTGGGCGGCAGACCGCTGCTGCTGGGGAGCTGCGGCGACGACCCCGAGGGTCGGGCGCTGGTGGCGGCGTTGGTGGAGCGCGGCGTCGACGTCGGCCACGTCCTCGAGAGGTCGGGGTACCGCACCCCGACCAAGACGCGGGTGCTGGGCGGTGGCACGACGACCACCGTCAAGCAGCAGATCGTGCGCATCGACTCGGGAGATCGCCGCGATCTCTCCGACAGCGAGCTCGATCGGTACCGGACGAGCGCCCTGCGGCTGCTCTCGGCGGACCGGCCGCCGGCGGTCGCCGTGTTCAGCGACTACGGCTACGGCTCGGTCGCCCCTGGTCTGCTCTCTGAGGTCCGCGCGCATTCGCCCGGCGCCGTGACCTTGGTCGACAGCCGCTACCGCTTACGGGACTTTGCGGGAGCGACCGGGGCGACCCCCAACCAGGAAGAAGCGGAGGCGATCCTCGGCGTGTCGCTCGACGACGACGACTCGTTGAGGCAGCACGGCCCCGAGCTGCGCCGCAGACTCGGGCTCGAATTCCTGCTGATCACGCGCGGCAGCCGGGGCATGGCGCTGTTCCTGGAGGACCGGCGCCTGTTCCTGCCGGTCTCGGGCGGCGACGAGGTCGCCGACGTCACCGGCGCCGGCGACACGGTGATCGGCGCGTTCTCGTTGGCGGTCGCGGCGGGCGCCAGCCCCGCTGAGGCGACCGCCATCGCCAACCTCGCCGGAGGCGTCGTGGTCCACAAGCAGGGCACCGCCACGGCCAGCGCAAGCGAGCTGTTGCGGGCTCTCGATCTGGATCGCGATCGGCTCGAGGAGGTGGAGTGGGACGCGTCCTGAGCTCCGCCGAGATGCTCGAGGAGCGATCTCGGCTGCGCGAGGAAGGGCTGACGATCGCCTTCGCGAACGGCCACTTCGACCTCCTCCACGTCGGGCACCTGCGCTACCTCGAGGCGGCGCGGCAGACCGCCGATCGCCTGATCGTGGGCATCAACGACGACGATTCCGTGGCGCGCCTCAAGGGTCCCGGCCGGCCACTGGTCCCCGCCGCCGAGCGCGCCGAGCTCCTCGCCGGGCTGCGAGCCGTCGACTACGTGGTGGTCTTCGAGGGCGTCACCCCGGCGCCCCTGATCGCGGCGCTCGAGCCCGAGGTCCACTGCAAGGGAACCGACTACGGGACTGCCGAGGCCGTGCCCGAGTTCGAGACCGTGCGCTCCTACGGAGGCTCGACCCGCCTGGTCGGCGACCCCAAGGACCACGCGACCCGCGACCTCATCGCGCGCGCCCGCGAGCTGCCGCCCGGCTGACGAGGTCCGGATGATTCCCCGGCGTTGGCCCTTCGGGCACGGCGCCAGATCTCGCGCCGGGCGCCCTGCCAGGTGGGGGGCTGCCGGCGAGCTTCGAAGGGAGCTGCCTCGGGCCCCTCGGGAGGCTGGCGATCGAGGCGTTCCCGTCAGCTGCTGTGCTAGAGTTTCGTGCTTCTATCGCTCGACGAGAATCCTCTCTGGGACCGCGCCTCGCGCACCGACAACGCGAGCGAAGTGACCGGTAGGCGCACCATCTGAGGATCGGGAAACCGAGGATCGGGAAACCATGGACAATCGAGTCGGCGATCTCCTGGTCCAGGCGGGACTGATCAACGGCGAGCAGCTCGAAGAGGCCCGTGTCGCCCAGCGGGACCACGGCGGCCGCCTCGGCACCAACCTGATCACTCTCGGCCACATCAAGGAAACGGCGCTGGTCGAGTTCCTGTCGAAGCACTACGGCGTGCCGTCGGTCGATCTCCGGCAGCTCGAGGTGCCCGACGCGGTGATCGCCATCATCCCGGCCGACATCGCCCGCAAGTACACGATCCTGCCGGTGTCGAAGACCGGGGCCAAGGTCACCATCGCGATGACCGACCCGACCAACGTCTTCGCGATGGACGACATCAAGTTCATGACCGGCTACGACGTCGAGCCGGTCGTCTCCTCGGAGCCGAGCCTCAAGACCGCCATCGACCGCTATTACGGCTCGACCCACGCGGTCGAGCTGAAGAAGGTCATGGACGACCTCGAGGACGACTTCGACGCCGACCTCGAGGTCCTCGAGGACGACGACGAGCTCGATCTCGAGGCGCTCGAGGAGGGCGCCGAGGACGCCCCGGTCGTCCGGCTGGTGAACATCATCCTCACCGACGCCATCAAGCGCGCGGCCTCGGACATCCACCTCGAGCCCTACGAACGAGAGTTCCGCGTCCGCTACCGGATCGACGGCATCCTCTACGAGATGATGAACCCGCCGCTCAAGCTGCGGGAGGCGATCACCAGCCGACTCAAGATCATGGCCAAGCTGGACATCGCCGAGAAGCGGCTGCCGCAGGACGGCCGCATCAAGATCAAGACGCGGATCCTGGGCCGCACCAAGGACCTCGACTTTCGAGTGTCGGCGTTGCCGACGCTGTTCGGCGAGAAGATCGTGCTGCGGCTGCTCGACAAGGACAACCTGATGCTCGACATGTCGAAGCTCGGGTTCGAGGACGAGTCGTTGCGCTCCTTCGAGCAGGCGATCCTCAAGCCGTACGGCATGGTGCTGGTCACCGGGCCGACCGGCTCGGGCAAGACCAACACCCTCTACTCCGCCCTTTCCCGGCTCAACAAGTCGGACGTCAACGTGGTGACCGCCGAGGACCCGGTGGAGTTCAACCTCCCCGGCATCAATCAGGTGCAGATGAAGGAGGCGATCGGGCTCAATTTCGCAACGGCGCTGAGGTCCTTCCTCCGGCAGGATCCCAACATCGTGCTGGTGGGCGAGATCCGCGACTTCGAGACCGCCGAGGTGGCGATCAAGGCGGCGATGACCGGCCATCTCGTGCTCTCGACGCTGCACACCAACGACGCGCCGTCGACCATCAACCGCCTGATGAACATGGGTGTCGAGCCGTTCCTGGTCGCGACCTCCGTGCACTGCGTGGTCGCACAGCGGCTCATCCGTCGCATCTGCATGCACTGCAAGGAGCCGGTCCAGACCCCGCCGGCGGCGCTGATGAACGTCGGCTTCACCGAGGCCGAGGCGTCGACGCTCAACCTCCATCGCGGCCGCGGCTGCGAGCGCTGCAGCGACACCGGGTACAAGGGCCGCACCGCGCTCTACGAGGTGATGACGGTCGGCGAGGACGTGCGCGAGATGATCCTCGCCGGCGCCAGCTCCTACGAGATCCGCCAGAAGGCGATCCAGCAGGGGATGATGACGCTGCGCGAGTCCGGTCTCGAGAAGATCCGCAACGGCGTCACGACCATCGAGGAGGTGGTGCGGGAGACGATGGCGAGTTAGCCGCCGGAAGGCTGGATCGGGACGTCTCGAGGATCGGGTCGGCACGGCGCACGTGCCGCTGCCTGCCGATCCCGAGCGGCCGTGCACCGGTACCGGGGACGAGGCGCGCTCGCGCCGGAGGTGCTCTCTGCCGATGTCGTCCAGCCCTCACCGCTCGGCGCGTCGGGGCTCAGCCGCGAAGAACTCGCAGCTCCTGCTCCAACCCCATCCCCACCTGGGCTCCTAGCCGCCGGGCACCACGCTCTCGCAGGGGAAGCCCTCGGTGTCGAGCACCGTCTCGAAGGTGCGGCCGAGCGGGTTGCCGTATACCGGCACGTAGTCGTTGCGCTGGTCGAAGACCGCCACGCTCACCTCGACGTTGGTGAGCCCGGCGATGAAGATCCAGTAGCGGCCGTTCACCTCGCAGCCGTCGAGCACCTTGACGAACAGCTCCGGGTTGTCGGGCTCGAAGAACCAGAAGGCGCCCGACTGATCGTCCAGCGCGACCGGCGTCGCATCGCCACGGACGCCTTCGAAAGTGCGGAACTCTGCGACGACCTGAAAGCGGCCGTCCTGCAGCGTGAGCGCCCCCTCGACCACCACCGGCAGCAACGGCGCCAGCCCGAAGTCGATCACGAAGCGATCGCAGCAGCCTTCGTTGTAGCTGCCCTCGAGGAAGAGGCCGTCGGGCTCGCTGCCGAAGCCGCCGAACGCCGAGAGCCGGAGATCGACCGTCTGCAGGGAACCCGGAGGGCTCTCGAGGACGATCTCGCTCGTGCCGGAGTCCCCCTCGACCAGCTCGGTGAGGGCGAGGTCGCCCTGCGCGGGGAATGCGAACGACGCGCCGGTCGCGAGGGGCTCGACCCGAAGATCGGAGGCCGTGATCCGGGGCGGGTCACTCGCCAGGGTGAGCGTTCCAGAGAGCCCCCAGGCCTCGCACCGGAATGCGATGCCCCCGCAGGCGCTCACCAGAGTGCCCGGTCGCACCTGCAGGACGCCCTCGATCAGGGGCGTCTGCGCAAGCCCGGGAAGCGTGAGGAGCGCACCGGCGAGAACGAGCGGGAAGGCGGCCCGAGCGCGGCGATCCGACGGCGGACGCTCGCAGCGATGGACTCCCGGGTTGCAGGAACACGGGTTGCGGGAACGGTCGACGGTTGCTGGCGGCTTCATGGGCGGCTCCTGTGGGAAGATCCCGGTCGTCAGGTCTATGCTTTCTTAGCATATCCCAGATCGCTCTCGCGACTCGACCCCTGTGCTACAAAGAACCATGAGCTGTTGCGTCCGCACCCATGCAGCTCTCGTGCTCTTCATGGGAGCTTTCGTCGTCCCAACGGTGCTCGGGTCCGCTGCGCAGAAGGGCTCCGCGGGCGAGGAGCGCGCGGCCGAACGGCGGGCCATGATCGAGCGGATCCGAGACGAGGTCCGACTCACCCGAGGCATGATCGGCAAGGGCTCCCTGGAAAACGAGGTCTTCCAGGCGATGCTCGCCGTTCCGCGGCACGAGCTGGTGCCGGCGGCGTTGCGCGAACAGGCCTACGTCAATCGTCCCCTGCCGATCGGGTACGGGCAGACCATCTCCCAGCCCTACATCGTGGCCCTGATGACGGATCTCCTGGATCCCGAGGAGGACGACGTCATTCTCGAGATCGGCACCGGCTCCGGCTACCAGGCGGCGGTGCTGGCCGAGATCGTCGATCGGGTCTACTCGATCGAGATCGTCCCCGACCTCGCCCGCCGCGCGACCGCCGATCTCGCGCGGTTGGGGTACGAGAACGTGGAGGTGAAGACCGGCGACGGCTACTACGGCTGGCCGGAGCACGCCCCCTTCGACGGCATCGTGGTCACCGCAGCCGCCAGCCACGTCCCGTCGCCGCTGGTCCAGCAGCTCGCGCCGGGCGCCCGCATGATCATCCCCGTGGGCGGCCCGTTCGCCGTGCAGCAGCTCACGCTGGTCGAGAAGACGCCGGAGGGGAAGGTCACGACGCGTCAGGTCCTGCCGGTGACCTTCGTGCCGCTGACAGGAGAGCGCTAGCCTATCTGAACAAGCTGGAACTGGCGAGGATCATCGACCAGGCGGTCCCCATGCGGGGGCGAGCCTTCCTCACCCACGGGGAAGTCATCTCGGCCCTGGTCGCCAATCGGCTCTCGGCCCCTTCGCCTCTTTACGACGTTGCTGGCTGGGCCTCTTCGTCTGCGATGGCCGAGCTGTTTGACACCCCAGCAGAACTGCTCAACGACGATCGCTTGGGGCGCGCTCTGGAGGCGTTGGCGCCGGTCGCCGAGCAGGTGCGCTCTGCTGCGGCGCTCACGGCGATCCGCAAGTTCGATGTCGTCGATGCGACTCGGCTACACCTCGACTTGACGACGGTGCGCTTTTCCGGCGCCTACGAACGCTCCTCGTTGGTTGCCAAAGGGTGGGGGGCCGATCGGCGGGTGGCTCGACAGATTCGCGCCGAGCAAGCCACCACGAGCAACGGCGTCAGCCTCTATTTCCGCCCCCATCCTGGCTCCTGCG
>DATKBT010000039.1:0-3265 GCA_035546295.1 Thermoanaerobaculia bacterium | reverse complement strand
GTCTCCTCGGTGGCCCAGGGCCCGAGCGGCACGCTGCTGAACGTCAACGCCGACATGGCGGCCACGGCCATCGCCGAGGCGCTCGGCGCGCGGGCGCTGCACTTCATCACCGACGTGGCCGGGCTCCTCGATGCGCAGGGCAACGTCGTCGCGCGGCTCACCGCCGACGAGGCGCACCACTTCCTGGCCAGCGAGCTCGTCAGCGGAGGGATGAAGCCGAAGCTCGAGGCGGCGCTGCGCGCGCTGTCGAGAGGGGTCGGATCGATCTCCATCGGAGGAGGAACCGAACTTGTTGCTGCATGATGAAACGCCCACCGCGGTCGAGGCTCGAGAGAAGTCGTTCGTTCTCGGCACGTACAACCGCACCCCCTTCCACCCGCGCAGCGGGAAAGGGGCGCGCCTCGTCGACGCCGAGGGGAAGAGCTACTGGGACCTCCTGGGCGGCATCGCCGTGAACGTGCTCGGGCACCAGCACCCGCGCCTCAGGAAGATCGTGCGCGAGGAGTCGGCCGCGCTCCTCCACGTCTCGAACCTCTACTACCACCCGGCGCAGGGCATCCTGGCCGAGAAGCTCGTGCGCGCCTCCGGCCTCTGCCGCGCCTTCTTCTGCAACAGCGGGACGGAGGCGAACGAGGCGGCGCTGAAGTTCGCGCGGCTCGCCAACCCCGGCCGCTCGCACCTCGTGGCGCTCCAGGAGAGTTTCCACGGCCGGAGCTTCGGAGCGCTGTCGCTGACCGGTCATGAGGCCTACCGGACGCCGTTCGCGCCGCTCGTCCCCGACGTCACCTTCGTCGAGCCGAACGACGTCGCCGCGCTCGAAGCCGCCGTGAGCGGCCGGACCTCGGCGATCTTCCTCGAGCCGGTCATGGGCGAGGCCGGCGTCGTCCCGTTGAGCGACGAGTTCCTCTTCGCCGCGCGGCGGCTCGCCGACCAGAGCGGCGCCATCCTCGTGTTCGACGAGATCCAGTGCGGCCTCGGCCGCCTGGGGACGCTCTTCGCCTTCCAGCAGAGCGGCGTCGTCCCCGACATCGTCACGCTGGCCAAGCCTCTCGGCGGCGGACTCCCCCTCGGCGCGGTGATCACCGGGCCGGCGCTCGAAGGGGTGGTCAAGCCGGGCCACCACGGCACGACCTTCGGCGGCAACCCGCTGGCCTGCCGCCTCGGCTACGCCGTGATCGACGAGACCGAGAAGCTCCTCGGCCGCATCAACGAGATCGGCGAGTGGTTCGGCGGCGAGCTTCGCCAGCGATTCGAGACCGTCCGCGGCAAGGGGCTGATGTGGGGCATCGAGCTCGATCGTCCCGCCGCTCCGGTCGCGGCGCAGCTCCTCGCGCAGGGGTTCGTGGTCGGGACGGCGCGCGAGAAGGTCCTGCGGCTTCTGCCGCCCTACATCGTTCCGAAGCAGGCCTTGAGCGAGCTGATTGTGGCGCTCGAACAGACCATCGGCATCAAGAAGGAGAGAGCAGCGTGAAAAAGGCTCGCAAGGTGGCCCTCGCCTATTCAGGGGGACTCGACACGTCGGTGATCATTCCGTGGCTGAAGGAGAACTACGGCTGCGAAGTGGTGGCGGTCGCGGTCGACATCGGGCAGGCCGACGAGACATCGGGGCTCGCCGAGAAGGCTCTGCAGACGGGAGCGAGCGGATTTCATCTCGTCGAAGCGAAGGAGGAGTTCGCCTCCGACTACCTCTTCCCCGTGCTGAAGGCGGGCGCGATCTACGAGAAGGACTACCTGCTCGGCACGGCGACGGCGCGGCCGCTCATCGCCCGCAAGCAGGTGGAGATCGCGCTGCAGACCGGCTGCGACGCGCTGGCGCACGGCTGCACCGGGAAGGGCAACGACCAGGTGCGCTTCGAGCTCGCCTACCAGGCCCTGGCGCCGGAGCTGAACGTCATCGCGCCGTGGCGCGAGTGGCACATCGTCTCGCGCGAGGACGCCATCGACTACGCCACCGAGCGCGGCATCTCCGTCCCGGTGACGAAGAAGGACCCGTACTCGAGGGACCGGAACCTCTGGCATCTCTCGCACGAGGGGGGACCGCTCGAGGACCCGTCCTTCGAGCCGGAACCGGGGATGTTCAAGCTGACCGTCGACCCATCGCTGGCGCCGGATGAGCCGGAGAAGGTAACGATCGCCTTCGAGTCGGGGATCCCGGTGGCGGTGAACGGGAAGGCGCTCTCGCCGGCCAGGCTGATCGAGAAGCTCAACCAGATCGGCGGGCGGCACGGGGTCGGTCGCGCCGACCTGGTGGAGAACCGGCTCATCGGGATCAAGTCGCGCGGGGTCTACGAGACGCCGGGCGGCACGCTGCTCGTCACGGCGCTGAGGGCGCTGGAGTCGATCACGCTCGACCGCGAGAGCGCGCACGAGAAGGAGCGCCTGGCCACGCGCTACGCGGAGCTCGTCTACAACGGGCAGTGGTTCGCGCCGCTGAAGGAGGCCCTCGACGCCTTCGTCGACTCGATCTCGCAGAGCGTCACAGGCAGCGTGACGATGAAGCTCTACAAGGGATCGGCGATGGTCACCGGCCGGCAGAGCCCCTGTTCGCTCTACTCGCAGAACCTCGCCTCGTTCGACATGACCGGCTACGACGCCACCGACTCCGCCGGCTTCATCCGCCTCTTCGGCCTGCAGACCCGCGGCCGGAAGCGCCTCTCCCCGATCGGCGTGGAGCAGGAGGTCGTCGGGAAGTGATGGCGAATCTCTGGGGCGGACGCTTCGAGGCCGCGGCCTCGGAGCTGCTCCGCCGCTTCAACGACTCCTTCGCCTTCGACCGCGAGCTCTTCGCGGCCGATGTCGAGGGATCGATCGCCTGGGCCCGCGCGCTCGAGAAAGCGGGTGTGCTCACCCCCGACGAAGCGTCGCGCATGGCCACCGCGCTGTCGAACCTCCCCTCCCCCGAGCCCCGAACCCCGAGCCCCGAGCCCTTCGAAGACGTCCACTCCTACGTCGAGGCGAAGCTCCGCGAAGCCATCGGCGAACTGGCCGGCAAGCTCCACACCGGCCGCTCGCGCAACGACCAGGTCGCGACCGACCTCAAGCTGTGGCTCAAGCAGGCCTGCGCCGAGCTCGATGGCTCGATCGTCGCGCTGACACGCACGCTGGCTCAGCGGGCGCTCGACGAGGCGGCCACGCCCATGCCCGGCTACACGCACTCGAAGCGCGCCGAACCGGTCACGTTCGGCCACTGGTGCCTCGCCTACGCGGAGATGCTCCGCCGCGACCTCTCGCGCCTCCGCGATTCCGTAGAGCGCAACGACACCTG
>DATKBT010000038.1:0-9827 GCA_035546295.1 Thermoanaerobaculia bacterium | reverse complement strand
GCGTACCTGTACGTGCGCCAGTCCACGCTGCGTCAGGTCGTCGAGCACGAAGAGGGACGACTGCGGCAGTACCAGCTGCGCGAACGGGCCCAGCAGCTCGGCTGGCCCGAGCACCACATCCAGGTCATCGACTGCGACCTGGGCCAGTCGGGAGCGTCGTCGGACCGCGAGGGATTCCAACAGCTGGTGGCCGAGGTCGGGCTGGGCAAGGCGGGTCTGGTGATGGGGCTCGAAGTCTCGCGCCTGGCGCGCAACTCCACCGACTGGCACCGTCTGCTCGAGATCTGCGCCTTGAGCGACACCCTGATCCTCGACGAGGACGGCCTTTACGATCCGCAGCTCTTCAACGACCGCCTGCTCTTGGGGCTCAAGGGGACGATCTCGGAAGCGGAGCTGCACGTCATCCGGGCACGGCTGCAGGGCGGGATCCGTAGCAAGGCGATGCGCGGTGAGCTGCGTACTCCGCTGCCGGTGGGCTTCGTCTACGACGAGCGCGATCGAGTCGTGCTCGACCCCGACCAACAGGTCCAGGACGCGATCCGACTCTTCTTCAGCTCGTTCGAGCGGATCGGTTCGGCGCTCGGCGTCGTCCGCCATTTCGCGCAGCAGAGCATCCTCTTCCCTCACCGCAAGACCCACGCGAGGGAGGTGAGCTGGAGGCCACTGGACTTCTCCGCCGCGCACAACATGCTGCACAACCCGCGGTACGCCGGCATCTACTTCTTCGGCAAGAGCCGACAACGTCGGCGACCTGACGGGCACACTCGGACCCAGTGGCTCGCGCGTCCCGAGTGGCTCGTGTACCAACCGGGCGCGCACCCCGGGTACCTGACGGTGGAACAGTACGAGCGCAACCTCGAGCAGCTACGGCACAACGGCAGGCGCTGCGGCGCCGACCGGCGTCGGCCGGCGCGCGAGGGTTGCGCGCTGCTCCAGGGGGTCGTCATCTGCGGTCGCTGCGGTGGCTCGATGCAGACCCGCTACTACCATCGCGGCGGCGAGCTCGTTCCGTCGTACGTCTGCGTAAACAAGCTCGGGCAGTGCCAGTACGTACACGGCGCCACGGTCGATGCAGCGATCGAGACCCTGATCCTCGCCTCGGTCACACCGCTGACCCTCGAGCTCGCCCTCGAGGTCCATCGAGAGGTCGGTCGGCGAATCGACGAGGCGCACCAGCTCCGGCTGCAGCGCGTCGAACGAGCGCGTTACGAAGCTGCGCTGGCCCGCGAACGCTTCCTCGCGGTCGATCCTCGCAACCGCCTCGTGGCTGCCAACCTGGAGCTGGACTGGAACGAGCAGCTGCGCGAGGTCGCCGAGGCCGAGGCTGAGCTCGCTCGTCAGCAGCCAGCAAGGTCAGAGGACTCGGCGGAGACGGAACGGGTGCGCGCACTCGCGACCGACTTCCCCCGGCTGTGGAAGGACCCTCGCACCGCAGCGCGCGAGAAGAAGCGGCTCCTCTGCCTGCTGATCGAGGACGTAACGCTCGTGGCCGGCCGCCCCGTGCGTGTCCACGCCCGCTTTCGCGGAGGAGCGACGCGATCACTCGAGGTCGAGCCCCCCAAGAACGCTTTCGAGCAACGCCGAACTCCCCCAGAGACCATCCGCAAGATCGACGAGCTCCTCGAGGATCACAGCGAAGAGAGCGTCGCTCAGCTGCTCAACGAGGCTGGTCTACGCTCAGGAACCGGAACCACCTTCAGCGCGAGAATGGTCACGAACATCCGAATCGCTTACGGCCTGCCGAGTCGGACCGAGAGACTCACACGGCGAGGTTGCATCACGATGCAGCAAGCTGCCGCCACTCTCCACGTCGGAACACCAAAGATCCAGAGCTGGGCCGACCAAGGCCGCATCGTGCGACACCACGTCGCGGGCCGTCTGTACCTCTACGACATCGGCGGTCAGCAATCGTCAAGTCGTCCCACCTCGAAAGGAGGTGCATTATGAAGCACAGGCCTGCCGGAGCAGGTACAAGAACCGTGCGACCTGGGCGGCCTCCTCCTCGCTCACCGGGATCGCGCGGTAGCGACGACCCCACATCGGACCCGTCCAGCCGTGGAGCCGGCCGATCTCGCGCGACAGGTTGCCCTGGACGTAACGCATGAAGTCGCGCTGCTGCTCCAGGTTCTTGAACGAGCAGAGGCTGTGGTAATGCGACGACAGGAATCCTGTCCCGTGGATGCCCGCGCCGTAGAGTCGCTGCGCGCGTCCGATCACCCCGATGATGCGGCGATTGACCTTCGTCATCGGGCGTAGCAGGGCCCTGCCCTGCGTCACCCGGCAGGTGATCTCGACCAGCGTTCTGCCCCGCTCGGTCGGCGGGAGGTATCTCGGGTAGCGGCCCATGGAGCGCCCTCACCCTTGAGAGACGCGTTCCGGAGGCTCGTCCGTTCGCTCCGCTGACCGTCCCTTGCCCCGTCGTATGATCCGGACCATGAACGAGCTGGTGTTCGAGATCACGCAGGAGGCGGACGGCGGCTACGTCGCGGAGTGCCTGTCCGAAGCGATCTTCACGCAGGCCGACAGCTGGGAAGAGCTGCGCGCCAACGTGAGGGAGGCCGTCGACGCGTACTTCTTCGACTCGGCCAAGCCGCCGCTGGTGAGGCTGCATCTCGTTCGTGACGAGGTCCTTGCCCTCGGATGAAACTGCCGCGGGACACTTCCGGCCAGTCCCTGATCCGACACCTCGCCCGTTCCTGGGGCTACCAAGTCGTGCATCGAGTCGGGAGCCACGTCACGCTGGAAACGCGAGAGCCCAGCAAGCACCGCGTCGTGGTACGGACCACGCAGTGCTCCGAGTGGGCACGCTCAATCAGATCCTGAAGGCAGTAGCTGAGCACAAGGGCGTGCAGCGCTCGGATCTTCTCGAGGACCTCTAGCGCCGATCATCTCGCGCTCGGGCACGGGAGCTCGTGCGTCGGAGAAGGAATTGAGCCACCCCGGTTTGGTGGACACCGAGGTGGATCTGAGGTGGGATCTGAGGTGGAATCTGAGGTGCCAGGCGCTTATGGGAGGGAGGAGGGCGGCCTCCGATCTAGTCGCGCGGTCTGAGGTGCTCCCGGTGGTGGTGGTGGGCGCCGGCCCGGCCGGTCTCGCGGTCGCCGGAGCCCTGGCGTGCCGGGGGGTACCGGCGATCCTCCTCGAGGCCGGGGAGGCGCCGGGCGCCGCCTGGCGGCGCCACTACCCGTTCCTGCGCCTCCACACCACCCGGCGCGACTCCTCCCTGCCCGGCCGGCCCATGCCTGGGGGCGGCGAGCGCTACCCGGGTCGCGACGAGTACGCCCGCTACCTGGAGGACTACGCCCGGTGGCTCGGCGCGGACGTCCGGCCGGGACGGGAGGTCCTGCGCGTGCGGCGCGGGGACGGAGCGTGGGAGGTGGAGGCTCGGGGCGGGGACGACGACCCCCGGCCGCTCCGGGCGCGCCACGTGGTGATCGCGGCGGGCTTCAACCGGCGCCCGGTCCGGCCGGAGCTCCCCGGGGAAGAGGCCTTCGGCGGGCCGGTCCTCCACAGCTCGCGCTGGCACGAGCTCGGCGACGTCGCCGGCCGGCGTGTGCTGGTGGCGGGCCTCGGCAACACCGGCGCCGACCTGGTGGAGGAGCTCCACCGGACGGGCGGCCGGGTGGCCGTGGCGGTGCGGGGACCGGTCCACCTCGTGCCACTCGAGATGGCCGGCGTCAACTGGCGCATCTGGTACCGCCTCGTCCCCGGCCTCGCCTTCCTCGCCGGGCGGCTCGGAAAGCCGTTGCTCGGGCGCCTCGCCCCCCGCGCCGCGGCGGCCTTCTGGTGCGCCGTGGCCCGGGCGCGCTTCGGTGACCTCGAGGGCCGAGGTCTCCGGCTCCAACGCAGCGAAGAGCTCGTCGCCCACTGGCGAGCCCGCCGGCCGCCGCTCACCTCCGGCCCCTTCGTGGAGGCCATTCGCCGGGGCGCGGTAGAGGTGCTCCCGGCGCTCGCCGGCTTCGAGCCTGGCGCGGCGCTCCTCGCGGACGGCGGCCGGCATCCCTGCGACGCCGTGGTGCTCGCCACCGGCTTCCGCCCCGCCCTGGAGGAGATCCTCCAGTCCGAGGCGCTGCCGGAGCCCGGCGGCTGGCCTCCCGACGGCCACCCCGGGCCGCTCCCCGGGCTGTGGTTCTGCGGCTACCTCCCCGAGCTCCTCCGCATCCGCCGCTCCGCCCGCCGCCTCGCCCGCCGGGTGGCGGCGGACCTGGCACGTCGGCCCGGCCCCGCGTAAGACCCTCCCCGCTCCGTCCATGATCGTCCTCGAACCCACTCCTGCCCGGGGTCTGACCGGAGGTGAGGACTGCGGCGATCCGCCGCCGTCCGGTCCCCGGGTCTCGGTCGTCATCCCGGCCTACCGCTCCCACGCCACCATCGCCGGCTGCCTCGCTGCCCTCCGGCAGCAGGAGTACCGGAGCTTCGAGGTGGTGGTGGTGGACAGCAGCCCGGACGAGCGGACGGCGCGGGAGGTGCGCGCCCTTCCCGGAGGTCCGGCTGATCCTCCCGCCGCGCTGGATCTGGGGTGCCAGGCGCTTGTGAGGGGGAATTCAAGGAGGGGGATTTGAGGGGGACAGGGAGGGGCACGGCGGCGAGGCAGCCCGTTCCGGCGGGAGGGTGTCGATCCTGACCGCCAGAGGAGGTTCCTGGCGGGCGTCGGCTGCCGCTCTCCTGGCACAATCCGAGCGTGGACACCGCCGTTCTCGCCTCCCGCTTGGAGACCCTGATCCGCCGGCTCGCCCGGCGCCGCGGCGTGCGCCACGTGGTGGTGGGAGCCTGCGACCTCGACGGAGACTGGACGTGGAGCCAGGCGACGGGGTCGGCGAGCCCGGACGGTCGCCCGATGAAGACGGACACGCCCTGGCTTCTCGCTAGCATCACCAAGCTGTACATCGCCAGCGTTGTCCTCCGGCTCTTTGAGGAGGGGACGATCGATCTCGACGGGCCGATCGCCGACCACCTGCCTGCGGAGCTCTCCTCGCGATTGCACGTGCTCGACGGTGTCGACTCCACCGACCGGCTCACCGCGCGTCACCTGCTCGCGCACTCGAGCGGCCTGCCCGACTCGATCGACGAGCGACCGCGCGGCGAACGGAGCCTGGTCGAGGAGGTGGTGGAGTCGGGCGATCGGGCCTGGAGCCTGGAGGAGGCGATCCTCCGGGCCCGCGACCGGCTCTCTCCGCACTTCCCGCCTTCGGATCCCAAGGGGGCGCGGCCGAGGATTCGCTACAGCGAGACCAACTACCAGCTCCTGATGGTGATGGCGGAGCAGGCGACGGGCCGGTCGCTCGAGCAGGTCTACGCCGAGCAGCTCTTCGAGCCCCTCGGCTTGAGGCAGACCTGGCTCCCCGGCACGAGGTCCCTCGATCCGCTGGACGAGCCGGCGACGGTGTGGCTCGGCGAGCAGCCGCTCGTCGATCGCCCCCTCGCCTTCGCCTCGTTCAAGGACCTCTACGCCACCGTCGACGACGTGCTCTCGTTCGGCCGCGCGCTGTTTTCCGGCCGCGTCTTCCGGCATTCCGAGACCCTCGGCTCGATGCGGGAGCGGTTCACGCGTTTCGGCTTCCCGCGGGGGATGGCGGCGCTGCGCGCTCCGAGTTGGCCCATCGCCTATGGCCTGGGGATGATGCACTTCGAGCTCTCGCGCCTGCTCACCGTCGGGATGAGGATCCCGGCGTTGATCGGCCACACCGGCTCGACCGGATCATGGCTCTGGTATTGCCCCCAGCTCCGATTGCTGATCGCCGGCACGGTCGACCAGACCAGTGCGGCAACGGCCCCGTTTCGAATCGTTCCCCGAGCGGTCGCGGGACTGCGAGCCTGATACCCCTCGGCCGAGGCCGAGGGGCTGACGGCTCACCCGGACCTTGCTTCCCAGCTCCTCGGCGCCGGTCCTTCTGTTCCCGTCGGCTGCTGTAGGCTCTGGCCCATCGTGAGCCTCATGCCCCTGAGCGGGCCTCGTTGCGTCGCCTGCGGCGAGCCCTCTCCCGATCGGGCCCGCTTCTGCCCGGCCTGCGGAGTCGAGCTGTGCAGATCTCAGGCGGAGGGCGGACCGAGCGCGGAGCGGCGTCAGCTCACCGTGCTCTTCTGCGACCTGGTGGGCTCGACCGAGCTGTCGAGCAGGCTCGACCCCGAAGATCTTCGCGAGCTCGTGTCCGCTTACCAACGCGCGGCCGACGAGGTGATCGGGCGCTTCGGCGGACACGTCGCGCAGCACCTGGGCGACGGTCTGCTGGTCTACTTCGGCTGGCCACTCGCGCACGGCAACGACGCCGAACGCGCGGTGCGCGCCGCGCTCGCGCTCCCCGCCGCGGTCCGGAACATCGACACCAGGCTCGAGGTGCGCGTCGCGATCCACACCGGAACGGTCGTGGTCGGCGACCTCGGCAGCGGGAGGAGCACCGAGCGGCTGGCGCTCGGCGAGGTACCCAACGTCGCCGCACGCGTGCAGGGGGAGGCGGCGCCGGGCGAGGTGCTGATCACGGCCGCGACCCACCGACTCGTCGCCGGGCTCTTCCTGGTGAAGGATCGCGGCAGCCGCTCGCTTCGCGGCGTGCCCCAGCCGGTCGAGCTGTACCGCGTCGCAGAGTCGAGCGAGGTGAGTCGCCGGCCTGCGGCGACGTCGGACCGCCCCTCGACGCCCTTCGTCGGCCGCGAGCGTGAGCGCCGCCTCCTGCTCGAGCAGTGGCGCCGGGCCCGCGACGGCGACGGTCAGGTGGTGGTGCTCTCGGGCGAGCCCGGCATCGGCAAGTCCCGACTGCTGCAGCAGTTCGCCGAGGAAGTCTCGGAGGAGCTCCACTCTTGGCTCGCGTCGTGCTGCTCGCCGTTTCACGGCAACACGCCGCTTTACCCGGTGGTCGAGCTCGTCGACCAGTTGCTCAGCGACCGCACGGCTTCGAAGGCGCAGCGGGCCTCGTCGCTGGTCGCGTCTCTCGACGCGGCGGGCCTCCCGCTCGACTCCATCTCTAGGGAAGCGTCGGTCCCGCTGCTGACTTCCCTCCTGGGGCTGCCCCTTCCGGCGAGCTTCTCGCCTCTCTTGGCGAGCCCTGATCGGCAGCGCCAAATGCTCTTCGAGACCGTCGCCGACTGGCTCCTGGCCTCCGCTCGCCGGCTGCCGGTCGTCGTCGTGGTCGAGGACCTGCACTGGGTCGACTCCTCCACCGCCGAGCTGCTCGAGCTGTTGGCGGTGCGAAGCTCGGGCTCACCCCTCCTCCTGCTCCTGACCACTCGCCCCGAGCGCGGACCGACCCCGCCCTCCTTCGATCGCGCCGTCACCATCGACCTGCCTCCGCTGGAGATGGGGTTGGTGCAGCAGTTGGCCCGTAGCGTCGAAGGGGCGACGGCGCTGCCGCCGGCGCTGCTCGACGAGGTGGTCGCTCGCACCGACGGCATCCCGCTGTTCGTCGAAGAGCTGACCAAGGCACTCCTCGAGTCGGACGGGGCGACGGAAAGCCGCGAGATCCCCACCACCCTGCACGACTCCCTGATGGCCCGACTCGATCGGCTGGGGCCGGGGAAAGAGGCCGCCCAGGTCGCCTCTGTGCTCGGGCGCGAGTTCGAGCTCGAGCTGCTGCAGGAGGTCGGCGGTCAGCCAGCGCTGGCCGACGCCCTCGACTCGCTGGTCGGCGCCGACCTGCTCTTCGTGCAGCGGGGACCCGAGCAGGTGACGTACACCTTCAAGCACGCGCTGATCCGAGACGCCGCCTACAACTCGCTGCTCAAGAAGCGGCGCCGGGAGCTTCACGGCGCGGCCGCCCGGGCACTGGCCGAGCTGCACCCGGAGCTGGTCGCCGACCAGCCCGAGCTGCTGGCCTATCACCACACCCAGGCAGGAGACGCAGGCGCCGCACTTCCAGCGTGGCAGAGCGCCGCCGACAGAGCCATCGCGCGGGGCGCGCACCGCGAGGCCGAGAGTCACCTGCGCACCGCCCTCGAGCTGCTCGCCACCCTTCCCGACGCAACCGAGCGCGACCGTTTCGAGCTCCAGCTCCAGCTCTCCCTCGGCCAGGCGCAGATCATGGTCAAGAGTTATGCATCCGAACAGGTCTCGCAGGCCTACGAGCGCGCCACCGAGCTCGGAGGGCGCACCGCCGAGCCTGCGCAGCTGGTGTTCGTGATGCTGGGCAGGTGGGTCGCGTTGATCAGCACGGCGGGACCGCTGGCGTCGCAGCCGATCGCCGATCAGGCGCTGGTGGTGGCGGAGCGATCGGGACTGGCTCCGGTCCGGACGTGGGCGCTGTGGGCACAGGCGGGCAACCACTACTTCGCGGGCCGTTTCGAGGAGTCGCTGCGCACCAGCGAGCAGGCTCTGGCCCTCTACGACGAGGCGACGGCCCTGGTGGCCCCGATCGATCCTTCGGTCGCCGTGCTGCAGTACGCCTGCTTGGCGGCGTGGCAGGTCGGTCGCGCGGACAGGGCCCGCCGGTACGCCGAAAGAACCGTCGAGCTCGCACGACGCACGGGACGACCCGCCGATCGCGCTTACGCCGAGGCGGCCGCCGGCTGGCTCGCGCTCCTCCGTCGCGACACGAGCTCTGTCCGCGAGCATGCCGACGCGCTGCGGGTCGCCTGTGAGGAGCAGCCGAACCCTACGCTCGCCGAGACGGGCGCCATGTTGAGCGGCTGGGCGCTGGCCGAGGAGGGTCGCCTCGACGAAGGCATCGCGTGCCTGCGTGCGGCGCTCGACCGCTACACCGGCGAGCTCCAGATCCGCATCAGCGTCGAGCACGCGACCGGGTGGCTGGCAGAGTTGCTGGTCCGAGCGGGAGAAAGTCGTCAGGCGCTCCGGCTCCTCGACCAAGCGATCGCCAGTTGTCCCGGTGACGAGTTCTCGCGCGCCGAGTCGCTCCGTATTCGCGCGGCGAGCCTCGCTCTGGAGAGCGCCCCAGACCGCGACGCGATCGAGGCGACCTACCGAGACGCATGTGCTACCGCGCGCAAGCAGGGGTCGAAGGCGTGGGAGTTGCGCGCGACGGCCGGGCTGGCAGCCTGGTTGGGCGGGAGGGGGCGAGGGCGGGAAGGTCGGGCGCTGCTCGCGCCGGTGGTCGCCTCCTTCCACGAGGGACTCGACGGGCGCGACGTTCGCGAAGCGAAGCAGTTGCTCGCGGAGCTGGATGGCTGAGCGGTCGCAGACGACTTGGCCAGAGGAGGCTCCCAGAGAGCTCGAGCGCAGCCCGGCCGCCACGGAAGACGGGGGGGTGCGAGCGGCTCCATCGGGAGAGCTACCCGGGGGCTTGGCTCTCCGGCCACCGCAGCCGTCTCCTCTCCCCCGCCACCTCCACCGTCGACAGGTCGTCGTCTGCTGTCGAGAAGACCTGGAAGCGGACCGTGTCCGAGAGCATCACCTCGCCCAGCCGCTCGACCGTGCAGAAGAGGCGCTCGCGCTCGTCGAGCCTGACGCGAACCGTCGAGCACCAGACGACCGGCGCCGGATCGAGCAGATCGGAAACCACTCCGACCAGTCGGTGATCCTCACCGCAGGGGACTCCTGGCTCTCGGTCTCCTGTACGGCAGCGTCGTCGAGCGCTCCACGACGATGGGGCACTTCCCGGTTCTGCACCCAACCGCCTCCAGGCCCACCTGTCCCCGGAGCTAGCTCAGGGGGGGCGCCGGCGAGGCTCAAGGGGCCTCCCGGAGCCTGGCGATCCAGAGGTCGGACTCCTCCTGCAGGCGCAGGTAGTAGAGCGTTCGCCCGTCGCGGTCCAGTGTGGGGATCTGAGGGCAGGAATGGGGAGTGGGGGTACGGGAGGCGATGAGCGTAACCATGAAAATCGGTATGTCGCCTACTGATTTTCCTGGATATAGTCCCGACCGTGGTCATTCCACGGCGACCC
>DATKBT010000037.1:0-11273 GCA_035546295.1 Thermoanaerobaculia bacterium | reverse complement strand
GGTGGCCAACCTCTGCTGGGCGGGACTCGAACCCGCTGGGTCCCCGCGAAAGGTTTCTGCTTCGCCTCAGCTTCTCGCTGCTACATCGCTTCCCCCTTTCACAGGCTTAACTGGCACACGCCGAGCAGGAGCTCGGCCGCTACGGCTGGATGAGACCGCGCAGCTTCTCGGTGAGCAGCGGAACCACTTTCTTGAAGTCCTCGGCGATGCCGAAGCTGCAGTGCTTGAAGATCGGCGCGTCGGCGTCGGTGTTGATCGCGGCGATCACCTTCGAGTCCCCCATGCCGAGCAGGTGCTGGCTGGCGCCCGAGATGGCGATCGCCAGGTAGAGCTCGGGGGCGACCTTCTTGCCGGTCTGCCCCACCTGCCAGTTGGGAGGCACCCAGCCGGCGTCGCAGGCGGCTCGGGACGCCGCCTGCTGCCCCTTCATCACCTCGGCGAGGACGCGCAGGTCCTCGAACGGCTCCGGACCGCCCAGGCCGCGGCCGCCCGAGACGATGACGTCGGCGTCCTCGAGCTTGACCCCCTCGCTCTGCTCGGCGGTCCGCTCGACGATCCGCACCTTCGGCTCCGGCAGCTCGACGGAGGCCTTCTCGACCTCGGCGGTGCGGCCGGTGGGCTCGGCGGGCGCCATCGAGCGCGCTCGCGTCGAGATCACGGCCGGGCTCTTCTTCAGCTCGTAGACCGAGATCGCCTTTCCGCCGTACGCCGTGCGCTGGACGCGGATCATGCCGTCGGCGGTCGAGATCTCCGTGACGTCGGCCATCGAGGAGCCGCCCAGACGATGGGCGAGACGGGGCGTGACCTCCTGGCTGTAGACGTCGTTGGCGAGCAGGACCGCGGTCGGCTCTGACACTTTACAGAGCTGCTCGGCCGCGGCCAGCGCCAGGTCGGGCTGGTAGTCGCCGAGCTCGGCCTGGTCGGCGTGGACGATCCGATCCGCGACGCCGGAGAGCGCCGAGAGCTCGCCCTCCTCCATCGGACCCAGGACGACCGCGCGGAGCTCGGCGCCGAGCTCGCCGGCCAGGGCGCGCCCCGCGCCCGCGACGCCCTGCGCCGAACGGCCGTAGCCGGTGGCGCCGAAGAGACAGATGACGACCGCGCTCATGGAAGGACTCCTGATTCCCTGATCGGATGGCCCGATTCGATTCTGGATCTGGACTCGTTGGCTGGTAGGTGTCTGCCGGCAGCTTTCTCGTCTAGTTTCTCGTCTAGTTTTCTCGCCGAGGCTCGGCGCGCCCGCTCAGCCGATGGCATTGACCACCGAAGCGATCCGCTGCGCCAGGTCGTCGACCTGCTCCTCGAGGCTGTCGCCGGCCACCATCTCGCACCGGACCTGCTTCTCGGGGACGAACAGCTCGGCCACCTCGTAGTAGCCGTTCGCGCCGCGGGTCTCGTCCGAGTCGAGCTCCAGCTCGGCCAGGCTGTGCTTAGTCAGCGGCTTGCGGTAGGACATCATCACGTCGCGGGTCTTGGGGATGCGAGGGACGTTCGCCTCGTTGTTGGTGATGGTCACCAGCACCGGCGTCATCGCCTCGGCGACCTCGAAACCGGCATCGGTCTGGCGGCGCAGCCGCAGACCGCCGTCGCCGGTCGCCGCGAGATCGAGAGTGTCGACGAAGCCGAGCGCCGGCAGGCCGAGCTCCTCGGCGAGCAGGCCGCCGGTCTGGCCGACCCCCCAGTCCCCCGACTCGCGCCCGACCATGACGAGGTCGACCTCCCCCTCCTTGCGGATCGCGGCGGCGAGCACGCGCGCGACGGTCTCGGGGTCGGGGTTGGAGCTGCCCTCGCGCTCGACGTAGATCGCGCCGTCCGCGGTCATCGCCAGCGCCTTGCGCAAGCTGTCCTCGGCCTCGCTACCGCCGTAGCAGAGCGCCGTCACCGTGGTCCCCGGGATCTTGTCGCGAAGCTGCAAGGCGGTCTCGAGCGCGTTCTCGCAGAAGATGTTGGTGACCAGGTTGGCGTTGCCGCGCTGGGCCTCCTTGGCCGCCGGGTCGATCTTGAAGTCGCGAGCCGGGAGGTCGGGATCCAGGACCTGCTTGAGACAGACGACGATCTTCATGACGGTGCTTTCTTCGTTGACGGTTTCTTCTCGGTCGACGACTTCTTCCTGGTCGGCCGAGCCGGCTTCGTCCGCCCGCAGCCCTCTTCCAGGAGACCCGTGAGCGCGATCCTGGTGACGTGGTCGACCAGCTGATCGACGTCGAGCCGCCCGCGGGAACGGTACCAGCGAGAGACCCACAGGATCATCCCGCTCAGCCCGTAGGCGCCCACCGTGCTGTCGACGTCGTTGAGCTTGCCCTCCGCGGCGAGCTCGTCGAGCGTTTCGCGGATGAAGCGCATGAACTCCCGTTGGCGGCCGACGATCTGGGCGCGCTGAGCCTCGCTCAGTCCCTCGATCTCGTTGACCAGGATGCTGAGCTCGTTGCGCCCCGCGATGATCAGCCGCGTGTAGCGCGCGATGATGGTGCGCAGCCGGGCGACCAGATCCTCCTCGAGCAGAGCCTTCGCCACGACCTCCTGCTCGAGCGTGTCCATGGCCAGCTCCATGATCCTGAACAGGAGGTCCTGCTTGCCCTTGATGTAGTAGTAGAGGCCCGCCTTGGTGAGGTGCACCGCGTCCGCGACCTCGTTGATCGACGTCGCGTGGAATCCCTTCTCCGAGAAGATCCGGGCGGCGGCGACGCAGATCTCCACCGCCTTGCCCGGGTCTCGATCGGCTCGCGCCGGCGCGGCGCTCGGTCGGGTGCTGGTGGGCATGGCGGTTGGGCGGGGGCCTCTCTGGCTGGGGTGGATCCGGGCAGGGCTCCTACCGACCGATCGGTAGAAGCCGTTAGAAGCTATTGGCCCCGCCCGCGGGTGTCAAATGCCCGACCGACGATGGCTTGCGGAGGATTCCGGAGACCTCTACGGAATCACCGGCGCCGGCGGATGGGAAGCGATGAACTCGACCACTCCGCCGTGCACCACTCGGCGAATCCGGCGGGCGTCGGCGACAGCTCGGGGGGCAGCTTCCGAGACAACGGCGGGCCAGCCTTAAACGCTCGCCGCAGGCGCCCGAGAAGCGCTCGAGGCGTGTGGTAGCTTGCGCCCGAAGAGACCAGGGAGACGCCAATGACCGAGACCGCCGCAGAGCGTGCCCCCGCCGCCGACCGCCGCGTCCACGACCACTGGACGCAGTTGTCGGCCAGCGACCCCGACCTCTACGCGGCTCTCGCCGGCGAGGAGCGGCGGCAACGGCTCGGCGTCGAATTGATCCCCTCGGAGAACTACACCTACCCCGAGGTGCTCGCCTGCAACGGCTCGGTGCTCACCAACAAGTACGCCGAGGGGTACCCCGGACGCCGCTACTACGGCGGCCAGGAATTCACCGACGCGGTCGAGGAGCTAGCGCGCGAGCGCGCCAAGCAGGTGTTCCGCGCCGAGCACGCCAACGTCCAGCCGCTCTCCGGCTCGCCCATGAACCAGGCGGTCTACCTCGGGCTGCTCGAGCCCGGCGACACCGTGCTGGCCATGGACCTCTCTCACGGCGGACACCTCACCCACGGCGCGCCGGTCTCGCACATGGGGAGGATCTTCCGCTTCGTCCGCTACAAGACCAAGCCGGACGGGAGCGGCGACATCGACTTCGACGAGCTGATCGAGGTCGCGCGCCGCGAGCGGCCGAGGATGGTGCTCTGCGGGCACTCGTCCTACCCGCGCGACTACGACTACGCGGCGTTCAAACGGGTCGCCGAAGAGGTCGGCGCGCTGACCATGGCCGACACCTCGCACATCGGCGGGCTGATCGCGGGCAACGCGCTCTCCAACCCTCTCGACCACGGCTTCGACGTGATGACTACGACCACCCACAAGAGCCTGCGGGGGCCGCGCGGGGGGCTGATCCTGTGCCGCGAGGAGCACGCCAAGGCGATCGACAAGTCGGTGTTCCCGGGGCTGCAGGGAGGGCCGCACATGAACGTCATCGCCGGCGTCGCCTTCACCCTGCTCGAGGCCGGCAAGCCGGAGTTCGCTCAGTACGCGCGCGACGTCCTGGCGAACGCGCGCGTGCTCGCCGACGAGCTCCTGGCGCGTGGCGCGGAGCTGGTCACCGGCGGCACCGAGAACCACCTGATGGTCGTCGTCACCACCGGCTGCTACGGCATCGACGGACGCGTCGCCGAGCGCACGCTCGACGCGGTGTCGATCACGGTCAACAAGCAGATCGTGCCCGACGATCCGAACCCACCGCTGCGCCCGAGCGGGATCCGGCTGGGGACCCCGGCGGCGACCACCCGCGGCATGGATGCACAGGACATGAAGAAGCTCGCCGACTGGATCGACGACGCGCTCCGCCACCACGACGACGAGGGTCATCTCGCCCGACTGCGCGAAGAGGTCGAAGCGCACTGCCGGACGTTCCCGGTCCCGGGGCTGGAGTAGCGCCGCGGTGGCAAGCGTCCTCGAGCAGCTCGACGACGGCGTCCTGACCCTCACGCTGAACCGGCCCGACCGGCTCAACGCCTACAACGCCGAGTTGCACGAGTCGCTGCTCGGCGCCTTCCGGCGCGCCGACCGTGACGACGACGTCCGCGCGGTCGTGGTGACGGGGGCCGGACGCGGATTCTGCGCCGGTGCCGACCTCGAGGCGCGCGGCCAGACCTTCCACAGCGATCAGGAGCCGGAGGCGTACCGGGACGGCGGCGGCCTGCTCTCGCTCGAGATCTTCCGCCTGACCAAGCCCGTGATCGCCGCGATCAACGGCCCCGCGGTCGGCGTCGGCGTGACGATGACCCTGCCGATGGACGTGAGGATCGCAGCGGAGACCGCCAAGCTCGGCTTCGTCTTCACCCGCCGCGGGATGGTGCCCGAGGCGTGCAGCTCCTTCTTCCTGCCGCGCATCGTGGGCATCTCGCAGGCGTTGGAGTGGATGCTAACCGGCCGCGTGTTCAGCGCCCGAGAGGCGCTCGAGGGCGGTCTCGTCAGCCGGATCGTTGCCGACGCGGAGGTCGTTCCCGCGGCCGTCGCGCTCGCCCGCGAGATCGCCGAGAACACGGCTCCGGTGTCGGTCGCGCTGACTCGCCAGATGCTCTGGCGCCAGCTCTCGGGCTCGTC
Organism: Thermoanaerobaculia bacterium; assembly: GCA_035546295.1. Taxonomy (GTDB): domain Bacteria; phylum Acidobacteriota; class Thermoanaerobaculia; order Multivoradales; family Multivoraceae; genus DATKBT01. The sequence goes on along the minus strand of DATKBT010000037.1, from coordinate 6,179 downwards.
GCCGATGCGGGCGCATCGCATCGAGTCCCGCGGGATCTACAGCCGTGGCCGCAGCCGCGACGTCCAGGAGGGGGTCGCCTCCTTCCTCGAGAAGCGCCGGCCGGAGTTCCCGGAGCGGGTGTCCGAGGACATGCCCTCCTACTACCCGTGGTGGAAGGACGAGGAGTTCTAGGAGCTCAGGGTGTCTCCGCGCGCGGCGCGGGCGGGGAAGCGGGATGCCGCGCCGCGTCCGTCGGCCGAGCAGGAGCTCGGCCGCTACGACGGACCGCTCCCGCAATCATTTTCTGTATCGGCCGATCGCGAAGCGTGGCGAAGATCCCGAGTCGTCGCCGCTGAGACGACTCGGCTCATCGGCGGCTGTGTCTACCGCCTCCCCTCCCGCGCCAGCGACCGGAAGTACTCCTCGACCCGCTCTTCGTAACCCGGCGGCACCTGGTCGTCGCCGGAGAGACGGATGCGCTGCTCGCCGCCCTCGAGCTCGCGCCAGAGGCTGAACTCGAACTGGCGCAGCCCTTCGACCACAGCCTCGCGGAGCGCGGAGAGCGCCAGCGGGTCGTTGTTGAGGCCCCGCACGTTGAAGCGCCGCATCTGGCCGATGATGTCGTCGAGGTTCGAGACGTCCATTCCACGGGCGCGCAAGCTCTCCCGGAGCTGCTGCGCCTCACGGGTCCGCTCGCCGAGCTCGCGATCGAGCTGGCGGAGCTCCTCGCCGGTGAAGGTCCCGGGCTGGAAGCTGCCCCCCTCGCTCGAGCCCATCCGTGAGAACTGCCCCCGCTGCGAGGCGGCAGAGCCGCTGCGGTCTCCCTCGCCCTCGCCCTCGCTCTGGCCGCGCTCGCGACCCTCGCCCTGCTGCTCGCCGCGCTCGCCGAGGCGCGCCTGGCGGCGACCCTGCCCTTCGCCCTCGCCCTGCCCTTCGCCCTCCTGCTCCCCCTGCTCGCCGCGCTGGCCCTGCTGGCCCTGGCTCTCCGCGTCGGCCTGGCGTTCGCCTTCGCCTTCGCCTTCCTGTTCGCCCTGCTGGCCGCCCTGGGTGCGCTCTTCGAGCCTGCGCTCCAGCGACTCGAGGTTCTCGACCAGCCGGCGCGCCTGCTCCAGGCTGTCCTCCTTCTGCCCCTCCTCGGATCCCGCCATCGCCTCGCGCGCGCCGCCGACGCGCTCGATCAGCTCGTCGACGTTGGCCGAGATCTCGTTCTCGAACATCCGCGCGTACTCCGGGTCGCGCCCCTCGACCACGGCGCGCGAGTAGCGGATCTTCTCCTTGAGCTGGTTCTTGCGCACGGAGTTGGCGGCGCCCTGGAGCTCGCGAGCGACGCTCGGATCTTCCTCGCGCGCCTGGCGCGCGAGCCGGTCGAGGTCCTCCTCGAGACCCTCGACCTCCTCCTGCAGGCGGTTCTTGCGCTCGAGCAGCCGCTCCATCTCGTCGCTGCGCCCGCCGGTTCCCTGCTCCCCCGGCCGCTGGCGCTGGCTTCCGCTCGAGGAATCCTGGCCCTCGGCGCCCTCCTCGGCCATCCGGTCGATCTCCTGCCGGATGCGCTGCTGGAGATCGGAGACTCGCTGCGCGCGCTGGCCGACCTCCTCCATGCCGTCGTCGAGACGCCGCTCCTTGTTCTTGTCGAGCAGCCGCTTCGCCTCCTCCAGCCGCTCGAGGGCCTGGATCCCGCTCGCCGAGGTCGAGCCCCCCTGCTGCCCCTGGCTCGCATCGCGCTTCATGGAGTCGGCGGCCTCCTGGAGCCGGCGCGAGATCTCGCGCAGCTCGGGCCGCGCCTGCTCGCGCGCGAGACGCTCCAGTTTGCGGGCGAGCTCCTCGGTCTCCTCGATCAGCTCCTGCTGGCCGCTGCCGGAGCCGCCGGTCTGCTGGCTGCTCATCCGGGCCTTGCGCTCGTTCTCCTGCTGCTGCCGCCGCGCCAGCTCCTTGAGCTTCTGCAGCGCCTCGTCGACCTGATTGGAGACCTGCTGCTCCTGGCCGCGCTGGACCACCTCGTACTGGTTGCGCAGCTTGTCGAGCTCGAGCTCGAACAGGTCCGCGAGGTCCTCGGAGAGCTGCGAGGCCTGGCCGCCGCCCCCCCCACCCTGGTCGAAGCCGACCCGGACGTCGCGGAAGGTGGCCTCGGCGCGCTGCAGGAAGGTCAGCGCGCGCTGCTCGTGTCCGAGCGCCTCCTGGGTCTGGTCCTCCTCGAGCTTCTGCTCAGCCGACGCCATCTCGGGCATCGCCTGCGACAGCTCCTCGACGATCTTCTTGAAGTTCTCGTCGCCCGAGAGCTGGGAGCGGTTGTTCATCCGCGTGACCAGGGTCATCACCTGCTCGCGCAGGCGTGACTGCATGAGCCCGACGGTCGCCAAGTTCTCGTGGTACTCCTGCTTCTCGAAGTCCTCGCGGTCGCGGATGAGCCGGAACGTGGCGGCGATGATCTCGCGCTGGCGCAACGAAAGTGAGCTGTCGAGGCCGCCGGCGCCGCCGCCGCCCATGCCGCCGCCGTCGGCGCGCCGGTACTGCTGCCCGAACGGCCGGATCTCGATGAAGTAGATGTCGGAGACCTCGGTCTGCGTTCCGCCGAAGCGATTGCCGTCGATCGCGCGGGCGAAGTAGGAGATGAAGTCGCCGTCGACCAGCTCGAGCTCCTCCAGGAAGTAGGTGTGGCCGGCCGAGACCTCCTTCTGACCCTTAGCGCCGCTGCGCCGGTAGAGCGCGGTGTTCTGCTCCTCGCCGCCGTTGACCGAGTACACCAGCTCGACGCGATCGAGCCCGTAATCGTCCTCGGCGGTGACCTCGACGAAGATCTCGTCGATCTTGGTGGCCCGCACGTCGCGGCCGGGCTCGGTGATGCGCAGCAGCGGCGGCTGGTCGCGCAAGGCGTCGATCGCCATCTCGGCCGAGGCGCGGTACTCGTTGCCGTCCAGGTCGACGAGGTCGACGCGGTAGTAGCCGGAGCGGTCGACCGCGAGCGTCGCCCTCCACCGGCCCTCCTCGCCCGGCTCGAGCGGCACGTCGTCGCGCCCCTCGAGGCGCAGGAAGCCGCCCGACACCGGCACCGTCGGCGTGATGTCGAGACGCACCTCGCTCCCCGCCAGCGCCGCGATGTCGCCGCCGTCCTCGATGATCTGCGGCTCGAGCCCGGTGTAGGAGGGGAAGGTGATCTCGAGATCGATGCGCTCGACATAGGGGATGTCGGTGACGGTCAGCCGGTGGACGGAAGAGCGGACCCCGCTCGCCTCGACCATGTAGTCGACGGTCTCCTGCAGGTCGAGCAGGATGATCTCGAAATCGCGGCCGCGCTCGAGCGGCCCGAACAGATCGGAGCCGTCGCCGCCGGTCATCGTCAGGCGCCGCCACTCGGCGCCCTCCCCCTCGCGCAACAGGACGTCGGCCTGCGCGTCGAAGCCGAACAGCCTCGCCACCACGCGCTGGTCGGATCCCCGCGGCACCTTGGCGTCGCCGGGAGAGACGCCGATGCGATACGGATTGTCGGCGGCCGCGTTCCACGGCGCGAACAGCAGCAGCGCGCCGTGCTGCAGGAAGGCCGGGCTGACCAGGACCGCGAGCAGGCCGGCGCCGGCGACCCCGGCCAGCGCGCCCGAGAACCGCCGCAGCCGCGAGCGCTCGATGTTGCCGCCGTACTTGACCTCCTCGCAGCGCTCCAGCGCGGTCTCGAGCAGGCGGCGCTCGAGCGCGGGCGAGGTCTGCGACGTCCGCTTGCCCTCCGAGAGCTCGACCGCGGAGAGCACCGCCGACTTGAGCGACGGCTCGTTCTCCTCGATGTAGAGCGCGACGCGCCGGTTGGGGACCCGTTGCAGCAGGGGCACCGCGAGGAAGCGCACGACCAGCGCCAGCAGGGTGACCCAGGTCAGCACGCGGAAGATGCGCACCGCGCCGTCGGTGTAGAGGAAGTAGTCGAGGGCGAAGACCGAGGCCGCGAAGGTCAGGAAGCCGACCCCGACCACGATCAACAGGCCGCGCAGAGCGACCCGCAGGCGCCAGCGGTTGCGCGCCGAGCGCACCACTCGGAGGAGCTCGTCGTAGGGAAGCCGGTCGTCGGAGAACGTGTAGTCGGTCATGTCGAAGGCCTCCCGGCCGTAAGTCCATCGGCGTTCCAGTTCTCGGCCCGCTCCATCCTCGGCACTCGCCTGCCCTTGCGGTTCGCCAGCCAGCCCTCGATCGCGAGCAGCAGCAGCGCCCCGAGAAGCACGTACCACCAGATCCGCTGGCGCTCGACCGCGGCGCGATCCTCCCCGCTCTCGGCAGCGGTCTCGACCGTCACGCTCTCCTGGCTCAACGACAGGCGCAGCTCCACGGCGTCGAGGCGGGTGAGGTCCGACTCGACCGGGTCGAGGTTGGCAGCGACCACCAGCGCCCGTTGCGCGTTGCCCTCGACCGGTCGCACCTCGTAGAACCCATCGGCACGCACCGGCAGCAGCAACTCCCGCTCGGCGGGCACCGTCGTCCTCTTCTCCGCCGGGTCGACCACCAGCCACTCCTCACCCTGGCGCTCGCCGAGGTCGAGGCGCGCGACCTGGCCGACCCGGTAGAAGGGCCGGTCGGGCTCGAAGCCGGCGAGGTGCTGCATGGTGCGGTCGATCCAGGGGACGAACACCGGCTGCAGCACCAGGTCGCCCCACTCGGCGTCCAGGGTGCTCGCCCAGATCGCCACCCGGCCGCGCCCCACCCGGCGCTCGATCAGGGCCGCCGAACCGTCGTCGAAGCGCGCGACCACCGAGGCGTCGCCGCCGACTCTCTCCCCCTCACGGTTGGCGGCGTCGCCGGCAGCGGCCTCGCGCGAGCTGTCGGCGGCTTTGTCCCGGTCCCTCGACGGCAGCTCGGAGAGGCCGCGATAGCGGAAGAAGCGTGCCCCCGAAAGGTCTCCGCTGCGCGCGGCCGCGAAGGGGGAGAAGATCGGATGGTCGTAGTCGATCGACGCCAGGCTGCGGCCGGACAGCTCCTGCCGCAGGGGCTCGTCGCCGTCCAATCCCCAGGCCGGCAGGCCGCCGCTCTCGGAGCGCCCCAGCAGCACCAGCGCCCCCGCGCCGCGCTCGACCGCGTCGATCAGAGCGGAACGGGCGTCGGCGGTCAGCCGCGACAGAGCATCGTCGATCACGATCACACGCGCGCGCTGGATCTCGTCGGCGCGTACGCTGTTCGCCGACGTGCGGTCGAGCCGGAAGCGCGGGCGGGTGCCGGTCGCCAGCGCCCCGGCGACGTACGGGCTGCGGCCGCCCGGACCGCCATCGAGGATCAGGACCGGGATCGAATCCCCCGGGGAGACCGTGAATCGGAAGCGGTTGTCGGCCTCGAGGAGATCGCCCGAGATCCGCACCTCACCGCGGGAGTAGACGTCGGAGGGCAGCACCACCGGCTCGAAAGCAAGGTTGGCGCTGCCGTCGGCCTCGAGCTCCGCCTCGCGGCGGCCGACCTGACGACCGTCGATCCAGAGCTCGGCCTCGACCGCCGGCCCGTCGTCGCCCACCGGCCCTCGGCGCAGCACGCGCGCCGAGACCTCGATCTCCTCGCGCGCCTCGGACGCGTTGTCGATGGGTCTCCGATCGAGCGAGACCTCGGTGATCGCGAGGTTGCTCAGGGCCTTGCCGCCCTCGCCGACGTCGACGATCGTCACGCCGACGCCGGGGGGCAGCCGTGCATCCTCGTTCTCGCCGAAGTCGCCCCGCTGGAGGTCCCCGATCAGGACCACCTCGCGGTTGGCGGCGGACGAATCGAGCAGCAGGCTGCGCGCCGTCTTGAAAGCCGTCGAGTAGCGGGTCCGACCGGGCCCCGGCTCGAGCGTCGCGACCTGCTGGCCGAGAACGACCGCGTCGCCGCTGAAGGCGCCCTGGGCCGTTGCGCTTTCGGCGAACGACACCACGGCCGCGCGATCTCCGGGCTGCAGGCCGCTCAGCAGATCGTTGGCGGCATCCTTCGCGCGCTCCATGTGGTCGCCGTAGCCCATCGAGAACGAGGTGTCGACCAGCAGCACGACGTCGCGGCGCGTGTCGCGCGCGGTCTCGGGCGCGGCGCGCAGCAGCGGACGCGCGAACGCCATCGCCAGCAGCGCGATCGCCAGACAGCGCAGGAGCAGCAGCAGACGATCGCGCAGCCGGCGCCTCCGGACCGAGCGGTACGGCACCTGCGCGATGAACATGAGGGAGGGGAACGGCACCGCCTCGCGGGTTCGCCGGCGCGAGAGATGCAGCAG
>DATKBT010000036.1:0-5330 GCA_035546295.1 Thermoanaerobaculia bacterium | reverse complement strand
GGTGCGGTTCAGCTGGTCGTCCACACAGTCGTCGATGTCGTCCTGCGTCAGCACCTGCTCGAGCTGCTCGCCGTAGCTGTCGTTGGTGTTGTTGAACACGTCGCCGTGCGACGAGCCACCCGCCTCGCTCCAGGTCACGTTGGAGTAGAGCGCCCAGTTGCCGCTGAAGCGGCGGTTGACCTGCATCTGAAGCGCGCGGTAGTCGCGGCTCGGCTCCTCGTAGAGAGCGAGTGCGTCCGCCTGCGCCAGCCTGGGTTGGATCGCCGGGGACGCGGCCTCCCGCACTGCGTTCATGATCGCCGGATAGTCCTCGTGGTTCGCCGTGAGATGGAAGAGCGCGAGGCGACCGTTGAGCTCGGCGAGCTGCAGAGTGGAGCCGATCAGGTTCTCGACCTCCCACCAGATCGCCTTGCCGTCGAACGCCCAGTTGCGCGAGAACTGCCACTCGTACCCGAGGATCGCCTCGTTCTTGTGGTAGGGCTCGAGGTCCGACTCGAACACGCCGGCGTCCACCAGGTCCCACATGAAGCCGGGGCGGATGAAGCCCAACGAGAAGCCGTAGCCGAGAGGCAGCGGGAAGCGCAGGGTCGGCGCCGCCGGCACGCAGGCGACGTAGGCGCAGTCGAGGAAGAGCCGCCGCTCGTAGCCGTTGTAGCCGTTGAACTGGTCCTGCAGGTACTCGTTGATCGCCTGCTGCGGAAGCTGATGGTAGCTGCGGCCGACGTAGCCCGTGATCAGGCGCCGGCCGTCGCCGGAGATGTCGTACGCCACCGAGACCCGCGGCGAGACGTCGGTCGAGTCCATCACCTCGCGGTCGGTGTCGTTCTCGTGGTTCTGGTTCTCGGCACGGAGCCCGACGTTGAAGGTGAAGTGGTCGCCGAGCGTGAAGCGGTCGCGCCAGTAGGCCGCGATGTTCGTGCTGGTGGTGTCGTTCGAGCCGAGATCGGCGAGCAGCGAAGGGTGGTGATAGTCCTGGATGATGCAGGAGTCGCCGGTGGTGAAGTCGCAGGCCACCCGGAACCGATTCTCCGAGAACGGGTTGACGAAGCCCGACCGGCTGGTCGAGCTGAAGAGGTTGTCACCCTGGCCGCTGTAGAGGTTCGGCCGCTCGACGTCGCCCAGCCACTCGACCTGCTGCGCGTCGAGGCCGTACTTGAGCTCGTGGTTGGCGGCGACGAACTGGGTGAACGCCAGGTTGAACTGCGACCGCGGGAACTCGTTGGTGCCGAAGCCGTTGTCGAGCAGCCAGCCGTTGTGCCAGCCGTCGCTGTCGAGATAGGCGCTGTAGTTGTTGCCCGGCCAGTCGACACCCGCGGCGGGATTGCCGGGGAAGCGCGGATCCTGCTGCTTGATCCGGATCGCCTCCTCGATGTCGTGGCCGCCCACCGCGAGCAGCTTGTTCTCGTTCGAGGTCTGGTCCGCGAGCTTCGCCTCGAGGAAGAACTTGCTCGAGAGCGAGACGTTGTAGCTCGCGGTGTAGAGCTCGCCCGAGATGTCGTGCGGCGTCACGGCGTAGCGATCGAACACCGGCTCGAGCACGAAGTTGCGCAGCACCGGCGTGTCGATGTAGCTCACCGACAGCGCGTGGTTGGTCGAGGGCTGCAGGTTGAGCTTCACGATCCTCGACTCGGCCACGCCGCTCTCGTCGACGAAGTCGCCGTTGACGGTCTTGCCTGTGTGATTGGTGTTGATCTCGTTCGCCGAGAGGAAGAACCAGGCCTTGTCCCGCTTGAGGGGACCGCCCAACGAGACCTCGTACTGGGTGTCGTCGTTCTCCTTCTCCTCCGAGGTGCGCTTGAAGAAGTCGGCGGGGCGTTGGTTGGTCTGGCGCTGCTGGAGCTCGGGGCGGAGGTCGTACTCCCCGTTCCACTTCTCTTCCGTCAGCCCGACGAGCGCTTGACCGTGGAACACGTTGGTGCCCGACTTGACGATGACGTTGGTGGCCGAGCCCACGGTGCGGCCGTAGTCGGCCGACAGCCCACCCGACTCGAGGCTCACCTCGGTGGTCGCGGAGGAGGGCAGGAATACGCGCGAGCCGCCATACCGGGCGAAGGTGGTGTCGACGCCGTCGATGTACACCGTCGAGTCCGCCCAGGTCGAGCCGTTGATGTTGGGGCGGGTGCTCGAGAGGTCGACGTTCTCGTCGTCGTTGGTCACACCCGGCATGAAGTTCACGACGCCGTAGTAGCTACGGTTCTCGCCCGTGACCTCCACGCCCACCTGGCTCTGCATGGTGGCGCCCACGCCGACGTTGAACTTGTCGACCAGCGGCGCCTCCGAGGTCACGGTGATGGTCTCGGCGGTCGCCAGCTTCAGGCTGAGGTTGGCCTGGAAGCGCTGGCCGGCGGTGACCTGGACCGCCTGCTCCGCCTCACCCATGCCCTCGAGCGACGCCTTGACGACGTAGCTCCCCGGGACGAGCAGCGCGAAGCGGTAGGAACCGTCCTCCTCGGTCTGGGTGAACTTCTCCCCGCGACCGCCCGTGATCGTCACGCCGGCGCCCGGCAGCGGGGCGCCGCTGGTATCGGTGACCGTTCCGCTGACGACGCCGGTTTCCGGCCCGTCGGCAAGAGCGCCACCGGCCACCAGGCCCAGAAGCAGGACGCTGATCAAGACTCGCCTCATGTGATTCTCCTCAATCCTCCGACGTTGTACTTCGAAGCTCCCGGTGACGAGCGGCCGATTCACCGATTCCATCCGGCGCAACGGCAGGAGACCCGGTTGCCGTTCCGCGAGTGGTTCAGCCGCGCCGCTCCGAACAGGTAGTGTAGAGGCGGCGGGGAGAGTAGCAAAGCGGGTGCCATTGTCAAATCGCTTGACCCGGACCAGGCCTTCGCGGCCGACCCCCTGGACCCAGGGGCTCCGGCGAATTGTGCGGACGATCCAGAAGGTTGTCGGCACGACTTCCAGCCTGGACGGAGAGCGACTTTTTGGATCTCTCCTCCGTTACGTTGGATCGCCCGCGCCTGCAGACCCGCGGACGCCGCTATTTCAGATCCCCATCGGCGTCGCCGCCCGAGCGCAAGGGAGCCGGTCGAGCACGAGCGGTTCAGCGAAGCGTGTCGAGCAGAGCGGCGGCCTCGGAATGGCCGGGATCGAGGCGCACCGCGGCCCTGAGCTCGACCATCGCCTCGGCGCTCCGGCCGACATCGAGAAGAGCGAGCGCACGGGTGTATCGGACGCCCGCAACGGACTCGAGAGCCGGGCCCGCCGGCGCCGAAGCGAGTCGTTCGAGCGCTCGCTCCGGCTGTCCAACGACCAGCAGGAGATGCGCGAGGTCCTGGCGCGCCAACACGTTGCCGGCGTCGATCCGCAGCGCCGCCTCGAACGCCTCGATCGCCTCGTCCAACCGCTCGACTCGAACCAGCGTGAGGCCGAGGAGGTAGTGCACCTCTCCGTCTCCCGGGCGGCTCTCGAGCGCCCGCCGCAGGTGACTCGAGGCCTCCTCGAAGCGGCCTACCCGCGCCAGCGAGCGGGCGAGGTTGACGTGGGCCTCGAAGCGGTCCGGCTCGATGTCCAGAGCCGCCCGGAACCAGGCCGCGGCGTCTTCCTCCCGGCCCCTCGTGGAGAGGAGCCCGCCGTAGCTCAGGTGCGCCAGCACGTGACGCGGATCGAGCCGCAGCGCCTCGCGATAGCTCGCCTCCGCGCCCTCGAGATCCCCCGAGCGCGCCAGCGCGAGCCCCAGGTTGGCGTGGAGGTCGGCGCTCGCGGGACGAAGCGCCACCGCCCGGCGGTAGTGCGCCAGCGCACGCTCGACGGCTCCGTCGGCGAGGAGCGCGGCGGCGATCGAGTTGTGAGTGCGGGAGTCGCCCGGATCGGCCGCGAGCGCCTTCTCGTAGCGCGCGACAGCGTCGCGCCGCCGTCCGAGAGCGGCGAGCGCGACCGCGGCGTTGTAGTTGAGATCCCCCGCGTCGGGACGGCTGGCGAGCGCGGCCTCGAGGTGGGGCAGAGCTTCGGCGAAGCGTCCGTCCTGCACGTAGCCGATGCCGAGGCGCGCGTGGGCCTCGAAGTCCGCGGGATCGACGCGGACCCGCAGTCCGTACCCCGCGCGAAACCGCTCGCGCTCGTGGCGCCGCAGCGTCTCCTCCAGCTCCGCCCGCTCTCCAGGGCGCAGCGCCACCACTTTGAGCCACAGATCCCCCATCTCGTCGTGGGAGCTCGGTCCCCATAGGACGCGTCGCGGCGGCGCGCTGGGGTTTCTCGGATTGGCGCCGGAGTTGTCGTAGGCCAGCTCGAGGCGGAGCCGCGAGCCGGCGGGCAGCGCCACCGGCTCGGCGTAGCGATACTCGTCCTGCCAGTCGAAGTCCCAGTCCGAGATGCGGAGCAGGGGCTGGATCGAGCCCTCCGGCAGCTCGGCCCACGCCTCGATGCGGCGTCCGAGATAGTGGGCGTGCGGATAGACCGAGTAGGCCACGACGTCGACGGGAAGCACCAGCTCGTCGTGCGCCGCGTACCGGCTCTCGCCGGCCGGGATGTCGAGCGTGGTGGCGAGCAGATGGAGCATCGTGGGCGAGCGCTCCGGCAGTCGGTCCGTGAACCACAGCCCCACTCGCGCGCGCACCGCCTCGGGGCGCCCGCTCGGCAGCAGGTGGAGCTGCAACACCAGATCCGTCCCCTCTTCGATCGTCCAGGGCATGTCCTCCTCGAGCACGATCGCACCTCGACCCGGCGTCCAGCCGACGAAGTGACCACCGGGTGCGCTGCCTCCCACCATCTCCTCGTAGCCGGGCGCGGAGTCGCGGCTCTCGAGCCGCCTGGCGGAGCCGGTGGTGTCGGCCAGGACGGCGGCGTGGTGGACCACGCGCCGGTTGCCGGGATCGAGCTCGAGCGCGCGGATGCGCGTGCCGGGTGCGACCGGGAGCCGCACCAGGAAGTTGCGGTAGACGTCGGCCCCCTCCGCCGGAAGCTCGAAAGCCTCGGGCATCTCGACCACCAGATCGGCCTCGCCGAGCTCGAAGCCGTCGGCGAAGACCGGCGGCGCCGGCGCGTGGGCGAGATCTCCGGCAGGAGCGCCCGCGCCCGCCCACGCGACGACCGCCTCGATCTCTTCCGGCTCGAGCCCTCGCGCGTTCTGGAAGCGGCCGAAGTCGCGGTCGGGGAGAAACGGGGGCATCCGGCCCTGCTCCACCATCTCGGCGACGAGACGCGCGCGCAGGCGCGCGTCCTCGTAGGCCAGGAGCGAAAAGGGACCCACGCTGCCGGGCCGGTGGCAGACGGCGCAGTGCCGGTAGAGGATCGGCGCGATGTCGAGGGCCCAGGTCGGTGCCGGCGGCGGAGCCGCGACGTCCCGCCGCGCACAGCCGGAGCTCACCGCGAGCGTCGCGGCTAGG
>DATKBT010000035.1:0-12694 GCA_035546295.1 Thermoanaerobaculia bacterium | reverse complement strand
GGTTAGCACATCGGAGGCTGGCTGATGTCGTCCCGGCTCCAAGCGCCTTCGGCGCGTCGCCGGGGAACAGCCGTAGAACGGGATCCCGATTGCGTGCAGAAGGTCCGTGACTCAGAATCGCAAGCGCGCGCCGACCTGGTAGCGCCGCTGGCTGTTGCCGACGATCGCGCGGGGCTCGCCGAAGGTCGGGTTGGGTTGACCGGTGAGCGGCGGCAGGAAGCCGTCGTAGTTGGTGAAGAACTCGTCGTCGAACACGTTGAAGACCTCGCCGATCACCGAGATCGCGAGGCGCCCCTGGAGGGTGAACGCCTTCTCCAGCCGGAGGTCGATCCGCAGGTGGTCGTCGCCCTCGCCGGCGTTGCGCCGGAACACGCGCTCGTTGATGCCCTCGCCCAGCGAGCGGTCGTCGATGTTGAAGGGCAGACCGGATCCGTACTCCAGCACCGAGCCCAGGTTCAGGTTCCACGGCAGGTGGACCAGCGCGCTGGCGACCAGCCGATGCTCCTCGACGCCGCCGGTCGGGTAGCGCGGGTAGTCCGCGGGAAACGGGAAGTCGAGGCTGAACAGGTCGCCTCCGATCTGCTCCGCGTCCGAGTAGGTGTAGGCGAGTTGCCCGCCCCACCGCGAGCTCGACGTGAACGGCTTGTCGAGGGTCACGTAGATCGCGTCGTACCAGGTGCGCACGTCGTCGTTCGAGAGCAGCAGACGGCTGTAGCCCTCGACCAGCGTCAGGCAGCAGGTGCCGTCGTCCCGGAAGTCGCCTCGGATGAAAGTGAAGCCGTTGTGGCTGCGGACGTTGCCGTAGGCCAGCGAGCCGATCAGGCGCGTGCCCGCGGCGCCGAACGAGTGGCGGACGCCCACGTTCCACTGGTCGGCGTACGGAGCCTCGGTCTCGTTCTCGATCAGGAACACCTCCGGGTTGCCGGTGATCCCGGTTGCCAGGATCTCCTGGAGACCCGCGATCGTCAGGAGCCTGGGCTGCCAGGCGACGGTCGGGAAGCCCTCGGTGGTGGGCGAGCCGTCCTCGCTGAAGCGGAAGAGCCCCACCGAGTACTGCAGCCGGAAGCGCTCGTCGAGCGTGTTGTTGTAGAGGATGCGGTCGTAGAACCGGCCCCAGCCGCCGTAGAGGATCGTCCTGCCGTTCGCGAACGCGTCCCAGGTGATGCCCAGCCGCGGGGCGAACATGTCGTAGATGCCCTCGCGATCGTTGCCGTCGGTGAAGTAGGTGTCGAGGAAGCCCTGGCCGAAGCGGTCGAGCAGCACCGGCCCCCAGTCGGTCTGGATCTGTTGCGGCGTCACGTAGTCGGTGCCGAACATGTCCGACTCGTAGTCCCAGCGCACGCCGAGGCTGAGGGTGAGCCGATCCGACACCGTCCAGTCGTCCTGCGCGTAGAGCCCCACCTGGGTGTTGTCGCCGCTCAGCGACGGGTCGCCCAGGCCGAAGCTGGCCTCGAACGGAAACTCCCAGTTCTCGGTCTGCCGCAGACGGTAGATGGGGTTGCCGGCGAAGCGTTTGAACACGTCGTACTCGAGGTAGTCGACATTGCCCCCGATCTTGAGCACGTGGGCGCCGCCTCCGAGCCCGAAGGTGGTGAAGTCGTCGCGCAGCGAGATGCGCTCCTGGTCGAAGTTCTGCTCGGTGTCGCGTCCGCCGACGCGGAGGATGCCCTGGTAGTCGAGACCCACCGACTGCTCGTTGAGCGGGCGCGGGTTCCACTTGAACTCCTGGTAGCCGAGGCTCGCCTCGTTGAGCCAGTTGGCCGCCGTGAACTGGTGGCGGCCGGTGAGCTGGCCGACGTCGTTGACGATCTCCTCGGCCGACTCGAAGCTGGTCTGGCCGCCGAACCCGCGCTCGTCGGTCTCGTCTCGCGCGAAGACGCTGAGATCCCAGAGCTGGTTCTCGACCGGCTGGAAGCTGCCCTTGGCGAACAGCAGGTTCGACTCGAACGGCGACACGAACTCGCCCTCGAAGGGCAGGAACTGCTCGCGCAGCTCCGGGGGGCCGCTGCTGCCGAGCGCGACGCGGTTGACGCGATCCTGGTCGTTGAGCTCGGCCGACAGGAAGTAGTGGAAGCGGTCGCGGACGAACGGGCCGCCGATGGTGAGCCCCGCCTGGAGCCGCTCGTACTCCGGCCTCGGCGTGTCGGGCGCGGCGAACGGATCGCGCTCGACCATGCCCTTGTCCTGCCAGAAGCCGAACACGTCCCCGGTCACCGTGTTGGTGCCCGACTTGGTCACCGCCGTGATGACGGCGCTCGAGGACTTCTGAAACTCGGCGCTGTAGTTCTGGGTGAGCACCCGGAACTCCTGGACCGCGTTCTGCGGGAAGAAGTTTCCGCGACTGGCGTCCTGGCCGACGATGCCGCCCTGGAGCACGTCGTTCTTGAAGCTGACGCCGTCGACGAAGACGTTGACCGCGTTCGCGGTCTGCGCGCCGGCGGCGAAGGTCTGGCGGAACTCGTCGTCGCTCACCCGCAGGCCGGGCGCCAGCTCCGCGAAGTTCAGGAAGTTGCGGTTGTTCTGCGGCAGCTCCTCGAGCTGCTGCGGCGTGACGTTGGTGACCACCTGATGGGTCTCCATCTCGACCGGCGTCGCGCCGACGACGGTCACCTCCTCCTCGAACACCTCGCCGGGACTCAGTTGGAAGTCCAGCTCCGTGGTCTGGCCGACCAGCAGCGTGACCTCGCGGCTCCGCGGCTGCTGAGCCGGCGACGACACCACGACCTGGTAGGGGCCGGGGACCAGCCCGGGCAGCAGGAACGAGCCGTCCGAGCGGCTGATCACGCTCTTCACGAACCCGGTCTCGACGCCGACGGCGCTGACCTCGGCGCCGGCGACGGGTTGCCCCTGCGCGTCGGTGACCGTTCCGCGGATCGAGGCCGTCGAAGTCTGGGCGCTCGCTGGAGCGACCCATCCACCGACGAAGAACAGAAGGAAACCCCCAGCGGCAAGCGTTCGACACGTTCTCATGGCGCGGACCTCCTTGCGGCGATGCAACATCAAAGGTGCAAGATCACGGGGGGCCGACCCTCGTCGGCGGCCCCGCTCACGCAGTGAGCGAGCGAGTTTCGAGGCGCTCCGATGGACCAGGAGTGCCGAACGCGGGGTCGGCTCGGCGCACCGGCCCCCCGGCGCACGGGCGCGGGGACGCGGCCGGCGAGGCGCGGGCGACGTCGCACGGTCGAGCCCGCGAGGCAGCCGGCCCGCGGCCGAAGGCCGAGGCGGGGTGCGCAGATCTGTGCCATCCGATCACGTTGCCGGCGACGCGGCCGGCTACATCCCGATCACCATGCTACCGCGCCTCGCTGCCGATCGAGACGGGTCTCCATCCACGATCACGGTGCCCTCGCCAGAGGCCAACGCCGCCGCGCTTTGGTCGGGCGGCCGCCGACGGTCGGGTTGGCCGCCTGGTTGCTGGCGGGTCGTGTGACGGAGCTGCACTGCGCTCGCGACGGCTGCGCTCATCGGGCGAAGGGTCAGAGGTCCTCGACGGAGTTGCCTCGACGGGCGTTCAGCGACCGTCGGGCACCCTGTCCCGCCGGGCTCGTCAGCCAGGGTGGAGCAGCCTCCCCTCCATTCCGCCCGCGATCGGCAGGCTGGCGCCGCTCAGGTGACCCGCCAGCCGATCCGACAGCAGGAACACCACCGCACGTGCGACGTCGTCGGCGGTCGCGACCTTGCGCAGCGCCATCGTCGAGGTGACCCGCGCGACGAGCTCCTGGTCCTCGAGCGCGGCCTCGGCCATCGGGGTGGCGACCCAGCCGGGGTGCACCAGGTTGACGCGCCCGCGCGCACAGATCCGGACGATCTCGTTCTTGAGCGTCAGCATCAACCCCGCGAGCGCCGCCTTCGAGGCGGCGTAGTCGCCGTGCCCCTCCTCGCCGAAGATCCCGGCGGTCGAGCCGATCAGGACGATCGACGCGCGCTCGACGGCGCCTCCAGGGGCTGCGGGGCCCTGCGCCGCTCGCGCCTCGAGGTGCCGGAGGAAGGCGCGGCAGCAGAGGAAAGCGCCGGTGAGGTTGACGTCCAGCGTGTCCTGCCACTGCTCGAGGCTCATCCGCGCGATCGGCGTCGACTGCTCCGGCCACACCCCGGCGTTGACCACCAGCCCGTCGAGGCGCTCGAGCGCCGAGAGCGCGTATTCGAACATGCGCTCGACCTCGAGCTCGTCGCGCAGGTCGGCCGGGAGCGGCGGCGCCAGGATGTCGAACGTCTCCTGCAACTCGTCGCGCAGGCGTCCCGCCGCCTCTGAGCTCGTCCGGTACTGGATGGCGACGTGCGCGCCTTCCTCGGCCAGCGTGCGGGCGATCGCCGAGCCGATGCCGCCGGCGCCGCCCGTGATCAGCACGCGGTCGCCCCGTAGCCCGGTCTCCATCGCGACCTCAGTCGACCCCGTTGCGGGGGCAGTGCGGGCGCAGGGCGCACTCGCCGCACTTCGGTTTGCGCGCGACGCACACGCGCCGGCCGTGCCAGATCAGGGCGTGACCCAGGAACACCCACTCCTCGCTCGGGAAACGCGCCATCAGGTCGCGCTCGATCTTCACCGGGTCGCCTTCCTCGCTGAGGCCGAGGCGGTAGCCGAGGCGCTTGACGTGGGTGTCGACCACGAAGCCCGAGGGGATGCCGAAGGCGGTGCCGAGAACGACGTTGGCGGTCTTGCGTGCGACACCCGGCAGCTCGACCAGCTCCTCCATCGTGCGCGGTACGCGGCCGCCGTGCTCGTCGACGATGCGGCGGGCGGCGCCGATCACGCTCTTCGTCTTCTGACGGAAGAACCCGGTGCTCTTGATGTCCACCTCGAGCTCGGCGGGATCCGCCTCGGCGAAGGCCCTGGCGCTGCGGTACTTGCGAAACAGCGTCTTGCCCACCTCGTTGACCCGCACGTCGGTCGACTGGGCCGAGAGGATGGTCTTGACCAGCAGCTCGAGCGGCGTCCTCCAGGTCAGCTCGCAGTCGGCGTCGGGATAGTGCCCCTGGAGACCGGTGACGATCGCGTCGATCCCTCGGGCCGTCGCGGGCTCGAAGGCGCCCGAGGATTCCCGGGCGGTGGATCGTCGTGGGGGCATCGCGGCGGCGATTCTAGCGGTGGGGCGCTCGCCGGTTTCGCTCGCCGGTTCTGTTTTTCGCTCCTCGCGTGTCGAAGGGGCTGAGAGGAGATCCACGATGAGCGTCGGACAGGGTGCGACCTTCGGTTCCGCGGCACGCCGGGCGCATGGCGCCGAGTCGGCCGGCACTGGCTCGGCCGGTACGGAGTTGGCCGGTAATGTGTCGGCCGGGACTGGGTCGGCCGGGACTGGCTCGGCCGGTACGGGTGCCAGCCGCTCCGGCTCGCGCGGGTCACGGGACCTCCTGGCGTCACTCGTGGCCGACCCCCGCCACTTCCAGATCGCGGTGCTCGGCAGCCTGCTCCTCCTCGGCGTGACCCGGCTGGGATTCACCGTCGAGCTCGCCGACATCGCTTCGGCGCTGGCGGCGACGATGCTGACCGAAGCCTTCGTCGCGCGAGTGCGCGGCAAGCGCTTCGACCCGCGCAGCCCCCTGATCTCGACCTTCTCGCTGTCGATCATCCTGCGCGCCTCCTCGCCCTGGGTCTACGCGCTCGCCGGCGCGGCCGCGATCGGGGGCAAGGCCCTGCTGCGAGCTCGCGGCAAGCACCTGTTCAATCCGGCGGCGCTGGGGATCGGCGTCGCGGTGCTCGCGACCGGCCACGCCTGGATCTCGCCGGGGCAGTGGGGGAGCGGCCCGATCCTCCTGTTCCTGTTCGCGTGCGCCGGCGGGATGGTCGTCCACCGCGCGCTGCGCAGCGACGTGACCTGGGCCTTCCTCGGCTCCTACGCCGCGATCAGCCTCGTTCGCGCCGCCTGGCTCGGCGACCCCTGGTCGGTGCCCCTCCACGCGCTCGGGAACGGCGCCTTCCTGCTGTTCGCGTTCCACATGATCTCGGACCCGAAGACGACCCCCGACGCGCGCAGCGCGCGCGTCTTGTACGCGGTCGCGGTCGCCGGCGGCGCTGCGTTCGTCCACTTCGGCCTGCATCGGCCGAACGGCTTCATCTGGTCGCTCCTGGCGCTGGCACCGCTGGTGCCGGTGCTCGACCTCGCCTTCCCCGGCCAGCACTACCGCTGGCCGACACCGGCCGGTCGCGCTGCGCGCCGGTCGCTCTTCCCTCGTCCACGAATCGATTCCCGCAAGGAGGAAGTCATGCCCGAACACGACCCCCGTCCATCCGCCACCGCGCCCGCGTCCGGGGTGCGGCGGTCTTTGCCACCGGTCGCCGTTGCCCGGACCTCCGTCTCCCTCGGGCGGATCTCGCTCGCCACGCTGGTCACCGTCGCGCTTGCGCTCGCCTTCGCGTCGCGCTCCGATGCCTTCTGCGGCTTCTTCGTCTCGAAGGCCGACACCAAGCTCTACAACCGGGCTTCGCAGGTGGTCCTGGTGCGCGACGGTGAGCGCACCGTGGTCACCATGGCCAGCGACTACCAGGGGGACCCGCGCGAGTTCGCACTGGTCGTCCCGGTGCCGACCGTGCTCGCGCGCGACCAGATCCACGTCGGCGAGCAGGCCGTGATCGACCACCTCGACGCTTACACCGCGCCGCGCCTGGTCGAGTATCACGACTCGAACCCGTGCGAACAGGAGCGCTTGCAACGCAGGATGGAGCTGGAGAGTGCAGCGGCTCCGATGGCGATGGCCGACGCCGGCCGCTCCGACCGCGAGCTCGGCGTGACCATCGAGGCCAAGTACACGGTCGGCGAGTACGACATCCTGATCCTCTCCGCCGACGAGAGCCACGGGCTCGAGACCTGGCTGCGCCGCAACGGCTACCGGATCCCGGACGGCGCCACCGACGTGCTCGGCAGCTACCTCCGCCAAGGGATGCGCTTCTTCGTCGCCAGGGTCAACCTCGACGAGCAGGCGCGCCTCGGCGTCGTCAACCTCCGGCCCCTGCAGATGGCGTTCGAGACCCCGAAGTTCGGCCTTCCGATCCGGCTCGGAACGGTGAACTCGGAGGGGACGCAGGAGATGTTCGTCTACACGCTGACCCGCCGCGGCCGGGTCGAGACGACCAACTACCGGACCATCCGCCTGCCCACCGACGTCGAGATCCCCACCTTCGTCGAGGCCAAGTTCGAGGACTTCTACCGCGACCTGTTCACGCGGCAGTACGAGGAGGCGAACGGCAGCGGCGTGTTCCTCGAGTACGCGTGGGACATGAACTGGTGCGACCCCTGCGCCGCCGACCCGCTCTCGATCACCGAGCTGAGTGACCTCGGCGTGTTCTGGATCGCCGACGACTCCTCGCGCGGCCAGGCTCGCGACGTGTTCGTGACCCGGCTGCACGTGCGCTACGACCGCGAGCACTTCCCCGAGGATTTGCGGTTCCAGGAGACCGCGGACCGCTCGAACTTCCAGGGCCGCTACGTCATGCGCCACGCCTGGAAGGGGAGCCCCAGTCAGTGCCCGGCGGCGCGCCAGTACTTCGCCAGCCTGTCCGACCGCTACGAGCGCGAGGCGCAGACCCTGGCGCGACTCACCGGCTGGGACCTCGAGGACATCCGCGCCCAGATGGACGAGATCCCGGACCTCGGCGACGAGCCCGATCGCCCCTGGTGGCAGCGGATCTGGCCGCCGGCGAGGGGACCCGGGAGGTGACGCGAAGCGCGGCGCGGGCCAGGGGCAGTGTGCTCAGACCTTGGAGTCGCAATCCCTGTTCAACCCGCACTGTTGGCTGTGGAATGCAAATGTCATCCGGGCGCTTCGACGGCGGCCAGGCAACCCCCTACGACGGAGCTCTGCATGCCGCGACTTCGCAGAAGCTCCGAGACAGACATCGTCGAAACGCTCCTCTGGTAGTACGCCAGGCGCGACGTGGTGTCGACTCAGGGACAGGTCGCGAAGGCGTTCGTGTCGGTGACCGGCTGGAACGCCACCCCCAGTGGGTTGCTGTACATGAGGACCTCCGACGCCTGGGTGTCCTCGACGATCAGATCGACCTCGACGTCGGTGAGCCCGGCGACGAACACCCAGTACCGCTGGCCGAAACCGCACGCGTTGAGCAGTTTGATCACCACCTCGACGTTTGCCGCATCGAAGATCCAGAAGTAGCCGGTGTCCGGGGTCAGCTCGACCGCCTGACCGGCGCCCTGCTCGCCCTGCGCGTTGCGCCAGCTCATGGTCACCCGGAAGCGGTCCTGGTTGAGGCAGAGGGTCTGCGAGTTCTGGGTGCACTCAGTGACTCCGGTGCCGGTGGCACAGGGATGGCTGTACGCCTGCCCGACGACGCCTCCCGCTCGCGCGACCGTGCGCGCCGCGATGAGCGAAGAACCGGCGCGGTTACCGGCGACCACCGGGTCACTGATCCCTGGGCTGACGGTGTACTCGAAGCCCAGGAACTGACCCTCGAGGGTCAGCGCTCGCGCCGCGGCGTCGGGATAGGTCACGCCCTCGATCGGGCTCTGCCACACCACCAGGAACTCGCGACCACCCACCGGCGCGACGTCGACGGTGTCGTCGTTGCGGTAGATGCGCTCGTTGACTTGAACCTCGTTGCCGGCAGCGACCCCGCTGGCCAGGAAACCCCGCGCCTGAACGCTGCGGCCGTCGTTGTCGGTTCCCGCCGAGGTCGCGCTCTCCCAGGCCACCAGGTACGTGCCATCAGCGTCGACCGCCACCCTCGGTTTGACCTGATTCAGTGAGGTGGTCACGTTGACCTGCTGCTCGGGCCCCTGCGCCTGGCCGTTCGCTGCGTAGCGCCGCATCTGCACGCTGTCGCCGCTGCCGTCGCTGCCGGCGCTGTCGCGGCTCGCGAACACCACCACGAAGCTGCCGTCGGGAGCCACGCCGATGTCGGGCTCCTGTTGGAAGGAGTTGATCCGGGTGTTGACCTGGAACTGCGGGCCCCGCGGATTGCCGTTGGCGTCGTACCGGCGGGCCTGGACGCTGTTGCTGCTGTCGTCGGTGCCGGGCGATTCCTCGCTCTCCCACACCACCACGAAGCTCCCGTCGTCGGTCATGCCGACCTGCGGGAACGTCTGGTCGTCGAGCACGAAGTCGTTGACCTGGAAGTCGTCGCCGCGAGGAAGACCGTCGGCGCCGTAGAGGCGTCCGCGGATGCTCTGGCCGTCGCTGTCGCCCGGCGAGACATCGCTCTCCCACACCACCACGAAGCGGCCATCGGGTGCCGCCGCGACCGCCGGTTCGAACTGGTCCCCGACGGTGAAGGTGTTGATCAGGAACGCGCTACCGACCGGCTGACCCTGCTGATCGACGAAGATTCCCATGATGCCCTCGCGATCGTCGTCGCCGACGCTCGCCGACGCGGTGAACACCACGACGCCGGTTCCGTCGCCGAACAAGGCCGCTCCGGGATCCTGGAGGGTACCGAAGTCGACGAAGGAGATCTCTCCCACGTTGGCCGAGATCGGAGCACAGGGCGAGCCTCCCTGGGCGGTGGCAACCGCTGCGATGAGGACGAGTAGCCCGAACACGACCCCGGGTACACGGGCAGCCCGCGGCGAGCGGGCCAAAACGGCGCGACGAAGGTTGGTCTCGATCACTGGCAGTCTCCCTGGTAAGCGAAGCGGAGATCGCCCCGCATCTACTCGCTCGCAAGCGGGACGAGAACCCGCCACCCGTTCTTGGCGGGTTCGTTTGCCTCCCACTGGCTCAGGCACTCGAGGCGTGGAGCCCGCGATGCGGGTCCGCGACTCGAGTCCGCGGTCGGGTCTCAGGCCAGCTCGCGCTGGAGCCAGGCCCGGCTCTTGAACCAGTCGCGCTGCACTGTCCGGAGCGACACGCCGAGGACCTCGGCGGTCTCCTCTTCGCTGAGACCCCCGAAGTAGCGCAGCTCGAACACCCGGTTGAGGCGCTCGCTGAGCTGGGCGAGCCGGCCGAGCGCCTGGTCGAGCGCCAGCACCAGGGTCGCCTCCCGTTCGATCGAGAGCCGGGTCTCGTCGAAGGTCAGCCGCACCGCGTCGCCGCCCCGTTTCTTGGCGTGGCTCCGCCGCGCGAAGTCGACCACGATCTCGCGCATCACCTTGGCCGCCAGGGCGAAGAAGTGCGAGCGGTCGCGGAGGTCGATGCGCTCGGCGTCGACCAGCTTGAGGTAGGCCTCGTGGACCAGCGCGGTGGTGTCGAGGGTGGCGGCGGGCGCCCGGAGCTGGGACCGAGCGAGCAACCTCAGCTCTCGGTAGAGCAGATCCCAGACCCGGTCGAACGCCCTGCGGTCGCCCTCGCGGAGGGCTCCCAGCAGGCGTGTCACCTCGCCGCGGCTCACAGAAGGGTCCGGCATCGTCGAGCGATGCTCAGCGCGCCCCGGTCGAAGGATGCGTCAGGCCAGGCGGCGGGACCTCGGCTAGAAGCGCCTCCACGCGCGTGCGCCAGTAGCTACCCGCGGGCAATCGATCCGAAAACGATCGCTGCGCGGACTCGAGTGAGGCCACCAAGGTCGTCCCCACGCGGCCTGCACGCAGCGCGCACTCGGCCCGACGCACGGCACACGTGCCGGCCTGCCAGCCGTGCTCGCTCGCGCGTTCGATCGATCCGGTGCAACCTCGGTCGATCAACTCGAGGCCGTCGTCGACCGTGCCCAACCGGCAGAGCGCTTCACCGAGCGCGGCTTGCGACTCGGCGATGACGGCGACCTGGACTCCAGGCTGCTCCTCCTGGATGGCGAGAGAATGCCGCAGGCGATCGCGAGCCTCCGGCAGACGTCCGAGACGGATCAGAGACTCTCCGATGAGGCTTTCGACGCGCGCCACCGGCGCCGACCGGTCCGGAAGGCCGAGCGCGGACAAGGCATCGAGTGCCGACTCGTACAGCTCGAGCGCCTCGGTGAGCCGGCCCTGCTCTCGCCGGAGCGTCGCCAGATTCACCCGTGCGCCGACCGCGTCGTAGCGCAGCTCGACGAGGCCTTCGGCCAGCGCCGCCGACCGTTCGATGGGCTGCGCCGCGTCCTCGAATCGGCCTGCCGTCAGCAGGAGGTGTCCGTGGCTGGTCAGGCTCGCGATGAGGCCGGGGTGATCCGGGGCGAGCCTCGCTTCCAACCCCGCGATCGCCGCTCGATGGAGCTCGTCGGCCTCTTCGAATCGACCGAGCCCGGCCAGGGAGATCGCCAGGTTCCCCTGAATCTGGTACAGGACGGGGGCTCCGGGCTCGACCAGCGGCTCGATCATCGCGAGCGCCTCCCTCTTGAGCTCCAAGCCCTCCAGGCGTCGACCTTGAAGCTCCCACAGTCTCGCCAGGTCGTGGATGAGCAGGCCGAGCGGGGTACTCTCGCCCGGCGTGATCCGCCTCTGGATCTCGAGCGCGCGTTGGAGGTGGTGCTCGGCCAGAGCGAGATCGTTCTGCACCGCGTGGTTGGCGAGGGATCGATGGGCGCGCGCGCCTGCCTCCCCGCCGTCCGACCCGTCGGCCTCGAGCACACCGAGCGCTTCGTGCATCAGCGCGACGGCTCGCTCCGACTGACCAGCCGCAGCCAAGGACAGGCCGTAGGCGAGAATCGCTCGTCCGAGCTCCGGACTGGTCTCCGGAAGCAGTCTCCGTTTGAGCTCGAGCGCCTCGCCGCCGAGCCGCTGAGCGGCTTCGTAGTTGCCCAGCCCTTGATAGGCCCGACCCATCGCTTCCAACAGATCGGCCCGTGCTTCGGGGTGGGCCCCGAGCTCGGTCGCGATCTTCGCCTCGCCCGTTGACAACAGGTCGCTGGCGGTCGGGTCCGCGCCTTCGTAGGGATTGGCCTCCTCGAACAGCTCGGTCAGGAACTCGGAGACGACCCTCGCCTTGGCCGCTGACGACTGGGCGAGATCCCGCTCCCGCGAGGCGCGCGACGCCTGCGACGCCGCCACCGCCAAGCCCATCATCATAGCGAGCACGATCGCCCCCGAGGCGGCGACCGCGAGCCGATGGCGGGCGACGAAACGGCGCGCCCGATAGCCGACCGTCGCCGGCCGCGCCTCCACCGGCAGCCCGCGGAGATAGCGACGAACATCGAGAGCGAGCTCCGTGGCGCTCGGGTAGCGCCGAGAGGTGCCCTTCTCCAGGGCTTTCAGCACGATGTGGTCGAGGTCGCCGCGCAGCCGCCGAGCGAGACGCAGGCGCGAGCGCCCGGGCTCCGCGTCTGCCCCGCCAATCAGAGCGACGCTGGGAGGCTCCGGCTCGACCTCGCAGACGAGCTGTTCCAGCTCCGCCGGCCGCAGACCGCGGGTCTGGTAAGGGAGGCGGCGCGCCAGAAGGAGGTAGAGCAGCATCCCCAGCGAGTAGACGTCGCTCGCAGTACCGACTCGCTCCAGCCGGACCTGCTCGGGCGACGCATACTCCGGGGTGAATGCGTGCACGATGGTGGACACGGGTGCCGCCTCGGCCTCTTCGACCAGCCCGGCGATTCCGAAGTCGAGCAGCTTGACCTGCCCCTCGTCGGTCACCAGCACGTTGGGGGGCTTGATGTCTCGGTGCACGATCAGGCGCTCGTGCGCGGAGCGCACCGCGTCGCACACCGCCAGGAAGAGCTCGAGCCGCTGCTCCAGCCGGGCGCCGGTCCGGTCGCAGTAGACGTCGATCGGCTCGCCGTCCACCAGGTCCATCACCAGGAAGGGAGAGCCGTCGCTCGCCACACCGCCGTCGAGCAGACGAGCGATCGCCGGGTGCTCGAGCTCGGCGAGGATCTGGCGCTCCCGGAGGAAGCGCCGTTCGGCCTCCA
>DATKBT010000034.1:0-2431 GCA_035546295.1 Thermoanaerobaculia bacterium | reverse complement strand
CGTCGTCCCGGCCAAGGTCGCGCCGATCGGTCACGTGATCGATCAACTCAAAAGCAAAGAGGCTCTGTTCGTGCTCGACAACTTCGAGCAGATCGTCACGGCGGCCCCGGACGTCGGTCGGATCCTCAGCGAGTGCTCACGGGTGAAGGCGATCGTTACGACACGGATCGTGCTGCGCATCGCGGGCGAGCAGGAGTACCCCGTGCCCCCGCTCACGCTTCCCGACCCCGAGCGCGTCCCCGATGTCGAGGAGCTGTCGCGCGCCGAGGCGATCCAGCTCTTCATCGAGCGGGCCCGCGCGGCCCAGCCGGACTTCATGCTGACGACCCAGAACGCGCGCGCCGTGGTCGGCATCGTCGCGCAGGTCGACGGCCTCCCGCTGGCGATCGAGCTGGCGGCGGCACGCGTGAAGATCCTCCCTCCGCAGGCCCTCCTCGAGCGGCTCGCGTCGGGCCTGGGGATCCTCCAGAGCAGCGCCCGCGACGTTCCCGCCCGGCAGCAGACGCTCCGCGGTGCCATCGCCTGGAGCTACGAGCTGCTCGATCCGGGCCTCCAGAGGCTCTTCCAGCGGCTGTCCGTCTTCCGCGGTGGCGCGGCCCTCGAGCAGATCGAGCGCGTCTGCGGTCCCGCGGGCGAGATCGATCGCGACGTCCTCGAGGGGATCTCCGACCTCGTCGACCAGAGCCTCCTGCGTCGCGTCGAGGGTCTTGCAGACCCGCGCTTCGTCATGCTCGAGACGATCCGCGAGTACGCCCGGGAGCGGCTCGACGAGAGCGGTGATGGTCCGGCCATCGAACTGCGGCACGCTCAGGCATATCTCGGGCTCGCGGAGGCGGCGGCCCCCCTTCTGACCGGGTCGAGACAAAAGGAGCTGCTCGACCGGCTCGAGCAGGAGCAGGGCAACCTCCGCGCGGCGCTCGACACCTGCAACGACCACATCTGCGCCGATCGGGAGACGTGCGATTGCGGTACCGAGGGGCACACGGCTGACGAGCGGCGCATCGAGGTCTCGCTGCGGCTCGGCGGCGCGCTCTGGCGCTTCTGGCAGATGCGCGGCCACCTCGCTGAAGGCCGCCAGCGCACGGAGCGGATCCTCGCGCTACCGGGCGCTGAGACGCATCCCGAGGGGTACCTGCGCGCGCTCGAGGCGGCAGGCGGCATCGCGTACTGGCAGGGCGACCCGGCGGCGACCGAGCGGAGCTACACCCGGCGCCTGGAGGTCGCGCGGGCGACGGGCGACGGCTTGAAGATCGCGAACGCGCTGTACGACCTGTCGTTCGTGTACATCGTGCCGAACAGGGACGCTGAGTTCGCGATGGCGATGCTGAACGAGGCGCTCGCGTCGTTCCGCGCCGCCGGCGACCGCGCCGGGGTCGCGAAGACGCTCTGGGCGCTCTCGACGGAGTACTTCAACCGCCTGGACTGGCTCAAGGCCGCGGAGATCCTGGACGAGGTGGTCGGCACCTTCCGGGAGCTCGACGATCGGTTCGGGCTGGGGTGGGCCCTCCACAGCCTAGGAGTGGTGCGGATCCGGCTCGGCGCCGTGGACCAGGCGCGAGCGGCGTTCACCGAAGGGCTCGAGCTGTTCCGCGACGCCGGCGACGTCTCTGGCATCGTCCTCTTCTTCTTTGACTTTGCCGAGCTCGCGGCGGCACAGGGCCGGGACGAGCGCGGGCTGCGGCTGTTCGGAGCAGGTCAGGCGCTGAAGGACCGGACGGGGACGCAGCTCGCCGAGTACCTACGGGAGGAGAACGCGCCCTTCACCCTTTCGGTCCGCGCTCTGCTCGAGCGGGCCGACCCGCAGCGGCAGGCGGCGCTCGCCGCCGAGGGCGCGGCGCTCTCACAAGAGGACGCCATCGCGTACGCGTTCTCGGAGGCCGACGTCCCCGAGCGCGGCTCCTAGTCGGCGGGCCCCCGCTCCGGGTGCTGCGTCCGCTCCGCGATGAACCCGAGCGTCTCTAGGAGAAGGTCGTGCTGCAGGGTCAGGGCGCGCGGCACGGTCTTGCCGAGATGATCGAGCCACCGGCCCTGCTGCCCCAGCTCCTCTCGCCATTCGTCGACGTCCACTCGCAGCGCCGCCTTGAGGGCGGCCTCCGTGCCGGGGAGCTCGCGCAGCTCCAGATCCGTCGAGCGCGGCGTCCAGCCGACGGGCGTCTGCTTCGCCCCGGCCTTGCCGTCGCAGCGCTCCAGGATCCACTCGATCACGCGCATGTTCTCGCCGTACCCGGGCCAGAGGAACTTGCCATCGGCGCCCTTGCGGAACCAGTTCACCAGGAAGATGCCAGGCGGGCGTGTCATGCGCGCGCCCATCTCGAGCCAGTGCTGGAAGTAGGTGCCCATGTCGTAGCCGACGAAGGGGATGTTGGCCATGGGGTCGCGCCGCAGCACGCCCACGGTGCCGGTCTTGGCCGCTGTCGTCTCGGAGCCCATC
>DATKBT010000033.1:0-24424 GCA_035546295.1 Thermoanaerobaculia bacterium | reverse complement strand
CAACGAGCGGAGAAATCCAAGCGTGTCATACCACGAGCCCGCTACCTCATGTTCCCCGCCCAAGCGCCGCAAGCGGCGCGGGCTCGGCTAGGTCGACTCGGCCGAAACCGTGGAATCCTGGCGACCAACGCAGCTTGATCGAACTTTGACCGTTTTGTGAGCCTTGGTCTCGCGCTTGCGCGAGGCCAATGACCGCCGCCTGCCGCAGGCAGGCAAGAACTTCCCGCTGGCCTAGTCGACCTAGTCTCCGGGTCTCGCCACGCCCACCCTGCGCCTCCAGGCTGCCTGCCCGCTGCGCAAGGCGCGCGCTAGACTCCCCCCTTCGACGTCAACCACCGGCCGCCCGCGTCGAGTGCGCGGCGACCGCCGAGATCTTCGAGCAGAACCCGCAGGAGCCAATCCGACATGACCGACGCAGTGATCGTCTCGACCGCCCGTACCCCCATCGGCAAGGCCTACCGCGGTGCCTTCAACAACCTCGAGGCGCCCACCATGGGCGCGGCGGTGGTCGAGGCGGCGGTCGAGCGCTCGGGCGTCGAGCCGGGCGAGATCGACGACTGCATCTTCGGCTGCGCCCTGCAGCAGGGAACCTCGGGCTTCAACGTCGCGCGCCAGATCGCCATCGCCGCCGGTCTGCCGGTCGAGGTCTCGGGCATGACCATCGATCGCCAGTGCTCGAGCGGCCTGATGTCCATCGCCACCGCCGCCAAGCAGATCATGGACGACGGCATGCGCATCGTGGTCGCCGGCGGCATCGACTCGATCTCGCTGGTCCAGAACGAGCACCAGAACCGCTACCGCACGCCCGACCCGCGCATCGTCGAGAAGAAGCCCGAGCTCTACCTGCCGATGATCGATACCGCCGAGGTGGTCGCCAAGCGCTACGACATCAGCCGCGAGCGGCAGGACGAGTACGGTCTGCAGTCCCAGCAGCGCACCGCCGCCGGACAGGAGACGGGGAGGTTCGACGACGAGATCATCACGATGAAGGCCACCAAGGGCGTCCTCGACAAGGCGACGGGCGAGATCAGCTTCGCCGAGGTCGAGATCTCGCAGGACGAGGGCAACCGTCCGGATACCACAGCGGAAGGTCTGGCGGCGCTCAAGCCGGTGCGCGAGAACGGGACGATCACCGCCGGCAACGCCAGCCAGCTCTCCGACGGCGCGTCGGCGTGCGTGCTGATGGACGCCCGGCTGGCCCAGCAGCGCGGACTCGAGCCCCTCGGCATCTACCGCGGCATGGCGGTCGCCGGCTGCGAGCCAGACGAGATGGGCATCGGCCCGGTCTTCGCGGTGCCCAAGCTGCTCGACCGCACCGGCAAATCGATGGACGACATCGACCTCTGGGAGCTCAACGAAGCGTTCGCCGTCCAGGTCATCTACTGCCGCGACCGGCTCGGCATCCCGAACGACATCCTCAACGTCAACGGCGGCGCGATCTCGATCGGCCACCCCTACGGCATGAGCGGAGCTCGAATGGTCGGCCACGCCCTGATCGAGGGCAAGCGCCGCGGCGCAAAGCACGTCGTGATCACGATGTGCGTCGGCGGCGGGATGGGAGCGGCAGGCCTGTTCGAGGTGGCGTGAGCGCCCTGCGGGAGCGGTGCGTGTGATCCGACCGTCGCGTCGCGTCGTACCGTCGTCGCGGTCGGCCGACCAAGAAGTCGGCCGCCATGAACACGTCGTCGATGTGCGGGCGTCGATCGTCGGGCCGCTCCCAGACAGGAGGAGTCCCGACAGGACGATCGATCGCCACTCCTCAATCGTCCTCGAAGGTGATCAGGTACTCGCGGAACCGCTCCTCTCCGACCTCGTCGAGCTGGCGCAGGAACGCCACCAGCGACGGGATGTCGTCCTCGCCGATCTCGATCCTGGCGAGCAGCGGGTCGGCGTCCGGCAGCTTGCCCTCGCGCGCCAGCGCCGAGAGCCGCATCTTGGCCCGCAGGGCGTCCTCGAGAGTGGCGTACGCCCCGTTGTGCATGTAGGGATCGGTGCCGGCGAGATGACGCAGGGTCGGGGTCGCGAAGGCCGCTGCGTCCTCGGGATCGCCCGTGACGTTGAACCGCCCGAGGTCGATCCTGGCCGGATCCTCCTTCGACGGGACCGCCCGCGTGCTCGCGCTCGGCTGCGCGGGGACGCGGTACGAGGCCGCCGAGCCGTCTCCGTGGACCGCCTGGTACTCGGCCTGCGCGATCCCCATATCGTGGAACCGCCCGTCGGTGAACAGCGGCGGCGTGTGGCAGAGGACGCAGCTCCCGACCGGCTCGTTGCCCTCCCGGAAGGTCCGGAAGAAGGTCTTGAACCCGGTGTAGGCCTCGCGGGTGAAGCCCTGGGGCCGGCGCACCAGTCCCCGCCCCTCTTGGTTGGCGAGGCGGCTGTAGACGACGCCCGAGGCGTAGCTCTCAGCGCTCTCTCCGGGGTTGGGGCCTTCGTGCAGCCGGTTCTGGGTGACGAAGGCGTCCCAGGGTGCGGTCCGCGTCGAGGCCAGCGAGCGCACGTAGTCGGCGATGGCGCGCGCGCCCCAGCCGACGGTCTCCTCGGCGCCGAGCGGCTCGAGATCGACGCCGTACGCTCCGGCGAACTCCTCGGCGTAGCTCTGCGAGCTGCCGGCTCCGCCCTCGTGCTGCAGCGTGAAGTCGATCGCGGCGAGCGCTCGCGCGCGTCCGTCCTCGCCCCATCCGTAAAGCGGTCCGGTCAGCTTGTCGACGATCAGCGCCTCGAGGTCGGAGGAGCCTCCCGCCCAGCCCAGCTCCTCCTTGCCGGCGGCGTCCAGCAGGGTGGGCGTGTTGCGCAGGGTCAGCTCGCGCGTGGCCGTCAGGCTGCGTGGCGTGTAGTCGGCGAAACGGCGCGTGGCGCGGTCGCCGACGGTGCCGCCGTCGGTGTGACAGCCGCCGCAGCTCGTGGCGTAGTCGGTGGCGGGATTGGTGAAGTTGAGCTCGCCGAACAGTCGCTTCCCGAGCGCGAGGCGGGCGTCGGAGGCTGCCTCGGTTTCGTCGGAGGCGCCCTGAGACGAGGAGAGCTGAGACGAGGAGAGCTGAGACGAGGAGAGCTGTGGCGAAGAGAGCTGTGCCGACGAGAGCTGTGAGGACACGAGCGTGGCCAGGAGCACGGTCAGGAGCGTCGAGAGGAGAGCGATGCCGATCGTCGAGGTACGCATCGTGGGATGCTCCTTGGCTGTCACAGGCGGCAAGACCGAGCCCGGCTCCCGCCCGATCGTCCTGATCACCAGCGGACCACCGACGCCGTCGCCGCCAGATCCGTCCGGCTCCCGATCCGATCGGGTCCCGACGGAGTCCGCCTGATCTTGCCAGAGTCCTTCGGCGAAACCGCCGGGGACCGTCCTGGACACCAGTCGCAGCAGCGCCCCCAGCGTCCCCAGACGTCGGGACCGCGCCATGTCACGAGACCCACGGTGCGTCGCACCCGAAGAAGGGCGGAGCCGCTTCGCGACCCCGCCCGGATTCGTCAGGCCTGGTGGGATGGCCAGGACCAGGACCAGTGTCCCGCCGGGGCTACATCGTGCTGATGCGGATCACCGAACCGTGCCCGTTCTCGACATGACGGACCGGGTAGTTCGAGTTGGTGACCCAGACGTTGCCCTGGTCATCGAACTCGACCTCCCGGGTGTAGGTGACGCGGGTCGGCATCAGGTACTCGGTGAAGGTGCCCTTCTCGGGATCGAAGCGCAGCATCGAGTCGGTGCCGGTGCCGCAGATCCACACGTGACCGGTCTTGGGCTCGACGTTGAGCGCGTAGGGCAGCGAGTCCGGCCCCTGGGGAAGCGGGTAGACCGCCCACTCCTCGGTGTTCGGGTCGAACGAGGCGATGTCGCCACTGGCCCAGCCCGGGACCCAGATCAGGCCGTTGGGCGCCACGTGGAAGCGGCGCGGGCCGTGGACCGGCGGCTGCCACTCGACGATCTTGTTCGGATCGTCGTCGGCGAGCTCGGGGATGATGCGGCCGAGCCGCTGCCCGTTGAGCTTGCCGTACCAGACGTGGCCGTTGGGGGCGATGTCGATGCCGTAGGGCGTCACGCCGCGCGACTCGCCGCGCGCGCCCGCGCCGCGCACCTGATCGGCGTTCGGCAGCGGGTACATCTTGACCTCGTAACGCTTCTCCTCGGCGTCGTACTTGCTCGGGTCGAGCGAGCTCACCCAGCCGGCGGCGTCGGTGAACCACACGATGCCCTTCTGGTCGATGCGCAGGGTGTGGGGATAGCCGCCGCGCGGCCGCGGCGCCGGCGCTCCGGGAACCACCTCCCACTCCTTCTTCTTGGTGTCGAACTTGGCCATCTGGCCGGAGAGCGCGAGGGTGACCCACATGTCGCCGTCGGCATCCATCTCGACCGAGTGCGGGCCCTTGATCGCGGGATCGAAGGAGTCGTAGGCCTTGCCGCCCGGGATCGAGTAGACCTGGCGCTTGCCGGTCGCCGGGTCGAGCGTCTCGATCGCGTCGTTCGACATGTCCACGGTGTACACGAGCCCGTCGTTGCCGAGCTCGAGGTCGTGGATCATGGCGTCGTTCTCCTTGCCCATGTACCACTCCCGGACCTCGGCCCGGATCGCGTCGCCGCTCGGCGGCGCGGGAGGCTGGTACTCGGGCCAGGTCTTCTCCGCCTCGCGGCCGTAGACCTCGACGATGCGGTCGACCAGCGTCTTCTGGGTGTGCTCGTAGAGCCCCGGGAAGCCGTCCATTCGGGTGAGCATCACCTCCCAGTCGACGGGCTCCTCCGGGGATCGGAATCCGAGGGTGCCGATCTGGTGGCAGTAGGCGCACATCATCTTGAAGTTGAGCGCGTCCTTCTCGTCCTCCCACTCGAGCAGCCCGAGCAGGTCGACACCCGTGCGCTGCCCCTGCAGGTCGAGGCCCGAGGCCTTGGCCATCGAGAGGTCGACGCCGGTCGCCCCTTCGTGGACGTCGCCGATCTCCTTCCAGGCGTCCTCACGGCCGATCTGGCGCGCGCGGACCTTGTACTCGTCCATGCGGAGGTTGTCGAGCGTGTAGGTACCGTCCGGCTTGGTGTAGACGGTGACGCTGCGCTCCATGTCCGAGTCGTAGGCCGTCACCAGAGCCCCACCGAGCGGCTTGCCCTGGTCGTCGGTGACCTTGCCCGAGATCTGGACCTGCGGCACGTCGACGGCATTGTTGGCGAGAACGCCGTTGGCGGCGAAGGCGAACGCCGCGGCTGCGAGCAGGACGAGGACGGCGACTCCACTTCTCTTGTTCATGCTGCCTCCCAAGGGGGACGTCGCGGCGTGCGGCCGCGGGCGGTTCCGGGCGAGGACCGGGAGAGATCATCATACATTGGCCGGCCGGTCAGGATTGGCGGGCGCCGGCGAGGCCGATGTGGCTGATCCTGCCGGCGGCATCCGGCGCGGTACGCCGGGCCCTGGTGCCTTCGGCCTCCGAGACTTGGTCGAGGCAGATCGGCTACCTGACCGCCACCAGGTAGGCGATCCAGCTCCCCTCGTTGTCGAAGCGCTTCCTGAGCCGGAAGATCCCGTCCGGCTCGTCGGCCTCCTCGTCCCATCCCTCGACGTAGACGTCGGAGCGCGAGAAGCCCGCCTCGGCCAGCAGCTCGCGCAGCTCCGGCAGGGTCCAAAAGCGCCACTCGTAGGTGAACGCCTTGCGCAGCGTCTTGCGGCGCCGGCCGCGGCCCACCTCGAAGTGGATGTGGCACACGAACTCGTGGTCGATCGGGTTGAAGGAGGCCTGATCCCAGAGGTAGGAGAACGCCGGGATCCGGACGCCGTACGGGTCCTCCTGGCGGGGGTGCCTGGTCTCCTCCTCGACGGTGTCCATCGCGGCGGTGCCGCCGAAGACGTCGAGGAAGAACACGCCGCCGACGCGCAACGAATCGTGGACCGACGCGAAGTAGGCGCGCAGCTCCTCGCGGGTGCGGAAGATCCAGTACGAGAAGTTGAAGGCGGTGACCACCTCGAGGTCGTCCTCGGCGGAATGGAGCACGTCACGCTCGAGGAGCGTGATGCGCGAGGCGGCGTCGCCGAGCCGCTCGACCCGGTGACGGCGTCCCCATGCGAGCGTGACGCCGTCGAGGTCGACGCCGAGGGCACGGTTGTCGGGGTGTCGCGTGACGAAATGCGCGGCGAGCGACGCGCTGCCGCAGAAATCCTCGCGCAGCCAATGCGGCATCTCGCCATGCTCCTTCCGCCAGATCCGCTCGATGAAGTCGACATCGGCGTCGACGTTCTGAACGGAGGCTTCGTAGAGCGTTTGGAGGTCGACGTCGGGCTCCTTGACGTCCTTCTTCCGCTTTCCCCCGCTCTTGCCGTCGGCTCTGCCCTTCGCCCTGGTGGGCGCGTCGCTGTCCGAGCTGTTCGCCGGATCCTTCACCATTCGTCCCGCTCCCGGCGCGATCCTGTGCGCATCGTGACTCCCGGGCGCGCATGGTAGCCGCAATCGCCTCTCTTCCCGTAGCGGCCGATCCCCTGGTCGGACGACGAGCGCGCAGCCACCTTCCAGCCAACGCCGATGCGCGGCCCGTCGCGATCGGCCGACCGGGAGGTCTGGCGTTTCGCCCGCAGCGGCCGACCCCCGGTCGGCCGAGGATTCTCTACCCCTTGATCGAGAGCTTCTCCCAATCCGACGCCGGCGCGTCCGTGGCGATGCTGAGACCGCCGTCTGAGCCGACGTACACCGGGTCCTGGATCACCTTGACCTTGCCGCCCCCGATCTCTCCGAGCGCCTTCTCGAGCTCCGCGCCGAGACCGCCGATCAACCCCGTGCCGCCCGAGAGCACGACGTTGTTGCGCACCTTCGCCTGGTACTCGGGCTCGACGCGCGAGATGAGGTCGACCATCGTCTCGGTGAGCGGCGCCACCAGGCTCTCGCAGGCGGCGCGCAGCTCGCGGGTGATGTCGATCGTCGTCGGCTTGCCCTGGATCGGCGCCTCGACCTCGATCTTGCCCTTCGACTCACCCACGCTCGCGTGCTGCTCCTTCCAGGAGCGGACCATGAAGCGCGAGATCGTCGCCTCGGGATAGCGCTCGCGGATCATGTTGAAGGCCAGCTCGTCGACCGAGTCGCCCGCCACGGTGAGCGTCTTCTGGTCGTCCTCGGTCGGATAGCGGCCGTTCATCACGCAGAAGTCGGTGGTGCCGGCGCCGACGTCGATGATCAGCGCGTGGAGCAGGGCCTCGAGCCCGTAGGCGACCGCGAACGGCTCGGACACGATCATCAGCCGGTCGACCAGCCCCTCCATCGCCCGCCGGAGGTTCTGCTTGTTGACGCGCAGCGCCGCCGCCGGCACGCCGACCACGGCCCTGACCTTGGCGCCGCCGTCGCCATCGCCGTTCTTCATGGCGAGCTCGAGCAGGTGGCTGAGCAGCGCGCGCACCGCCTCCTCGTCCTTCTCCGAGCCCTCCTTGATCAGCCCGCGCTCGAGCGGGCGGTGCAGGTCGAGCATCGGCCGGTTCTCGAGCGCCTCCTCGCCGATCAGCACGTCGCGCTTGAGCACCTTGCGCGCGACCATGTCGAGCGGCCAGCCGACGTAGCTCTCGACCACGTGACGGACGCCGTTGGAGGCCGAGATCGAGCTGCGCGAGGTGCCCAGGTCGATGCCGACGTTGAGGTAGGTGTTGGATGCCATCTTCAATTTCCTCGGTGGCCGGCTGCGATGGTCGCCGACGAGCGTGCGGTGAGGGGAGAGGGTTCGAGGGAACGGGCGTAGGAGGCGATGCCGGCGTGCAGCGCTTCGGCGATCTGCTGCCGGTACGAGGGCTCGCGCAGCAGCGCGATCTCCTCGGTGCTCGACAGGCAGGAGACCTCGGCGAGCACCGCCGGCATCTGGGTGCCGATCAGCACGACGAACGGCGCGGTCTTGACCCCGCGATCGCGCAGGTTCGGCGAGACCTTGCGCAGGTGCCGAACCAGCTCGTGGTGGATGCTCGCTGCGAGATCCCGCGAGACGTCGCGACGAGCGTCGGCGTAGATGCCGTCGAGCAGGGTCCGGAAGTCGGTCAGCGAGTACCCCGAGCCCTTGTTCTCGACGTGAGCGAGCTGCTCCAGGATCGGGTCGTCGGTCGGCCCGAGGTAGAACGTCTCGATACCGCGCGCGTCGTTGGTGCCGAGCCAGTTGACGTGGATCGACACGAACAGGTCGCCGCGCTCGCGGTTGGCGAGCTCGACGCGGTCGGCGAGCTCGACATGGGTGTCGTCGTCGCGCGTCATCGAGACCTCGTAGCCGCCGGCGGAGAGCAGCTGCTCGAGGCGCAGCGCGATGTCGAGCGTGAGCTCTTTCTCGAGCAGGTCCGAGGCGACCGTGCCCGGGCTCTGGCCGCCGTGCCCGGGATCGAGGATCACGCGGCGGACGCTGAGCGGGAGGATTCCGGGGTCGATCCGGCTGGGCGCCGAGTAGAGCCGATCGCCGGCAGCCGCGCCCGGGTCGAGCGAAGGCGCCGACGACGGGTCGGCATCCGCACCGCCGCTGGAGCCGTCGCCATTCTCGGCCCCGGTCGGGTCGAGCGAGCTCACCGACCCTTCGAGCGAGCTCGCAGCCGGGTCCAGCGCGCTCGCGGTCAGACCGAGCGAGCTCGCCGTGATGCCCTGGGGCGATCCCTCGGAGGAGCGGCCGAGCCTGGCTGCACGAGTGCCGACCGCATCCTCCGCTGCCGTCGCACCCGCATCCGAGGCCGCAGTCCGGGCCTCCGCCGCGACGCCCGACAGCCGGTCGCGCAACAGACCTGCGACGGCGAGGGTGAAACCGATCGACAACACCACGATCAGGAGACGCAGCGTGCGGGGAACGGGCTGGACCTGGCGACGCACGCGCCGGCGCCCCGTGATCAGGTCGACGTTCTCGCTCACCGCCTGGTCGAGGATCGACCGCTTGAGCTGCTCCAGCTTGGCCATTGATGTCGAGAGAGGGCCTGGCGTTCGGGTGGTTCGGGCCGTTCGGGACGTTCGGGATCGAGATGGACGTCTACGCTTCCACCGCGTGCTCGTCGACCGGGTGGCGGGCGTGGGAAGCAGAGGATTCGATCACGACGACGAGCTGCTCGGGGGCTTCGAGCTCGGCGCGGGACCCGGCGCGATCGCCCCAGGTCCCAGAGGCTGATCAGCCGTCGCAGCGGATCGCTCCCGCGCTTCGTCCAAAGCCTGAGAGACCGAAAAGCGTACCACAGCGACAGGCGCAACTTGTGGTGTTTGAGGAGCTTCCATAGAGTGGACTCGATGGACGAGGTAGTGGAGGGGAGGCGATTCGAGGACGCGCCGATGTTCTGCGTCGATGCCTTTGCCGACGGGCCGTTTCGCGGCAATCCGGCGGCGGTCTGCCTGCTGGCCGAGGAGCGGGATCCGGAGTGGATGCAGTCGCTGGCGGCCGAGATGAACCTCTCCGAGACGGCGTTCGTCCGCGTTCCCCCAGCCCGAGCCACAGCCCGAGCCGGGCCGGGAACTGGAGCGAGAGCCGGAGCGGGCGTGGATCGGGGAGCTGGAGAGGTGGCCGGAGCGGGAGCCGGAGCTGGGCCCGGATCCGGAGCTCGAGCTGGCGACGGTGAGGGCCGGGGCGGGAACGAGCGATCTGCTGCCGGCGGCGCGACGTCACCCGTGCGCGGCTCGGTCTCGGATTCCGGCGCTTCCGCCTCGGCGGCCTCCGAGCCGGCGCCCGCGGAAGAGGCCCCGATCGGGCTGCGGTGGTTCACGCCGAAGGTCGAGGTCGCGCTGTGCGGGCACGCTACCCTGGCGAGCGCCCACGTCCTCTGGGAGAGCGGTCGTCTCGGCGCCGGTGAGCCGGCGTGGTTCTCGACGCGAAGCGGCCTGCTCGCCGCGCGCCGGCGCGAGGACGGCTGGATCGAGCTGGACTTCCCGTCCCGCGATCCGGTCCCCGCCGAGCCCCCCGAGGGGCTGATCGAGGCGCTCGGCGTCCAGCCCGCTGGCGTCCACCGGAGCGGCGAGGGCGACTATTTGGTCGAGCTGTTCGACGCCGAGGCCGTGCGCGCCGTCGAGCCCGACTTCGCGCTGCTCGGCAGCCTCGAGGCGCGCGGCGTGATCGTGACGGCGCGCGCGGACGAGGACGGCCACGACGTGGTATCCCGCTTCTTCGCTCCGGCGGTCGGCGTTCCCGAGGATCCGGTCACCGGCTCCGCGCACTGCACCCTCGGCCCGTACTGGGCGCGAAGGCTGGGGCGCGAGCGCTTGCGCGCCTACCAGGCGTCGGCGCGGGGTGGCGTGGTCGAGGTGACCGTGCGGGGAGATCGGGTGGGGCTCGCGGGCCGCGCCGTGACGGTCTGGGAGGGACGGCTGCGGGTGTGACGAGAGCGTCTCGATTCGCGGCGAGAAGGTCGGACCGTCCAGATCGATTCCCGCGCGTTCGCCGCCGCATCCTCGCAGCGCTACGCGCCCATCCCCTCCGCGATCTCCCACCCCCGCCTCGCCACCGCCGGCGCCATCGCGCCGCGCTCCGCCGCGTTCTTGGCCGCCGCCGTCCCGTCGACGACGCGCCCCATGATCCCCTGGAGGATGGCGGCGATCCGGAACAGAGCGAAGGCCATGTAGAACTCCCAGCCGTCGATGCTCTCGCGCCCGGTTCTGCGGCAGTAGGCGGCGACGTACTCGCTCTCGGTGGGAATGCCGAGCGCGGCGAGGTCGGTGTCGCCGAACCCGCCGAAGGCGTCGGGATCGGTGCGGTAGAGCAGACAGTTGTAGGAGAGGTCCGCCAGCGGGTGGCCGAGGGTGGAGAGCTCCCAGTCGAGGACGGCGAGCACCTCGGGCTCGGTGGGGTGAAAGATCATGTTCTCGAGGCGGAAGTCGCCGTGGACCAGCGTCGTCTCGTCGTCCTCCGGGATGTGGCGAGGCAGCCACTCGATCAGGCGATCCATCTCCGTGATCGTCACGGTCTCAGAGGCCCGGTACTGCTTGGTCCAGCGGTGGATCTGACGCGCCACGTACTCCCCCTGCTTGCCGAAGTCCTCGAGCCCGACCGCCACGAAGTCGACACGATGCAGCACCGCCAGCGTCGCGTTCATCGCGTCGTAGATCGCGGCCCGCTCCGCGGGCTTGCAGCCCGGCAGCAGCGGGTCGCGCAGTACGCGACCGTCGACGTGCTCCATGACGTAGAAGGCCGTCCCGATGACGTCGTCGTCCTCGCACAGCGCGAAGGTGCGGGCGACGGGAACGCCAGTGGCGCGGAGCGCGGTCAGCACGCGGTACTCGCGGTCGACCGCGTGGGCCGAGGGGAGCAGCTTGCCGGGCGGCTTTCTGCGCAGGACGTAACGGCCGCTCGGCGACTCGAGGGAGTAGGTCGGGTTGGACTGACCGCCCGCGAACTGCAGGACCTCGACGGGCCCCCGGTAGCCCGCGACGTGGCGCTCGAGCCAGCGCTCGAGGCCCTGAGGGTCGAAGGAGTGGACGTCACGAACAGGAATCAGATCGGCAGGGCGGCTCATGGTCGGCGGATTGTAGCGATCGGGTCCGAGGGCCTCCGGTCGAGGGTGACACCGTCGCGTTGTCGCGATGGATCCTCCGAATCGAGCTTTCGTAGCGGACGGGCTCCTGCTCGGCCGACGATCGAGCGGGGGAGGCTCGCTCTTCCGAACTGGACGCGCGGCGCCTCTACGCTTCAGCGAGATGGTGCACGCGGAGCGGCACGCTGCCCGACCGCCGTCACTCGCACCCGATCGATTCGTTCTCTGCCTCCAACGCGTGCTCGATGCGTCCCCACCACTCGAGCGACGCGTCGAGCCCGCCGGGGCGGTGACTCGCCAACCATGTCCCGCTCAGCTCCTCGGCGAGCCTCTTGGCCTCGTCGCGATGGCTGCGACGCGAGGCCGCGGGGAGCTCGAGGACCGGACGCTCACGTCCCTGCTCGATCCGCTGCAGCCCCAGCTCACAGGCCAGGAGCATCGCGTCGGCGGTCCACAGGAGCTCCCGCTGCGTCTGCTCCGCTCCGATCGTTCGAGCCGCCGCTCCAGGTTCACCTTCGCGGCTTGCCGACACAGCCGCTTTCGTCGTCAAGCCCGCGCGAAGGTCACGGAGCGCTGCGGCCGTGCGTTCGAGCCCTTCGCGGTCGAGCGCATCGAAGGCGCCGCCGGTCATGGGCTGCGCCACCCGCTGCACGATCGAGAAGAGAACGGAGCGGTTCATGGGCGTCGGCCCCACGAGTCGATACGCCTCCGCGAGATCCCAGATCGAGCGTCCGATCCCCGGCGCGCAATCGCCGGCGAGCCATCGCTCGACCCCGTCGGCGACGCTCGCGGCAGTCGCGGAGCTCGGCTCCCTCGGCGCCCGTCGCGCCGCGTCGGCGTTCCACGCGAAGCACGCCCCCGCCAGCCATCCGACGTAGCTCGCCGGCAGCGGCTGCAGGTGCCCCTGATCTCCCCAGTCGGTGACCAGGTACCCGCTCGCCCCGTGCTCGCGCCCGTGAACGGCGGCGCTCGCGAGATTGCCGAGCGCGTTCGTCGCCCGCCCCGCGAAGCTCAGCCACGACGAGGTCCCCGGGCAGACCCAGAACTCCCGCCCGGACGACGCGAAGCTCGCCCCGTGCTCGCCGAACGGGTGATCGGCCTCGTACCCCCATTCGAGCGCGACGACGTCCTCGGGCAGCTCGGGGATCAGCTCCGGGTGTTCGAGGATGATGTCCCCCCAGAACAGCATCCGCCGGCCGTGGCGCGAGACGAGACCGTGAACGCGCCTCAGGTACTCGAGATAGACGCGGCCCCTTCCGACGCGCGCCACCTCCGCCGCCGATCGCCCCATTCCGAGGTCGAAGGTCTCGTCGAGACCGACGTTGAACCGCTCGCTGCGAAAGCACGGCAGCAACTGGGCGTAGAGGTCGCCGAGCAGCTCGAGCGAGCGCGGGTCGGTCGGGCACAGGCTGAAGGGTTCGCGCTCATCGCCGAAGGGGTGCTGGATTCCCTCCGGGCACTCGGCGAGCGGGCGATACGCGTCGTGCACGAGCCAGCGGTGGAAATGGCCGAAGCTGTTCTGGTTGGGGGCCAGCTCGACGAAGCGCTCCCGGCAGTGGTCGTCGAGCGCCCGGATCTCCTCCGCAGTCAGCGGGCTCCACCCCTCCCAGACGCGCTCGTGGCCCTGATACGCGAAGGTGTGCTCGACGTAGAGCTGGAGGTGGTTGAGCTTGAGCGCGGCAAAGCGATCGACCAGCTCGAACAGCGTCTCCAACGTCGGAACGCGGTTGCGCGAGACGTCGAGCATCGCTCCCCGCGTCGCGAACGACGGCGCGTCCTCGACCCTGATGCAGGGCGCCGAGACCGATCGACCATCGGGCGATCTGTGCAGCTCGAGCCACTGCGCCAGCGTGCACAGCGCGTAGAAGGCGCCCGGGGCATCGCCGGCCTCGATCCGCCAAGCCTCCTGGAGCGACTCCAGTCGGTACGACTGCGGCGCGAGGCCGTTCCCCGGCTGCAGAGAGACCGCGGCCTCCGACGGCTGCGCAGCGTCGGCGACCCGCAGTCCAGCGCGAGCGAGCAGCTCGGAGGCACGCGCACGAAGCATCGTGCTCTCCGGCCCCGCGAAGCCGCCCCACAACGAGACCTCCCCCGCTCCTCGCCAGGCGCCTCCCGTGCGCTCGAGGCGCACCGGCTGTGGCGCGAGGAGCCGCTCGGGGTCGGTCATCGAGCGATCGCCCGGTCAGGCGCCGACCTGGAACAGCTCGACGCGGACCCCGCTCGGCGAAGAAAGGAACGCGAAGCGGTTCGGCCCGAAGTCCGCGGGCGCGCCCTCGAGCTCGTCGCCGCGCCCGGCGAGCTCGCGGCAGGCCGCATCGACGTCCTCCAGCCGCAGTCCCAGGTGATCGATCGAGCGCCCGAGACTCGGCGCGACGCTCTCCTGCGCTTCGCGAAACAGCATCCAGAAGCGCGGGTGTCTCAGCCCGGGCACCAGCCCCTTGAACCGTTCCGGCGCGCCGCCGAAACGATCGCGCCACCACTCCCGCTCGGCCTCGGGCTCCGGCACCACCACGTGAACGTGATGGAAGCCGAGCAGGTCGGTATCCTCGAGCAGCTCGAGCTTGGCGCCCCAGGGATCGTCGAGAAACGAGATCTTGAGCTGCGCGTCGCCAACGGTCCGCGGACCGTCGAGCGCCGTCGCTCCGGCCGCGACGAGGCGATCCATCGTCTCCTCGAGGTTCGGCACCGACCAGCCGAAGTGATCGAGCACGGAGCCCTGCGACCGCGCGGGCTCGCCGTCCCGATACCAGGTGAAGAAGTGGCCGTCGAACAGCGCCAGCTCGTACTCGCCGTAGGTGCGGCGCTGGCCGGCGAGCTGCGTCGCGTACCAGTCGGCGGCCGCAGCCGGGTCCGGGGCGGCGAGGTGGAGGTGGTGCCAGCGAGCGGAGACGGGAGCGGTCATGTCCGCGGATTGTAGTCTCCGGATCGAGGAGCCGGTCCGGCGGGAGATAGCGAGCCGAGCCCGGCACCCGAAGCGGACGCCCTCGGTGGCCGCCGATCGCGACGACTCGATGGCGACGCCGTGACGAGGCGGACGACCGATCGGTACGGAGCGCCGTCGAACCACCCTCGATCGAGGGCCCTGCCGTCATGGCCGATTCGATCGGGTCGTCGCGGGGCTCGAAACATTTCGCTACCGCACCTCAGGAACGCGATGTCCGAGAGCGGATGACGTTCGGGCTCCGGCGCTGGTGAAGAAACGCCAGAACCCGCACGGACTCCCCTCGCAGCCGGTAGTAGACGGCATAGGGAAACCGGCGTAAGAGCGCTCGTCGAAGCCCGCGATAGACCGCCGGATACATGGCGGGGAGCTCGGCAATCTGGGTGAGAGTCTGGTCGACGACTTCGAGGAAGTCAGCGCCCAGGCCCACCCGTTGTGACTCGTACCAAAGCTGGCCTCCGCGAGATCGGCTTCGGCGTCTTCTGAAAGTAGAAGAGAAGGCCTCACAGCTTGCGCCGTAGGCGATCGCGCACCTCCGGCCAGTCAGAACCCGACTCGGGGGTCTTCTTCTCGGAAGCGAGACGCTGATCCAGGATCTGGCGATGCGACTCGGGAACGTCGAGCTGGTCCTCGGTAGCGTCGCGCGGAACGCTGTCCCAGATCGCTTCCGCGAGCTCGATTCGCTCAGGGAAACTCAGCTTCTTGCCCTCTTCGAGGAGGTCCTGACGCATGGGGAGGAGAGTACCAGAGCACTTCGCTCGAGCTCACCCGCTCGGGAAGAGTGACGGTCTCCGACAGATGCGGCCCACCTCCATGGCGGCCGATCGCGACGACTGAACGGCGGCGCCGCGATGATGCGCTCGAGTCCGAGCCGCTCGCCCCGATTCTCGCTCGACCGCAAAGTCGGCCGCCACGAAGAAGGGTCTGGTGATGCACGGGCGGGAGCTCGACGTGCCTTCGGCTGGATCTTTGGCATGCTCGCCGCAACGCCACACGACGCCGCCGCAACGCCGACTCGCTCCCCCGTGACGGAACCGCGACTCCCGCCCCACGCCGCGACCCGCCGATCGAACACCCGCAATGCCCCGCCCCGCCCAGGAAGCCGCCCCCCGCGTCGCCCTCTCCGGCATCGTCGAGCGGGTCACGTTCCACAACGCCGACAACGGCTTCTGCGTGCTGCGGCTCAAGGTCCGTGGGCGCCGCGAGCTGGTGACCCTGATCGGCCACGCTCCCTCCGTGGCCCCCGGCGAGACGGTCCAGGCCTCCGGCGAGTGGCAGAACACCGTCGATCACGGCCTGCAGTTCAAGGCGGCGCTGCTGCGGGTCACGCCCCCCGACTCGCTGGAGGGCATCGAGCGCTACCTCGGCTCGGGGCTGATCCGGGGGATCGGGCGCGAGCTCGCGCGCCGGCTCGTGGGCGCGTTCGGAGAGCGCGTGTTCGAGGTCATCGAGGAGCACCCCGAGCGGCTCAAGACCGTCGACGGCATCGGCCCGATTCGCCTCCAGCGCATCCTCGACGGCTGGGCCGAGCAGCGGGTGATCCGCGACATCATGGTCTTCCTCCAGAGCCACGGCATCGGCACCGCACGCGCGGTGCGCATCTACAAGACCTACGGCGCCGACGCGGTGCCGCTGATCACCGAGAACCCGTACCGGCTCGCGCGCGACATTCGCGGCGTCGGCTTCAAGACCGCCGACGCGCTCGCCCAGCGCCTCGGCATCGCCAAGGACGCCGACGTGCGCGCGCGGGCCGGGCTCGCCTACACCCTGCTCCAGGCCGTGGGCGCCGGCCATTGCGCGCTCCCCGAGCAGCGTCTGCTCGAGGAGGGCGAGAAGCTGCTCGAGATTCCGCGCCAGATCCTCGAGCGCGCCCTGGTCGCCGAGCTCGCCGAAGGCGATCTGATCGCGGACACGATCGAGGGCGAGCGCGCGATCTTCCTGGCAACGCTGTGGCAGGCCGAGCGCCTGATCGGCCGGCGATTGCACGCCATCGCCGCCGGCCGGCCGCCCTGGGGCGCGATCGACGCGGAGCCGGCGCTCGTCTGGGTGCAGGAGCGCCTCGGGATCGATCTCGCGCCGAGCCAGCGCGCCGCGGTCGAGCGTGCGCTCGACTCGAGGGCGCTGGTGATCACCGGCGGGCCCGGCGTCGGCAAGACGACCCTGGTGCGCGCGATCCTGTCGATCCTGCGCGCCAAGCGGGTGGAGGTCGCGCTGTGCGCGCCGACCGGCCGCGCCGCCAAGCGCCTGGCGGAGAGCACCGGCCTCGAGGCCAAGACCATCCACCGACTGCTCGAGGTCGACCCCAGGAGCGGCGGCTTCCGGCGCCGGGGCGAGAACCCGCTCGAGTGCGGCCTCCTGGTGGTCGACGAGACCTCGATGGTCGACGTCCCGCTGATGGCCTCGCTGCTCGACGCGGTCCCCGAGGACGGCGCGCTGCTGCTGGTCGGCGACGTCGACCAGCTCCCGTCGGTCGGCCCCGGCCAGGTGCTGCGCGACGCGATCGACAGCGGCGTGGTCCCGGTCGCCCGCCTCACCGAGATCTTCCGCCAGGAGCGGACCAGCCGGATCGTGGTCAACGCGCACCGCATCAATCGCGGGCTGATGCCCGAGCTGCCCGAGCCGGGCGCGGCGGGCGCGACGGAATCCGGTTCGGCCGGGGCAGGACCGAGCGGTGCCGGCTCGAATGCCGCCCCTTCGCGGGTCGGCTTCTCCAGCGGCGTCGGCTCGGGGCAGGCCAGCTCGGGGCAGGCCGGTTCGGGGCAGGGGGCCGCTCTCACCGACTTCTACTTCGTCGATGCCGAGGAGCCCGAGGACGCCCGCGCCAAGGTGGTCGAGATCGCGCGCCACCGGATCCCCCGGCGCTTCGGCCTCGATCCGCTGCGCGACGTGCAGGTCCTGTGCCCCATGAACCGGGGAAAGCTCGGCGCCCGCGCCTTCAACCTCGAGCTGCAGGCGGCGCTCAACCCGAAGCGGGCGGGCGCCGAGGAGGTCGAGCGCTTCGGCTGGACCTACCGCGTCGGCGACAAGGTGATGCAGACCGAGAATGACTACGACAAGGAGGTCTTCAACGGCGACGTCGGGGTGGTCACCGCGATCGACCCCGAGGCGCAGGAGCTCGTCGTGCGCTACGGGGAAGAGCGCGAGGAGCGCGAGGTCGCCTACCGCTTCGGCGAGCTCGACCAGATCGTCCTCGCCTACGCGATCACCATCCACAAGTCGCAGGGCTCGGAGTACCCGGCGATCATCGTGCCGATCGCGCTCGCCCACTGGGTGATGCTCCAGCGCAACCTGATCTACACCGGCGTCACCCGTGGCAGGTCCCTGGTCGTGCTGGTGGGGCAGCGACGGGCGTTGGCGACGGCGGTGAAGGGGAGGCCGGTCGAGAGGAGGTTTTCCAAGGTGAGGGAGTGGATCGCGTCGCCACCCAAATGACGCACGCCTCCCGAATGACGCACCCCTTCACAGTGACGCGCGCCTCCCGAACGAGGCACGCCTTCCTCGTCCACGACGCGCTCTCTCAAGACCCCCGCGGTGGCAGGACTCCGAGCCGGCCCGCAACACCGAGACCTCGCGGGATCGAACGGTCGCGACCAACGCCCCGAGGCCGCCAAGCAGGAGACGTGTAGCGGCCGACCTCGCGGTCGGCCGACGCGGCGCTTCACGGGACGTCGCCGCGCGCTCCTCCGCCAGGACAGAGAGGCTGTTCCAGACTTCGGGATCCGGCTCTACGGCTATACCGCAGCGCGTCCAGCCCGACGCTGCAAGGCACCGGTGCGGATCGAGGCCACCGTTCGGACGACGCCGGCGGGTACCGCGCGATCGCCCGACAGGAGGTCGGCGTGAGCTAGACCGGACGCATCCAG
This sequence comes from Thermoanaerobaculia bacterium, assembly GCA_035546295.1. GTDB lineage: Bacteria > Acidobacteriota > Thermoanaerobaculia > Multivoradales > Multivoraceae > DATKBT01. The sequence continues at coordinate 6,197 of DATKBT010000033.1, read as the reverse complement.
ACGGGAGGATTCGGCTGCCGAGCGACGCCGCGGCAGCACGCGACGCGACCGGGCCGGCTATTCGCTCCGATAAGCTGTCTTTTTGCCGAAGCATCAGTCCTGGCCTCGCCGTTCCCGTGGTCCCATGACCCCCAGCCGTCCCGTCGACCCCCGCCGGCCGCAGCGTCTCTCCTACCGCATCCGCGACGCGGCGGTCGCCGTCGTGCTCCCCGCGATCGTCGGCGTCGCACGCTATTGTCCACGGCCGCTCTTCCCCGGGATCATTCGCTTCTTCGCCTGGGTCCACCGCACCGGCTCGCGCCGCGAGATGGTGATCGCGCGCACCAACTTCCGCCGGGTGCTGCGGGTTCCCGAGGCCGAGGTCGAGCCGCTCCTACGCCGGCTGTGCCGCGAGCAGATCGCGATCCAGCTCGAGACGGTGCGCGGCCTCTTCTCTCCCTCCTCGTTGCGCGCGGACGGCGTCGAAGAGCTGCGCGCGTTGCTGGAGCAGGTCGAGGCGCAGGGGCGCGGCACGCTCCTGGTCACCGGCCACCTCGGGAGCTGGGAGTTGGTCGTGCACTGGATCTCGAGGCTCTCTCCGCGCACCTTCCACATCCTCGCCAAGCGCACCCGTATGGCGCCGCTCACCCGCCTGCTCGCCCGCCTGCGCCGACGCGCCGGCGCGAAGACGCTCTGGGTAGGCGACAAGAGCCTGGTGCGCGACATGTTCCAGGCGATCAAGGGGGGTGACGTCCTGGGCTTTGCGATGGACCAGAAGCCGAGGAAGAACCGCGGGCCGACGGTCCGCTTCTTCGGCCTGCCCACCGCCTTCGTCGGCGGTCCCGGAGCCATCGCGATCCGCACGCAGTGCCCGGTCATCTCGGTGTACTGTCTCCGCGTGGCCCCCTTCCGGTTCAAGCTCGTCGGTCGCGAGCTCCTGGCGGCCGACCACGGTGTCGAGGACGAGGCTGCGCTGACCCAGGTGCTGGCGGACGACATCGAGGCCGAGATCCGCCGGCATCCGGAGCAGTGGATGTGGACGTATCGGAGGTGGCGTTTCGACGAGTCGGGGGCCGTGATCGATACGCCGGCGGCGGAGGGAGGGGAGGCGGAAGATGCAGCGTGAGCCCTCGCACGGCGATCGAGATCGAGCCGACGGTGCGCCGACTGGAGGCTTGCGCCGACGCTGGCGTGCGTTCCGGGAGCTCTCGGCCAACGACCGGCGCTTCACGATCCTGGCGACGCTCGGCCTGCCATTCGTGCAACTCGGCCTGGAAGGCCTGGGCGCCAAGAGGCTCATCCGCTGGCTCGAGCGAACGCTGCCTCCGGCGGGCGCTCCGCTGGGAGAGGAACCCGAGCTGGTGGCCGGCGCGCGCCGTGCCGAGAGCTTGATCGGATCGGTTGCACGAGGCGGTCTCGTCCGCGTCACGTGCCTCCGCCAGGCGATCGCGTTGTGGTGGCTGCTGCGGCGTCGCCGGATCGCCTGCGAGATCAAGCTCGGCGTCCGCCGGGCCGACGACAAGGTGCTCGCCCATGCCTGGGTGGAGAGCGGGCCGATCCGGCTCGGAGCGATGCCCGACGCCGGCGAGCCGTTCGAGGCGTTCGACGCCGCCTTCAGCGACGTCGCTTGAGGCCGCCTGCTCGCGTCTTTGACGCCTCGACGGTCCCGTCAATCTCCCGACGAGGCCGGGCGCACCTCGATCAGGCCCTGGACGGTCGAGATCCGCGAGCAACGCCAGTAGGTCCCGCTCGGCCTTTGCCGGCTCGGCTTCGTACTCTCCGAGCAGACGCCTCCGTAGCTCGGAAACCCTCGTTCCCCCTGCTGCCGCTGCGGTCTTAGAGGCTCGAGGGGCTGATCTACGACGGCACATCGGACAGGGCAGCGCGCGCTGCCGGCGCTACTGGCTGGTTCGGATGGGAATTCGAACGAGCTCCGGGTCCTCCAGCCGTGCGGTGTTGGAATCGTCCAGACCTTCACGCGCCAGCCTCTCGTCCGCGAGCCGTCGCGCCTCGGCGGCCATCCCGCGCTTACGGACGAGCAGGATCGCGAAGAACTCGAGCACGATGATCGCCACGCCGAGCCGCAGGTCGCGGCTCAGCGCGACGAGGATTGCCGCGGCGCAACACAGAAGCACGCTGGCGTAGATCGTCCAGACGACTCGCCCGCGGCTGGCGCTGAGGTGCTCGAGAAGATGGTGCAGGTGATTGCGGTCGGCCCGGAACATGTGAAGGAAACGCTCCGCCAACGGTCCGTGCGGCTGCCGGAGAAACCGCACCAGCATCACCAACAGCGTGTCGAACATCGGGACGCCGAGGGCGAGGATGGGCACGAGGATGGCGACGAAGGCCTGGGTCTTCGTAAAGGACTGGACGCTGGCTCCCGCCAGCAGAAAGCCCAAGGTCAGCGCCCCGGAGTCCCCCATGAAGATCCTTGCCGGCGCCCAGTTGTGCGGCAGGAAACCCAGGCAGGAGCCGGCCGTTGCTCCCATCAGGATCATGGTGGCCGGGTCCTTGAGCAGGATCGCGTAGGCGAGGAAGCTCGCGGAGATGATCGCCACCACGCCGCCCGCCAGCCCGTCGAGTCCGTCGATCAGGTTGATCGCGTTGATGACGCCGACGATGAACAGGACGCTCACCGCCTGCTCGGCGACGCCGAGCTGGACGTCACCGATCCCGAACAGCCGAAGGACGTTAAACGACCAGCCGGCGACGACCAGAATGGTGGCCGCGAGCACCTGGATGCCGAACTTCTTCGCCGCCGGGACATCGAACAGGTCGTCGACGATGCCGAGCGTGAAGATCAACGCGCCGCCGATGAGCAGAGCCAGAGCCTGGCCTCGAGGAATCGTGACGGCCCACTCGTTCCACTGCAGAGCAACGACGGTCATCACGCCCAGAGCCAGGCCGGCGACGATGGCGAGTCCGCCGAGCCGCGGCACCTCGCCGGGCTGGTGGCGCCGGCCGCCCGGCTTGTCCACTGCACGCAATGCGCGCGCGACTCGCACGGCCAGCGGGACCAGGAGATTGGTCGTGAAGCCTGCGACGAGCGCAGCTAGCGCAGCAAACAGGAGAGGGTGATCCATAGAAGATCGCGGCTTGTAGGCGGCGTCGGCCGAGGATAGCCAACGTTTGGGCATCAGTACACAGCGAGCGGCGAATGTGCTCGTCTGCACCTCTGCGAAGGCCCTCAGCCGAAGGCAGGGGCCAAAGGTCCTCCCGTGATAGCGCGACCGCCTCCAGGACGAGAGGAGGTTTGGAGGCTGGTGCCCCGGGAAGCGGGAGCTCGATCAGGATCTTGGCGAAGAGACGAGCCCCGCAGTCGCGACCAGGCAACGAGGAAGCGGGCGCGACTGGGGGAGCAGCGCGTTCGACGCGCCGCCTCGGAGGAGGAATTCTCGAATCGCCGGTCTCTGCACGGCGGGCGTCCGTCGAATGGCGCTGCGGCTCAGGAACTAACTCGACGGTCGATCGAAGGTGACTGCGGTCCCAACAGGCGCCTTCGCGCTCATCGTCTCCAGCGCGTGAGTGACGTTCTCTGGGTCACCCGTGTCGACCTGGAAGTAGCGCTCTGAAGCCAGGGCGCGATGGCAGAGCAGATGGACGTCGGACTCTTCGCTGCCGATGAACAGGATCGGTCGCTTCGATTCGATGCAGGCATAGACCTTCGAAGGCAGCACGAAGCCGACGAACTCGTTGCGCAACGTAATGAGGTGAGCCTGCGCGGCGACCAAGATCCTGGGTAGATCCTCGAGCGGCAACAGCTCGCTTCGGTGGTAAGGAAGGCCGTCGGAGACCAGCGTCCGCTCGAGGAGAGCGACCTTGGCGCCTGTTGCATTCAGCCACAGCCCCACGCGCCCCGAACCCTCACGGTGATGACGCCGGTAGCCTTCGAGGAAGGTCTCGTGGTCGTGAGCGACGCCGAAGTTCCCCGAGTACAGGAGCACGAATCTGCCGCGGAGCGTCTCGGGCACAGGAAGCGGCTCGACGTCGGAATGGATGGCAACCGGAGAGGGATCGCGCTTGAGCTGGATGCGATCGGAGGGAATGCCGAGCTCCTCGAGCCGCCGCCGCTGGTCCTCGCCGAGGACCTCGAACCGATCGACCCGCCTCCGCAAGGCGATCGTCAGCCTGTGAAACCAGCGCAGAGGGGGCGGCGTCCGCCCGAGCTCGGCGATCAGGCATTCGGGGTGGAAGTCGGTGATCCGGTAGGTCACGCACTTGCGGAGCAGCAGATTGAGCGGGACGACGAAGTGGATCAGGAAGGGAGGGCTTCCGGTGAACAGGATCTCGTTGGCTCGGCGCACTGCCGCACGCGCGCGCCACAGCAGCGCGAGGTTCGTCCGCAGCGTCCAGAGCGCCCGGCGAAACAGCCGCGACTTGTCGTAGCGTGAAGCAGGAATCCGGATGGTCTCCACGCTGCCATCCCCCTCCTGGACGGTCTCGACGGAGTGCCCACGGGTCGAGAGGCCGACCAAAGTGACGTGCTCTCCGCGTCGCGCCCGCTCGGTGGCGAACAGGACCGAGTACTGACCGACGGCTCCGAAGTCGGGGGGCAGCCAATCGCAGAGGTAGACGACACGATTCATTGGCCCTCTCCGCGGCGACAGTAGTGCAGTGAGGTGCCTGTCACCTGATTGACGTCGAGGAGCTCCTGGCGCTCCAAGCCCGAAGCTGTCAGTAGCTCGAGACATCGATCTCGGTCACACTCCAGCGAGTGGATCTCCAGGACGAGTGCTCGAGTTCTTTCTAGGATCTGCGGATACGTCTCCAGAAAGAGCTGCTCGGATCCCTCGATGTCGCACTTGAGCAGATCGATGGCGGGAGGGACAGCGCCCCAGATCGGTTCGTCGTCGAGGTCGACATAGGGCACTTCGACGACAGTGTCGCCAGCCTGCGAGCGGCGAGTCGACGAGGTGAAGTGGGTCTCGCGGACCGCGAGACTCGCCGAGCCTCCACGGCCTCCGACGAGACCTTGGAGCAAGCGGAGCCGATTCTCCAGAAGCGGTTGGTCGAGACGCCGACGGAGCTCGACGAACGTGCGGGGGCTGCCTTCGACGGCGGTGATCCGGAAGTCGATCTCGCGCCGGATGAGCACGTCGGCGACTCGTAGACAGAAGAACCCGACATTGGCGCCGAGATCCAGGATTTCGAGGGGCTCGTCCCTCCCGATCAGACCGTCGATCGCGGCGTCGTAATCCCCATCGACGAAGATCTCGTTGAAGACGAGCCAATCGGAGGCGTTACCGATGTGGACGCGCAGTCCGGAACGCAGGTTTCGGTCGAGATTCGGCAGGCTCCAGACGAGCGAGCGGAGTGACTGCAGAACCCGCCGGGGGAGGATCCGACGCAAAGGCGCGGGAAGAACCGCGGACATTGCAGGTGCGTGGCGTGGCCCGGCGTCCGAGCCGCCAGCCTCAACGCTCGGTCAGCATCCGGTTCAGATATCCGCTCACGGCCTCACGCTGACGAGACCCGAAGTACCACTCGACGGTCCGATGAAGACCATCCATGAACTTCATCTCCGGCTCCCACCCGAGCAGCTCCCTGGCGAGCCGGTTCGAGGCGACCCGGTTGAGCGGCCCCGTCGGCATGTGGGGAAGGAGCTTGATCTCAGCCTTGTGCCCGGTGTAGCGCAACACCTCCTCGACCGCCTGCATGACCGTCGTCCGCTCCTCGGTGCCGAGGTTGATTGCGGTGCCGTCATCGATCTTCTCGGCGGCGAGGATCATGCCGCGGGCGATGTCGCCGACATAGGTCCAGTTGCGCACCTGGGTTCCGTCCCCCCACACCTCGAAGGGGTTCTGGCCGACGAAGGCGCGGGCGATCATGGCGATCACCGCGTGGTTCTCGACGCCGCGCTCGCCGTAGACGGTGAAGAACCGGCAGGACGCGGACTTGAAGCCGAAGTCCTGGTAGTAGGCGCGCAGAGTCAGCTCGGTCATGAGCTTCGCCCAGCCGTACATGTTGTCGGCGTCGTAGGGCGGCCCCACCATGGCCTCGGTGAGGTAGAGCTCCTGGTTGACGTCTCCCTGGAGGTGGTTCGGGTAGACGCACCCCGAGGAGGCGAAGACGAGCTTCTCGACCCCCGCCTCGTAGGCAGCCTTGACCAGGATCCCGTCCATCGCCAGGTTCTGCGAGCAGGGACCCTGATGGAGGTCCACGAAGCCGCGCCCGCCGTGGATGGCGGCCAGGTGGAAGACCACGTCGGCCCCCTCGAC
>DATKBT010000032.1:0-27670 GCA_035546295.1 Thermoanaerobaculia bacterium | reverse complement strand
CGAGCCTGGTGCTCGTGGAATCCGAGGTAGCCGAGCAGGGTCGCGAGCACGGCGAGGTAGACCCCGCGGATGATGAAGGAGTGGAGCTGGAAGGTCTCGTCGTGCAGCACCAGCCCGAAATAGAGTCCGGCGGCGAGGTAGGCGCCGAACGCCGCCGCCGCGGTCCACAGCACGCCTCGCCACCCCCAGCGCAGCGTCGCGCAGACGAGCGAGAAGACGAAGAAAGCGACGAACGGCGACGCCGGCCCCGCGGTGAAGTAGATGAACGCCGAGAAGAACAGCAGGTCGAAGGCGTGGGACAGCAGGCGCCTGCGCTCGGGGGGCGGGCCCAGGCGCCAGGACAGCGTCGCCACCAGGATCGAGTAGCCCAGATACGCCGCGAGCAGCCCGTAGGCGATGCTGGCGTACTTGGCCGGCTCGGAGGGGTCGAGCCAAACCGCGAACAGCGAGGAGGCCGCGAGCACGATGCGCCCCGAGGCGATCAGGCGCTCGGCGAGGCTCTGGGGGGGCGAGAGCTGGTGCAAGGGTTCCGGTCCGCGAATCCAGCGCTCAACAGTACCGCGATGCCGCTCTCGATGGCATCTATCGAAGGGCATAGCAAGTGCTATCCATCGGCAAATAGCGGCCTTGCGCGCGCGGGGCTACTGTGTCGCGGACCGGCGGACCTTCGTCTCCGCTGTCTACAGGAGCTCCACCGATGATTCGCAGACTTTCTCTCCTCCTCGTCCTGGTCGCCTTCGTCGTGTTGCTGCCGGCGTGCGGCAAGAAGAAGACGCCGCCCAGGCCGCCCTCCTCGACCCAGGCGTCGTCGACGGCGCCCGCGACCGACACGCCGCGGGCGGTCGCGCCCCCCGCTCCGCGCTCCGCTCCGGCGGAGGGCGACATCTGGAGCGCCGACCTGCCGACCCTCAACGAGTACCTGAAGCGCGAAGGCCTGCTCGGGGACGTGTACTTCGATTACGACCAAGCTTCGTTGAGCGACGAAGCGATCGACCGGCTCGAGAGCAACGCCCGCTTCATCAAGGAGCATCCCGAGCTGGTGGTCACCATCGAGGGGCACTGCGACGAGCGGGGGACCAGCGAGTACAACCTGGCGCTCGGCGAGCGACGGGCCGGCGCAGCGCTGTCGCGAGTGCAGTCGTCGGGCGTCGCCGGTGGACGGCTGCAGCGGATCAGCTACGGCAAGGAGCGGCCGATCTGCGAGCAGAACGGCGAGAGGTGCTGGTCACTCAACCGCCGCGCCGCGTTCGTGGTCACCTCGAGGCTGCGCACGAGCTGAGCCGCGCACTTTCGCGCTCTGCGTGGCGATTTCGGTGGTCCGGTGGTCCGGTGGTCGCGCCGCAAGGTCGCGTGCACCGCCGGCGAGCTCGCGCCAACGACCAGTCGAACTCGACGATTGGAGGAGGCGACGATGGGATCTCACGTTTTGGGTCACGCTCCTTCATGAATCCTCCGGGCACCTTCTCGCCGGCTTTCGGAGACGTCACCGCCTTCCCCCGCTCCTGAAGCTCGTCGACCTGTCGGCGGGGGTGGGTCGACGGCGGGCAGATGGCCGCAGGTCAGGTCCAGTCTGCGGGTCGCCCTTCGGTTGTGAGTGCCTCAGCCTCCTGACCGTCTTCCACTTCGCGCCGACTGGAACGCGGAGAAAAGACCGCTCGACGAGGTGCTCGTCAAGCGAATCCGCGGTTGATTCAGGAGTTGGTGACCTTCGGCTACCACCGACTGTGGGCCCTGCGCCACCGCGACGGCCTCGAGATCAACAGTAAGAGCCGCTTGATCTGATCCGCCGACGTGCCTGGACCGCCGGCGTGGGGCGTGCAACCTTTCGGGTCGCCGCTGCCACTCACAGTCGAAGGCAACGACGACTGGAGGAGCCGGCGATGTGTCCTGCAACGATTCGAACCGGCGCCGGTGAGTCCTCTCTCGCGCGACGCTGGCTGACTCTCGGTGCCGCCTTCGGCTCGCTGCGCGAGGCCGGCAGGTTCGCGGACGGGGAGCGTCTGGCCTCGACCGGTCTCGTGCTGCACGGCGCCGGAGAGGCCCCGTCGGCCGATCCCGCCGCGCTCCGCGATCCGAAGGGGGCTCTGATGGAGAATCTAAGGGTGGGAGGGCTCGCCTCAGCTGAGGAGCGGATCCCTGGATCCAGCAGTTTCGTCCCCGGTCCCCGACGGCCGATCTCGCGACCACGTAGCGGCGGAGGCGGCCGGTGCAGGGCCGCTACGGGTTCGGTGATCGACCGCAGACCCTGTGTTGCGGTCGTCACCTAGCCGAGCGCCTGGAGCTACTCGAGGCGCCGTCGGGAAGGCCGAAAGGCACCTCCAGTTCCCTGCTCCTCGCCCGCGGGGGGAGTTGGGTACCTATCCCGATCTCCTGCAGAGCGAGTTAGGTACCTGTCCCCGATTTGGCGCTCAGTCGTCGACGTAGCCGAGGGCTTCGAGCTGCTTGAGGAGCTCCTCCTGGAGCTCCTGGGGACGCGCTGCGCTCGGCCGGAACTCGGGCTCCGGGGTGTAGGTGGCGACCGCGGGGTGCTCCTCTTCGTTCCAGACGCCCGGACAGAACGCCTGCTCGAGGACCTCGCCCGGGAGATCGCGGGCGAGGGGCAGCCCGAGGAGAGCCGCCATCGTCGGCATCACGTCGTAGAGGGTCGCGCCCTCGATGCGGGCGCCCGGGCGGATGCCGGGGCCGGCGAGCAGGATCATCCCCGGCGGTCCGTGGTCGTGGTTGCCCGGAGTGTCCGGATCGTCGCCGACGCCGGCGCCGTGATCGGAGACCACGATCACGGCGGTGCCCGGCCCCCGGAGCGCGAGCAGGCGCCCCAGCCACTCGTCGAGGTAGGCGTAGTAGGAGCGGACGGTGTCTCGGTACATGGGCTCGAGCTCTTCGAGGCGGCGACGCGTCTCCTCGCTCCACTCCATCGCGGCGTACTCGGCCGGCCGGTCGAAGACCAGGAACTGGTGCGCGGCCCAGTCGACGGACTGGAAGTGGACGAGGGCGAGATCCGGCTCGATCCGAGGATAGAGGGCTGCCGCGATCCGGGCGTTGATCTCGTCGAACGCATACGCGTGGAGGAGGAACCAGGGGCGCTGATCCCCACCGGCGGGCAGCCTCTGACCTCTCGCCACCAGCTCGGCCGCGCCCTGGTCGTCGACCGAGGCGAAGCGGCGCGCGGCGTCGGCAAGGGTGGCGTCGACATCGCGCTGGAGGCCGAGCACGAGGTCGAGCAACTCGGGAGGGTCGACCAGGTTCCTGGCGAGCTCCGGATCGCCCGCGACCCCGACCTCCATCATGCGTCCGATCGAGTCCTGGGTCAGGTAGTTGGACACCATCACCCCTTCCACGTCCTCGACCGGGAAGGTGTTGTGGTAGCCGACGACCAGGACCGGCCGCTCCTGCTCGCTCAGCAGGTTCCAGATCGCGCGCGCGCGCCGGTCCGAGCTCGAGAAAAGCCGGCGACCGACCTCTCCGAAGCTCGTCAACCGGTCCCACCAGCGCGCCAGCCTGGGCTTCTTGGCGTAGAAGCCGTGGATGCCGTGCCGCTCGGGATCGACCCCGGTCGCCACCGTCGTCCACAGCGCCGGCGAGATGCTCGGCAGGAAAGTGGCGAGCGTCCCCGAGCTGCCCTCGCGCATCAACGCGGCGAGGTTGGGCATCAGGCCGCCGTCGATCAGCGGCAGCAGCAGGTCCCAGTCCGCCGAGTCCCATCCGACGACCAGGAGCCGCTCGGGAAGCTCGTTCGTGCACGGGCGATGGCCGTCGCCGGCCGGCGCGTGCCCGGGTGCGCGCGCGCGATCGAGCGCCGAGCTCGCGAGGATCGGGGAGTGGTCGGCGGGTGCTCGGGTCAGCCGGTCGTGGAGCGCAACCAACCCGACCAGCGCCGCGAGAGCGCAGGCCACCAGGATCAGGAGGCGCGGTGCTCGTCGCAAGCCTGGACCCGGTTGCCGAGGCAGGACCGCGGAGGCTCGAGGACGGCCGATCGGGTTGCCGCCGTCGATCCGCCGTCGCGACAGAGGTCGAAGCCGCTCCCCGAGGAGGCCGGCCGCGCTTCTCCGGGGCCGAGCCGCCGCCGACGGATCGACGGCGAAGAGCCGGCAGGCGAGGCAGCGGCTACCAGTCTCGAGCGCTCCGGCGGCCGGTCATTCGCCACAGTGCTCGGCAGGGAGCATCTGCGACGGTCACGGGAGGAAGTCGAGCCGCAGGTCGCGGTAGTTCCAGCCGTAGCTCGGCACCTCGTTGAAGTGTCCTTCGAGACCCACCTGGACGAAGAACCCCTCCCCCTCCTGACGAATCACGTTGGTGCTCACCGAGTCGGTGAGCCGCGCAACGAGTCCGCCCGAGGTGTCGAGGATCAGGAGCTCGATGCGGCCGCTGCGCGTGTCGTAGGTGTAGTCGGCGACGTAGGTCTCGCCGGCTTGGAGCGCCTGGTCGATGCGGACGTTCTTCACCAAGCCTCGCGGCAGGTCGACGTTGGTCAGGTTCGAGACCTTGTCCTTGCCGGGCCCGCGCACGTTGGTGTAGCCGAAGGTATTGCCGACCCAGCCGTTGCGGTAGAGCCAGAAGAAGTTGTGGATGGCGCCGGTGTCCCGGTTCCAGGCGACGAGGTCGATGGTCAGACGAAGCTTCAGCGTGCGATAGACCGAGCCCGGGGTGAGCTCCGCCATGACGGTCCTGGTCTCGTTGCCGGGCGTGGGGCGGTGGAGCAGGCCGGGCCATTCGAAGCACTCGGCGCCCTCGGGGCAGGGGAGCTGCTGCCCGGGGGCCGACAGCAGCGATGCGCCGGTCTGCGAGACGTCGATGCCGGAGACGACGCCGTCGCTCGAATCCAGAACGAACGCATAGGCGTAGGCGGGGCTCGAGCACTCGACCTCGGCGCGGATCTGGGCCGCCTGGGGGATGCCCACGATCTGCAGGACGTCGTCGAACTGGTTGGCCGAGAGCGGCGGGAGCGAGAGCACCGCGGTGTCGATGCGACGGGAGCCATCGGCGCCGACGAGGTCGACCGAGCACTCGTTGACGATCTGAGCCAGGTTGACCAGACCGAAGGTGGTCGCGCGCGCGTCGTCGCGCAGGATGCCCTGGACGAAGAAGCGCTCGCCGCCCTGAATCAGGTTGTCGGACGAGATCACGGGAACGCGACCACCGATGCCGCTGCTGCCGTCGTCGGTGACCGGCACGAGGCGGGCGCTGAACACCAGCTCCCGATCGGCGCTGATCTCGAGCATGCCGCGTTGGTCCTCGCTCGAGAGACCGGTGAAGAGCAGGGTTCGGCCGGGCGGCACCGTGAAGGGTGTCTGGACCTCGTCGGGACGCGTGGTCCCGTCCTGGAACGCCTCGATGAAGTGGGTCGAGAAGGAGCGTTCGACGAGCGCCGGGTTCGACACCTCGAGCACCGTCCGGTACTCGATCCCGTCGAGCACCATGTTCGACGCCAGGGCGACGTAGACGGTGCCGGCGAGGGCAGCCGAAGTCGGGAGGCAGATCGCCACGAGGATCGCCAGGATCGAGAGCAGGGTCTTTCTCATCGTCACAAGTTCCATTGAATGTGAGGTTTGACCATCGTATGCGAAAAACTGTATGCCGAGAAACTGTATGCCGAGAAACTGCATGCGAGAACCCGCCGATGACAGCCGGCCGGCCTGAGGAGGCTGCGCCCATGCGGCCTCGCATCGGTTCTGCCAACCGGTCCGGATGGGCCGGTCTCCGAGTCCCGGACGCCCGGGGAGCGCGGCTGACCAGCCTCGAGAGCGGCGACGACGCACCGATCGGCCGCTCGTCCGTGACGTCTGCGATGCTTCGGGGGGATCATATCGGGCGGGGCTCGATGTCGCGGCAGCATCGGGAGCCGACCGCGGCAGGTCGCTCCCAGCGGTCTGCGGCAGGCTGGTTAAGATCCTCCGCGCCACTGATCGAGCCTGCTCCAGCGCTGCACCGATGTCGGGGAGCGCATTGTAACCCCTATCCCCGCGACCCGCCATGAAGCTCAGCGCCGGCCTGCTGCTCCATTGTCTCGATCGCGAGGGGCTGAGCGTCTTGCTCGGGCATCCGGGGGGACCCTACTTCTCGAAGAAGGACGACGGACACTGGACGGTTCCCAAGGGCCTGGTCGACGGCGGCGAGTGCCTCTATCGGGCGGCGCGGCGAGAGTTCCTGGAGGAGACCGGCATGTCGCCCGACGCGGTGCCGGAGCGATCGGAGGGCTGCGTCGACCTCGGCGAGGTGAGGACCAGGGGCGGCAAGAGGATCCGGGTCTGGTCCTTTCCGGGGGAGTGCGCTCCGTCGGAGCTGAGCTCGAACTCGTTCGATCTCGAGTGGCCGCCCCGCTCGGGACGACGCGCCTCCTTTCCCGAGATCGACCGATTCGAGCTGTTTCCGATCGAGATCGCGCTGCGCAAGATCAACGCCTCGCAGAGGCCTCTGCTCGAGCGGCTGCTGCGCCGACTGGCGGCTCGAGCCGAGGACGAGGGACGGGAGGAATCGTCACGATGAAGAGCCCCGAACGGGTGAACCAGGCTCCTTCGCTCACGACCAAGGTGCTGACCCGGAGCGACGTGAGGTCGCTTCTCGACATGGAGCGCGTGGTCCCCGCAGTCGAGGAGGCGTTCGCGGCCCATGGCCGTGGCGAGACGCAGATGCCGGTCAAGGTCTATCTCGACCTGCGCCGCTACGACGGCGACTTCCGGGCCATGCCGGCTTACCTCGATGGCTCCGCGGGGGTGAAGTGGGTCAACGCCCACCCGCACAACCCCGAGCGCTACGGGCTGCCCTCGGTGATCGGCATGTACGTCCTGAGTGACCCCGCGACGGCTCGGCCGCTGGCGGTGATGGACGCCACCTTCTTGACCGCGGTGCGCACCGGGGCCGCGGCGGCTGTCGCGGCGCGGCGGCTGGCGAACCCCGAACCGCGCTCGATCGGCTTCGTCGGCTGCGGAGTGCAGGCGCGCACGATGCTCGCCGCGCTGCGCGTGGTCTACGACGATTTCGACGTCGTCGGCGCCGACCGCTCCGAGGCGGCGGCGAAGGCCTTCGCCGAGGAGTCGGGCGGGCGCGCCGGCAGCCTCGAGCAGGCAGCGGCGTGCGACATCGTCTGCACGGCGACGCCGAGCCGTGTGCCGGTGGTGCTGCGCGACATGATCCGACCGGGCACGCACATCAACGCGATGGGTGCGGACGCCCACGGCAAACAGGAGCTCGAGGCCGCCATCCTGCTCGACGCCCGGGTCGTGGTCGACGACTTCGAGCAGGCGGGCGCCAGCGGCGAGGTCAACGTGCCGCTCGAGCAGGGGGTGCTGGAGCCGGACGGCATCCACGCGACTCTCGGCGCGATCTGCGCCGGGCTCAAGGAGGCTCGAACCGACCGCGAGCAGATCACGGTCTTCGATTCGACCGGCCTGGCGGTGCAGGACGTGGCGATCGCGCGGGTCGCCTACGAGCTGGCGGTGGAGCGCGGGGTGGGCCTCGACGTCGACTTCCTGTCGTGAGCCGTGCTGGTGCATCCCGCTCTCGTGAACCCGACTCTCGTGAACCCGGCTCTCTCGCGAACCCGGGGGGGCGTGCTCTGCTCGCCGGCTTTCGGCCGAAGGTTCGTGGCTCCTGGGGCTCGCCTTGGTCGAGGATCTGCCGAGCCACATCGTGACGAGTCCACGTCTAGATCGAAGCGACCGCCGATCGTGACGCCATGACTCCGACGGCGGCGACGCGACAGCCGTTTGACGCGCGCCGGATGGGTCACGCGCTCCGGCGCGTCCGGCGCGCCCTGCACGGCCGCGCCGCGCCGGTGGTGAGCCTGATCGCCGAGGCTGAGCGCGACCCGTTCAAGGTGCTGATCTCGACCATCCTGTCGGCGCGTACCAGGGACGACGCGACGGCGGGCGCGTCGGCACGGTTGTTCGCGGCTGCCCCGGATCCCGCCGCGCTCGCCGGTCTGCCGATCCGCCGGATCGAGAAGCTGATCTTTCCGGTCGGCTTCTACCGCACCAAGGCGAGGAGCGTGCGCGCGACCGCGAGGGAGCTGCTCGAGCGCTTCGACGGCGGAGTCCCCGACACGATCGAGGAGCTGGTGACGCTGCCCGGCGTCGGGCGCAAGACCGCGAACCTGGTGCTCACGGAGGGCTTCCGCAAGCCCGCGATCTGCGTCGACACCCACGTCCACCGGATCTCGAACCTGTGGGGCTTCGTCGACACCGGCACGCCGGAGCAGACCGAGATGGCGCTGCGCGAGCGGCTGCCCCGGCGCTACTGGATCGAGCTCAACAAGACGCTGGTCACCTTCGGGCAGACGATCTGCGTACCGCTGTCGCCGAGATGCTCCCGCTGCCCGGTGGAGTCCTGGTGCCCCAAGATCGGCGTGACCCGATCGCGGTGACGCCGCACCGGGCGCTCGAGCGGTCGCGACCGTCCGGACAGAGGCTAACGACGTCGGCAACAGCAGACGGAGGCGTGGCGGTCCGGTAGAGAAGACGGAGGCGTGGCGGTCCGGTCAGAGATGACGGAGGTGCGGCCGGGCCGACGATCTGAGCGTCCACTGCAACGGGGGCACCTCGCGCCGGCCGAGGCGTCCTCAGCCTCCAGTCACCCACCCTCGGAGCTCGTTCCCGCCTCTCGGAACGGAGCGATGACGCCCTCCCGCTCCAACCGCTCGAGCTCCTCCGGACCGACGCCCAGCAGCTCCGAGAGCACCTCGACGGTGTGCTCGCCGAGGCGGGGCGCCGCCGCGACCGGGTGCTCGAGGCCTTCGATCCGCCAGGGCGGCGACACCAGATCGATCGGACCGAGCTCGGGGTGCTGGACCGTCTCGAAGGCCCCGGTCGCCGCCAGATGCGGGTCGGCGTAGAGATCGCGGGCGTTGCGCGATGGCGCGGCCCGCACGCCGGCGGCGAGCAGGGTGGCGACCATCGAATCGCGATCGCGCCGGCTCGTCCAGGCCGCGATCTCGGCGTCGAGCGTTGCCTCGTTGCGTTTGCGCTCCGCCGCCGTCGCGAACCTGCTGTCGGCGGCGAGCTCGGCGCGCCCCATCGCGGACGCGAGACGCGACCACTCATCGTCGTCGTGCGCCTCGATCGCGATCCAGCGGTCGACCCCCCACGCCGGATAGACGGAATGCGGCGCGATCGTCGGGTGGGTGTTGCCCTGGCGCTCGGGCACCACGCCGTCGAGCTGGTAGCCGAGGAAGAGCTCGCCGAGCAGCGACGACACCCCCTCGCACTGCGAGTAGTCGATGAGCTGTCCGCGGCCGCTGTGCTCCCGCTCTTCGAGCGCCACCAGGATCGCGAAGGCGAGCGAGACGGCATTCATGATGTCGACGTCCCCGAGGCTGTGGGTCGGCGGTTCGTCGGGATAGCCGCTGACGTAGGCGCCGCCGCCGATTCCCTGGTGCACCATCGCGTAGCCGAGCAGCTCGGTGTGCGGTCCGCCGCGCCCGCGCCCCGACGAAGACGCGACGATCACGTCCTCGCGCAGCGCGCGCAGATCGCGCTCGCCGAGCCCCAGCTTGTCGAGCGCTCCCGGGCGCATGTTGTCGACCACGACGTCGGAGAGTGCAGCGAGCCGGCGCGCGAGCTCGAGGCCCTGCGGATGCGCCAGATCGAGGGTGACGCTGCGCTTGGCGCGATTCACCGAGTTGAACGCCATCCCCTGCGCCGGTGGCACGTGACGGGGCCGCGGCTCGGGGAGCGGCCAGACCACGGTTCGCCGCATCAAATCGACGCGGCGGTGACTCTCGACCTTGATGACGTCGGCGCCGAGCCAGGCCAGGACCTGGCCGGCGTAGGGCCCCGCCCACACCCAGCAGAGCTCGAGGACGCGGATGCCGCCGAGCGGCGGAGCCGCGCCGCGGCCGGCGGCGATCGCATCTCTCGGCGAGGCCGCAGCCTGGCGCCCCCCCTTCCCGGGGCTCTGCTGGGGAGCCTCCAACTCGCTGCGGATCTCTTCGCCGTGCTCGCCGAGCAGGGGAGCCGGCCCGCGCAGCACCGGCGGCGTCGCGCTCATCGCGTACGGCCAGCCTGGATGCAACAGCTTCCCCGCCCGTGGGTGCTCGCACTCGACGAAGTACCCGCGGGCGCGGTACTGCGGATTCTCCATCACCTCGGGCACGCTGTCGATCGGTCCGATCGGGATGCGCGCCAGACCGGCCCGCTCGTGGAGCTCGTGCTTTCTCTGCCCGCTCGCCCACTCGTCGATGCGATCGGCGACGTCCATGAGGTGGTGGGCGCGGTAGTCGAGCGACAGCCATTCGTCGCCCGCGCACCACTCGGGGTCGCCCATCAGATCGCGCAGGATCGCGAAGTGGTGGTCGTCGACCGCGTTGAGGATGACCCAACCGTCCGCGGTGCGAACCCGCCCCATCGCCGGCGGTCGGTCCGGCACCCGGCACCAGGTCGAGTCGAGGTAGCGCGTGAGCGGGGGGTAGGGCGAGATTATCGCCAGGATCACCTGCTCGAGGGAGAGGTCGATACGGGCGCAGCGCTCGGCGCCCAGACCGCCGCGCCGGCGAGCACGCAACGCGGCGAGGATCGCGAGCGCCGCGACGAGGCCGCCGTGGTAGGCGACCTGTCGGCCGCCGAGCTTGACCGGAGCGCGCTCGACCGACTCCGAGCGCTGCGGGAGCAGGTTGCCGAGGCCGGCGGCATGAGTGACCGTGAGCTCACCGGCCGGGGCGCCGGCGCGAGGCCCGGCGAGCCCGTAGGGCGTGATCGCGGCGACCACCAGCCCAGGGTTCTTCGCCTCGAGCGCCTCGGCGTCGACCCCGAGAGCAACGAGATCGCCGTCGAGGCGATCGTGGAGCAGCACGTCGCAGCGCTCGACGAGCCGTTGGAGGGTGGCGCGGTCGTCGTACGGGAACGGAGGGTCCGAGCCGGCCTCTTCCGATCGGCCGCTGCTCGTGCTGGGGCCGGCCACTCCGCCGTCGAGCGCGATCGACCGCTTCGAGGTGTTGAGGTAGAGGAACAGGGCCGAGCGCTCGAGGTCGCCCACCGCGTCCGGCGGGAACGGACCCTCCCGCCGGGTCGGATCGCCGGTGGGCGGCTCGACCTTGAACACGTCGGCGCCGAAGTCCGCGAGCAGCTTGCCTGCGTAGGCGACCGCGACGCCGCCGAGGAGGTCGCTGGCGAGCTCGACGACGCGGATCCTGGCGAGCGGGCCGCTCGGTGGCTCTGGCTTCGTGGTCATCGTCGAAGGTCCGCTCCTCACGTCAGCTGAAGGCTTCGGTGTCGGCGCCGCCCGATCGGAGCCGAGCGGATTGCGGACGATTGCTGCCGCTCGAGGGCCCGCGAAGACTATCCGAGGGGTGTGATGTAATCCGAGGCATGGCGGCTCCCAGCTCGGTCATCGTGGTCGGCGTCGGCGCCCGCGACGGACTCGGCGCCGCACTCTGTCGACGGTTCGCGGCCGGTGGCCTGCACGTCTGGGCGGCCGGACGCACCGGGCACCGCCTCGCCGCGATCTGCGAGGAGATCGAGGGCGACGGCGGCGCCGCGACGCCGGTCGTCACCGACACCACGCGGGAGGACGACGTCCTCGCGCTCTTCGACCGCGTCGAGAGCGACGGGCCGCCGCTCGAGGTCGTGCTGTACAACGCCGGGAACAACCAGCCGGGAGTGTTCACCGAGATGGAGGCCGAGCACTTCGAGCGGAGCTGGCGGGTCGGGTGCTTCGGCGGTTTCCTGGTCGGCCGCGAGGCGGCTCGCCGGCTGGGTTCGGCCGGGCGGGGAACCGTCATCTTCACCGGCGCGACCGGCTCGCTCCGCGGCGGGCCGCGCTTCATCGCCTTCGCCTCCGCCAAGGCCGGGCTGCGCATGATCGCCCAGGGCATGGCGCGCGAGCTGGGACCGAAGGGAGTCCACGTCGCCCACGTCGTGATCGACGGAGGGATCGCCGGCGAGCGCCTCCTCGAGCACTTCCCGCAGCTCGCCGAGGCGAAGGGCGAAGGCGGCCTCCTCGAGCTCGACGCGATCGCCCAGACCTACTGGCAGCTCCACGCCCAGGACCGCAGTGCCTGGACCCACGAGCTGGACCTGAGACCGTTCAAGGAGGAGTGGTAGAGGAGCGACCTGGCGCGCCCTCGCGAGGTCGGCTCTACCACGGGCTGCTGGGCGCCGCTCAGGTCTTCTTCGGCGGCAGCGGGAAGAACACCGAGGTCCGCCGGCAGTACTCGTCGTACCCCTGCCGCGTCCGGCGGAGGTGCCGCTCGAGCATCGGCACGCCCGAGATCCTGGTCAGCAGGAAGGTCATGATCAGCGGGCTGACCACGGTCCACGGCCCGTGCTCGGTCTGGCTGGCGACGAGAAAGATCCCCCACCACAGCAGCGCATCGCCGAAGTAGTTGGGGTGCCGCGTGTAGCGCCAGAGCCCGCGGTCCATCACCTCGCCGCGGTTCGCGGGGTCGGCCTTGAACGCACGGAGCTGGGCGTCGCCGATCGTTTCGAAGCCGAAGCCGACCACCCAGAGCAGCGCGCCCGCCGCGTCGAGCCAGGTCAGCTCCGCCGGCGTCGTCGACGCCTGCCCGACTTGGAGCGGGAGGGACACCAGCCAGAGCAGGACACCCTGGAGCAGGAAGACCGTGAACAGGCTGACCCACGGGAAGCGCGACCCCCAGGAGGCGCGCATCTTCTGGTAGCGCACGTCCTCCCCCTCCCCCCAGTTGCGAAGGGTGATGTGCCACGTGAGCCGCAGCCCCCAGATGCCGGCCAGCGCAAGCAGCAGGACGCGGCGCTCGATCGAACCGGCGCCGACCGGAAACACGCCCGCCGCCACCAGCACGAAGCCGAGGCCCCAGAAGCGATCGGCGATGCTCGCGTCATGCAGCAGCAGGCTCGCCAGCCAGAGCGCCAGCATCAGGAGCGCCACCACGGCGCCGGTCGCGATCAAGATGTGCGAGAGCGGCATGATCTCCTTCCCCGCCCTCGTGCGAGGGCCCTGCGCCTGAAGAACCTCACCGCCTGCCGATCTTCAGCTCATTGTGGCGGCAGCGGCGGGCGGGAGGTGCTCGTGGACGTAGCGGTCGACCGCTCGCCACTGCGCGTCGAGCCAGTCGGCGCGTTGGTTCTCGCCGGCCGGCACTTCGCTCCACGGCACCCGCCAGAAGCGCACGTGGAGCGTACGCCCGACGATGTCGCCGCGCAGCAGGTCCAGGAGGGACGAGCTGCCGTCCAGGCCTGCGTGCGAGCAGAACAAGACGTCGGCCGGCGGGACGTTGCGCTCGTTCGTCGACAGCAACGCGAGGGCGCCGCCGTGACGCGGCGGCAGCACGTGACGCAGCGATCGCGCGCGCTCGGCCTCTGCGCGGCGCCCCTCCCGCTCGAGGCGCTCCAGCACGCGCCGGCGCTTGGCCTCGGTGAAGCGGGTTCCCTCGGGGTAGAGCAGCACGCCCTCGCGGGGACCGAGGTTCTCGGCGAGGCGGGCGACCGCTTCGATCTCGTGGTCGGTGTCGCCCCCGGGTCGTCCCCGGGTCCCGCTGCGGCGCACGAAGTGGTTCCTCAGCCGGTTGCCGACGATGTCGAAACAGGGATCCAGCAGGAGCTCCCGCTTGAGCACGTAGCGCAGCACGATGCGGTGGCGGGCGGAGACCAGGAGGCTCGCGAGCACGGTGTCGCCGGTCGATGCGTGCCGGAGGAAGATCAGGATCGGCCCCGGCGGCACCTCGTTCTCACCCTCGACCTCGAGTCGCATCCGATAGCACCCGAGCCCCGCGCGGGCGAGGGTGCCGAGCCACCAGCACTGGAGGGCGAAGCTCCAGTCGTGCAGCCGCGCCCGCTGCCGCCCGAAACCCGAGCCGACCCACATCACGAGCGCCGCGCCGACGCCGATCACCTCGCAGAGCAGGAGCACGACCACCAGCGCGAGCGTTCGCAGCGCGCCCCAGCGCGGGGGCGCTCGATCCCCGAGCGCCCGCAGCAGGTCGGCGGCCGCGGCCAGCAAGACCCACAGCGGCAATCCCAGAAGCGCCACGCCCAGCGCCGCCACGACCCCCGAGATCGAGAGCGCGCGCCGGAGCCATCTCGCCCCAGCGCGGTCCGAGAGCAGCGGCTCGAGCGCCCGGATCACGCCGGCCCGGCTCCGCGGTCCTTCGAACCGTCGGGCGTCGCCGACGACGCATCGTCGCGGCCGCCGCCCCGCTCCGGCGGCGCCGATCCCGCTCCTTCGCGGGCGAAGTGCTGGCGGACTTCTTCGAGCGTGCTCGCCTGGGCCGCCGCCTTGTCCTCCCGGTAGCGCTTGACCCGCGCGAACCGCAGCGCCATCCCGGCGGGGTAGTGCGGGCTCGCCTGGACGTTGCTGAAGGCGATCTCGACGACCAGCTCGGGGCGCACCATGACCACGTATCCGGCGTCCGGATCGCCGAGCGCGAGCGCCCGCAGGCGCTCGGTCTGCCAGGCGAGCATCCGGTCGGTGAGCCCCTTGAAGGTCTTGCCGAGCATCACGAAGCCGCCGGGCTCGCCGATCTCGCCGTGCTCGTCGCGTGCGCCCAGGTGGAGGTTGCTGAGCCAGCCCTGCCGCCGCCCGCTGCCCCACTCGACCCCCAGCACGACCAGGTCGAGCGTGTGCGCGGGCTTCACCTTGAGCCAGGAGAAGCCGCGGCTGCCTGCCTCGTAGCTCGAGGCGCGGTCCTTGGCCATCAGCCCCTCGTGACCGAGCTCGAGAGCGCGCTCGAAGAACCGCTCCGCCTCCTCGAGAGAGCCCGGCGCGATCGTCTCGATCCGGTGCTCGGGCCCAGCGATCTCCTCGAGCGCGCGCCAGCGCTCGGCGAGCGGTTGGTCGATCAGCTCCTCGTCGTCGACCAACAGGCAGTCGAAGAAGCGGATGGCGAGCGGCAGGTCGCGCCGGAGGGCGGCGACGTCGAGGCGGCGGCCGAACCTGCGCATCGTCTCCTGGAAGGGGACGGGCGCGCCGTCCGCGCGCACCCCGAAGGTCTCTCCGTCGAGCACCGCCGAGCGCGCCTCGAGCCCGAGCGCCGCCTCGACCACCTCGGGAACCGACGCGGTGACGTCGTTGAGCTGGCGCGAGTAGACGCGGACCTCCTCGCCACGCCGGTGGACCTGGACCCGAGCGCCGTCGATCTTGAGCTCGAGCGCGATGCGCGACCAGTCCTCGCCGGACTCCTGGCCCAGGATCCGCGTGGGGATCGCGGTGACGTCGGCGACCGGGCTCGCCAGCATCGGCTGGATCGGCCGGAACAGCTCGAGCCGGAAGCGCGCGAGCCCCTCCACGCCCTCGCGCCGCGCCACCTCGGCGACCCCGGCGAGGTCCCCCGAGAGCATCGCGGCGCGACGAACAGCAGCGGCCGGCACCTCGGCGGCGCGCGCCAGCGCCTCCGCCATCAACCCCTCGAGCGCCCCCTGCCGCAGCTCTTGGACGATCAGGCGCGCGAGAAAGTCCCGCTCGTCGGGCGACAGCGCAGCGAACAGGTCGCGCAGCCGCCGCCGGCGGCGCCCCTGTGAGCCCGGCCCCTGCTCGGCGCCGATCGCCCGCAGCTCAGCCACCACGTCGTGGAGCTCGAGCGCAGCGCCGGCCGGCGATCCGATCCGGCTGTGGTCGTCGGCATCCTCGGCCGCTTCCGCCGACGCGTCGCCGATCGCATCCAGCGCATCCCGCACCATCCGGTAGCCGACGCCGATCTTGCCGGTCGGCAGCTCTCCGGCCAGGAGGCACACGCCGTGGGCGAGGTCGCGGTCCTCGAGATCGCGCAGCAACTCGGCCAGCTCCTCGATCTTGGCGAGCCGGCTGCCGCGCTTCGCGACCCGCTGGGCGGTGGCGACGAGCCTCTCGAAGTGCATGGGATCACCGCCCGACGCGAATCACATCGGCCCTCGAGGGGAAGTCGCTACCCTGTGTGGTGGAACGCCCGCGACAGCTCGTCGAGCTTGTCGCGCTCGTCTCCCGAGACCGCGCCCGCCCCCAGGAACCCGCCGGCGGACTCGGCGACCCTCCAGGCCCGCTGCATCACCTCGCTCTCGAGGGCGGCGAGCGCCTCCTTGCCGAGCTCGCTCGCCAGCGCCGAGATGTACTGCTTCCAGGCGCCGAGCACCTCGGCGGGGGGTCGCTCGTCGAGCCAGCCGTCGAGCAGGTTCTCGGCGTCGCTGCCCTCGGCGATGCCGGCGGCGCGTGCGGCCCTCAGCACCGCATCACGCTCGCGCTCGGCGACGCTGCCGTCGGCCCAGGCGACTTCGACCAGCGGCACCAGGCTCAGGGCCGCCACCGTCTCGGCGCGCATGCCGAGCGCGTGCAGCCTCTCGAGCAGCTCCTCGTTCTGGATGCCCGAGGCGACGCGCAGGGCGAGCAGGTACTGCTCGGTCTCCTGCTGGTGCCGGAGCTTCTCCATCAGCTCGCGGTTCTTCTTGGCGAAGAACAGCTCCTCGAGCGACTGGCGGCGCTCATCCAAGAACTCGTGGCTCATTCCAAAGGCTCTCCGTACCGGCCCGACCGGGTGGTGGACGTTCGCAACGACGCCGTGCGCGACGGCGCTGGGAGTCTACCGCGTGCCTTCGGATTCAAGGACTGTCTGCGGATCGAGCGCCCGGTGGATCTCGCTCCGCTGGTGGGTCGGCGAAGCCGGGAGCTCGGGCGCTTCAGGCGCGGGTGCTTCGTGCTCGGGCGCACTCTGCTCGGCGGCGCGGCGCGGCAGCTCGAGCTCACCTCCAGCGGCACGCACCAGCGCCACGGCGAGGTCGCGCGAGCGCTCGATCCCCGAGCTGCCGAGCACGTAGTCGCCGGGGAGACGCGCGACGAAGGCTCGCTCTTGATTCTCGGCCGCTCTGGGTTCTTCGTCGGTCTCCGCTCGATGAGTGCTCCGAAAGCCTCCTGCGGTTCTCGCGTCCCTCAGCGAGGTGAGCTGCGGCGGGCGGATCGCCGGCGCGGAATGGAGCTCAGATGCTCCGCGAGCTGGCCGAGCGACTGCACGTTGTGGATGGGCAGGAAGTCGTCGACCAGCGGGATGGCCTCGGCGACTCCGGCCGCGAGCGGCTCGTACTCGGGATGGCCGAGGCGAGGGTTGAGCCAGATCAACCGGTGGCAATGGTCACGGATGGCGCGCAGCTCGCGGCGCAGGGTCGAGGTCTCGCCGCGCTCGCAACCGTCGGAGAGGATCAGCACCACGGCCCCGCGTCGGAGCAGCCGGCTCGCCCAGCGTCGGTTGAAGCTCGCCAGGCTCGGTCCGATCCGCGTTCCGCCGGCCCAGTCGTACACCTCTTCGGCGACCACGTCGAGCGCGTGCTCGACGTCGCGCAGGCGGATGCCTTCCGTGATGCGGGTCAGCCGCGTGCCGAAGACGAACGTCTCGGTTTCGGTGAGCCGCCGGGTCAGCGCGTGCAGGAACAGGAGCGCCATCCGCGAGTAGCGCTCCATCGAGCCGCTGATGTCGGCGACCACGACGAGCGGGCGCGGCTTGACTTTCCGCCGCGCCCGCGGCGGCTTCGCCACCAGGCCTCCGTGACGGGCCGCAAGGCGCAGCAGCCGGCGAGGATCGAGCCGGTCCCCGTGCGTCACCGGGACGCGCCTGCGGGTGACGCGCTCGGCCGCCGAGAGCTCGAGGCTCCCGATCAGGCGGCGCACCGCTTCGAGCTCGCTCTGTTCCATCTGCGCGAAGTCCTTGTGCATCAGGACCTCGAGATCACTCGCCGTTCCGCTGCGGTCGATCTCCTCGACCTCGGCATCCCGGGCGCTAGAGCGCCGCGCGAGGAAGGAAGCGAGCGCCGGACGGCGGCGTTCGCCGCCCGCGGTGCGGTGCGCCGGCGGCGCCTTCTGGGGCACCGCTGCCCGGCTCGGGGCAACGCCCCAGAAGCGGTCGAACAGCCGCTCGAACAGCCCGAGGTCCTCGCGGCGGGTCACCAGCGTGGCGCGGGCCGCGTACAGGACGTGGCTGCGGTGGGAGAGGTCGATCCAACGCAGCGCGCGGGCGAAATCGGCGGCCTGGCTCGGCGCCACCGGGATTCCCGCCTGGCGCAATGTGCGGGCGAAGAGCACCGCCTTCTCGAAGAGTGGAATCCGGAGGGGTTCGGTCATCGCTCTCTTGTGGTGTCTCGTCTGGGTGTCATGTCTGGGTGTCGCGTCTGGATGTCTTCCCGATGCTTACCGAACGTCTCTTGCAGGCCTTGTCTCAGATGTTCACGACGACTCTCCTCGAAGTTCAAACGGCCTCGACCGGCACCAGCTCGCCGCTCGCGAGGGCTCGGTGCACCTGGGCGACGTCGTCCTGGACCTCGAGCAGGAAGCCGAGGGTCGACGACACCGTCGTCGGATCGAGCGTTTCGACCCGCAGGTGCGTCAGCGCCTCGGCCCAATCGAGGGTTTCGGCGAGGCCCGGCAGCTCGAACAGGTCGCGCTGTCGAAGCCGCTGGACCACGTCGACGACCTGACGCGCCAGCCCCACGGGCAGCTCCTGCGTCTTCAGGCGGACGATCTCGAGCTCGCGGTCGAAGGTGGGGTAGTCGATCCAGTGGTAGACGCAGCGTCGTTCGAGCGCGTCGTGGATCTCGCGGGTCCGATTCGACTTGAGGATCACGATCGGGCGGTGGCGCGCGCGCAGCGTTCCGAGCTCCGGGATCGTGACCTGGAAGTCCGAGAGCAGCTCGAGCAGGAAGGACTCGAACTCCTCCTCGGTCTTGTCGACGCCCGGCTCCCCCTCGAGGAAGAGCGGTTTGCCCATCCTGAGGGCGAGGAAGAGGCTGGTGGCGAGGCCCTCGCCGGCGAGATAGCGCTGCTTCGCGAGCTCGCTCGCGGTGGCCCCGATCGACTCGAACATGGGCTTCCCGGTCTTCCTGGCGATCGACCGCGTCTTGGCTCGACTGGCCGGATCTCCAGCCTAACAGGAGGGGCGCGACAGACAAGGAGCCGAGCCGCCGGTGTTCTCTCGGCAGCTCGTCGGCATCCGCGCGCACCGTGGCGCCGGAAGACGTCGATCGTCTCCGTCAGCTCTCGATGGCCCCCAGCGGCGCGGTACTCCTTTGGAGTTGGGGCCGCCTGGCGAGGCTCCCCCTTCGGGGGATTTGGGGTGAGGATGCTCTCGCCTCGAGCGTGGTATCCAGCACGTTCAGAGGCTCAGAAGAAGCGGACTCCGAAGGCGATCACGGCTTCCGTGTCGTCGGCCAGGATCACCTTGAACTGGGCATAAGGGCGCACGGCGCCCTCGCGAAATCCGATCCCGGCCAGGAGGTTCAGACCGAAGTCGTCGTCGCTCCGGCCACGATCGGGATCCCGGATGAGCACCGTGGGTCCGAGCCCGAGCCAGACGTCCACGCGATCCAGGTCGAGGTCGAGGTCGTAGTGCACATCGAGGCTGACCACGAAGAGATCGCCGTTGTCGACGAACACGATCTCGGCGTTGGGGTTGAGCACGAAGTCCGTATCGCCGATGTTGGTCAGACCCTCGACGCCGACGAACGCCTCTTCGACATCGGAGTAGAGGCCGGCCCGCAGGCCCAGATCCCACTCGGCGCGGGCGGGAGCCGAGACCGAGACGAAGAGGGCGAAGCCGCAGGCGAGGGCGGCGAGGCGACCGAGGCGGATCTTGCTGGGCATGGGGGTTTCCTCCGGGGTCGATTGGGGGATGCGGGCCCTGACGGAAACGAGGCAGAGTGTTCACCGCCGCGACCGGTGGCGGCGGCCTCGCCCGATGCAGAAGCAAGGCCCGCGCCACCCGAGGAAATCTTGCCGATGGATCAGACAGGACTGCCGCTTCTCCTTGAGGGACGGTCATTTGCGCTCGGCGTGGCCGGGCGGCTCGGCTCGTTCGGGCGCGGGCGGCGGACGGCTCTCGCCGGTCGCTCGAGAGGTAGAAGCTACCGCTCCGGGTCGTGATCGCCTGACCGACCAGACGGGTGGCGGACCGGCCGTCGGCGCCCGGGCTCCGGCCGCTGCGCCGGGGCTCGCTCGGGGGAGCCGTTCGCGACGCCGACCGACTCGGTGGCCGTGTGTCACGACGTGCGCTCCTGCCGCGGCATTTCGTGTCCCTCGACAAGGACCTGAAGCATGCGCGGAGCGCTACCGGCGGCGACTGTGCGGCGCCAGGACGCGCGAACTCTACGCCTTCTCGCGCCGTGTGTCGGCGACGGCGTCCAAGGCTATGGCGCGACCTGTTCGGCTCGAGGAGCTGCGCCGCTCGTTCGTTCGCGAAGCTCGTGGAGGTGGGCCGGAAGCCTCGCCGGCTCTTCGCAAGCCGCTCTGCGGAGATCAATCGCTGCCCGCATCGCTACCTGCGTCCGCCGCGCCAAAGGCGCCGACGTCGGTGCCGGCGCCGTCACCTCCGAAGCCAGCACCCGTCGGCGCGAGCTCGAGAGCATCGAGCGCCGTGAAACGCTCGTTCCCTCCAAAGAACAGTCCGGCAACCTCCGAGCGGTACTCATGACGATCCTCGTCTGAGATGCCGGAGGACCGACACTCCAGTGCTGATGTGTACATGGAGATCGCATACGGAGAGTACGCTGGGTCGAGGCCTCGACGCGTGATGGTCTCCCTCACCTGCCGAGCCGTGTACCTTCGCCGGCGACCATGCTCCTTCCGTAGGGCTCGTGGAAGCACCTTGGCGTAGGACTGCAAGGCTCTACGCTTCTCGGCGCGGGAGACGGTAAGGTTCTTGAGACTCGACAACATCTGCGCTCCTTTCAAGCCGATCTCGCTCGCCTCTCGAGGCCGAGACGGCCCGCAGGCAGGCGCCTCGGGGTAGGTCCCGCTCGAGTCCGCCTGCGGGTCGACGAACGGCGACGGATGCACCAGGCCGGAGAAGCCCCAGCGCGCCGGTGGTGGGACTCGGCATCCCCGCACGACATGGACTTCCCGCTCCCGCGTCGGCCAGGAAGTCGCTCACAGGACCGCTGGCCGTCGGCTGGTTTCGGTCGGCTCCTCGGGCCTCGCAACGCGGCATCCTGGATTCTTTGCCACGGGCTCCTACAGCGCGAACACCCAGATCGCGGCTCCTCCCTTCGGCGGGCTGGCGCTCTCCCTGCCGGCCTCCGAGGCGGCGTGCTGGACTTGGGCGCCGAGCGCCGCGATGTGGAAGTTGTTGAAGCCCAGGACCAACGCCACGTACTGCCGTCCGTCGACCTTGTAGGTGATGACGCCAGAGCTCGGGTGGGCGTCGAGCGCGGCCTGCCAGAGGAGCTCGCCGGTCTTGTCGTCGAAGGCCTTGAGCGAGGGTTCCATGTCGCCGACGAAGAGGACCCCGCCGGCGGTCGCCAGGACGCTGGTCGAGAGCGGGGTCTCGAGGTCGACGCCCCAGCCGAGCTTGCGGTTCTCGAGGTCGATCGCCTGCAGGCGGCCAAGGTTGCCGTCGGCGCTCGCCGGGTGCTGCGCAGGGCCGATGCCGACACCCGACGTCAGCAGGCGCATCCCCTGGGGCCCCATGTGCATGCACGACTCGGTCAGCGGCACGTAGACCATGTCGGTCTGCGGGCTGTAGGAGGTGGACGGCCAGCTCCGCGCGCCGAAGGCGCTCGGGCAGACGTCGGTCGGGCGCTTCGGGTCGGGGAGCCGCTCGGGATCGATCGTCTTTTCACCGGTCTCGGGGTCGATCGCCGTGATCACGTTCTGGATGCCGGCGTCGACCGAGAAGAGGTAGGCGCCGGTCTCGGCGTCGAGGGCCTCGAGGATCGCCATCTTGCCGACGTTGATCACCGTCCTGCGTGGGCGGCCGTTGATCTCGATGTCGACGAGCTGGCGCTCGAACACCCAGTCGAGATCCCACTGGTCGTTCGCGACGTGCTGATAGCACCAGTCGATCTCGCCGGTGTCGGGAACGAGGGCGACGGTGCAGTTCGTGTACATCGCTTCGGAGCTCACGCCCTCCTTCTCGACCGGCTTCAGGAGCGGTCCGGTGTCGTAGGTGGGCGCGATGCCGAAGTAGATTCGGTCGAGCTCGGGGTCGTAGGTGCCCTGGTGCCAGAGCGAGCCGCCGCTGCGCTTCTCGAGGGGCACGTCGTTCCAGGTGTCGCCGAAAGGCTCGCCGGGCCGAGCGATGCTGTGGAAACGCCAGGCCTCCTTGCCGGTCTCGAGGTCGAGCGCGACCGCGAAGCCGCCCTTCGGCACGAAGCTCGCCGTCACCCCCTGGATGACCTTGTCCCCGACCACCAGGGGCGCGCTGCGGAGCTGGTAGGCGGCGCGCATCGCGGGGGTCTCGGGGACGATCTCGTGGTCCCAGATCAGCTCGCCGGTCTTGGCCTCGAGCGCCAGGACGTGCAGATCCGAGGTCGGCACCAGCACCTTGTTGCCGGAGAGCGCCAGGCCCATCTTCTGGCTGGACTGGCTCTTCGGCTCGTACTGGAAGCGCCAGAGGACGTCGCCGCTGGTGGCGTCGAGCGCGAGCACGGTGTCCGGGAAGGTGTGCAGGAACATGACCCCCTTGTGCACCAGCGGCATCGGCATGCTCACGCCCGGGCGCAGCGGCGCGCGCCACGCGATCGACAGGAAGTCGACCGTGTCGCGGTTGATGTCGGTGAGCGGGCTGTAGGCGTGACCGTCGTAGGTGCGCCCGTTTTGCAGCCAGTCCTCGGCCGGCGGGCTCTTCAGCATCTCGCCGGTGACCGGGGTGAGCGCCTGGAGCAGCTCCGACTCGCCCGCCGCCACCACCGGCGCATCGGGCTCGTAGATGGCGCCCTCGAGTGCCGGGATGGTCATGCCCTCGAGCACGTCGAGGTCGTTCGGCAGCGCGACGTCGCCGGCCTCGAAGCCGTTCGACTGCAGGATGTGGGCGAGGATGCTCACGTAGGTCTCGTCGCCCAGGCCGCCGGGGGCGTCGAGCGGCTCCGGCGGCATGCGGCGCAGGTGGAAGGCGAGCACGCCCGCGGACTTCCCGCGCCAGGAGCGGTCGAAGCGGTCCCCGACCAGCCCCGGGGTCACGTGCTCGCCCTGCATGCGCGGTCCGTGGCAGGAGGCGCAGTGGCGCTGGTAGAGGGCTCGGCCCTTGGCGACCTGCTCCGCCGTGAACGCCGGAGCCGGCGTCTCTGACGCGCGGGCCGGTGACGACTCGGCCGAGAGCGAGGACAGACCGACCGGCAGGAGCAGCAGGCAGGTGAAGCCGTGACGTCTGAGAAGGTCCATCCGCTTTCTCCGTGATGCGCTGGTGGGCGGCGGCGAGGGCGACCGCTCGGATTCGATGGCCGATTCGACCACGAATTTGCCCGCGGAGGGGCGGATCCGTCAACCGTGCAGACCGGACCGACGCCGAAGCGGCTCGATCGGGCTCCCTGCCGAGCTGCGGCCAGCTCAGCTCTCGCCGGTCGTGATCAGGGCTCCCGAGACGTCTCCCGGGCGAAGCCGGAACTTCGCCGCCCGTGGCGTGAGGATCGTTGACCGTGGATCTGCCACGGATTCCCCCCGCCTCTCTGTTCAGCGAGGAGTGATGAGTGACGACGGACCGACGCTCGGGGCCCTCGTCCGAGGCGCCCGTCGAGCCCCGAGATCGGGGACAGGTACCGATCTCGGTGGTACCTGTCCCCGATCTAAGGGAGTGTTTCTCAGCTCCCCCGGTGCTCGCGCACCTGCGCCGCCTCGTCCGGACGCCCCTGCCGCTCGTAGAGCGCTGCCAGATGCTCCCGCGTTCGATCGAGGAAGCGCGGACTGGCGCGGGACCCCGTACTCAGGCCATCGAGCGCAGAGCGCAGGAGCTCTTCGGCCTCCGCGAGGCGTCCCTGAGCACTGCGCACGGCGCCCAGCACCGCCTCGCCATAGAGGATCTTGGCGTGCCCCGCCGGCAGGGTGGTGCGGTAGATGGGCATCGCCTCCTCGGCCACGGCGGCGGCCTCTTCGACGCGCTCCTGCTCGAGCAGGATCTCGCCGAGGGTCGAGAGGTGGTCGGCCGTCATCGCATGCTCCTCCCCGAGCACGCCCCGGGTGAGCTCGACCGCTCGTAGCGCCAGCGTCTCCGCCTCCTCGAGCTCGCCAGCGTCGAGCAGGAACGACGACACGTTGCCCAGAGTCTGAGCCACCTCGGGATGCTCCGGACCGAAGATCCGCTCGAGCATCGCCAGCGCCTCGCGGTAGTGGCCCTCCGCCTTCTCGTAGAGGCCGAGGTCGTGGAGCGCGAGGGCCAGATTGTCGTGAGAGAAGGCGACCCATACGGCGTCCCGACCCCGGTTCTCCTCGACGTGGTGCTCCAGGAGCTGCCGGTAGTACGGCACGGCCTCGGCGGGACGCCCCAGGCCGGCGAGCCCGTTGGCGATGCTGTTGAGCAGTCGCACGCGCTGCTCGGCATCCGGCTCCCGCTGCTCGTCGACGATTGCCAGCGCCTGGCGGTAGAGCTCCATCGCGGTTTCGTGCTCGCCCTGGTCGGCGAGCGTGATCGCCAGCAGGTTGATCGCGGACGCGGTCGCCGGATGACGCGGACCCTGATGCTCGCGCCGGAGCTCGAGCTCCTCGCGAAAGCGAGCCTCTGCGCTCGCGTAATCACCCCGCTCGCGATCCAGCCAGCCGATGTTCGAGATCGCGGTCGAAAGCGCGATCGGGTCGCGACCCGCCTCGCGCTCGAGCACGAGCGCGGTTTCGAGCGCGCGCGCGGCCGGTTCGTAGAGCCCGAGGCTCTCGTAGACGCGCCCGATCGTCCCCATCATCCGCGCCTTGGCCTCGGGCGCGCCCTCGAAGGCGCCGTCGATCCGGTCGGCGCCACGATCGAGCACCTCGCGCGCCGTGATCGTGTTGCCGCGCGCCTCGGAGGGGTCGGAGATCTCGAACAGCTCGGTCATGAAGTCGAGCGCGGCGTTGGCCGCCTGGGCCTCACGGTTGGCGCGGTCACGCTGCTCGGCGATCCGTCGGTTCTGCACTAACGTGACGGCGAACAGGCCGACGGCGGAGAGCGCGAGCAGCGCGGCGAACGCGACCCCGACGCGGTGACGCCGTACGAACTTGCGCGCCCGGTAAGCGGTGCTCGGAGGACGCGCCTCGACCGGCTCGTGCCGCAGAGAGCGGCGCAGATCCGCCGCCAGCTCGGACGGGGAGCCGTAGCGCCGCGCCCGATCCTTCTCGAGCGCCTTCAGAGTGATCCAGTCGAGGTCGCCGCGCAGCTCGCGCGCCAGGCTCTGGACCTGGGTCTGCCGTTTCCGGGCCGTGTCGGTCGACGCCTCGCCGAGGGTGCCGACGCGCGCGCTCGGGCGCGGCGGGTCGACCTCGCGTAGTCGCCGTTGCGCCTCGACCCAGTCGCTGCGCTGTTCCTGCTCGATCTCGAACGGCCGCGCGCCGACCAGCAGCTCGTACAGAATCACACCGAGGCTGTAGACGTCGGTGCGGGTATCGACCCCGAGCGCGCTGGCGTCGGCCTGCTCGGGGCTCATGTACTCGAAGGTGCCAACGAGCTGGCCGAGCTGGGTGTGGAGGGTGTTCGAGGAGAGCTTGGCGCCGAGCGCCTTGGCGACCCCGAAGTCGATGATCTTCGGCACGGCCCGGTCGCCCTCCTCGGTCACCAGGATGTTCGAGGGCTTGAGGTCGCGGTGGATGATCGCGCGCTGGTGAGCGTGCTGGACGGCCTCGCAGACCTCGATCAGCAGCTCGATGCGCTCGCGCGTGGTCGCGCGCACACGGTCGCAGTAGTCCGTGATCGGCTCGCCGCGCACGTACTCCATCGCGAAGTACGGCAGGCCTGCCGCCGTGGTGCCGGCGTCGTAGACGCGGGCGATCGAGCGATGCTCCATCAGCGCCAGCGCCTGGCGCTCCGACTCGAAGCGCGCGATCACCTGCCGGGTGCTCATCCCGCTGCGGATGAACTTGATCGCGACGCGCCGCGAGATCGGCTCGCTCTGCTCGGCCAGCCACACCTCGCCCATGCCGCCGACGCCGATGCGCTGGAGCAGCCGGTACGGGCCGAGCACGTCGCGCGTGCGCGGCGGGTCGGCGACGGGGCTCGGCGGGTCCGCTCGCTCGTTCCGGCCGGAGTCGGGGAGAGTCTCGTCGTTGTCGGTCACGGTGGTGAAGGTCGTGGGGGGCCGTGCGGGGAGACAGAGGCTATTTCATTCACGGTTTGAGCAGACCACGACGCCGAAGAACGCCGGGATGACGCGCATCTGGCGAGGAGGCTGTTTCCAGTGTCCTGAACATCGGGCTCGGCGTGCCGCTGCCCAAGGGCCGCTTCCGCTTCTACCGGAGCGACGGCGACGAGCTGGAGTTCGTGGGGGAGGATGCCATCGACCACACGCCCCGCGGCGAGACGCTGCGGCTCTACACCGGCAATGCCTTCGACCTCGTGGGCGAGCGGGTGCAGACCGACTTCCGCATCGATGGCAACGACGAGTGGCTCGACGAGTCCTTCCGGATCACCCTGCGCAACCGCAAGGAGGAGCCGGTCGAGATCGTGGTCGTCGAGCACCTCTACCGGTGGGTCAACGGGGAGATCCGCGAGGCGAGCGAGGAGTACGAGAAGACCGACGCGCGTACGATCGAGATGGTCGTCGAGCTCGAGCCCGACGAGGAGCGAGTGATCACCTACACCACCCACTACACCTGGTAGGCGGAGCTCCGGGACGGCTGCTGGAGATCGCTCGTCCACTCGATCGTCAGCATCGCGCGCGACACCTCGCTCGGGATGCCGTCGCCGGATGGCTTCGCCTCGAGTCGCCGGCGCTCGGGAGCGGGCTCGTCGGCCAGACGCTCGAAGCGCTCCCGACGACGTCGAGGATCCATCGCGCGACGATAGCGACGGCGATTGGCGTCGATCTCGGCGGGGGGAGAATCGGTGACGTATGACTCTCGACGCCGCGGCTGCGCGTCCAGCGTGAGGCGCCGCGCGAGCCGTTGCGCTCGGGCGCTCCGGGCTCCAGCCCCTTCCGACGGGTCAGCCGAAGTCCGAGAAGATTCGCCGGTGCTCGGACACGATGCGCTCGGTCTCCTCAGGGTCGGCGGCCGTCGTCGCGTCGCCTCGCCGGAAGGTGCCGCCCAGGAGCAGCACGTCCGATCGCGAGAACATGTAGAGCAGGCCCCGGCCACCGCCCAACGTGAAGTAGTCGACCTCGGGATCCGGCGGCAGGAAGACGAGCTGACCCTTGGCCGGCGTCAGCTCGTCGTCGCCGAAGAGCGCAGCGGCGCCGAGACCGGTGCAGTTGAACACCACGCGCTCCTCGAGCGACAGGACTTCGGAGAGATCCTCGAAGCTGCGGACCACCAGCCGACCGCCCGCGATCTGGAAGTCCTGCTGCAGCCGGCGCAGGAGGATCGCGGGCTCGATCCTCATCGTGACGTTGCGCCGCGCATGGAGCGAGCCGAAGGGATGCTCCCCGGGGGCGAGATCGGCGCGGTAGGGGAAGAGATCCGCGAGCGGCCCCCCGCCGTCGTCGGGTTCCGGCGGTCGCTCGCTGAGCTGGTACTGCTCGATCCACGAGACGCCGTAGTCGCGTCCGCCGAGGTTGGTGTAGGCGTGGTGGGCGACTCGCGCCGCCCACTCGAGCCGGGCGACGAAGTCCGGGGTCGCGACCTGCGCGTCGTAGACGCTGAAGGGCGACCACTCGCCCGCCGCGACGTTAGAAGTCGTGTGGCGGGCGATGTCACGGGTGTAGATCGTCACCTTCCAGCCCGCGTCCTGGAGCAGGCGGGCGCTGGTCAGGCCCATGATGCCCCCGCCGAGGACCGCCGCTTCTTGCGGCTCGAGCCCCGCGACCTCGCGGACGGCGAGCGCCGAAGAGCCCCAGGAGAGGCTGAGCCCGCCGCCGCCGTGGCCGTAGTTGTGGACGACGAGGTGATCGTCGAGGCGCTCGCTCCTCACCACGAACCCCGAGGG
>DATKBT010000031.1:0-150000 GCA_035546295.1 Thermoanaerobaculia bacterium | reverse complement strand
GACCACGATCTCGGCCGGAAGCCTCCGCTGGTCGACGGCCTCCTGGAGCGCGCGGTAGTTGCTGCCGCGGCCCGAGAGCAAGACTGCGACGCGGGCTCGTGCGGTCGAGCTCATCCTCCGCCTCCGCCCCTCGCTCAGCAGTAGAGAACCGGCTCGCGGCCGGCCTCGACGGAGCCGATGACGACCGGAAGCCCCTGGCCTGCGCCGGACGGCGTTCTGGCCAGCCTCTCGAGCATGCGCTCGCAGGCATCGGCGGCGACCACCACCACCATGCCAATGCCCATGTTGAAGACACGGTACATCTCGTCGTCGGACACCTCGCCCCAGCGCTGGATCTCGCGGAACTCGGCCGGCGGCGTCCACGTGTTCCTCTCGATACGAGCGGCCAGGCCGTCGGGCAGCACTCGCGGGACGTTGTCGGTGAGGCCGCCGCCGGTGACGTGCGCGAGGGCGTGCAGCCCCGGGTCCCCGAGCACGGGGGAGACGGCGCCCAGGTAGGACAGGTGCGGCGCGAGCAACACCTCTCGCAGGGTCCGTGGGTCTCCCTCGAGACGGGAGTCGAGGCCGAGCCCCGCGACTTCGAGCAGGGCCCGCCGCGCCAGCGAGTAGCCGTTCGTGTGCAGGCCCGCGGAGGGCAGGCCGATCAGGCGGTCGCCCTCGCTCACGCGCGAGCCGTCGAGCAGCAGGGGGCGATCGACGATTCCGACGATGAAGCCGACCAGCTCGTAGTCCCCCTCCTGGTAGAAACCCGGCATCTCGGCCGTCTCGCCGCCGAGCAGAGCGCAGCCGTTCTCTCGACAACCCTCGGCCACGCCTCCGACGAGCTGGACCATGACCTGCTCCTCGAGCACGCCGGCGCCCACGTAGTCGAGGAAGAACAGCGGTCTCGCTCCCTGGACGAGGATGTCGTTGACGCAGTGATTGACCAGATCGCGGCCGACGGTCGAGTAGTCGCCAGCCATCCTCGCGACGATCAGCTTGGTCCCGACGCCGTCGGCGGAGGAGACCAGGACCGGCTCCCGGTAGCCCTCGAGATCGGGGCAAAAGAGTCCTCCGAAGCTCCCCAGCTCCGACAGCACGCCGGTGGTCGCGGTCGACCGGACCAGCTCCTTGATGCCGCCGAGGGCGCGTTCCTGCGCGTCGATGTCGACCCCAGCGGCGCCGTAGGCGCTCGCAGCTGCCGGTCGCTCCTCGCTCACACCGACTCCTCTTCCTCGGCGCGGATCGGGAACAGCTCGGCCTGGCGGCGGTCCTGCGCCGTGATCGACACGCGGTAGTCGCCGGTCCAACATGCCGTGCAGTAGCTCGACGGATCGGCGGAGACGCAGCCGAGCATCCCCTCCATCGACAGGTAGGACAGTGAATCGGCGCCGACGAACTGGCGGATCTCCTCGACCGAGTGCGACGAGGCGATCAGCTCCTCGCGCGTCGGCATGTCGATCCCGTAATGACAGGGCCACCGCGTCGGCGGACACGAGATCCGAAGGTGGACCTCCCGCGCCCCGACGTCGCGCACCATCTTGACGATCTTCGGCGAGGTGGTGCCGCGCACGATCGAGTCGTCGACCAGCACGATCCTCCGCCCCGCGATCAGGTCGCGCACCGGGTTGAGCTTGACCTTTACGCCGAAGTGGCGGATCGACTGCTTGGGCTCGATGAAGGTGCGCCCGACGTAGTGGTTGCGGATCAGGCCGAACTCGAGCGGAAGGCCTGACTCGCGGCTGTAGCCGAGCGCCGCGAACAGCCCGCTGTCGGGGATCGGAACCACCGAGTCGGCGAGCACCGGCGACTCTCGCGCGAGCCGCGCCCCCATCTGGAGGCGAGCCTGCGAGACGGCATCGCCGAACAGGTGGCTGTCCGGGCGCGCGAAGTAGACGTGCTCGAACAGACAGCGGGTCGGGGTGCCCGTGATCGGCAGCTGGAAGCTCTCGACCCCTCTCTCGCTCGCCTCCACGACCTCTCCCAGCAACAGCTCCCGCGTCTCCCCCGCGCCCATCAGGTCGAACGCACAGCTCTCCGACGCGAAGCAGGCCGCGCCGTCGAGGGTTCCCATGATCAGTGGTCGGAAACCCCACGGATCGCGCGCGGCCACGATGCCCTGCGGGCTGATCAGGAGCAGCGAGTAGGCGCCCTGGACCTGCTCGAGCGCCACCATCAGCGACTCGACGATCCGCTGGCGCGGATTGCGCGCCATTAAATGGAGAATGACCTCCGTGTCGCTGGTGGTCTGGAAGATCGAGCCTTCGCGCTCGAGGCGATTGCGCAACTCGACGGCGTTGGTGAGGTTGCCGTTGTGCACGACGGCGAGCGGCCCCATCGAGGTCTTGACCAGGATCGGCTGGGCGTTGCTGATCACGCTGGTTCCGGCCGTCGAGTATCGGGTGTGTCCGATCGCGCGCGCTCCCATCAGCCTGGCGAGCGTGCCGGCACGGAAGATGTCGGCGACCTGCCCCATGCCGCGCTCGGCGCGCAGCGCTTCACCGTCCCAGGAGACGATCCCGGCGCTCTCCTGGCCGCGGTGCTGGAGCGCGTAGAGCCCCAGATACGTCAGGTTGGACGCGTCCGGATGGCCATCGACTCCGAAGATCCCGCACATCGCCTCAAGACTCCCGAGCCGATCCGATCCTGCCGAGCCGGAGCTCGGCCCTGCTGCCGGGAACCCTAGTGTCCTGGAACACTACTTCGTCACCCAATTCGCGGCCCCTTCTGCCCGCTGGCGGCGTTGCTTCTCCTCGAAAGATGCCCGATCTGCCTTCGTCGAAGCGCCTTGCCAGCGAACAGAATGATCTCGCGACTGAGGCAACGAACCACTGTTCCAGAACACTAGCAGCCCGTGGACGAAGGCCCGTGGACCGAGTTGCGAGCGCCGTGGGCTCGGGTGCAGGGCGCGTCTCGTGCGGGCGTGCCCCGGCGAGCAGTGGCGCGATTGGGGGAGGATGGTGGACCCCATGCGAGCCCGAGACGTCTGGCGGTCGAGGAGCTGCACGAGGTCGTGGCCGCTACAGCTGGAGCGCATTCGGCAACGCCGAGCGCCAGACCCGATGCAGGCCGTCGAGCGCGCTGTCGAGCACTCCCCCGTCGAAGCGCACGACCAGCCGATCACCGCCGACCGAGCCAGCATCGAGAGCGGGCACCCCGATCGTCTCGGCGAGCTCGAGCAGCGCCTCGACGGAGCCCGGCGGCGTTGCGACGATGGCTCGGGCCTGGGTCTCCGAGAACAAGGCGCGGGGAGAGAGACCGACCTCGACCAGCACGCCGACGCCGCCTCCGAAGCAGGCTTCGGCGAGGGCGATCGCGAGGCCACCCTCGCTCAGGTCGTGCGCCATCGTCAGCAGTCCCGAGCCGTGAGCACGGCGCAGCAGCTCGGCCAGCCGCCGCTCGGAGGCCAGGTCGACGACCGGGGGAGTTCCTGCCTCGAGGTCGTGGAGCAGCCGCGCGAAGGCCGAGCCGCCGAGCTCCTCGCGATCCTCTCCCAGCAGCACGACCCGGTCCCCGGAAGAGGAGAAGCTCCCGCGTCGAGTCGACCAGGCGTCGGCGGGCAGCTCCTCGAGGAGGCCGACCATCGCCACCGTCGGGGTGGGGTGGATCGAGCGTCCCTCGGTCTCGTTGTAGAGGGAGACGTTGCCGGACACCACCGGCACCGCCAGCTCGCGACAGGCCTCGGCCATGCCCCGGATGCACTCGCGCAGCTGCCACGCGATCTCCGGGCGCTCCGGGTTGCCGAAGTTCAGGCAGTCGGTCAGCCCGATCGGGGTGGCGCCGACGCAGGCGAGGTTGCGCGCCGCCTCCGCCACCGCCTGCCGGCCGCCGGCGCGCGGATCGAGAGCGCAGTAGACGGGATTGACGTCGGAGGTGAGCGCCAGCGCGCTGGGCGTCCCCTCGAGGCGCAGCACGGCTGCGTCCCCGCCCGGGCCGACGACGGTATTGCCGCGCACGGTGGAATCGTACTGATTGCAGATCCAGGACTTGTCGCCGAGCTCGGGGGTGGCGAGGAGGGCGGCCAGTGCGGCGACCGGGTCGTGGCACTCGGGGAGCTCGGCCGGCGCCGCCGCCAGCTCGAGAGCGCGCACGGGCCGCTCGTAGACGGGGGCCTGATCGACCAGCGCTCGCACCGGCATGTCGGCCACGACCTCGCCGGCGAAGGTGAGACGGGCGCGGCCCGAGGCGGTGACCCGGCCGATCGGCACCACCGACAGGCCCCAGCGCTCGAACACCTCGCGCACCACTTCCTCGCGCCCGGCCTCGGCCACCAGCACCATCCGCTCCTGCGACTCGGAGAGCATGATCTCGTAGGGGGTCAGGGCCGCCTCGCGCAGGGGGACCTTCTCGAGCTCGAGCTCGATGCCGGTGCCCGCGCGGTCCGCCATCTCGAAGCACGAGCTGGTCAGCCCCGCAGCCCCCATGTCCTGGATTCCGACCACCACTCCGGTCCTCATCACCTCGAGGCAGGCTTCGAGCAGCACCTTCTCGGTGAACGGGTCGCCGACCTGCACCGTCGGGCGCTTCGCCTCGCTGCTCTCGTCGAAGGACTCCGAGGCCATCGTCGCGCCGTGGATCCCGTCGCGCCCGGTGCGGCTGCCGACATAGAGGATCGGGTTGCCGACGCCGGCGGCGCGACCCTTGAAGATCCTCTCGGCGCGGCAGACCCCGAGAGCGAAAGCGTTGACCAGGATGTTGCCCCGGTACGAGCGATGGAAGCCGGTCTCGCCGCCGACGGTGGGGATCCCGACGCAGTTGCCGTAGTCCCCGATCCCGCGCACGGCTCCATCGACGAGATGACGCATCCGCGGCGTGTCGAGCGGCCCGAAGCGCAACGAGTCGAGGCACGCGATCGGACGGGCGCCCATCGTGAAGACGTCGCGCAGGATGCCGCCGACGCCGGTAGCGGCCCCCTGGTACGGCTCGATGAAGCTCGGGTGGTTGTGCGACTCCATCTTGAAGGCCGCCACCCAGCCATGACCGACATCCACGATCCCGGCGTTCTCACCCGGTCCCTGGACCACCCGGTCACCCCCGGTCGGCAGCTCCCGCAGCCAGGTCTTCGACGACTTGTAGGAGCAGTGCTCCGAGAACAGCGCCGCGGTGATCCCGAGCTCGGTGAGCGAGGGATCCCGCCCCAGGAAGCCGCGCAGGATCTCGTACTCCTGCTCGCTGAGGCCGTGCTCGCGCGCCAGCTCGACGTCGACTGGCGGCTCGCTCGCCATCCGCTCGAGCGTCGCCGCGACGCTCAAGAGCGCAGCTCCACCGCCGTCACTCGCCTCGACCCGATTGCCTCGTCGGCCGCTCCCTCGAGCAGGCCCTCGAACAGCGCCAACCCGTCGCGGTTGCCCAGCACCTCCTCGGCCGCGCGCTCCGGATGGGGCATCAGCGCGAACACGTTGCCGGCGCGGTTGACGATCCCGGCGATTCCCCGCTCCGAACCGTTCGGGTTGCCCGCCGCGCAGACGGCTCCGTCGGGGGTGCAGTAGCGGAAGACAACCTGCCGGTTCGCCTCCAGCTCATCGAGTGCCGCGGGCGTGTCTGCGTAGTTGCCCTCGGCGTGGGCGATCGGCAGGCACAGCACCTGGCCCACCCGCAGACGCCGGGTCAGCGGCAGATCGGCGCGCTCGACCCGCAGATGGGCGTCGGTTCCCTTGAACCGCAGGTCGTCGTTGCGCCTCATCGCGCCGGGGAGCATGCCCGCCTCGAGCAGGATCTGGAAGCCGTTGCAGATGCCCAACACCAAACCGCCGGCCTCGGCATGACGCCGCACGGCCGCCATCACCGGCGAGACCGCCGCCATCGCTCCGGCCCGCAGATAGTCGCCGTAGGAGAAGCCTCCGGGCAGCACCACCAGCTCGCTCTCTGCGAGGTCCTCCTCGCCATGCCAGAGCCAACGAACCGGCTGGCCGAGCACGTGCGCCAGCACGCGGTAGACGTCGTGATCGCAGTTGCTGCCCGGGAAGACGACGACGCCGCACCTCATCGACCGTCCCCTCCCGCCGGCTCCGCAGGCCCTTCGAGCTCCTCCAGCGCGTCGAGCTCGTAGTCCTCGATGATCGGATTGGCGAGCAACTCGGAGCACATGCGCTCGACCCGCAGCTCGGCGCTGCGCCGATCGGCGGCCGCCACCACGAGGTCGAAAGACTTGCCAGCGCGCACCTGCTCGACCTCGGCGAAGCCGAGCCGGCCGAGCGCCGATCCGATCGCTTTGCCCTGCGGGTCGAGGATCTCGGGGCGAGGCATCACCCGCACGCGCGCCGTCCACCGCGACAGCGCCGCGCCGCCACCGGTTCCGGCCGCTGCCACCGATCTACCCGCGACACCGTCTGTCATGTCGAAGCTCCCATCGCCTCCTCCAGCCCGGACGCCCGCCGGTGGAGGTCGATCCAGCCGCTGGGCTGGAACTGATCGCTGAGGACCAACCGCGCCACGCTGCCCAATCGGTCGAGCGATTCGCCGATCGCCTCGCGCGCCAGGCGCGGGAGGTTGTTCACCCGGGACAGATGATAGAGCACCACGGTGTGCAGCCCGTCGTCGAGGATCCTGCCGATGCAGCGGCCGGCGTCGGGGTTGGAGAGGTGACCTCGATCGCCGGCCACTCGCCGCTTGAGCAGGAGCGGGTAGGGGCCCGTGCGCAGCATCTCGGGATCGTGGTTGGTCTCGATCACCAGGACGTCGAGGTCCACCAGGCGAACCAGCGCCGCCGGCTCGAAGCAGCCCAGGTCCGACACCACCCCGAGCCGATATCCGCCGGAGTCCTGAGCCACGAAGCCGACCGGTTCGCGAGCATCGTGCGGCACCGCAAAGGGCACGAGCTCGAAGCCGGCGAGCTCGAACGGGACGCCGGACCGGATCAGGCGCCGATCGACGATCGGGCGCAGCATCCGCGCCCGGAACGTCCCGGCGGTGGCGAACACCGGCACCCGGTGGCGCCGGGCGAACCTCGCCGCGCCACGGCAGTGGTCCTGGTGCTCGTGGGTCAGCACCACGGCGCGAAGGGTCCGGGGCTCGACTCCCACGGCACGTAGCCGATGCTCGAGCTCACGGCAGGAGAAGCCGGCATCGACCAGCAGGCGGCCACCGTCCCCGTCGAGGACGATCGCGTTGCCGGCAGACCCCGACCCCAGAACCACGAGCCGGGACTCCGACCGGCCCTCCCGTTCGCTAGGCGCGTGCCGCGGACGGGCGGACTCCAGCAGTGGCACGGTCTCCCGCGCCGAGAACAGGGGGAGCTGCGCAGCGCTCGACGCGATCCCTCGGCGGGCCTTCCAGAGTGGACCTCTCGTTCGCCGCAACGCCTCGGCCTACTCTTCGACGCCCGACCTGGAGAGCCTCTGCGCGTGCTGGCAAGCGCGCTCGTCGCTGGCTCGAGGGCGATCCCGCCGACCGGACCCGGCGGGGACGA
Source organism: Thermoanaerobaculia bacterium (assembly GCA_035546295.1). Classification (GTDB taxonomy): domain Bacteria; phylum Acidobacteriota; class Thermoanaerobaculia; order Multivoradales; family Multivoraceae; genus DATKBT01. The sequence goes on along the minus strand of DATKBT010000031.1, from coordinate 142,613 downwards.
TTCGGACCCGGCCACGGCGGGGGCCGGCGTCGGGATCGGTGGGGAGATCGAGGGTGAGAGCGCCGCTGGCTGCAGACGTGCCGTCCAGCACGTCGGAGGCCGGCTCAGAAGTCATACATCCGACCCTGCTCGAGGAACTCGACGCGGGAATCGCCCAGGGCCTCGATCTCGTGCTGCACCTTCTCCAGGCTCCCAGGCTTCACGTGGTGAATGAGCACCCGGACGTTGCGATCGAGCTTGGCGAGCTCACCCGCCAGCGTCCGCGGAGTCAGATGCTGCGAGGCGTCCGCGATCGGCTGCAGGGAGTTCTCGAAGCTGACCTCGATGCAGATCGCGTCGAGGCGCTCGACCTCGTTCGCCACCTGCCAGAGACGCTCGGTGGGACCGGTGTCGCTCGACCACAGCAGGGCCGAGCCGTCCATCTCGACCAGGAAGCCGTGGGTGGGGACCACGTGCGTCACCGGCACCGGAGTGAAGCGAACGCCGCCCGCCTCGAACGGCTCCTCGTTGTTGAACGGCTCGAACCGGATCGTCGAGTTCGGAAGCTGCGAGAAGTCGGGCCAGATGGCGTGATTGAACAGATGCTCGCGCAGCGCCTGGATGGTCGCCGGATTGCCCCGGATCTCGAGGTTCTCACGGCGCCCGAAGACGTTGTCGATGAAGAACGGCAGCCCGTTCGTGTGGTCGATGTGGGAGTGAGTCACCACCACCGCCTCGATCCGGTACTGACGCTCGAGCGGCAGCGCCTGCGCCAGACAGCCGGCGTCGAGCGCGACTCGCCCGTTGACCACCAGGCAGGTGAGCCGGCACGAGGGGCTGGCGCCGCCGTAGCAGCCGAGGACCTCGACTTTCATGACGGCGGGATTGTACCCCCGCTCGGATCGAACGCCCCGCACCCGCCGAATCCCTCGAGCCGCGCGCTCCTCGAGCAGTTGCGGGAAGCGCGGGCGGGAGGGCGCGGCGGGATCAGAATCTCTGCCCGATCCAGAAGCTGCTGGTGGTCTCTCCCGACTCGTCGAAGTCCCAGGTCTGCGCCCAGTCGATGTTGACGTCGAGCCCGAAGAATCGGACCGTGACGCCGAACCCGTACGAGGACACGCCATCCTGGAGACGGTTCTCGTCGCTGTCCCAGAGCTGGAAGCTCTGGACGTCGTCGAACCAGGCGCCCGCGATGTCGAGGAAGAAGCGCCCCTGGACCCCCTGGAAGCTCAGGATGGGCGTCACGAAGAAATCGATCAGCGGGAACCGCAGCTCGATGTTCGTGAAGAAGGCCTGATCGCCCACCAGGTCCCGGAACTCGAACCCACGCACGGTGTCGAGACCGCCGAAGTACACCGGGTTCGGGAAGTCCCCCTCGCGAGAGCTCGCGAACAGGCGGATCGCGAACGCGCTGCGGCGGGTCAGCGGGAAGTACTTGCGGGCGTCGACCTGGAGGGTGGAGGTCAGCGCGCCCGACTCCTCGTCCTCGCCGTCGATGTTGGGAGCGTAGTTGGCCGACAGCCGCAGGCGGTGACCGGCCGCCGGCCCGGCGGGCCCGAAGATCGCGGTGTCGGAGACGAACGCCAGCCCGAGCTCCGGGTAATCGTCCTCCCGCGGCTCGAGGGTGGGGATCAGGTTGCCCTCGTCGTCGAGGATCGGGTTGCCGTCGGAATCGAACGCGAAGCTCTGGAAGTCGATCTTGCGCCGGATGTAGCTGAGATTCATCTCGACGCGCTTGCTGAAGCTGAACGGGTAGGTCAGGCCGCCGCTGACCCCGGTCTGCTGGAACAGGGAGCGTCCGCGTTCGATCCGGCCGTCGAAGAAGTTTCGTCCGATGAAGAAGGTCCGGTCGTCGAAGGCCGACAGCGACCACTGCCAGCGGTTCGACAGATCGAAGTAGGTGACGTTGAAGTTCGAGAAGCTCTCGATCGACTGGAACAGGGCGAACAACCGCCGGTCGCCGAGGAAGTCCGAGAAAGTGAGGAACACCTGCCCGATCACCGTCTGGTCGTCGTCGACTCCGGCGAACGTCTGCGCATCCTCGAGGAAGAGCTTGAAGCCCTTCTTGTCCCGCTTCGCCGACTCGTCGACGGTGACCTGAATGTCGGGCACGAACCGCTCGATCTCGCCGGCGGTCCCCGCCGCTTCGGGATCCTCCAGCTCGGTGACCAGGATCGGCTCCGCGATCTCGGCCTCGTACAGATCGAAGCGGCCCTTCCAGTAACCGGCGTACACGAGCCGATCCGCCTCTCCGACTTTGGTCAGCACGGTCGGCATGAAGCAGCCGGTCACCGCGTTGGTGTACTGCGTGAGCTGACGGGTCTCGAGCTCGAGCCCGAAGATGTTCTCGGCGCCCGTGCGATCCGACGTGAAGTAGATGGTGCCGCCGTCGGACGAGAACGTCGGATCGGTGTTGGTGAACTCGTCGTCGGTGATCCGGGTCCGCGTCTGCGGATCGTCGAGCGCGATGCGGAAGATCTGGGCGCCCTCCTCCGGGACCGAGACGAACACCAGTGATTCGCCGTCGGGCGAGAAGGTGGGGCCGCCATCGTAGATGTCGTCGTTGGTGAGGTTGACGATCTCGAGCGAGTCGAGGTCGAGCAGGAAGATGTCGAACTGGCCGTCGATGTTGCCCGAAAAGGCGATGGTGCGACCGTTCGGGCTCCAGGCCGGCGCCGTCTGCTGCTGGACCTCCATGTCGACGATGCGATCGACGCCGCCCCTGAGCACGTTGACGATCGCCAGCGAGTACCCCGCCTCCTTGCGCACGAAAGCCGCGATCTGGTTGCCGTCGGGGGAGAAGGCGAGATCGTGTCCGTGACGGCGAGGCACCGTGAAGTGTTGGGCGACGAAGCTGCGGAAGTCGGTCGAGTAGCCCTTGGTCAGGTTGCGCAGGGGCCGGCGCGTCTCGGTGTTGAACAGGACGATGTCGAGATCGTTGTTGAGGGTCGAGTAGGCCGCGACCAGGTCGCCCGACGGCGACGAGACCGGCGACAGCTCCTGAGTGCTGCCTCGCTCGGTGCGGAAGGGCCGACCGAAGTCGCTGGGCTCACCGGTGGCGACCAGCTCGGGCAGGTAGCGGCGGCGCAGCCAGCGCCGGAACTCGATGTCGAAGTCCTCGGGCTCGATCCGGAAGGCGCGCTCGATCGCGCGGCCGACCCTGGCTCCGATCGTGTTGCGGAACTCGAACAGGAAGTCGAGCACGCCGTCGCGCCCCCAGCGCTCCTCCATGAAGTCGAAGGCCGCATGGCCGAAGCGGTAGGCGAAGAAACCCTGGACGTTGCTCTGGGTGATCGGCGGGATCGTGTCGTTGACCACGGCGTCGCGCAGGAACATGCGGTCGGACGTGCTCTCGTCCTTGGCCATGTAGCTGGCCAACCCCTCCATCAGCCAGGTCGGGGGGTTCAGCGTCAGCGAACGGCCGAGGCTGCCGCCGAACAGGATGTGGTATTCGAAGATGTGGGTCAGCTCGTGGAGGAGCAGCTCGTAGAGCTCGGCGTCGGGAAGGTCTATCGGCAGCACCATCCGAAAGCGCGCCGAGGTCGCGAAGGCGCCGACACCCTCGGGGATGAAGTTGAGGATCAGGTTGTTCTGCAGGAACTCGGAGTGCGTGGCGTAGAGGATGAGCGGCGTGCGCTCCTGGATCTGGAAGTCGAAGTCCCGGGAGAGCTGGTCGTACGCGCTCTCCGCGAGCGACACCACCTTCTCGAGGTTCACCTCCACCTTCGAGTAGTAGTAGACGGTGAAGTGCGCCGACTCGTAGGTCTGCCAGTCGAACTCCTCGTAGCGGATCTTGTTCTTGCCGAAGTACTGGGCGCCGGCAGACGAGGCGAGCAGCAGACCGGCGAGACCGACGAGAGCGAGGCCCAGCAGAGGCCGCCTCCGATTCTGAAGAGACCTTGTCGTCATCCGCTTCACGTTGTGGCTCCTTCGATGGTCGCGGCGGCCGTCGAGAGACGAGCCCGCCGCGGGCGCCGCCCGATGGATCGTTCAGCGGCATCCCGCTGCCGTCCCGAGTGTCCTCGAGCGGACACCAAGCTCGCGTTGCGCGTCACAAAGTCTCTAGCCTTGCACCGACCGTCCTCTCGACCCTCGCGGGCCTCACTCGCTCAGGAGGATGCGGCTCGCTTCGACCTCTTTCTGGGCGAAGATGTTGACCACGCGATCCTCGAGCGCGTAGAGGTTCTCGAACATGCCGCGCAGCGGATCGGCCTTCTCGGTCTCGAAAGCCTTGAAGTCCTTGAAGTTGTCGGTGTAGAGCAGCTCTCCGTCGCGACCGTCGTACACCTGGACGACGATGTCGTACTCGAAGCCGGTCTGCTCGACCAGCACCTGCCGATAGTAGGTCTGACCGTTGAACGGAGAGACGTACTCCTCGGTCTTGTAGCCGCTGCGATCCTGGATGTCGAAGTCGAGGCTGCCGACCAGGATCAGGTCGGCCTTCGCCCGCTCACCCAGCACGGCCCAAAAGTCCTTCTCCCGCGACAGCATGTCCAGATCGTAGGTCGGGTAGTCGACGGGCGTCGGATCGATCACGCGCAGATCGGTCTCGCGTCGCAGCACCTTGTGGAGGTAGCGCTCGAACTCCTTTTGGACGTCGATGTCGGTGCCCCTCAGGTTGCCGCTCCCCTCCTGGCTGACCACGATGAAGGGCGCCGGCAGGATCGTGTTGCGGTTCTCCAGGTCGATGCGGGCGCGCACCGGCAGCTTGAGGCGCACCTCCACGGAGGAGGCGAGCAGCGGACCCGCGTCCGCCAGCAGCGCGAGCAGGATCAGACCGGCGCTCAGGCAAGACGGCAGGGCGCAGCGCCGGCGACGAGCAGCCGGTGCGGTTCGGGGGGATTCATCGAGTGTTCCGGGCATCAGCCTGCTCCTCTCCACGGCTCTCGCGCCGCCGAGATCGCCTCGACCGCGGGACCCACCGCCGTGCTGCTTGTCCTCTCCTGGTGTCATCGGTGTCGCCTGGGGCGGCCGGTCGCTCGACCGCATCGGATCTCGACTCCCGCTCCTCTCGCGGTGCGACGGGTGCGCTCCGGCAGCCTGCAAGAGACGCTCCAGCCCGGCAGGGGGCGGCGAATCGACGGCCGCGTCGTCACGGCGCTCGTGGATCACCCTCACCATCTCCGCGGCCCACCCCTCCCCGACTCGTCGGATCCGGTGTCGCTCTGGGGCCTGGTGGGAGGCGACTCTTCGTCGTCGGCCTCCTGCGCGTCATCCTCGGTCTCTTCGCCGGCCGGCTTGTAGCTCTGGTAGAACTCCGCGAATCTCGCGTAGTTGCGTTTCAGGCCCCGATTCTCCGGCTCCAGCCGGAGCGCCCTCCGGTAGTAGTCGAGCGCGTCGTCGAACTGGCCCAACGCCTCGAGCGCAACGGCGAGGTTGTTGAAGATCCTGGCGCTCTCCCCGTCGGTCAGCCGCTCCGCCTGCCGGAAGCGAAACAGAGCCTCGCTCCAGAGGCTCTGCTGCGCCATTTCGATGCCGAACTGGAGCTGTTCCTTCGCGGTCGCCGGCTTGCGCTGTGCGAGGACCGCCGGCGATGCCGCCAACGCCAGGGTGCACAGCAAGACGAAGCAAGGCCGGAACAAGCGAGCACGCAAGCGGAGGGTCGGCGGTGCGGACATCCTGGCAGTATACCTTGGGCACCCGGGAGCGAGGCGCTGCCGCGGATCGGCGCCCGGCATGCGCGAAAACCCGCGCCGGGCGGTCCGCGCGGAGGACCGGCCTCTCCGAGGATGGGCCACGGACGCCTCTCGAACGGGCAACCAGCTGGCTGCCGGGATGGGTGCGACAGAGCTCGGGGGCCGTTCGCGTCTTGATCTGTTGATGAGACGACCAGCTCCCACGAGTCCCGCCACCGCCGGCCGCGAAACTCCGGGCCCCCTCATGCGCAGCGACTCGCTCGACTCGCTGCTGATCGCGCTCTCCGCGTCCCCCGAGGTCGGGTACGAAGCGGCGTGCCGTCTGGCCGCCGCCGCGTCCGGTTCGATCGACGGAGCCTCTCGGGACTGGACAGCAGGTCCCGCCGGAGAAGTCGGCGGACTGGCCAGGGAGCTCGGAGTCGCGAAGGAGCGGCTCTCTCGGGCGCTGGTGGTCGCCGCGCGCCGCTCATCGATCGCCGAGGCGGCGCTTGCAGGGGCGCGTCGCCACGGTGTCCGCGTGATCACCAGGGCCTCTCCCGAATACCCCGGCGCCCTTCTCGACCTCGAGCTGCCTCCCCCCGCGCTCTGGCTGCGCGGCGTCCTGCCCGCGGCGCCCTGTCTCTCGATCGTCGGTCCTCGCAACGCCGACCGCTGGGCGCTCGAGATTGCCCGCGGCCTCGCCCACGACCTGGCGGCGCGCGGACTCGCGGTCGTCTCCGGCTTCGCCCGCGGCGTCGACGCGACCGCCCACCGCGCCGCGCTCGAAGCGCCCGGCGGACGCACCGTGGCAGTGCTCGGCTGTGGCCACGCGATCGCCTATCCGCAACAGCATCACGAGCTCGCGGGTCCGATCTCGGCATCGGGCGCGGTGATCTCGGAGTTCCCGTGCGACACCCCACCCGCCGCATGGCGTTTTCCGGTGCGCAACCGGATCATCGCGGCGCTCGGCCTCGGCACGCTCGTCATCCAGGCTTCGGTGCAATCGGGCTCCCTGATCACGGCTCGTCTCGCCCTGGAGCTGGGGCGTGAGGTGTACGCGGTTCCCGGGCGCCCGAGCGATCGGCGCTCGCGGGGCAGCAACCTGCTGCTGCGCGACGGCGCCCACCTCGCGCTCGACGCAGGCTCGATCCTCGACACGCTGCCTCTCGCCGTGCTCGATCGGCTCGACGCTGGCCTCGGGCCGGCGCGCTGCGACAGCGCGCCCGCCGAGCCGACGAGTCCCGAAGCCGGCGGATCCGTCGCCCATCGGGTGCTCGCCGCCATCTCGGAGGGCGGAATCGAGGTCGAAAAGCTCTCACGCCGGCTCGAGCTGGGAATGGATGTTCTGCTCGGCGTCCTGCTCCAGCTCGAGCTCGACGGGCGGGTGCGTCGCCTGTCGCGGCGCGAGTACGCGCCGACGGCCGCTCGGGGCCGGCCCGGCTGAGCGCTGCGGGCCCCCGGCTCCCGTCGCATCCATCGAGACCGCTGAGCTCGACGACGAGCTCTTGTGCTCGCCCGGGAGCGCGCAGCCTACTTCGACTTCGGCTTCGGCCTCGGCTTCGACTTCGGCTTCGGCTTCGACTTCGACTTCGACTTCGACTTCGACTTCGACTTCGACTTCGAGGCCTTCTTACGAGTCGGGCGCTTGCCGCTCTTCTTCTCGGCACGCGGATCCTTCCCCTGGTCGCGCAGCTTCTGCTCGCGCGCCGCGATCAACTCGGAGCCCTGCTCGAGAGTGAGCTTCTCCGGATCCGCCGCCTTGGGCACCGAAGCGTTGACCGTGCCGTCGGTGACGTAGGGACCGAAGCGCCCGCTCTTGACCACCAGGGGAAGCTGGGTGCGGGGATCGGCCCCCAGCTCGGCGAGATCAGTCTGGGCGCGGGCGCCCCGCCGGGTCTTGGGCTGACGGAACAGCTCGACGGCCCGGTCGAGGCCGATCGTGGCGAGCTCCTCGTGGGAGGAGAGGCTGCGGGTGTCGCTGCCGCGCTTGACGTAGGGGCCGTAGCGACCGTCCTGGACCGTGATCGGGTCCCCGCTCTCGGGGTCGCGACCCAGCTCCCGAGGAAACGACAGCAGCATGAGCGCCTCGTCGAGGCCGAGGGTGTCGCGGCTCATCGACGGCCAGAGACTGGCCATCTTGGGCTTCGAGGCCCGCTTCGGCTTCCCCTTGTCGTCGACCTCGGGATCGCCGAGCTGGACGTAGTCCCCGAAGCGCCCCGTCCTCACGTACACCGGCTTGCCGGTCACCGGATCCTCGCCCAGGGGGCGATCCTCCTGGGCGCCCTGCTCCAGCAGCTCGAGCGCCTTTGCGAGGGTCAGCTCGTCGGGTGGGATGTCGTCGCGCAGCGAGACCCGGCCCTCGCTCTCCCCCACCTGCAGATAGGGCCCGTAGCGTCCGACGCGCACCGCGACCGGCTCACCGGAGGCGGGATCCTCGCCGAGCACGATGCTGCTGATCGCGCGGGCGTCGATCTCCTCCCAGCCGGAACCGATGCGGTCCTTGAGCCCGAGATCCGAGCCGTTGTCGACCTCTGCCCCGAAGTAGAACTCGCTGAGCCAGGGGCGCGAGTTGCGCTCGCCGCGGGCGATCGCATCGAGGTCGTCTTCCATGCGGGCGGTGAAGTCGAAATCGACCAGGTCGGTGAGGTGCTGCTCGAGGAGGCGGGTCACCGCGAACGCGGTCCAGGTCGGCACCAGCGCGGTTCCCTTCTTCCAGACGTAGCCGCGATCCTGGATCGTCTGGAGGATCGAGGCGTAGGTCGACGGCCTGCCGATTCCGCGCTCCTCGAGCTCCTTGACCAGGCTCGCCTCGGTGAAGCGCGCCGGAGGCTGGGTGGTGTGCCCGAGCGGCTCGAGCTGCTGGACCTCGAGCGCATCCCCCTGGCCGAGCTCCGGCAGCAGGCGCTCCTGGTCCTCGAGCTCGGCGCGCGGGTCGTCCGAGCCCTCGACGTAGGCGCGCAGGAAACCCGGGAATTGGATCACGCGACCGCTCGCCGAGAAGACCGCGGTGCGGCCATCGGCCTGCGCCTCGATGCGCACGCTGGTCGAGACCCCGGAGGCATCCTTCATCTGGCTCGCCACCGTCCGCTTCCAGATCAGCTCGTAGAGCCGGAAGGCGTCGGCGTCGAGCTCGGAGCGGACCTCCTCGGGCTTGCGGAATCGCCGGCCCGCCGGACGGATCGCCTCGTGCGCCTCCTGTGCCGACTTCGACGCGCGGGCGTAGCGCCGCGGCTCGCTGGGCAGGTTCGCGTCACCGTAAAGCGCCCGGATCTGGTCGCGCGCCGCCTCGAGCGCCTCGGGCGAGAGCTGCACGGAGTCGGTGCGCATGTAGGTGATGAACCCGTTCTCGTAGAGCCCTTGGGCGACGCGCATCGTGCGCTGGGCCGTGAAGCGGAGCTTGCGGCCGGCCTCCTGCTGCAGCGTCGAGGTGATGAACGGCGGGTAGGGCCGGCGCTTGAACGGCTTCTCCTTGACCTCCGAGACCGCGAACGGTGCGTCCTCGAGCTGTCCGGCGAGCTCCCGCGCCGCCCCCTCGTCGAGCAGGGCCAGCGCTTCCTTCTCGCGCAGCGAGCCGGTCGTCTCGTCGAAGTCGCGGCTCGAGGCGATGCGCGCGCCGGCGAGCTCGGTGAGCCGTGCCCTGAAGGCGGCGCCGGCCGGCTTTGCCAGCTCGGCCTCGAGGTCCCAGTAGTCGCTGGCGACGAACGCCATGCGCTCGCGCTCGCGCTCGACCACCAGGCGCGTCGCCACCGACTGCACGCGGCCGGCGGAGAGCTTGGGGCGCACCTTCTTCCAGAGGACGGGAGAGACCTCGTAGCCGTACAGGCGGTCGAGCACCCGCCTTGCCTCCTGCGCCTCGACCAGCCGCTCGTCGATGTCTCGGGTCGAAGCCATGGCGTTCTCGATCGCCGACTGGGTGATCTCGTGGAACACCATCCGCCGCACCGGGACCCGCGGCGCGAGCACTTCGAGCAGGTGCCAGGCGATCGCCTCGCCCTCGCGGTCCTCGTCGGTGGCGAGCAGCAGCTCGTCGGCGTCGGCGAGCGCCTCCTTGAGCTTCTTGACCTGAGCCTGCTTCGAGCGCGGGACGATGTAGAGCGCCTCGAAGCCGTGGTCGACGTCCACTCCGAGCCTCGCCCACGGCTCCTTCTTGAGCCTGGCCGGGATCTCGGCGGCGGTGCTGGGCAGGTCACGGATGTGGCCGATGGACGACTCGACCTCGTAGCCGGGACCGAGATAACGAGAGATGGTCCGGGCCTTGGCCGGGGACTCGACGATGACGAGGGCCTTTCCCATGAACAGGCGACGATAAACGATCCGGTCGCGATCGTGTCAAGGACGTCGCGTATCGAGCCGCTGGGCGGCGTCACCAACTGCCGATAGTCTCGATGCGATGAGCGTTCTGTCTCCGGTCCACGTCGTCGGGGCGGGTCTCGCCGGCTCCGAGTGCGCCTTCCAGCTCGCTCGCCGGGGCATTCCGGTGGAGCTGTGGGAGATGCGGCCGCAGCGCCCGACTCCTGCCCACCAGACCGGTGACTTCGCCGAGCTGGTGTGCAGCAACTCGCTGCGCAGCGACGACCCGGCGCACCCCGCAGGAGTCCTGAAACGGGAGATGGAGACCTTTGGATCGCTGGTGATCGGCGCGGCACGGAGCGCGGCGGTCCCCGCCGGCAGCGCGCTCGCCGTCGATCGCGAGCTCTTCGCCCGCAACGTCACCGAGACGCTGGAAGGCCACCCACTGGTGCGCATCCGGCGGGAGGAGATGCGGGAGCTGCCCGCCGGCGACTGCGTGCTGGCGACCGGACCGCTCACCTCGGACGCGATCTCCCGGCAGCTCAGCGACCTCCTCGGCGACGAGCACCTGGCGTTTTACGACGCGATCGCCCCCATCGTCGAGGCCGAGTCGCTCGACGAGGCCGTACTGTTCCGCGCGTCGCGCTACGGCAAAGGGGGCGGCGACGACTACCTCAACGCTCCGTTCGACCGCGAGCGCTACGTCGCCTTCCATGCAGCCTTGGTCGCCGCCGACGTCATCGAGCTGCGCGACTTCGAACGGCATCTGTTCTTCGAGGGGTGCCTGCCGATCGAGGAGTTGGCGCGTCGGGGCGTCGACACGCTGCGCTTCGGGCCGATGAAGCCGGTCGGGCTCGTGACCCCGGACGGCAGGAGACCCTGGGCGGTGGTCCAGCTCCGCCAGGAGAACCTGGCGCGCACCCACTACAACCTGGTCGGCTTCCAGTCCCGCATGCGTTGGCCCGAGCAGCGTCGGGTGCTGCGCATGATCCCGGGCCTCGAGCGCGCGGAGTTCGTGCGCTACGGACAGGTTCATCGCAACACCTTCGTGCGCTCGCCGCTCCACCTCGACCGCTGGTATCGCCTCACCGCCCGGCCGTCGCTGCGCCTGGCGGGCCAGCTCACCGGCGTCGAGGGCTACCTGGAGTCGGCGGCGACCGGTCTGCTGGCCGCCCTCTACCTGGCGCTCGAGCGCAAGACCGGAGAGCTCCCCGAGCCGCTGCCCGACACCACCACGCTCGGCGCCCTCGCACGGCATCTCACCGAGTCGCCGCCGGAGCGTTTCCAGCCCGCCAACATCAACTACGGGCTGCTCACCGAGCTCGATCGCCGGCTCCCCAAGAAGGCGCGCCGCGCGGCGCTCGCCGAGCGCGCCGCACTCGAGCTCGCCGCCTGGATCGAGCGCCAGCGCAGTGCCCTCCAGCTCCCCAGCGACCCGGGCGCCGCTACGACCGAGGTGGCGGGCCGGCGGCCGGCGGCATGGACCGGCTGATCGAGCGCTACCTCGAGCACCTCGAGCTCGAGCGGGGACTCTCGGAGCACACGCTGCGCGCGTATCGCAGTGATCTCGAGAGCTTCGCCGGCTTCCTCGCGGGCGAGGGCGCGGGAGCTGGCGACGGACAGATCGATCCGCGATCGATCGACGCGACCTCCGTGCGGGCCTTCCTCGCCTGGATGACGCGTCGCGGCCTGAGCCGAAAGAGCCAAGGCCGAGCCCTCTCGGCGGTGCGAGGGCTGTTCCGCTACGCCTCACGCGAGGGGATCGTGGACTCCAGCCCCGCCGCCGGCATCCCCACACCCAAGGCGCCGAGAACGCTGCCGCGCCACCTGCGCCCGCACGAGATCGAGGCGTTGCTGGAGGCACCGCGTGCGCGCGACGGTCCGCTCGGGGTGCGCGATCGCGCCCTGCTCGAGCTGCTCTACGCCACCGGGCTGCGCGTCAGCGAGCTGGTCTCCCTCGACTGGCGGGACCTCGACCTCGATGGCCGCGTGCTGCGCGCCTTCGGCAAGGGCGGCAAGGAGCGCATGGTGCCCTACGGCCGCGCGGCGGCCGCCGCCCTGCGGGAGTGGCTCGAGGAATGGGACAGCGTGCGCGCGCAGGCGACGGGAGCGGCCGACGGCGAGCCGGTGTGGCTGAACTACCAGGGTGGCCGGCTGTCGGCCCGCTCGGTCCGCCGCGTCGTCGACCGCTCGGTCGAGGGCGCCGCCCTCGCCGCCGGCGTCCATCCCCACACGCTGCGCCACACCTTCGCCACGCACCTGCTCGAGCTGGGAGCCGACCTACGCTCGATCCAGGAGCTGCTCGGTCACGCCTCGCTCTCGACGACGCAGCGATACACCCACCTCGACGTCGACCGCCTGCTCACGGTCTACCGGCAGTCCCACCCGCGCGCGCGCTCGGACGACGCGGCGGGCGTCGAGCCCGAGCGCACCGACCGATAGTGGTCACAGTACGTCGGTTCTCGGCGCGCGGGCGCGGTCGTCGCTCGGTCTGACCGAGCCACGGCTCGGTTCTCACCTGTACAATCCCCACCCCATGTCGCACTCCCCGCCCCCGCTTCTCTCGACGACGATCCTGCTGGTGCGCAGGCACGGCATCGCCTGCATGATCAGCGACGGCCAGGTCACCAGCTCGGCGAGCTCGACCGTTCTCAAGCGCGGCGCCTCCAAGGTCAAGCGCGCGGGCAAGGGGGACGTGCTGGTGGGCTTCGCCGGCGGCGGCGCCGATGCGCTGGCGCTCTTCTCGCGCTTCGAGTCCAAGCTCGAGGAGTACCAGGGAAACTTCCAGCGCGCGGTGGTCGAGCTGGCGATGGACTGGCGGACGGATCGCGCCCTGCGTCAGCTCCAGGCGCAGATGGTGGTCGCCAATCGGGAACGGAGCTTCCTGGTGATGGGCAATGGCGACCTCCTGGAGCCCGACGAGGAGGGCCTGCTGGCGATCGGCTCGGGCGGCAACTTCGCGCTCGCCGCCGCGCGGGCGCTGCTCGACCACACCGACTACGACGCCGAGACGATCGCGCGCGAGGCGATGAAGGTGGCGGCCGATCTCTGCGTCTACACCAACGACCGATTCACGGTCGAGACGCTCGACGCGAAGGACGCGGCGAGCCAGGCCGCCGCTCGCCAGGACGCGATGGGCCGGCAGCCATGACGACCCAGCTCCCCGAGCCGACGGCCTTCGTCGAGGACCTCACGCCGAGGCAGATCGTCGCCGCGCTCGACGACCACGTCGTCGGCCAGGCCAAGGCGAAGCGGGCGGTGGCGATCGCGATGCGCAACCGCTGGCGCCGTCAGCAGCTCCCGCCCGACATCGCCGAGGACATCGTCCCCAAGAACATCCTGATGATCGGTCCGACCGGGGTGGGCAAGACCGAGATCGCGCGCCGCCTCGCCAAGCTGGCGCGCGCCCCGTTCCTCAAGATCGAAGCGAGCAAGTTCACCGAGGTCGGGTACGTTGGCCGCGACGTCGAGTCGATGGTCCGTGACCTGGTCGAGCTGGCGATCTCGATGGTCCGCGAGGAGCGGCGGGGCGCGGTGATGGAGGAGGCCTCGCGGCGCGCGGAGGAGCGGTTGCTCAAGCTGCTGGTGCCGCCGCCACGCCGCCCACAGCCTTCGGCTCCCGCTGTCCACGGGACGCCGCAGGGACCGCAGCCGGCGGGTTTCGCGTCCGACGAGCCCGCCGACTCGCTCGAGCAGACCCGCGAGAAGTTCCGCGCCCGGCTGCGCCGCGGCGCTCTCGACGACCGGATGGTCGAGATCGAGGTCGAGGAGAGCTCCTTCCCGCAGCTCGAGATGTTCGGGCCGCAGGGGGTCGAGGAGGTGGGCATCAACCTCAAGGAGATGATGCCCGGCATGTTCTCGCGGCGAAAGGCCCGGCAGATGACGGTCGCCGAGGCCCGGCAGGTGCTCGAGCAGCAGGAGTCGGAGGCCATGATCGACCGCCAGCAGGTCGCGCGCGAAGCGCTCCGGCGGGTCGAGCAGGGGGGCATTCTGTTCCTCGACGAGATCGACAAGATCTGCGGCCGCGAGGGGCAGCAGGGACCCGACGTCTCGCGAGAAGGGGTCCAACGGGATCTGCTTCCGATCGTCGAGGGCACCACGGTCACCACCAAGCACGGCATGGTCAAGACCGATCACGTGCTGTTCATCGGCGCCGGCGCCTTCCACGTCAGCAAGCCATCGGACATGATCCCCGAGCTGCAGGGGCGCTTTCCGATCCGCGTCGAGCTCGAGGCGCTCCGAGAGGAGGACTTCGTGCGCATCCTCACCGAGCCGCAGAGCTCGCTGACCAAGCAGTATCGCGCCCTGCTCGGCACCGAGGGACTCGAGATCGCGTTCACCGACGATGCGGTGACCGAGCTCGCGCGGCTCGCCGTCGAGGTCAACGCCGCGACCGAGAACATCGGTGCGCGCAGGCTCGCGACCCTGATGGAGCGCCTGCTCGAGGACGTCTCCTTCGAGGCGCCCGACATGGACGGCGTCTCGCTCACGCTCGACGGCGAGGCGGTGCGGTCACGGCTCGCCGGCATCGTCGAGGATCGCGATCTCAGCCGCTACGTCCTATGAGAGCGGCATCCTCTCGTCGGATCCGGCGCTCGGCGTCGGACCGGGCGCTCGCGAGCGGGACGATGATCTCGGCCGTCGCGATCGCGGCGATCCTGATCGCGGCGCTCGGCTGCGGCCGGCGAGGCGATCCGATGCCGCCGCTGCGCTACGTCCCCAACGTCACCACCGATCTGAGTGTCCGCCAGCAGGGGGATCTGGTGACCCTCGAATTCGCCTATCCGCTGACGACCGCGAGCGGCCAGGCGCTCCCCGGCCTGCAGGCGGTCGAGGTTTGGAGCCTGGTCAGCGACCAGCCGGCGGAGACCTCCCGCGGCATCGACCCGCGCGCCTATGCTCAGGCGGCGACCCGGCGCGCCAGCATCGAGGGACCGGAGCTCGAGAGCGCCGTGTTCGGCGACCGGCTCCGGCTGCGGCTCCCGTTCTCGACGCTGGCCGGGGCCGAGCCGCAGGGGGACGGATCGCTGGTGCTCGGCGTGCGCACCGTCAGCACCACGGCCGAGACCTCGGACGTCTCCAACCTCGCCGCGCTCGACGTGCGAGCGACCACCGCCGCCCCCACCGGTCTCGACCTCGCGCCTCAGGCGGAGGGCATCGCCCTGAGCTGGTCCGCTGCCGATCCGGGGCAGGGCTTCACGGTCTATCGCCGTCGATCTCAGGAGCGCGGATACGGCGCGCCGATCGCACGCACCGAAGCCGACGAGCTGCGCTACCTCGACCGTGAAGCGGCCTACGGAGAGCGGTACTTCTACACGGTGCGCACGATCGTCGGCACCGAGCCGCTGGTCGAGAGCGCAGCGGCGGTGGAGCGAGAGATCGCCTACCTCGATACCTACCCGCCGCCGCCGCCGGCGTCCCTCGTGGCGCTGGCCGAGGCCGAGCGGGTACGGTTGGTGCTCGAGCCGAGCCCCGCCGACGACGTCGTGGGTTACGTCGTGTACCGGCGCGATCCGGGAGCGCAGTTCCGCCGCGTCAACCAGGGCCTGCTGGCCGAGCTCGAGCTGGTCGACACCGGCCTCGCCAGCGGGCTGACGTACTCGTATCGGGCGACCGCCGTCGACGACGCGGGCAACGAAGGACCGCCGGGCGACGAGGTCTCGGTCACCGTCCGGTGACGCCGCCGCGTCCAGGATCGGGGGAGTCGGTGTCGGCGCGAGCGGCGAGAGTCACGGAGTTCTTCAAGCTCTCGGGAGCCGGCAACGACTTCGTCGCGCTCGCCGAGCCGGATCGCGACCCGCCGCCGGAGCAGATCGCGGGCTGGTGCCGCCGCGGCCTGTCGCTGGGCGCCGACGGGCTGTTCGTTCTCCGCCGGCTCACCGGCGAAGGCACCGTCCCGCGTGTGGCCATGACCCACTACAACGCGGACGGCGGCCGTGCGGAGCTGTGCTTCAACGGCGCCCGTTGCGCCGCCCGGCTCGCCTTCCACCTCGGCTGGGCGGGCAGCGTCGTGGAGGTGGCGACCGAAGCCGGGGCGTTCCGGGCTGAGCCGGGCCCCTCCCGGGGCACGATCGCGATCGAGGCGCTGGTGCCCGCCGAAGCCCCCCGGCCTGTACGTCTCGAGGTTTCGGGCGCGGGGATCGATGCGTGGCAGCTGGTGGTCGGGGTCCCCCACCTCGTGGTGCTGAGCGAGACGCCGATCGGCGAGCTCGACCTGCCGCGGCTCGCTCCGCCGCTGCGAAGCCACGCCGCGCTCGGTCGGGCCGGCGCCAACGTCGACTTCGTGTCGTTTCCCGAGCCCGGCATCCTCGAGCTGCGCACCTGGGAGCGCGGTGTCGAAGGCGAGACGCTCGCCTGCGGCTCCGGGATCCTGGCCTCGGCCAGCGTCGGGCTGATGCTCGAGGCGGCGACTCTGCCGCTCGACGTGCGCACCAGGGGAGGGCGACCGCTGCGCCTGGAGGGGATCGCCAAGGACGGCGAGCCGGTGCGCTGGAGCCTGATCGGCGACGCGCGGCTGGTCGCCGAGGGGAGCCTCACCAGCGAGTCGTACTGAGCGGGCGGCCTGCTCCGCCGGCGGGTCGAGACGACGGCGCCCGCAGCCCGGAGCCCGCATGCCCCGCTGGTATGCTCCCGCGTCCATGACCGCGCCTTTTCCCCCCGTCGACGAGCAGCTCGAGCTGCTGCGCCGCGGCGCCGTCGACCTGGTCGACGAGCAGCAGCTTCGTTCGAAGCTCGAGCGCTCGCGGACGGCCGGAAAGCCGCTGGTGGTCAAGACCGGCTTCGACCCCACCGCTCCGGACCTGCACCTCGGGCACACGGTGCTGCTGCGCAAGATGCGGCACTTCCAGCTCCTGGGGCACGACGTGGTGTTCCTGATCGGCGACTTCACCGGAATGATCGGCGATCCCAGCGGCAAGAAGGCCACCCGGCCGCAGCTCAGCCGCAAGGAGGTCGAGGCGAACGCGCTGACGTACCAGAAGCAGGTGTTTCGGATCCTCGACCAGGAGAAGACCCGCATCGAGTACAACAGCCGTTGGCTCCAGCCGCTGGGGGCCGAGGGGATGATCCGTCTCGCCGGCTCCTACACCCTGGCGCGCATGATGGAGCGGGAGGACTTCAAGACCCGCTGGGAGAGCCATCAGCCGATCGGCATCCACGAGCTGCTCTACCCGCTGGCGCAGGGCTACGACTCGGTGGCGCTCGAGGCCGACGTCGAGCTCGGCGGTCACGATCAGATCTTCAACCTGCTGGTCGGGCGAGATCTGATGCGCGAGCGCGGGATGGAGCCCCAGGTGGTGCTGACCGTCCCCCTCCTGCTCGGCACCTGCGGCGTCGAGAAGATGTCGAAGAGCCTGGGCAACGCGATCGGGGTCGAGGATCCGCCGCGCGAGATCTACGGCAAGACGATGTCGATCCCCGATCCGCTGATGTGGGACTGGTGGCTGCTGCTCACCGACACGCCGGAGCCCGAGATCGGCGCCGCCAGGGAGGAGGTCGCGCGCGGCGCGCTCCACCCCAAAGAGGTCAAGCAACGGCTCGCGCGAACCCTGGTCGCCGAGTTCCACGGCGACGACGAGGCCGTTCGCGCCGAGGCCGAGTTCCAGGAGGTGTTCAGCCGGGGCGGGCGTCCCGACGAGGTGGAGTCCGCGCGCCTGGACGGTCCGCGGCTGATCACGACGCTGCTCGCCGAGACCGGTCTCGCCGCAAGCCGCTCGGAGGCGCGGCGCCTGATCCAGCAGGGCGCCGTCTCGATCGACGACCAGCGCATCACCGACCCCTTCCTCGAGGTCGAGAGCCGGCAGGCCCCCTACCTGCTCAAGGTGGGCAAGCGGCGCTTCCTCCAGGTGCAGCTCGGGACGTGAGAGCGCGCGCCGGGAGATCCTCCTCCTCCCGGGCGTGCAGTCGCCCCCTCGTCGCTGCGCCGGGATCGAGCGGGGGCGACGGCTGCGAGCGATCGAGAGCACCGGTGCGGAGCCCTCTCCTTGCGTCTCGCGGGCTCCGCCTCTCGTGCGCACGGTGGTGCGTCGTCGCCGCCTGGGTCGCGGCTGGCGTGTTCGCAGCGGCGGTCGCGTCGGGCGCGGAGCCGGCGGCGCTCAGTGCCGGCGCCTTCGGCGCCGACGCGCGCATCGAGATCGAGCCGCTGGCGGAGCGCGCAGGGACCCGGGACGCGCTCGCCGCCGCCCTCGAAGCGATCCGCAGGGCCGAGGCTCTCGTCTCCCCCGATCCCGGATCTCTTCCGTTCGTCGAGGAGGTCGAAGGCGGCGTCGCCGCGCTCAACCGGCAGGGCGGGCTCGGCCCGGTCGCGCTCGACTCCGACCTGTTCGCGCTGCTTCGACGGGCCCTCGACTTCTGCCAGTTCACGGGCGGCGCCCTCGGTCCCCTCGGCGGCCGGCTCGCCGGGCTGTGGGGCATTCGGCAGCCGGTGGCGGGCAAACCGACCCTGGCGGCTCTCTCGCAGGCCTCCGGCAGCGCCTCGTGCGACCGACTCGTGCTCGATCCGGCAGCGCAGACTGCGACGCTGTCCGCCGGCAGCCTGGTCGACCTGCTGGCCTTCGAGCGTGGCTTCGGCGTGGATCAGGCGATCGAGGCGCTGCGCGAGCTGGGCGCCAGCAACGGCTGGGTCGCGATCGGACAGGTCGCCCGAGCGTTCGGCGGGGGCCCCGACGGCGCCGGCTGGCCGATCGCGGTCGACGCCACAGACCCGGTGACCACTCCCACCGAGCGCGTCCTCCTCCGGGACCGGTCTCTCTCGCTGGCCGCCGCCTGGATCGATCCGATCGACATCGCCGGCGACCGCGCCGCGCCCCACCTCGACCATCGCACCGGCCGGCCGGTGTCGGGCACCCTCGCGGTGCTCGCAGTCACCGAGACCGCAGCCGACGCCGCCGGCTTGGCCGCCGCGTTGTTCGTGCTGCCGCAGCGAGTGGGACTCTTCCGTCTCGCCTCTCTCCAGCCGGCCCCCGCGGTCAAGTGGTTCCTCGGCAGCGGCAGCGGACCGCCGCTGGTCGCCGAACGCGGCTGGGCCGAGCTCCCCAAGTGGGTCGAGCCGAAGACTCCGCTCAGGTAGCGGCTCTCTCGGCGCCACGCCGGGGCACTCCGGCGCGCGCTCGGGATCTGCGCAGCAGCCGCTCAGCTCGCGGTCCCACGGACTCAGTCGTCGGGACTCGCCGCCGCGCTGCAATCGAGGCAGAGGCTCTGGATCTGCAGGCTGTGGTCGTTGGGCGCGAAGCCGTGGGCGCGACAGATCTCGCGCTGCAGCGCTTCGATCCCGGGGCTCACGAACTCGACGACGCGGCCGCAACGTCGGCACACGAGATGGTCGTGTCGTTGCCCGGCGTGCACGTGCTCGTACACGTGCCGGCCGCCCAGTCGCTGCTTGCGCACCAGTCCGCTCTCGACCAGGAGGTCGAGGTTGCGATAGACCGTCGCCCGCGAGATCTTGGATCCCGACGCTCGCATCGCGCATAGGATCTCGGCGGCGTCGATGTGGCCGTGCTGCCCATAGATCGCCTCGAACAGCGCGATCCGCTCGGCGGTCATTCGCAGACCGCTGGCACGCACGAAGTCGTGGAAGCGCTTGCGCTCCGGACGCTCTGTCGCATCGACGGCCATTCCGGCATTGTACGGATCGCGGCGCGACACCATGCAGCACGACCCCGGCCGAAAAACGATAGAGGGGCGGGCGGCGAGCCCTTCGAGGCTGCCGGCGCGATTCCTGCATGGATCCAAGACGTGGCCATGACGAAGAGCGAGCCAGCAGAGACACGGAGCAAGGCTCCGGACGACACCCGCGCTCCCGATCCCGAGGAGACGCTGGAGCCCCTGCCGACGACGACGCGGGTCGCGATCTGGATCGCCGGCTCCGTCTTCCTGCTCGTCGGGCTCATCGGGCTCGCGCTTCCGGTGATTCCCCAGGCGGTGCCGCTCGCCCTCGGCGCAGCGCTGCTGTCGCTCGCCAGCGAACGCTTCTACAGTCTCCTGGCCAAGAACGTCGAGCGCTGGCCCCGGCTGGCCCACCGGCTGGCCCGGCTGAGAGCCACGCTCCATCGTTGGCTGTCGCCGTCCGAGCGGTAGGGCTCCTGGGGCTCGTGATCACGCTGCGGTTGCTCGACACCCGCGCAGCGGGGCCCTGCGAAGCGCCCAGCGGAGCCGGTAGCGAGCGTCGCTGGCCGGAAAGCCTCTAGGTCGACTAGGCCAGCGGGAAGTTCACAAAACGGTCAAAGTTCGATCAAGCAGCGCCTAAACGACGTGGATCAGCGGTTTTCGGGCCTAGTCGACCTGAGCCCGCGCCGCTTGCGGCGCTTGGGCGGGAAACATGAGCAGCGGGCTCGTGGTATGACCTCGCCTCGCCCCCGCCTGTCGTTGGGGAGTGGTGATCACCACGAGCCCGCTAGCGGTCGTCGACCGGGACGTAGTGGCGCTCGGGCTCGCCGATGTAGATCTGGCGCGGACGGTTGATGCGGTTGTCCGGATCCGCCGTCATCTCCCGCCAGTGAGCAAGCCAGCCGGGAAGCCGGCCGAGGGCGAACATCACCGTGAACATGTTGGTGGGAATGCCCATCGCCCGGTACAGGATGCCGCTGTAGAAGTCGACGTTGGGATAGAGCTTGCGCTCGACGAAATAGTCGTCCCGCAACGCGATCTCCTCGAGGTTCTTGGCGATCTCGAGCAGCGGATCGTGGACCCCGAGGCTCTCGAGCACCTCGTCGGCCGCGCCCTTGAGGATGCGCGAGCGAGGATCGAAGTTCTTGTACACACGGTGGCCGAAGCCCATCAGCCGGAAGTCGTCGTCCTTGTCCTTGGCCCGCTCGACGTACTTGTGGTAGTCGCCGCCGTCCTCCAGGATCATCTCGAGCATCTCGATGACCTTTTGATTGGCGCCGCCGTGAAGCGGGCCCGAAAGCGCGCTGACCGCGGCCGCGATCGCCGCGAACAGGCTGGCTCCGGACGATCCGACCATGCGCACCGTCGACGTGCTGCAGTTCTGCTCGTGATCGGCGTGCAGGATGAGCAGCATGTTGAGCGCCCGGGCGTTGACGTCCCTGACGTCGTAGGGCTCGGCGGGCACCGCGAACATCATGTGCAGGAAGTTCTGGGGATAAGTAAGGTCGTTGCGCGGATAGATGAACGGCTGCCCGATCGACTTCTTGTACGAGAAGGCCGAGATCGTCTTGATCTTCGAGATCAAGCGCACGATGTTGAGATCCACCTCTTCGTCGGTGTCCGAGTAGTACGTCCCCAGCGAAGCGATCATCGCCGACAGGATGGTCATCGGGTGCGCGTCCGGGGGGTACCCCTCGAAGAACTTCTTCATGTCCTCGTGGAGCAGCGAATGTCGGGTGAGGTTCTCGGCGAAGCCGGAGAGCTGGTCGCGCGTCGGGAGCTCACCGTAGATCAAGAGGTAGGCGACCTCGACGAAGCTCGCCTTCTGCGCGAGCTCCTCGATCGGGTATCCGCGATAGCGCAGGATCCCCTTCTCGCCGTCGATGAAGGTGATCGAGCTCCGACACGAACCGGTGTTCCCGTAGCCGGGATCGAGCGTGATCAGACCGGATTGCGCCCGCAGCTTGCGGATATCGACCGCCACCTCTTGCTCGCTCCCGCTGACCGTGGGGAGCTCGTACTCGTTGCCTTCGTGAATCAGCTTTGCGGTCGACATGGATCTCCCTGGCTGCGCGCCATCCGACGGTCCGCGCCGGCGAGTCCCCACGGCGGGACCGCGCCCGAAGCGCTCTCACAGGCTTCAGCCGAATCGGGCGAACGGATCCGCGCGCAGCGGACTCGCGGGCGCTGGTCGCCACAATACGGACCTGAGCGAGTCAGCATGATATCGCTCGCCCGGAGACGGGGCAAGAAACGCCCGCTCCGCGAGGACCTCGCGGGGAGTCCGTGGGGGCCGGTTCCTCGGGAATCCCGCCGTCACCGGGAGTCGCCGCTCGACGCTCTGGATGCGCGCCGGAGCGCTGGTCAGACGCCTCGGGCGTCGGGGCCCCAGATCAGCTTGTGCAGCTGAATCTGCACCCGCACGTCGAGGCGATCCGCGAGCACCCATGCCGCCAGCTCCTCGAGGGCGAGCCGGCCGTGGACCGGCGAGAAATGGACGGGGCAGCGCTCGGTCAACCGGTGTCTCGTGACCACGTTCCTCGCCCACTCGTAGTCCCCTCGATCGGCCAGGACCAGCTTGACCTCGTCCAGGGGTCCGAGGTGATCGAGGTTGGACCACAGGTTGTTGTCCGCCTCGCCGCTGCCCGGGCATTTGACGTCGACGATCCGTCGCACCCGGGGATCCACCTGCGAGACGTCGAGACCTCCGCCGGTCTCGAGCGCGACCTCGTAGCCGGCGTCGCACAGCGCTTCGAGCAGGGGGAGCGCCCCAGGCTGCAGGAGCGGCTCGCCGCCGGTCAGCTCCACCAGCCGGCATCGGTGCGACGCCACCTCCTCGAGCACCTCCGCGCGGGTCATCCACCGCCCCTCGTAGAAGGCGTACTCGGTATCGCACCACGAGCAGCGCATCTGGCATCCGGTGAGCCGGATCAGAACGCACGGCCGGCCGGCGAGAGTCGATTCCCCCTGGATCGAGTAGAAGATCTCGTGGACCCGCAAGCGTTCGACGGCGGGGCGCGCCAGGCGTCGCTCGGCAGCCCGGCTCATCGGCGCTCGCAGAGCCTGCGGTCGCCGTCGGCGGCGCGGCCCCTCACGCCAGAGGCCAGGACCCGACCGTCATTCGAGGGGATGCCGGGCGTCCGCCGAGCCGCGTCTTCGCAGCGGGGGAAACGCTCCCCCATGGGTTCGAAAAGGGGGGCATTCGGAAAGATCGGGATCTTCGAGAACACGAGCTGACCCTGCGATGAGTGAGGCGCCGAGCGAATCGGCTCGCTCGGCGACCCCTTGGGAATGCTCCCCCCCCAGTCCCCTGTTGAATTCTACGACGGGACCCTTCGAGGGAGTCGAACCCGTCGATGGGTTTGCCCGTTGTCTCCTTGGCGGGCGGTTCCCTCCATCTCCATCGACTCCCGACTCCTCCCCCCGCGTCGCTTCCCCTCAGCGGCGCGGGGTTTTCTTTTCCGCCCGCAGCACCTCAGCGGCCCCGAACGCCGCGAGGCGCGCGTTCGGCGCCGGCGGCGACAGGTCGGCGACAGGTCAGTGTCCCGACGCTTCCGCCTCCCCCTCGGTCAGGAGCTGGCGCAGCACGTACTGGAGGATTCCGCCGTGCCGGAAGTACTCGGCCTCTCGCGGCGTGTCGAGCCGGAGGAGAGCCTCGAAGGCGACCTCGCCGCCGTCCTCGCGCCGAGCCACGATCCGGACCGTGGGCTGGGACCTAGGCTGGCCTTCGAGAGCGGCGGCGAGACCCGCGATCTCGTAGATTTCCCGGCCGTCGAGCCCGAGCGAGCTCACCGAGTCGCCCTCGCGGAACTGGATCGGCGCCACTCCCATCCCGATCAGGTTCGATCGATGGATGCGCTCGAAGCTCTCGGCGATCACCGCGCGGATGCCGAGCAGCACCGAGCCCTTGGCCGCCCAGTCGCGCGACGAGCCGGTGCCGTACTCCTTGCCGGCGAGCACGACCAGCGGCACCCCCTCGTCCTGATACTTCATCGCGGCTTCGTAGATGGTCATCGGCTCGCCGTCCGGCAGATGGAGGGTGAAGCCCCCTTCGATCTCGGGCACCAGCTCGTTGCGCAGCCGGATGTTGGCGAAGGTCCCGCGGATCATCACCTCGTGGTTGCCGCGCCTGGATCCGTAGCTGTTGAAGTCACGCGGCGCGACGCCGTTCTCCTGGAGGTAGTGCCCCGCCGGGCTGTCGGTCTTGATCGCGCCGGCCGGCGAGATGTGATCGGTGGTCACCGAGTCCCCCAGCACCGCCAGCGTCCGGGCCCCCGCGACGTCCTCGATCTCGGGCGGGGTTCGCGGCATGTCGACGAAGTAGGGCGGCTGGCGGACGTAGGTCGAGTCCTCGTCCCAGGCGAAGGTGTCTCCCTCGGGTACGTCGAGGCCCCGCCAACGCTCGTCCCCGTCGAAGACGTTGCTGTACTTGCTGCGGAACATCTCCGAGCGCACGGAGGAGGCGAGGACCTCCTCGATCTCGGCCTGCGAGGGCCAGATCTCCTGGAGGAACACCGGTCCCTCCGAGCCCTCTCCGATCGGCTCGCTCGAGAAGTCGACGTCGATCCGACCGGTGAGCGCGTAGGCCACCACCAGCGGGGGCGATGCGAGGTAGTTCGCGCGCACGTCCGGGCTGATCCGACCCTCGAAGTTGCGATTGCCCGAGAGCACCGCGACGGCGACGAGCGAGGCCCGGTGGATCGCCTCGGAGATCGGTCCGAGGAGCGGACCGCTGTTGCCGATGCAGGTGGTGCAGCCGTAGCCCACGGTGTGGAAGCCCAGCGCCTCGAGCGAGCTGTCGAGCCCGGCCGCCTGGAGGTACTCGGTGACCACCTTCGAACCGGGCGCCAGGCTGGTCTTGACCCAGGGCTTGACGGCGAGACCGCGCTCGACCGCCTTCTTGGCCAATAGGCCGGCGCCGATCATGACCGAGGGGTTCGAAGTGTTGGTGCAGCTGGTGATCGCGGCGATGACCACCGAGCCGTGGCGCAGCTCGAGCTCCTCGCCGGCCAGCGTCGCGGTGGCCACGCCGGTCTGTTCTGCCACTGCCGCACCGCCGCCGGCATCCGAGACGATGGGCAACGCGGCGCGCGCCGCCGAGCCGGTCAGGCTGTCGAGCTGGCCGAGGAAGCTGCTCTTGACGTCGCCGAGCGCCACCCGGTCCTGGGGCCGGCGCGGTCCTGCCAGGCTGGGCTCGACGGTCGACAGCTCGAGATCGAGCGTGTCGCTGTAGGTGGCTTCGGGCTCGGAGCCGGTGTGGTACAGCCCCTGCTCCTTGGTGTACGCCTCGACCAGCGCCACCTGCTCCTCGGAGCGGCCCGTGAAGCGCAGGTAGTCGAGGGTCAGCCGGTCGACCGGGAAGATGCCGCAGGTCGCACCGTACTCGGGCGCCATGTTGGCGATGGTCGCGCGGTCGGCGAGCCGGAGGTCGGCGAGACCCGGGCCGAAGAACTCCACGAACTTGCCGACCACGCCGTGCGCGCGGAGCATCTCGGTCACGCGCAGGACGAGATCGGTGGCGGTGGCGCCTTCGGGCAGCTTGCCCAACAGCCGGAAGCCCACCACCTGCGGCACCAGCATCGAGATCGGCTGGCCGAGCATCGCCGCCTCGGCCTCGATGCCTCCGACGCCCCAGCCCAACACTCCGAGCCCGTTGATCATGGTGGTGTGCGAGTCGGTGCCGACCAGAGTGTCGGGGTAGGCCCAGGCCTCGCTCCCGGCCCCCGTCATCACCACTCTCGCCAGGTATTCGAGATTCACCTGGTGCACGATGCCGGTCGCTGGCGGCACCACCCGGAAGTTCTGGAAGGCGTTCTGCCCCCAGCGGAGGAACAGATAGCGCTCGTGGTTGCGCTCGAACTCCCGCTCGGCGTTGATGAGGAGCGCCGCCTGGCTCCCGTACTCGTCGACCTGGACCGAGTGGTCGATCACCAGCTCCGCCGGCTGCAGCGGGTTGATCCGCTCGGGGTCGCCGCCCATCGCGGCCATCGCGTCTCGCATCGCCGCCAAGTCCGCGACCGCGGGCACACCGGTGAAGTCCTGGAGCAGGACCCGGGCCGGCATGAACGCGATCTCCTCGCTCGGCTCGGCGGCGGCGTCCCAGCGGGCGACCGCTTCGATGTCCTTGGCCGGCACCACCACGCCGTCCTCGCGGCGGAGCAGGTTCTCGAGGAGGATGCGGAGCGCGAAGGGAAGACGCTCCACGTCGAAGCCGTGCTCGGCGAGCGCGCCGAGCCGGGCGATCCGGTAGGTCCGATCGTTGACCCGGAGGGTCGAGAAGCTCGAGAAGCTGTCGGTCATTGGCTGCTCCATCTCACTCGTCGAACTCATCGCGGAGCCCACGGCGGGCTCGTCGCAGCAAAACGACACGGGAACTCGTCGCCCTGCCCTTGGGGCGGATCGGCCCCCGAGCTCGATTGGGGCAGAGGTCGCTGCCGAGGACGCCCCATCGGACCCGATACGGCATGCTCCCGCCTCGGCAGGGACCCCGGACGCCGGAGCCCGCGGACGCCCGAGCCGCTCAGAGCCAGGACCCCGCAGACGATAGCGCACTTCGCACCGGACCCTCCGGTGCCGGGTGCCGGTCTCCGCGCCCCGGGTGATCCGGCCGCCTATGACCTGACCAGCCCTCAACACCTCCCCGCCCAGCGGCTAAGATGGCGCAGCGGCGCTCAGGCTCGCCGCTTCACCCTTCCTCTTCACCCTTCCGCTTCACCCTTCCGCTTCACCCTTCCGCTTGACCATGACCCAGGTCTTCGATCTCTCGGCCCCCTCACTGCTGCTCGCGATGCCCCAGATCCAGGACCCCTTTTTCCATCGCAGCGTGGTGCTGCTCCTGGCGCACGAGGCGGAGGGCAGCTTCGGGTTGGTGGTCAATCGTCCGAGCAACCTGAAGGTAGTCGAGATCCTGGAGGATCTCGAGATCCCCTGGGGCGGCGATCCCGAGGCGCGCGCCTTCGTCGGCGGCCCGGTCCAGCCGCAGCGCGGAACGGTGCTGTTTCCCAACCGGGGCCCGCTCCAGGACGACAGCACCGAGATCGCGCCCGGGATCGCGATCAGTCAGAGCCTGACCTGTCTCGGGGTGCAGGCGATCCAACCACCTGCGGAGCTACGGCTGGTGCTCGGCTACGCCGGCTGGAGCGCAGGGCAGCTCGAGAGCGAGATCCTCCGCAACGACTGGCTGGTCGGCCCGATGGCGCCCGCGACAGTGTTCCATGAGCCGGACGGCGCCTGGGAGCGCGGCCTCCGTTCCGTCGGAATCGATCCGGCGACCCTCCCCAACTGGACCGCGCACAGCTCGCGGGCGAACTGAAGGAGTCGCCGCAGGAGTGCGGGACGACGTCCAGTTCTCGGCCGGCGGCATCGTCCTGCTCCGCAGCCGCATCCTGCTGATCGAGGCCCGGCGCACCCGTCGGTGGCAGCTCCCCAAGGGTCACGTCGAGCGCGGCGAGTCGCCACGTCAGGCGGCGATGCGCGAGATCCTCGAGGAGACCGGCGCCGCGGTGACCGTCATCGAGCCCGCCGGCGAGATCGAGTACCGCTTTCGCGGTTCGCACGGGCGCTGGATCTTCAAGCACGTGGACTTCTTTCTCTGCGAGTTCGCCGGTCAGACCAGCGATCGGTGCGACCCCCACGAGGTCATGCGCGCCGAATGGCACGGCTGGGACCGCGCCCTCGAGCTGCTGGCCTTCTCCAGCGAACGAGACCTCGTGCGCCGGTCCCTCGAGCGGGTCGAGCACTCGCAGCGATCGCCAATGCCCTCGTCGTTCGAGCCTGCGCCCTGGCGGTTCGCGGAGGCCGGCCGATCCGCCGGCGCGATCGCGAGCCGGGGTTCTTCGCGCGGCGCCAGATCTCGCCTCGACTCGGGCACGAAGCCCGGAGGAGACATCGATGGACCCGAAGAGATTCCGTGAGGCGTACACCAAGCTCCAGCTCCTCGACGAGCGGCTGACCTACAAGCTGAAGCCGCGGGCGATGGGCGCCGCGCGCGCCTCGGTCGAGCAGGTCGAGGACCGGGTCCGCGACCTCTCGGCCTTCGCCATCGAGCTCAAGGAGATCCTCGAGGCGTTGTTCGTCGCGATCGGATCCAAGCCGCAGACCGGCGGCGAAACGGAGCCGGGGGCGCCCGCGGCCACCGAGTAGACGTCCTCAACTCATGGGCAGCGGGCCACGCTCTCCGAACCGAGCGAGAGTAGGCGCTGGCGACCGGCGCCTGTGCGGTCTGCCCCTTTCGCACGAGGAGTCGGCCGTGCCGCGACCTGCGCGACCGCGAGCGCGTCGCGCCGCGCCGGCAGGGACGCACGGCCGCGATCGCGAGGACGAGGGTCTCGGGCGATTCCTGCCGGCGAAGGGCGATGCTCAGCGGCCCGAAGAGCCGAACCCCCCCGCGCCTCGAACCGTCGGCTCGAGCGGATCCGCAACCTCCTCCCAGCTCACCTCGAGCACCGGCGCCAACACCAGCTGCGCGAGCCGGTCGCCCGGCTGGATCGTGACGGCGGTCTGACCGAGGTTGACCAACAGCACCACCACCTCCCCGCGGTAGTCGCTGTCGATGGTGCCGGGCGAGTTGAGGACGGTCAGGCCCTGCCGCAGCGCCCGACCGCTGCGAGGTCGCACCTGGGCCTCGTAGCCGGCCGGGATCTCGAGCGTCAGGCCGGTGGGAATCGACCTGCGGGCGCCTGGTGGCAGCTCCACCGGCTCGGAGATCGCGGCCGCGAGGTCGTAGCCGGCGCTGCCCGGCGAAGCTCTCTTCGGCAGGCGGACGTGGGAACGGTCGTGGAGGCGCCGGACTCGAACTCGGATCGCGCGTCCTGCGCTCACCGGCGACGCCGCCCAGGATCGCGCGAGAAGCTCGTTCGCGAGGAGTCTCGGTCGGTCCCGGGGTCGGTGAGCTCCCGACCCTGGCCGGGTGCGGCACCGGGAGCACCGCCGCCCCGCGGCTGCAGGTCCTCGCGGAAGGGCCGACCCACCCACGCCGAGGTCACCCTGGGAGCGGGGGCGTCGCCACCGAGCATGACGGGCATCGGCAGCAGGTCGGTCGTGAAGTGCCAGGCGTTGTAGTTGGTCTGGCCGAAGAACACCTTCAGGCTGTCCCCTTCGATTCCGGCATAGACGCCCACGATCGGACCGGTGGTGCGCTGGGCCGGCCGTCCGAAACCTTCCTCCTCGTCGGTGGGAGGGATGGCAACGACCGATGATGGACCTCTGCCGCTCCTGGCTCTGACGGCGCCAGGCTGGATGACACCCGCTCCCCCGGTGTCGTTCGGCGGCTGTGCCTCGCCTCCCTGCTGGCTCCTTCGGCCCCCTCGCTGGCTCTGCGAGTCGGCCGGATTCTGCCCCGCCGACCGGCCCCCGCCGGGCGGCGCCTGGACCAGGATCCCCCACCTCCCTTTCTCCATCATCGGATTCGGGTAGAGCTGCCGGATCGACCGCGGCTCGACCTCGATCAGCTCTTCGAGGGTGTTCGGCGGCCGGCCGTGACGGGTCTGGAAGACGCGGATGGCCTCGGCGTACTGGAGGCCCCGGAAGATCAGCTCCTCCTCCTTCTCGCGCTGCGCCCACTTGCTCCACGAAGGCAGCGCCACGGCCACCATGATGTTCATCACGGTGACCAGCACCATCAGGATGATCAGGTTGTAGCCGGCCTCGCCGGCGCGCATCCGGACGGTCACCGGCCGGTCCGCTGCGGGGGCGCCGAGGGGGGGTCGCAAGAGATCGCCATCACCGCCCACACCGCCACTCGGAGTAGAGATTCCCGTTCCTCAGGCTCGGGATCTCGGCCCCGGAATAGACGTCGATGATGCCGGGCCCGTCCTCCCCGAACTCGTCCTCGAAGTCCTCGAAGCCGAAGTCCTCGTCGTAATCCGCCTCCTCGTACTCGACCTGCCAGGTCTCGGCGCTCTTGGTGATCGGATCGAGCGGGACGAATCGCAGGTAGCCACCGTCCTCGACCAGCGATTCGAGGCTCGACGGGTACTTGCCCTTGTCGGCATGATACTGGTCGATGGCGTCGCACATCGTGCGCAGGTTGGTGCGCAGCGCGGCCTCTTGGGCGCGCCGGGGCACGTCCTTGAACGCCGGCACGGCGATGGTCGCCAGGATCCCGATCACGGCGACCACGATGATCAGCTCGAGCAGGGTGAAGCCGGACTGCGGCGAGCTCCGGTCTCGGCCTTTGCACGCCTCCCGGCGCTGGGAGCCCGTGGAGCGGAGAGAGGGCTCCCGGGCCGGACGAACGGTCGGCCTGCCGATGCTCGCGTCCATGCTCACCACTCCGAGTAGGGGACGCCGTTGAGGCCCCTGCGCCCCGATTGCGAGTAGACGTCGAAGACGTTGCCGCCTCCCCACGACGTGGCGTCGGGCTCGTCCGACGTCGAGCGCTTCCCCCAATCGGCCTCGCCCGTCATCGGATCGATCGGGACCCGCCGCAGGAACCGGATCTGCTTGTCGATCTGACCGACGATCTCGATCGGCTCGACCAGGTCCTCGAGCTCGGCGGGGTAGCCCTCGGTGCCCAGCTCGATCGGGATCAGGCCGGCGTCGGAGTAGCGCTTGTACTCGTCGATCGCGTTGCGCATCGAGCGCAATGCCGAGCGCAGCTCCGCCTCGCGCACCCGCGTGGTGGTGTACTTCGCCACCGGCAGGGTGACCGCGGCCAGGGTCGACAGCACGGCGCACACCACCACCATCTCGGTGATCGTGTAGCCACGCTGGCCGGCGCTCCTGCGGTTGCGGCCGAGACGTGCCGCGATCATCGTTCGGCGCCCTCGGGGGACCCGCCGGCAGGCCTCACCGGCGGTGGCTGCACCGAATCCTCGCCGGCGGCGGACCCGAGGATCGTCACCACCGCGAGCGCCGGCGAGTAGACCACGTTGCGCTCGACCAGGTCGGGACCGAGCGGACGGGCGTCGCTGAGCACGATGGCGGCCGTCCCCGGCTGGAGCGCCGTGAAGAAGATCCTCAGAACGACCCCCTCGCCGGTGACGCCTGGAACCTGCCCCAGCCGGCTGGCTCCGAGGATCACCCGGCCCGCCGTCGCCACCTTCGACAGCGTCTCGGTCTCGGCGCCGCTTTCGAGCAGCGCTCCGGAGCGCTCGTTGTCGAAGCGCAGCCGCGCCGAGTCGAACAGGACCTCGATCGGAAGATGCGAGACCGGCACCTCACTGGAGAGCAGGATGCGCAGCTCGAAGGAGTCGTTCTGCGAGACGGTCAGGGCGGTGGGCTGCGGCGACAGCGTCACCGTGCCGACCGGACCGCCGCGAACCGTGGCGGGCGGCACCTCGGGACGGCGCACGCGGCGTCCGGAAGGGGGAGGCTGGCGGGCGGCCGTGGGGATGCCGGTCGCCACCAGCGAGCCCTGGAGAGCCTGCGCGAAGAGGCTGGTCGCCGGAGAGCGGGAAGGGCCAAGCGGTGCGCGCGGCGCCAGGGCTCCGATCTGCTCGGGGGCGTCGGGCGGCGGCTCCTCCTCCTCCGGCGGCTCCCGGCGTTCGGGCGGCGGCCGGTCGAGCGGGTTCCGGCGAACCGGCGGAATCAGCTCGACCCCGGGCGGCGGCTCCGGTTCCTGCTCGCCCTCGTCGACCTCGACTCCCATCTCGTCCTCCACCATCTCCTCGTCACCGTTCTCGCGCAGCCCGCGGGGGAGCCGCTGGAGGCGTTGGCGTAGCTGCTCGACGGAGGAGTCCTGGTCGCCCTCGTCGAACGGCCCCTCGATGCCGGACTCGATCCGGGGGCTGTCGGCGCGGAAGGTGATGTTCGACTCGGTGCCGACCCAGATCGGGAGCAGGTCCTCCTCGGTGATGTCGGCGCGTCGGATGATGTGGGGAGTCAGCGTGAGCACGATGTCGGTGCGCTGGTTCTGGGTGCGCTTCTTGGAGAACAGGCGGCCCAGGATGGGAATGTCGGAGAAGCCGGGCGCTCCCGCCTCGCTGTCGGACTCGTTGGTGCGCAAGAGGCCGGCGAGGAAGTTGGTCTCGCCGTCCCTGAGACGAATGTTGGTCTCGATCGTGCGGGTGCCGATGATCGGCTGGTTGTCGATCTGCCCCGACAGGTCGCTCACCTCGACCATCACCTGCATCGAGATCTCTTCGTTGTGGTGAACGCGCGGCTCGAGCTCGATCCGGATGCCGACGTCCTGGTACTGGAAAGACGTGATCGGGATCACGTTGCTGCCGACCGTGTTCGCCGAGTTGAAGCTGGTGA
Organism: Thermoanaerobaculia bacterium; assembly: GCA_035546295.1. Taxonomy (GTDB): domain Bacteria; phylum Acidobacteriota; class Thermoanaerobaculia; order Multivoradales; family Multivoraceae; genus DATKBT01. The sequence goes on along the minus strand of DATKBT010000031.1, from coordinate 110,928 downwards.
CCGGGATCGGCACCCGGTCGCCGATGGTCAGGCGGGCGCGTTCACCCTCGGTGATGCGCAGCGACGGCTTGGCCAGCGTCTGCGCCTGCGAGCTGTTCTTGAGGAAGTCGAACAGGAAGCTGGGCACGGTGAGCACCCAGTTGCTCGCGTTGATGAACTCGAGATCCGAGAAGCGCACCGGCACGTCCTCGCCGCCGAGGTCGAGGCTCGAGCTCACCTGGTACTGGTTGAGGCTGATGCCCAGGTCCTGGAGGCGGTTGGTGTCGAGCTGGAGCAGCTCGACGTCGACCACCACCTCGGCCTTGGCCTTGTCGTTGGCCTTGATGATCCGTTCGGCGACCTTCACCTTGTCGGCGGTGTCGCGCAGGATGATCGCGTTGAGCGACTCGTTGGCGGCGATCCGCCGCGACTCGACCAGTGAGCGCAGCATCTGCATCGCGTCGCGCACGTCCCAGTTCGACAGGAAGAAGGTCTGGATCATCAGATCCTCGTACTTCCGGCGGTTCTGGGGCGTGTCCGGGATCACCAGGATCGAGTGCTCGTCGAGCACCTTGTAGAAGTGCCCGGCCGTGCGCATCACGATCTCGAGCGCATCCTGGGCCGTCACCTGGTTGAGCCGGATCGAGATCGGCGCGTCGCGCAGTGAGGGCTCGAACAGGACGTTGATGCCGAACGCGTCGCCCAGCGCCTGGTAGATCTTCTTGACCTCGACCGGCTCCGGGAACTCGAGGTCGATCGGCTCGGGCGAGCGGGGGTTGAGCGTCGGCGGCTGCGCCCGCATTCCGCGGGTGCGCCCCTTGATGTCCTCGATGGTCTCCGGAGTCCGGCCCTGGACCGCGGCCTCGAGCTCGTCTCGGACCTTGTCGAGCTCGGCGCGCGCGTACTGGTTGGTGGGGTCGAGCTGCACGGCCTTCTGCAGCTCCACCATCGCCTGACCGAGCAGGCCGGCGGCGCGGAACTGCTTGGCCTGCTCGAAGTGGGCGTGCGATGCCTGCATCTTGGCGCGCAGCAGGCCCGACTTGTAGCGCAGGTTCGCGGGATCGGCTTCGATCAGCTCCAGGTACTCGAGCACCGCGCGATCCCAGTCGCCGGTGGACTCGGCGACCTGGGCCTCGCGGAGGTTGCGATAGCCGGAGCAGCCGGCGAGGCCCGTGAGCGCCGCCAGCAGGGAAAGGGCGTAGACCGCCCTGGGAAGAGGTCTCTGTCTGGTCGTCATCTCACCCACCACGAATGGGAAGCCTCGCCGGCGGAGCGTCGGGAAACCCGACGTACCCCACCAGGACGGATTCGATCTGGATCTGCTCGACGCGGAATTCTTCTTTGACCACCGCCCCCTCGACGGCGTTGTAGACGGTGTCGCCGTCGTCGAAGACGGCGATGCGCAGGCGTTCCGGACCCATGATCCCGCGCAGCTCGAAGTCGATCGGCGGCGGCTGGGGTTTCGGCGGCTCGACCGGTGCCGCCTCGACCGGAGGCGCCTCGACCACCGGCGGCGGCCGCTCGACGATGGGCGGCGGGGCCTCGATGCGGGGCGGCGGCGGGGGCTCCTCGAAGCGCCACGGATTGCGCCCGGCATGGTACTCGGCGACCCGGCGATCCAGCCGATCGAGGTCGAGGTCGGCGACGGGGGTGCGCAGCGCCGACTCGAGGTCGATCGACGGTCCTCCGCCACCGAACAGCGATCCCCCGGCCCCGAGCGTTCCCAGCGTGCGCCAGGCGACGACGACGGCGAGCACGGCCAGCAGGGCCGCCAGGATCCGTTTCTGACGCTGCTCGGTCACGTGCCGTCGCCCCCGTCGCGTTCGGCGAACAGCGTCGACAGCGACAGCGAGATCTGCAGCTCGGGCTCCGACTCGTTCATGGTCACCCCTTCGAGCACGACGAAGCTCTCGGTCAGCTCGAGGAGGTTGATGAACTGGCGGAGGCTGGCGTAGCTGCCGCGCACCGGGAACACGAACGAGCGCTTCAGGAGCCCGTAGTCGACCAGCTCCTCGCTCGGATAGCTGATGGTCGAGGGAGCCAGCCCGCTCTGCTCGGCGAGCTCCTTGACCTCCCGGATCCAATCGGTGAGCCGCTCGCTCTCGGTTCCGAAGCTGCGATCGTAGAGCCGGTCGATGCCGGCCCGGCTGCGCCTCGCGCGCAGCACCAGCTCGGCGAGCTCGTTGCGCTGCGCGGAAAGACGCTCGAGCCGGCTCTCCTCGGCTGCCACCTCCTCGCGCAACCGATCGACGTTGCCCGCGAACAGCATCCGATAGGCGGCGAGGCCCGCGAGGTCGAGCACCAGCAGGGCGAGCGGAGGGACCCAGAGCTTCCAGTACCGCCTGAAGATCGCCGTCATCGGGAGCCTCCCGCACCGGCGCCCGCTGCGTCGCTGCTCTCGCTGCCGGTCCGTTCCGTCTCGAGGGAGGCCGCCGCGGTCGTTTCGGGCCCGTCGCCTTGACGCGGCTCGCCGGCAGCCTGGGCGCGGGCCGTGCTCTCGAGGTCGGGTTGGTAGAGCACGTCGAGCTGGAACCCGACGGTCGAGCCGTCGCCAGTCTCGCGGATGAGGTTGGGCCGGTCGAAGGCAGGGTGGGCGAAGAGCCTGTCGATGAGCTCGAGCATCGCCTCGCCGTCTTCCGCCTGGGCCGAGATCGAGAGTCGCACGCGGGCGTCGAGCACCGTCCTGCGGCTTCGACTCCTCCTGCTCTCCTCGGCTCCGATCCCCGGGAACAGGCTGCGCAGGCGCACGCCTCTCGGCAACACCTCGACCAGCTGGTCGAACAGGCGACTCCACGGGAAGGCCCGCTGCGCGATGCGTTGGTTGAGGAAGTCGACGTGGGCGTTCTGGTCGGACAGCCGCAGCGAGCCGAGCTCGTCGCGCAGCAACCGGCCGAGCTCCACCTCGCGCGCCGCCGCCGCCCGCACCCGGGCCAGCTCGGCGCGCCCCTCCACGCTCCCCGACCGGTGGCTCCAGATCAGGAGCACGTTGACGACGAGCAGGACCGAGGCCGCCACCCACAGCGCCATCGTCAGTCGCCGGACCGGCCGGCGGTTGACGAACGGCGAGCGCGACAGGTTGAGCTCGAGAGCGCTCGACATCAGGCGACCTCCTCGAGCGCGACCGCGAGCAGGGGCCCCCCGTCGCTCCAGGACCAGCCTGCGGGCAAGCGCACCGTCAGGTCGCCGAGAGCGGCGACGGACAGCGGCTCGGCCTCGACGCCGAGGCCCTCGCGCAGCCAGGTGAGCCATTCTGCAGGCTCGGTCGCCGCGATCCATGCGCCGTCGATTCCCAGCGCCGGTAGCTTGTCCTCGAGGAAGCTCTTCGTCATCCTCAGCTCGCGCACGATGCCGGTCCGCCGGAGCGCCGGGTCGAGACCCGCCTCCGAGGCCTTGTGCCGGAACAGCACGGGTCCGGAGGGAGAGCTGACGAGCAGCGTGTAGGCGTCGGCCTTCTGGAGCACCTGGACCGCCAGCCCGCCCTGTTCGCCGCGGCCAGCTTCGAGCAACGAGCTCAACGCCAACGACTCCGCCGTGATCAGCCCGAGGGTGATCCCGCGCTCCGCGAACAGTCGCTCGAGCTGGCGCACCAGCGCCTCGATGCAGAAGGCGATCACCACCCTGCGCGGCTCCTCTTGATCCGCCAGCGGCATGACTTCGAAGCCCTCGACCCGCAGCTCGTCGACGCGAAAAGGCACCAGTTGGCGCAGCTTGAACCGGAACGCCTCGATGCGAGCCTGCCGGCTCTTCGGCAACTCGGTGAGCTCGCCGAAGGCGAGCCGCAACCAATGGTCCGGGAGCACCAGCGACGCCTCCTCGAGATCGGCGCCGGCATCGAGAAGACGGTCGAAGCTGGCGCCGAGCTGCTCGGGATCTCGCGCCGGGCCTCCCAGCGCCCCGGCATGAAAAGCGTCGGACGGCAAGGGCTCCTCGCGCGCCTCGACCAGCTCCAGCACGGCGTCGCTGCGCTCGAAGCGGGCGTAGCGGAACGCGTCCGGCGAGATCGCGAAGACGTGCGGCGGCATCGGGCGCGGCCCGAGTCCGAGCAGACGCTCAATCGACGAAGGTGACCTTGTTGATCTCACGAAGCGTGGTGACTCCCTCGGCGACCTTCATCAGGGCGCTCTCCCGCAGAAAGGTCATTCCCTCGTCCTTGGCGGCGCGCTTGATCTCGGAGGCCGGTCGGCGGTCGAGGATCAGCTCGCGGATTCGATCCGACAGATCGAGGAGCTCGGAGACGGCGAGCCGGCCGAAGAAGCCGGTGCCGTTGCACTCGATGCACCCGGCGCCCTCGTAGAACCGCCAACCCGCGACGTCGGACGGCTCCAGGCCGCTGTCGCGCAGCAACGCGGGCGACGCGTCCGTCTCGCGCTTGCAGTGCGCGCAGATCTTGCGCACCAGGCGCTGGGCGAGGACGCAGTTGAGCGCCGAGACGAAGTTGTAGAGATCGACCTTCATGTTGAGGAAGCGCCCCAACACGTCGATCACGTTGTTGGCGTGGACGGTGGTGAACACCAGGTGGCCGGTGAGCGCCGACTGGATCGCGATCTGGGCGGTCTCCTCGTCGCGGATCTCGCCGACCATGATCTTGTCGGGGTCGTGGCGCAGGATCGAGCGCAGGCCCCGGGCGAACGTCAGCCCCTTCTTCTCGTTGACCGGGATCTGGGTGATCCCGCGCAGCTGGTACTCGACCGGATCCTCGATGGTCACGATCTTGTCCTCGGAGGACTGGATCTCCGACAGGCAGGCGTAGAGCGTGGTGGTCTTGCCCGAGCCGGTGGGCCCGGTGACCAGCACCATGCCGTAGGGCTCGCGGATGAACTTGCGCAGCTTGGTCTTGGTGCCGTCGTCGAACCCGAGGACGTCGAGCCGGAGGTTCTTGAACTCCTTGCTCATCGACTCCTTGTCGAGGATGCGGATGACGCAGTCCTCGCCGTGGACCGAGGGCATGATGGAGACCCGGAAGTCGATGGTGCGATCGCCGAGGCGCAGCTTGAAACGGCCATCTTGAGGGATCCGCTTCTCGGCGATGTCGAGCTCGGCCATCACCTTGATGCGCGAGATGATCGTCTGGTGGTGACGCTTGTCGATCGGCTCCATCGCCTGGTAGAGGACGCCGTCGATGCGGTACTTGATGACCACCTCGTGCTCGCGCGTCTCGACGTGGATGTCGCTCGAGCGGCGCTGGATGGCCGACAGGATCGTCGAGTCGACCAGCTTGATGATCGGGCTCTGGTCGGCCGAGATCCGGTCGATCGACAGGACCTCGCCGTCGTCGTCCTCCTGGACCAGCTGGATGCGGAAGTCTTCGGTCGCTTCGTCGAGAACCCGCTGCGCGCTCTCCGACTTCTGCAGGATCTCGTCGAGCAGGCTGGCGGCGCCGACCCGCACCTCGATCGACTGACCGAGCTGCAGCTCGAGCTGGTCGAGCTTGACCACGTCGGAGGGATCGGCGACCACGATCGCCAGCCGGCCGTCGAGCTGGCGATCCGGGATGAAGCCGTAGCGCAGCATGAGGTCGAAGGGCACCATGCGCAGGAGGTCGTTGTCCAGCCGGTGCTGGGCGAGGTCGACGTACTCGAGCCCGAAGCGCTCCGCCTCCTCGCGCGCCCTGCGCTGCTCCTGGGCCAGCCCCGCCGCGCCCTGCACGCTCCCTTCGAGCGACTCGTCGAGCTCGACCGCCAGCACGCTCGCGTCCTCGATCAGACGCTCGCTGCGTTGACTCTCGTGGCTCATCTCGTGACCTCTACGGCGCGACGCGGCACGACGTCCAACGGCGGGGCGGCGGGCGCGCTCACTGGAGCTGCCCCAGGATCGAGAACAGCGGCAGGTACATCGAGACCAGGAGCAGTGCGACGAGGACGCCCATGAACACCAGCATGATCGGCTCGACCATCGCGAGGAGGCGCTGGATCTTGGTCTCGATCTCCTCGTCGAAGAAGTCGGACACGTTCGACAGCATCTCGTCCAGCGAGCCGGTGGCCTCGCCGACCTTCACCAGGTCGACGGCGAGATCGCCGACCTCCCCGGTCTCCTCGAGCGCTCGATGCAGCGAGGAGCCCTCCCGCACCTTGAGCACGACCGGCTGGAGCTTGTGGCGCAGGTAGGCGTTGCCCACCGCATCGGTGGCCACCGACAGCGAGGGGACCAGCGGCAGACCGCCCGCCAGCAGCGTCGAGAGCGCGCGGCAGAACTCCGAGATCGCGAACCGGTGGAGGATGCCGCCGACCAGCGGCAGCTTGACCTTGAGGCGGTCGATGAAGGCTCCGCCGGAGTCGGTGCGACGGATGCGGGGGACGACCAAGACCAAGAGGACGAGCCCGCCGAGGATGAGCCAGAACCGCTGCTGCACGAACAGCGAGAATCCCAGGATCACCCGGGTCAGGGCCGGCAGCTCGACGTCCATCGCCTCGTAGAAGACCTGGAACTTGGGGATGACGTAGACCACCATCACCGCCACCATGATCGCCGACAGCGCCACCAGCAGCGCCGGATAGACCAGGGCGGTCACCACCCGACGCCTGGTCTCCATCACGATCTTCAGGTAGCGCACGAAGCGCCGGATCACCTTTTCGAGCTCGCCGGTGCGCTCGCCGGCCATCAGAGTCGAGCCGTAGAGGCGCGGGAACCGCTCGCCGTGCGCGAGGAAGGCGGTCGACAGCTCCTCGCCGCCGCGGACCTTGTCCCGAACGTCCTCGAGGATCTCGCGGAAGTCGCGGTTGCGCTGTCGCTCGAGAACCAGGTCGAGAGCCTGGAGCAGCGGCAGGCCGGCCTTGAGCAGGCCGGCGAGCTCCTGGTTGAAGAGCAGGAACTCGCGGTCGGTGATCGCCCGCCGGCGGCGCAGCTCGGGCAGGGAGAGCCGCAGGCCCCGCCGTTTCACCTCGAAGACGCGATAGCCCCGCGTCTCGAGCTGATTCCTGACGATCCGCTCGGAACGGGCCTCGCGGACCTCCTCGAGGATCCGCCCGTCCGGCGTGCCGACCCGGCAGACGTACTCCATCACAGAGCCCTCACCGTCAAGAGCCCCCCACCCGCGGCTCTTCGACCGCGACCTCGGGGGTGCAGCTCACGGCGACCACCAAGCCGCTGTCGCTCGCCTCGTCGCGCGCCACCGAGAGCACGTACATCCGCTCGACGTTCAGGTTGAGATCGGCGTGCAGCAGACGCTGGCCGACCTCGCCCGCCTGCCGCACGATCTCGAAGCCGCGCAGCCGCAGCCGCTGGCCGGCGAGCAGGGTCCCGATCTGGAACGACACCTCGTAGCCGCCGCCCAGCGCGTAGCTGACCTGCTCGCCCTCGCGCGTCTCGAGCACGCCCTGACCGAGCAGGCGATAGCGGTTGAACTGCAGCATGCGCCCGAGACCGCGCGTCAGCGACTCCGGCAGCTGGTCCGACGCGCCGGCGCCGCCTCGGGCCGGCCGCGTCGCCTCCACCAGGAAGATCTCGAGGGTCAGCCCGCGCGGCGGATGATCGAACTCGCGGAGGATCGGCTGGATGCGCGTGATCACGCTCGCTCGATCGCGCACCACCAGCGTGTTCGTCGCGGTCCTCAGCTCGAGCGAGCCTGCCGGGGAGAGCAGCGTCTCGATCAGCGGCAGGGCCTCTCGCGCGGGCTGGTGCTCCATCTTGTGGACGTGGACGCGCAGGGTCTCGACCCGGTCCGGCTGTCGAGCGGAGGCCGGACCCGCCAGGCCCGCGAGCAGGGCGAGCAGGGCGAGCAGCCGGAGGCAGCGGAGGTGGCGGCGCGAGGCGGTCATCGTTCGACCGGTGCTGTGGGCGGCGATGCTCTGCGATTGGTCTCTTGGTCTCTCGACGGCGAATGCCTGTCTCGATGTCGGGTGTCGCCTCGGTTCCTGCTGTCGCGCCGCCGTCGGCGTTGGTGACGCCTCCCGGTGGCGCGGTCTCGCCGAGGCGATGCGGGATCGCCCGCCCCTGGAGGCCGAGTCGAGGACCGAGTGGAGAATCCGGCGGGTCTCGCCGCCTGCACGCCGCCTGGCGGCGCACTCCGGCAAGGCTCCGCCGGGAGTCAAAGCTCGAGCCCGGCGTCGACCACCATCACCAGGTCGTAGCCGATCCCCTCCTCTTGAACCGTGACCGGCGCCGCACCCTCGATCAGGGGAAGGCGCGCCAGCGCCTCGGCGAGCAGCGGGTCGAGATGGCTCGGAGTCTCGCGCTCGATCGCGACCTCCCGCTCGGCGCTCGTCGCCGGCCGCTCGAGCCGCTGCGCCGCCGCCACCACGAGTCCGAGGCCCGCCAGGGGGAGGAGGACGGCGGCCGCCGCTCGCGAGCCGAGACGCACCCAGCGCCGACGCAGCCCAGGCTCCACCTGCCGCATGGCCCGGGCGCCCGCGACGCGCTCGCGCATCCTCTCGAGGGTGGCCGCCGACACCTCGACCGAGGGCGAGAAGACCGTGAACAGGAGGCTCGGATCGTAGGCCACCGCTGCCCGGCGACACTCTTCGCACTCCTCGAGGTGGCGGCGCACCTCCGCGCGGACGTCGCCGGCGGCCTCGCCCGAGCCCGCGCCTTCGCGCAGCAGCCGCCAGTCCGGGCAGCTCACGCCAGCTCCTCGCCAGGCCCGCCGCGATCGACACGGTCGCCACGATCGGCAAGATCGGCGAGCTCGTCGCGCGGCGAGCACGCCGGTGCGTACTCGGGGTAGCGGCGAACCAGCTCCTCGCGCAGGACGCGACGAGCGTTGAACAGGTGGTTGCGCACCGTCGACTCGCGGCATCCGACGATGTCGGCCACCTCGCGCGACGACAACCCTTCCATCTCCCGAAGCACGAAGATCGCACGCTGCTTCTCGGTCAGCTCGGCCGCCAGCTCGCGGAAGATCGCGTGCACCTCCCGATCGTCGAGAGTTCCGACGCGGCGCAGGCCACGCTCCTCGTGGCCCCTCTCGACGTGCAGCCGCAGCGGTTCCTGGACCCGGTCCCGGCTGCGCCGCGATCGCAGGTGGTCGATCGCGAGGTTGGTCGTGATGCGGTAGATCCAGGTATTGGGGCTCCACTTCGAGTGGTACCGCTTCCGGTTCTCCCAGATCCGCACGAACGCCATCTGCACGACGTCCTGCGCCTCCTCGAGATCGCCGAGCACGCGGTACGCGACCTGGATCAGCGGCTGTGTCTTGCGCTGGATCAGCTCGTCGAGCGCCATCTCGTCGCCGCCCTGCAGCGCCGCGAGCAGCTCGCGATCCGAGCCTTGGCGCAGGCTCTCGGAGTGGCGGGTTCGGGAGTAGGCGAGCTCGGGCACGAAGGAGGTTCCTCGATCCATGCTTACGAAGCAGCGGGACGGACCGTCCAAAACGGAACGACCGAGGGCGCGCCGCTCGAACGGAGACGGCTCCCGCCTCGGAAGAACGCGTCATTATACTGGCGCTTCCTGCCTTTTCGCCCCCTGGGCGGCGGCTCCGTCTCGAGCGCCCGGTTCGTTCCACCATGTGGTTGCTCTACCAGTCCGCCCTGCTCCTGGCGCTCGCGCTCGCCGCCCCGGTCCTGCTGCTGGGGCGCGGACGCCACTATCTGTCGACCCTGAGGGCGCGCCTCGGGCGCGAGCTCCCGCGGAGCCCCGGCGCGGATCCCCTGTGGATCCATGCCGTCTCGGTCGGAGAGGTCGTGGTCGCAACCACCCTGATCCGCGCGCTGCCCGCCGGCCTGCCGGTGGTGCTGACCACCGTCACACCCACCGGTCAGGCCCGGGCACGACAGCTCCTGGGTGAGCGCTGCGCGCTCGGTTACCTGCCGTTCGATCTCTCGTTCGCGCTGCGCCGCTTCCTCGATCGGACCTCGCCCCGAGCCCTGGTGCTGGTGGAGGGCGAGCTGTGGCCGCTCCTCCTCCGCCACCTGCACCGTCGCGGGATCCCGGTGCGGATGATCAACGGCAGGATCTCGGATCGCTCGTACGGCCGCATGCGGGGGCTGCGTCCGCTGCTCGGACCCCTGCATCGCGGCGTCGAACGTTTCGGTGTCCAGACCGAGGAGGATCGCGAGCGGCTCATGGCCCTCGGTGTCGGCGCAGGCCGAGTGACCGTCACCGGAAACCTCAAGTTCGAGGTTCGCGCTCCCGAACAGCTCCCCGAGGTCGAGGGCCTGATCCGCGGCGCCGCCGCCGGTCGCGCCGTGCTCGTCGCCGGCTCGACGATGCCGGGCGAGGAGCAGCAGGTGCTCGACGCCTGGCGCTCGCTGCAGGAGACAGGCGCGAGCACGCTGCTCCTGCTGGCGCCGCGCCACCCGGAACGCTGCGCCGCCGTCACCGAAATGGTGGCCCGTCGCGGCGCCGCCGTGATGCTGCGCAGCGCGCTCGACCGCCCGACGGCGGCCGAGCCGCCCGACGTCGTCGTGCTCGACACGCTGGGCGAGCTGGCGTCGCTCTACCGGCTCGGAGCCGGCGTCTTCGTCGGCGGCACGCTGGTCGCCACCGGCGGGCACAACCCGCTCGAGGCGAGCGTTCACGGCGTGCCGGTGGCGGTCGGGCCGTCGATGGAGAACTTCCGGGAGATGGCCGAGACCTTCGATCGAGCCAGCGCCTGGCGGCGGGTGGCCGATGCCCGCGAGCTCGCCGAGGCCTGGAGCGAGTGGCTCGCGAAGCCCGAGGTCGCACGCCGGCTGGGCGCCGCCGGACGGGCCCTGATCGACGCCAACCGCGGAGCTCTCGAGCGGACTCTCGACCTGGTGGCGCCACTGCTGCGCCAGCGACCGGAGGCGGGCCGGTGAAGTTGGACCTCACCGCCCCGGCCCCGCCGCGCAGCCCCTGGCAGCGGCTCTACGCTCTCGGCCTGGAGCGTCGCCGGCGCGCCTGGGCCGGGCGCGCGGGGCGCCTCGGGCGACCGGCGGTGAGCGTCGGCAACCTGCATTGGGGGGGCGGCGGCAAGACCCCGTTGGTGGCGGCGTTGAGTGGGCTCCTGCGCGACACCGGGCGCCGGGTGGGGATCCTTTCGCGGGGCTACGGGCGCCGGGGTCGCGAGCCCTGCGTCGTGAGCGTGGGCCAGGGACCGCTGGTCGCACCCGAGCAGGCCGGTGACGAGCCCTTCCTCCTGGCCGAGCAGCTCGCCGGGGTGGCGATCGCGGTGTGCGGCGACCGCCGCGCCGCCGCGCGCGCGTTGCTCGCGCGCACCGGCGTCGACTGCTTCGTGCTCGACGATGCCTTCTCGCACGTCAAGCTCCACCGCGACCTCGACCTGCTCGCGTTCCCGGCGGCTGACCCGTTCGCGGGCGGTCGCCTGCTCCCGAGCGGCCGGCTGCGCGAGCCGCTGGCCGCCAGCCGGCGCGCCGACGCCGCCCTGATCACGGGTCTCGATCACCCTGATCGCGAAGCGGCGAGTCTGCTCGCACGGGCCCTCGCGCCTCACGGCTTTCGCGGGGCGTCGTTCGCCTGCGGGCTCGACTCCTCGCTGATCGGCCCTTCGGCCTCACGCCACGCCGGCGCCCCGGCCGAGCCGCCGTCGGAGCGATTCCTGCTGGTTTCGGGCACCGCCAGGCCCGGCAGCGTCCGCCAGACTGCCGATCGTCTCGGGCTCGAGGTGGTGGAGCACCTGCGGTTTCCCGATCACCACGCCTACCCGCAGCGCAGCCTCGAAGCCATCCGGCGCCGCGCGGCCGATCTCGGCGCCGCGGTGCTCACCACCGCCAAGGATCGGGTCAAGCTCGCCGGTCGCCTCGGCCGGCCGCTGTGGGAGATCGTCGTCGACGCGCGCCCCGAGAGCGGCTTCGGGCCGTGGGTCGAGGAGCATCTCGCCGCAGTGGAGGCGAGAGCGAGCTCGAGCGCCCCCAGCGGGCCCTGAAAGTCCCGCGCGAGACCGCCGAGCCGCTCAGTCCACGCCGGCGCCGGCGACGGCCGCCACGATCTCGAACAGCGGGTCGCCCCCCTCGACCGCCTGGCCAGTCTCGACGAACAGCTTCGCCACGACTCCGTCCGACTCGGCCTGGATCTCGTTCTCCATCTTCATCGCCTCGAGCACCAACACCCCCTGGCCCGCGACGACCCCGGTGCCTTCAGCGGCGAGCACCTCGACGACGCGGCCGGGCATGTAGGCGCGGACCACCGCCACCCCCGCGCCCGCGGCGCCGGCACCAGCCTCCTGGGCGAGGTAGGCGAGAGGCTCGAGCACCTCGATCTCACGCGTGCGGCGGCCGTCGTCGACCACCAGCAGGCTGGCGCCCGGCCGTCGTGCCGTCTCGCTCAGCGCCAGCTCGTACTGCCGGCCGTCGACGATCAGGCTGTCGAAGCCCCCGATGCTGCGCGCGTCCACCTCGAGGGACTGCTCGCCAACGTGCACCACGAACCGCTCGTCGCCGAGCGGCTCGACCGTCACCGTCTCGGTGCGCTCGCCGATGCGCACCCTCAGCTCCACGGAGCGGCCTCCGCGCGCGGCTGCGAAGCGACGGGCGGCGGCTGGCTCATCCTTCGCCCCGCACGCTCTCCTGCCGTCCCGCCCGGCGCCAGCGTCGCCGGGCGGCGAGCGGCCCGGCCGCGCGTTGCGCGGCTCGTCGGCGGGCCTTCGCGTGCGCCAGCGCCGCTCCGACGATCGAAACCGTTTCTCGCCGTGCCTCGTCTTCGCCCGGGCTCCGGCGCAGACCGCCGGCCGCGAGCTTGCGGTCGAGCATCCCGATGTCGAGCCGGCCGGCGAGGAAGTCCTCGTCCTCGAGCAGACCCAGGTAGAGCGGAGCCGTCGTACGGATGCCCTCGACGCGAAGCTCACCGAGCGCTCGCCGCAACCGACGCAGCGCCTCGGGGCGGTCCTTACCCCAGACGATCAGCTTGGCGAGCATCGGGTCGTAGTGGATGGTGACCTCGGAGCCTGCCTCGATGCCGCAGTCGTTGCGGACGCCCGGGCCCTCGGGCAGCCGCAGCGCGCGAATACGGCCGGGCGAAGGCGTGAACCCGTGGTAGGGATCCTCGGCGTAGAGGCGGACCTCGATCGCGTGGCCGTGGGGCTGGAGTCCCTCGAGCCCCGGGTCGAGCCGCTCCCCCTGCGCGATCTCGATCTGGGCGACGACCAGGTCGACGCCGGTCACCAGCTCGGTCACCGGATGCTCGACCTGGAGGCGCGTGTTCATCTCCAGGAAGTAGAACTCTGCGCCTCCAGCGCGCGAGTCCCCGCCGGCGGCGGGCGAGTCCCCGCCGGCGGCGACCAGGAACTCGACGGTGCCGGCGCTGGTGTAGTCCACCGCCTCGGCCGCTCGAACCGCCGCGGCTCCCATCCGCCGCCGCAGGTCGGCGGAGACCGCCGGAGAGGGGGCCTCCTCGACGACCTTCTGGTGACGGCGCTGCAGCGAGCACTCACGCTCGCCGAGTGAGACCACCTTGCCGTGCTGGTCGCCGAGCACCTGGATCTCGACGTGCCGCGGCCGCTCCACGTACTTCTCGACGTAGACCGAGGCGTCTCCGAAGCTCGACTGCGCTTCGGAAGTCGCGGCGCGGTAGGCCTTCTCGAGGTCGGCGCTCGAGCCCACCAGCCGCATGCCCTTGCCCCCTCCACCCGCCGAGGCCTTGAGCATCACGGGAAAGCCGATCTCCTCGCTGGCGGCGCGAGCCTCCTCGAGGTCGGCGAGCGGCTCGATGCCGCCGGGGACCACCGGCACGCCCGCCTCGCGCATCAGCCGCCGGCTCTCGATCTTGGATCCCATGATCGAGATGGCGCGCGACGAAGGACCGATGAAGACGATGCCCGCCTGCTCGCACCGCTCGGCGAAGCGGGCGTTCTCCGAGAGGAAGCCGTAGCCGGGGTGGATGGCGTCGACGCCGATGCGACTCGCCAGCTCGACGATCCGCTCGCCCTGCAGGTAGCTGGAGCCCGACGGCGGGGGTCCCACGCAGTACGCCTCGTCGGCCAGTCGGACGTGGAGCGCTTCGCGGTCGGCCTCGGAGTAGATGGCGACCGAGGCGATGTCGAGCTCGCGCAAGGCGCGCTGCACGCGCACCGCGATCTCGCCGCGGTTGGCGATCAGGACCTTCTCGAACCGTCGACTCACTCTGTCTCCGCGATCTCGGCCTGGGCCGTCTCGCCGGCCTCCTCCCGGGGATCGCGATCGAGGGCCCGAGCGGAGGCCGAGGCCGGCAGAGTGTACTCCTCGCCCCCGCCCGTGGGGACCGCAGCCGTCTCCGCCGTCGTCGCCGGGATCGCCACGCCGATCGGCGAGCCCGCGCGCGGCGAGCCGTCGCCCGCAGCCCCGGTGCGGTCTCGACGGCGGGGCCCCCCGAGCAGCCACGGAATCGCACACAGGCCGAGGACGCCGGCACCGGTGCCCCACAGAGAGCGCCAGAACGGCGCCGACTCGACCCAGATCTCGACCCGATGCTCGCCGGCCGGGACCTCGAGACCGAGGCGGTGCAGGTTCGCCACCGTGATCGGCGCCGGCTCACCGTCGATGGTCGCGCGGTAGAGGGACAGGAACACCCGCTGCGCCACCAGCACGCCTCCCTCCGGCGAGCGCGTCACCAGCTCGATGCGATCCGCCGAGCTCGACACCACCTCGACCTCGCCGGAGGGCCGCGCGACCTGGCGGGCCGGCCCCGGCACGATGGCCGTGTTGAGCGGATCGAACTGCGGCGACATGATCGCCTGGAGCACCTCGTCGAGCCGCTCGTAGTAGGCGACGCGGCCCGCCAGCACGAACTCGGGCGGCGAGTCGGCGATCTCGTAGATCGAGATCGTGCTGTCGAAGGCGTCGGTGCCCTCGGCGCGCAGCCGCAGACCGAGGCTCTCCGGGTCCTCGATCCGGCGCTTGAGAATCACGACGTCGGCGCCGGCGGTGCGCGCGATGCGCACCCGGACGTCGTCGCCGTTGAGGCGCATCGCCTGCACCGCGCCGACGGTGAAGAACGACCCCAGCCCCTCCGGCGAGTTGAGCAGCACGTAGCGCCGGCCGAACTGGATGCCGACGAAGGGGTAGAGCTCCAGGCGACCTCGTCGCTCCACCCAGTGGGCGCTTCCGTCGGGGAAGATCCCCCGGTTGTCGGCGGGGCCGAAGAGCTCGTCGAGCTCCCCGTGAACGATCTCCTCGTGCTCTGCCACCTGCGCGAGCAGCGGCGGCGGCTGCTGGTAGACGGCGACCGTGTCGGTGGCGTAGAGCGGACGCAGCAGGAGGAGCTGGCTCGCGGCGTGGATCGTCAGCGCCGCCGCGGCGGCCCGACCCGGAGCCCGCCGCGCCCACCACACGAGCCCGCAGTAGACGCCGACGAGGAGGGCCTGGACCAGGCTCAGCGCGAGCCAGTTCATGCGGATCTCGTGCGCTCGATTCGGCGGCTGGGGCTGGGTGAAGACCGACGTCACCCACCGCTCGACTCCCGCGGGAAACTGGACCAACAAGGCGGAGAAGGCGACGTAGAGCAGCATCAAGAGCCCCAACACCCGGAGCAGCTGGCGCCGCGCACCGGGATCACGGCAGCGCTCGAAGCCGAGCCCGACCAGGAGCGCGGCGCCCATCGCGATCGGCAACCAGAACTTGATCGGAAACCGCAGCAGCTGGATGCCGGGCAGCCTGACCAGCAGGTGGACGAGTGGATTGAACGAGCCCAGAGCCACCGCGAGGCCCGCCACCACCCCGATCCAGCCGAAGGCGTGCGCCCTCGTCCGCGGGCGTCCGGAGACCAGGACCAGCGCCAGCGCGAGGACCCCGGGGAAGAGGCTGAAGAACAGCGGGATCTCGTCGCCCGAGAACCGGTGCCCCCAGAAGTTGAGCTGCGGCCTGCCGAAGAAGAACGGGATGAGCCACTCCGCGACCTGTCGCGGATCCCAGGACGCCAGCAGCGCCTGCCGCGGCGTGAAGATCTGGAACCGGTAGGAGTAGGGGAGGATGCGAGCCATCTCCACGTACTGGGGCAGGGCGACCAGCGTCCCCGCGATCGTGCTGGCTGCCAGCCAGGGCAGGCCCCGCATCGAGGTCCCGATCTTCCGCCACCGCCCGCCGCCCTCTCCCGCCTCGCCGGGCGAAGCCGCCGCGCTGGGCCACCGATCGATGACCACGGCTCCCAACCCGAGCAACCCCGCCTGGAGCGCGACGATCGGGTCGCCGGCCAGCAACACCAGCGCCCAGAGCACGCCGACGGCCAGCAGCGGAGGCCAGCGCCGGGCGGGGACGTCGCGGCGCAGCACGCGCGACGAGCCGAGGGTGGCGGCGACCAGCGCCGGAGCCAGGGTCGCTCCTCCCACCAGGTTGTAGAAGCCGAACTGCGAGAGGTAGTACCCGCTCAGCGCGTAGACGACGCCCGCGCAGCAGGCCCCGGGCCTGCCGAGCCCCCAAACTCGCGCCAACCAGTAGACGCCCAGCGGCGCGAGCAGGAGGTGGAGCCAGAAGTGGGCGTTGAAGGCCCAGTAGAACGGCGCGACCGCGTACAGCAGGTTGGTCGGGTACAGCGGCACCGTGTTGGGGTTGCCGAGCGAGACGGCGCCACCCCTGGCCATGTCGATCAGAGGCAATCGCCCCTGCGACCAGGACTGCATCTGCGACCACTTGGCGTGCAGGTGGAAGTGCGAGATGTCGCGGTAGAAGAACGTCTCCGCTCCCGCGATCACGGGCGCCATCGCCAACCCGATCAACACCAGGGCCGGCCCCAGCAGCATCACGGGCACGGCCAGCCGGCGGAGTCGCGAGGGGCTCGATTCGCTCATGACTTCGTTCACCCGATTCTCGCGAGGGTCCGACGCCGGGGCCATCGATCGGCTCCGGCCGGCGGGATCCGGCTGCACGACGCGGGACCGGAGATAATACGCCCCGTGCTCCCGCCGCTCCTTCGGTCCCTGCGACCCGCGCAATGGGCCAAGAACCTGTTCGTCCTGCCGCCGCTGGTCTTCTCCGGCTCACTGCAGGATCCGGTCGCCGTCGTCAGGATCGGCCTCACCTTCCTTTTGTTCTGCGGGCTCTCGAGCTCGATCTACCTGCTCAACGACCTCGTCGATCGCCAACGGGATCGCCTCCACCCGCTGAAGCGGCATCGCCCCCTCGCCGCCGGCACGCTGTCCGTGCCGGTGGCGGTCGCCACGCTGGTGGTGCTCGCCGTCGGCGGCTTGATCGGCGCCGCGCTGCTCGATCCCGGCGTGCTCGCGGCGAGCGGCGCCTTCCTCCTGCTCAACCTGCTGTACTCGGCGTGGCTCAAGCACGTCGTGATCGTCGACGTCATGTCGATCGCAGCCGGTTACGTCCTCCGCGTGCTGGCGGGGGGCGCGGCCATCATGGTCCCCGTCTCGCAGTGGCTGCTTCTCTGCGCGACCTTCCTGGCGCTCTTCCTCGCCTTCTCGAAGCGCCGCCACGAGCTCGAGCTTCTGCGCGGCGAGGCCGCCGGCCAGCGCGAAGTGCTGCTCCACTACGGTCGGGAGTTCCTCGACCAGATGATCAACGTGGTCACCGCCTCCACGGTGATCGCGTACGCGCTTTACACGACCGATGCAGAGACCACCGGAAAGTACGGCTCCCCCTACTACGCCCTGACCATCCCCTTCGCGCTGTTCGGCATCTTCCGCTACCTCTACCTCACCTACCAGGCGGACGACCCGCGCAACCCCACCGAGACGATGCTCACCGACGTCCCGTTCCTGGTCAATCTCGTCCTCTGGGGATCGACCGTCCTGGCGATCATCTACACGTAGCGCGCTCCCCGACGAGCTGCGAGAGCGAGCCGCGCCCAGGCCACGCAGCCCGCCACCTCACGTTGCCCGCCCATCGACGCCCTCGTGGCGAGCGCGCAGGCCCCGGCGCCACGGCGGGTCACTCCGTCGGGGCGAGCGCGTAGACCACCAGCTCGGAGCCCGCCATCGTGACGTTCTCGCGCACCGGGAAGCGCCGCAGCGCTCGCAGGCCGGGCAAGTACCGCCCCAGGACCTCCTCGCCGCCGTACGACGCGGGAAAGACCACCAAGTAGTCGACGTTGCGCGCCCGCACCCGCGCGGCGAGCCAGCCCATGTCGCGAGCCGGCGGCGCCTCCTCGCCGGTGGAGCCGCTCAGGATCTCGGGGGTGACGATCCCCACCAGATCGAGGATCGGGTTGGGAGCGAAGTAGCCGATCGCGCCGACGTCCTGCACCCCCAGGACGGCGCCGGCCGGAAGGTTTGCCGCGATCCAGCGTCCGGCGAGGACGTCGCTCTGCTCGACGTTGGCGACGTTGCGCGCGTGGCGCGGTGCGCCCGCGAGCGTCGCCAGCGTCGACGGCAGGAGCACGATGGCGCAGGCGAGCAGGGGCACCGGGAGCCTGCCGCCCCGCCACCGCCACGACCGCCAGATCACAGGGCCGAGGCTCTGCATCCCGAGGACTCCGAGGACGATCAGCGACGGATAGAGCGGAAAGAGGTAGCGGCCGAAGTTGCCCATCGGCATCGGCCGACCGGCGGGCGCCAGCAGCGAGTACGCACAGGGGAGCGAGAGCAGCCAGAGCAATGGGAGGAGGCTCTGCGGCGCGCGACCGCAGCGGCGCAGCAGCGCGGCGGCGCCCGCCCCCGCCAGCAGGAACGTCCAGGGCTGGGGTCTGAACAGCACCTCCGCCGCCATCCAGAGATCCCTCAGCGCCGGCAGCCACTTGTACCCGCTCTCGAGCTTGGCCTCGAAGGTGGTCGGCAGGGCCGAGCCGCCCGCCATCAGCGAGAACACCGCGAAGGGCAGGCACGAGAGGATGGCGACCCCGAGAGCGGGCAGGAGCCCCCGCACACGGCGCAGCGAGGACGCGAGCCCGGGCGTCCCGTCACGGGCGTCGATCCGCACCGACCTCTCGAGCGCCGCGAGGGCGAGCAGCAGGGCGCCCTCCGGTCGAACCAGCATCGCCAGGCCGAAGACCGGCAGGGCCCAGTGTCTCGTCCCTCCCGCGCGCACCTCACGAGCCTGCAGCTCGAGGCCGACGGTGGTGAGCAGCACGAACAGCGGGATCTCCATCCCCGAGAGCGCGCTCCAGACCATCCAGTCGGTCAGCACGAGGAGCAGGCCGGCGAGCCAGGAGAAGGGGCGGCGCACACCGAAGGCGGCCGCGAGCCGCACCATCGCCAGAACAGCCAGCAGATAGCAGACGACGCCGATGCCCTTGGACCAGTGTAGAGGTTCGCCCGGCAGCAGGAAGCCCAGCGAGAGGATCGCCGTCCACAGAGGCGCCGTCGAGCCGCTGACCCAGCGATCCGACTGGTAGCTCATGCCGTCGCCGGCCGCCAGGCTGCGGGCGAACGTCAGGTGGATCCAGCCATCGTCGAGGGGGAGGCCGAGCCCCCCGCTCGCGGCCTGCTCGAGCGAGAGGTAGAGCGCGCAGGCGAGGACCGCCACCAGCAGGAGCGCCGCCGCCCGCCACCATCGCTCGAGGCCGCGGGTGCCTTCTCCCACCGCCGTCCGCTCCATCGTCCGCTCCATCGTCCGGGTGCCCTCCATCGGTGCCGCCGGTCAGCCGTCCCCAGCGGCGAGCTCGACACTCGAACGTCGGCCCCAACGTCCGGCCCGCGCGCCCGCCGGGCACGCTCTCGCATTCCTCCTCGGCATGGCTGCGGACGCTATCGCGACTCGCGCCCTGCCTCGGGCATAGACTCGCCCGTCGTGGCCCTTCGTGCGCCCCCCCTTCTCTTGAGTGCCCTGCGAGCCGATCAGCGCCGGGTCGCGCGCCGCTCGCTCTACGGCAGCCTGCTGATCACGGGCGCGGTCGCGGCGACTCTGGTGCCCTGGATGCTCGGCACCCTGGAAGCGATGGTCGATCTGTCGTGGTCCGAGATCGACTACGCCGCCATGCCCGAGGTCGAGCGTCTGCAACGGCTCGTCCAGATCGACACGACGTCCGCCACCGGCAGCGAGATCGAGGCCGCCAGGTACCTGGCGGGCGAGCTCGAGGCCGCCGGGATCGACGTCCACGTCGAGGCGCTGGGCGAGCGCCACGCGAACCTCTGGGCGATCCTGGAGGGCGAGGACCCGCAGGCGCTGGTGCTCCAGAGCCACCTCGACACCAACGAGGTCGACCTCTCCCAGGACTGGCGGCATCCGCCGTTCTCGGGCGCCATCGACGGACCCTGGCTGTGGGGACGCGGCACCTTCGACATGAAGAGCGTGACGATCGCCCAGCTCGAGGCGATGCTCGCCCTCGAGCGCACCTCCAACGCCCTCGGGCGCAGACCCAGGCGGTCCTTGATCCTGCTCGCGACGTCCAGCGAGGAGGTGGGCAGCGACCTCGGCTCGCAGTGGATCATCGAGCGGCATCCCGAGCTCGTCAGCCGGTTCTGGGCCGTGCTCACCGAGGGCGGGGTGATCGAAGCCATCTCCCGCGAGGAGATCAAGTACTGGGGGACCTCGTTCGCGGCCAAGAGCTACGTCGAGGTGCTGGCCTGCAGCGCGAGCCGGGACCGCTTGGCGATCCTGGCCCGCGATCTTGCCGTACACGGCCACGACTGGCGCCTGCGGATCACCGACGAGGTGCGAGCCTTCCTCGCGTTCTACGTCGGCACGAGGACCGATCCCTACCTGAACGAGCTGCTCGCCGATCCCGACCGCACGATCCGCTCGCAGCGGCGCTTCGGCGACCTGCCCTACTACCTCCGCGCCCTGTTTCGCAACGAGGTCCACCTGTTCCCGATCGAGGGCTACGAGGCGGACGGCGGCTATCGTCTGCCGATCATGCTCCACCTCCTGCCGGGGGAGGAGCTCGACGAGGAGCTGATCGAGCGCCTGCTGCCCGCGTCGTTGACCCACGGCGTGCGTTTGACGGTGCGGCCGATCCGGGACACGGCGGAGGGCAGCCCCCTCGATCATCCAGTGCCGCTGGCCATCGATCGCCTGCTCGAGACGAGATTCCAAACGAAAGCGGTCGGCCCCTACGTGTTGAGCGCGTTCACCAACGACGGAAGCTTCTTTCGCGCCGCCGGCGTCCCCGCCTACGGCTTCACGCCCTTTCTCTCGCTGTCGGCGGATGCCGGATCGACGATGGGGCCTCTCGAGCGGATCACCCTGCCCGCCTACGTGGAGGGCGTCGAGATCTACCGGGAGCTCGTCCAGCGTCTGGCTGGCCCCGTGCAACCTGCCGTTCCATGACACACGGCGGCGACACAAAGTGTCAAAACGGTCGGGACGGCTTGCTCCAAACGGCTTTCTCCAGGGGGGTTCGGCCGTTGGCATGACTGCTGCACGCCTCGATCCTGCCGGTCGTAGTGAAACCCGATCTCGATCTCGATCTCTCGTGGCTGGACGTGAGATGCCCGGACATCAGCCAGAAACGGAGACCCGCGGGCTGAGGTCGGTTGGAGAGACGACGAGTTGGAGCCGATTGGCCCCGGTCTCACGACCGACCTCGCGTTCACCCGTAACTTTCAAGGAGAGAGAATGATCCAGAGACTTCGCAACCGCCAGCGAGGGTTCACGCTGATCGAGCTGCTGATCGTCGTGGCGATCATCGGCATCATCGCCGCGATCCTCATCCCGAACCTGATCGACGCGCTGCAGAAGGCCAAGCAGAAGAGGACCGTCGGCGACATGCGCACCGCCGGTACCGCGATGATGGCCTACGTCACCGATCAGGCCTCGGCGGCCGCCGCCGGCCGCCGGACCAGCCAGTTCGACTGGCCGACGGCCACCATGACCTTCTCGAACATCGAGGCCATCCTCCATCAGAACAGCACGTTCTTCTATCTGCAGGACGTGCCGCAGAAGGACGGTTGGGCTCACGACTTCGAGTGGGCGCTCGCCACCGGCTCGGCTCTCCTGAGCTCGATCAACGTGGCCGCGATCCGAAGCCCCGGCCGTCACGGCGACTTCGACAGCGGCACCTACACTCCGGGCGCCTTCATCACCACCGACTACGACCAGGACATCGTCTGGTCCGACGGCTTCTTCGTGCGCGTCCCCGGCGGCTTCGCCTCGGTCGGCGCGTCGACCAACTGACCAGCAGGAACGATCGACTCCGAAGCGGTCGCATTTCAGACCGCACTGCGATTCAGGGCGCCCCTCGGGCGCCCTTTTTTTTTGCCGCTGTGCACGTTGTTGGCGTGGCTCGGGCCTCCCCGGGATTCCCGAGCCACGACCCGCAGGTGCCACGCTCCGCATCGGAGGCTAGACTGCCGGCCGCACGCCGCCGCCGTCGCTGACGCTCGAGACGAGATCATGAGCCGGAAACCCCCGAAGCGGCCCGCCTTCCGCTGGGCGCGGATCCACGCCCCGATCCTCGCGCTGGCGCTGGCAGTGCCCGCGCGCTCCGCGGGCCCCTCTCCGGTCCACGACGAGGGCTCCGGCCCGATCTCGTGGCTGTCGGAGTACCTGCGCCACGAGACGGTCAATCCACCCGGCAACGAGGGCCGCGCTGCGGCATGGCTCGCCGGCATCCTGCACCGGCACGGAATCGCGACGCAGCGCCTGGTGAGCCCCGCGGGCCGCACCAGCCTCTACGCCCGCCTCGAGGCCGAGCACCACGAGGCGCCGGGTCTGCTCCTGCTGCACCACATCGACGTCGTCGCTCCCGGGGAGGGCTGGAGCTCGGATCCCTTCTCGGGGGAGATCACGGCCGATCGGATCCATGGTCGGGGAGCGATCGACGCAAAGAGCCTCGGGATCGCCCATCTCGCCGCGTTCCTCGAGGCCGCGCGCCACCGCGAGCGCCTGCGACGCGATCTCGTCTTCCTGGCGGCCGCCGACGAGGAGGCCGGGGGGGCGCAGGGGCTCGGGTGGCTGGTGGGGGCGAAGCCGGAGCTGTTCGAGGGGATCGGAGCGGCCCTCAACGAGGGCGGCAACAACCGGGTGGTCGGCGGCCGGGTGTTGTGGTGGGGAGTCGAGGTCGCGCAGAAGCGACCCTTCTGGCTGCGGCTGAACGTGCAGGGTCGGGGAGGGCACGCGTCGGGGCACCATCCTACGAGCGCCACCCACCGGCTGGTGGCCGCCCTCGGGCGCGTGCTCGAGGAGGAGCGACCGCTTCGAATCTCGGAGCAGGCTCTGCTCCATCTCGGCGCGCTCGCTCCGCTCTACGGCGGACCCTTCGAGCAGGTCTTCGGACGGCCCACCGTCCCCGAGGTGCAGCAGGCGCTCGACCGCGCCCTGGCTGCCCAACGCGACGTCGGCCGCATCCTGCTGCCCGGCATCGTCTCCTACCTCACCGACACCGTGCAGGTCACCTCCTTCGACAACGGCAACCAGGCGATCAACGTGGTTCCGACCCGCGCCAGCGCGTCGCTCGACATCCGCCTCCTGCCGGACACCGACGCCGACGCCTTCCTGGCGGCTCTGCAGGTTCGACTCGGTGAGGACGTCGGCATCGAGGTGCTGCTCGAGACCCCCCCGGCCCCCGCGTCCTCGACCGATACCGACGTCTACGGCGCTCTCGAACGGACCCTCGCTCCCAGCGGACCCGTCGTCCCGGCCTTCATCCTCGGCACCACCGACTCCCGCTACCTCCGTCGTCTGGGGATCGAGGCCTACGGCTTCTCCCCCTTCCGGCTCGGTCCCGAGGATCTGCGGGGAATCCACGGCGCCGACGAGAGCATCCCGGTCCGGCAGGTCGAGGAGGGGGCGGCGCTCATGCGCGCTCTCGTAACGTCGCTCGCGCTCGTACCGGAGGCCGCCCCCTGATCGAGATCTCACCGGCGGCGGCGCTGGCGCTCGCTGTCGCCTATGCGGTCCTGGTCGGACTGGTCGTCGGCTCGTACCTCAACGTGGTCGTCCACCGGCTGCCGCGCGGCGAGTCGACGATCACGCCGCGCTCCCACTGCCCGTGGTGCGGCCACGTCATCCGGCTGCGTGACAACATCCCGCTGCTGTCCTGGATCCGACTGCACGGAAGGTGCCGCGATTGCCAGTCACCGATCTCGGCCCGCTACCCGCTGGTCGAGGCGGCGACCGGGCTGCTCTTCGCCTTGTGCGTGCTGCGCTTCGGCGCCACCCCCGCCGCCGCGGTCGCCGCCACGTTCTGCGCTCTCTGTCTGGCGCTCGGGCTGATCGACGCCGACCACTACCTGCTGCCCAACAAGATCACCTACCCCGGCATCGCGCTCGGCCTGGTGCTTTCCCCACTCACCGCCTGGACCGACCTGCGCTCGTCGCTGCTCGGCGCGGTCGTCGGGGGCGGAGCGCTGACGATCCTGATCGGCCTCTGGTACCTGCTGCGGCGATCTCAGGGGATGGGCTGGGGCGATCCCAAGATGCTGGCCATGGTCGGCGCCTTCCTCGGGCTCGAGGGGACGATCCTCACGCTGTTCCTCGCCTCGCTCCTCGGCGCGCTGGTGGGAGCGATCCTGCTGGCCCGGCGGCGCGCCGATCTCCAGTCGCGGCTCCCGTTCGGCGTCTACATGGCGATCTCGGCCGTGATCGCCCTCCTCTTCGGCGCCGGCTGGGTGAGCTGGTACCTCTCGCTGTTGTGAAGATGGGAGACGCCACCTGCAAATGGCGGTCGAAGCGCCCGAAGAGGGACAGCCCGCGCTCACTGCCCGGGTGGCGGGAGCGTGGTGGTTGAGATGCCCGAGGCCCCGAAGTCACCCGCCTCGACGCAGAGCCGGGGCAGAGGACGATCGCCGCGCAGCGTCGGTCTGCGCCGCGAGCTGGAGCTCTTCCTGCCGTTCGCGGCCCTGGTTCTGATCGGTCTGTGCGTCGTCATCCTGCTGATCCATCGCGGCGCGGTCGAGGGGCTGCTCGACGACCGGCGCGGGGAAGCGCTGCGCGCGGTCGACCGCCTCCTCCTCGATCTCGAAGGACCGGATCCGATCCAGCGCGCCCTCCAGCGGCATGCGACCGCCACCGACATCGGTGTGACCATCGTCGAGCTCGACGGGCGCGTGCGCTGGACCGCCGGCCGAGTCCCGGAGGGTGATCCGCTCGCTCCGCTCACTCCCTCCGAGCTCGCCGTGCTCGAGCGCGCTGGCGCTTCCGCGACGGTTCTCGGCCCGGATGGTGAGACCGCAGGTTCCCTGGTGGTGATCGCGCCGCTCGCCCTCGACGGCACCCGCTATCTGCTGCGCCGCGATCAGTCGGAGCGCCGCCTCGCCGCCCTCGTACGGGGCCTTGCGCCGCTGACCGCGACGGTGCTGGGCGCGAGCCTCGGGCTCCTCGCGCTGCTCGTCCTCTATCTCCGTCATCTGCTGCGCCCCTTCGACCAGCTGCTCGACCGCGCGCGCCGGGTCGGCGGCGCGGCTGCGGGGGACGAGGAGGACGAGGTCGCGGTCATCCTCGCCAGCTTCGACCGGGCGCTCGAGGCGCTCGACGAGGTCCGGCGAGAGGGCTCCGCCGACGGAGAGCTGGCGGCGCTGGAGCGGATGCTCACCCAGGTCGAGAGCGGCCTCCTGCTGCTCGACGGCGAAGGACGCTTCCTCGCGCTCAACGACAGTGGCACGGCGCTGCTGGGTCTGTCGGAACCGGTGGAGGGCCGCTCCCTCGAGACGCTGCTCGCCGATCAGCCGGAGCTGTGCAAACGGCTGCACGAGGCGGTGTGGATGGGCAGGCCGGTCCAGCGCGCCGAGATCGCCATCCACCGAGGCGAGCGCGAGCGGGTGGTCGGCCTGACCCTCAATCCCCTGCGTCGCGACGACGGGACGATCCGCGGCTGGCTCGGGCTGTTCGCCGATCTCACGGAGTCCCGCCGGCTCGCGCGCAGCCGCCAGCTCGGTCAGAGCCTCGAGCACGTCGGCCAGCTCACTGCGGGCCTGGCGCACGAGCTGCGCAACGGCCTCGCAACGCTGCGCGGCTATCTCACCCTGATCGAGCGCGGCAGCCCTCGCGGGTCTGCCTCCCCCGCAGGGGCCCCAACGCCGGATCCCGTCGAGAGCGCAACAGCCGAGTCGTTCGGCAGCTACCTGCACGAGATCCGCCGCGAGGTCGACGACCTGCATCGCATCGCCGAGGACTTCCTCGACTTCGCCCGGCCCGGCAGCATCCGCCCCGAGCCGCTGCAGCCGGAACGGCTGGCGCGCCGCGCGGCCGCCGACCCCGCGCTGGCCGGCGCGGAGATCGAGATCGAGGTCGCTCGAGAGGTTGGGGCGCTCCAGGTCGAGGGCGACCTCCATCTCATCTCCCGCGCCCTGCACAACCTGCTGGACAATGCCGTGGTGGCCCATCGCCAGGCCGGCGCCGCTGGGCCGGTCCGGTTGATCGTCGAGACCGGCGCGAGCGAGCTCCGCTTCCGAGTGGTCGACCAGGGGCCCGGCATCGCTCCCCAGATCCGCGAGCGCCTCTTCGTGCCCTTCGCGAGCGCACGCGAAGGCGGCACCGGGCTGGGGCTCGCGACCGCCCAGAGGATCGCGCGCCTGCACGGTGGCAGGGTCGAGGTCCTGGACCGGCAGGAGGGGGGGGTCGAAGCGACGATCGTGCTGCCCGTTGACGCATCAGATACCGTCGGTAACAACTTCGGCTCATCGCCGGGACCCGACGAGGCAGGGGGGGCGGAGTGAACCGGCGGCAGGTGCCGGATCGTGCGCCCTCAGGAGCGATCTGGCATCGTTCGTGCTCTACGACCAGACAGCCTGAACCGCGGGAGCCACTGCCGATGGACGCCCATCCTGGAGCGCGATCCTCTGGATCGCGATCAACGCCGAGCCCGTTACCGAGGCATCGGACACCGCCGAGAACACCGCTGAGAACAGGGCCGAAAACAGTGCCGAGAACAGCGCCGAAGACAGCGCCGAAGACAGCGCCGAGAACGCAGAGAGCCTACCCGTTGGGCGGGCTCCCGAGCCGGCCCGCCGACGCTCGATTCCCCTCGGACGCGTCCGCCGGGTTCTCGATGATCGAGGCGCTGTTGGCCGGTGTCCTGCTGCTGATCATGGCGCTCGGCGTGCTGCCTCTGTTCACCCAGTCGCTCTCCAACAACCGTCAGGGGCGGACGGCTTCGGACGCCACCAACGAAGCGCGCTCCGAGCTCGAGCGGATGGTGGCGGTCGACTTCTTCCACGCCGACCTCACCATCGCCGACGGCGAAACCGAGCTCACCCGCACCGACTACTACTCCGAGACCAAGCGCCGCTGGATCAGCGACTCCTCGTGGAACAACGCGACCGACGGGATGCGGCTGTTCACCCGCGACGTCACGGTTCGCCAGTACAACTTCGACGCTCTCGACGACGAGCTGCTCGAGGCGTCCGAGGCACAGGTGGGAGGCGCCGATCCAGGGCTGATCCATTTCAAGGAGATCCTGGTCGAGGTCGAGGCGAACTCGTTGCGGGTCGGCCCCAACAAACAGGTGACCCTGCGCGCGGTCAAGAGCTTCTGAGCACGCCCACCGCAATCCGCAGCCTCCCGCAACCCACGAGCCGAGAGCGAACAATGGAATCCACGATGAGCCCCCGACGCGCGTCCTCGTCCGGCCAGTCCGGCTTCACTCTCATAGAAACCCTGGTCGGGCTCGCGATCACGGCCGAGATCCTGCTGATCGCCCTCGTCCTCTTCGACGTCAACGGCAGGATCTCGCGAAATCAGACCCAGGTCGCCGACCTGCAGCAATCGCAGCGCATCGCCCACAACGACGTCATCCGGCTGGCGCGGATGGCGGGGCGGGGCGGGCTGCCGCAGATCCACTCGGTGGCGGTCGCCGACAACGTGGCCGACACCGACACCGTCGGCGGCAACGCTCCGGTGGCGGATACCGACGTGCTGACGATCCGGGGGGTGCTCAGCTCGCCCGTCTACCAGGTCGACACCGATGACGCCTCGGCCTTCGTCGCCCCCGACGCGGGGAACCCGGGCACGATCAAGATCCGTAGCGTCAGCCAGGGCATTGCACAATCGCTCGAGGCGATCGAGGAGCTGTCGGGCAACGGCAACAACGTCACGCCCGACGGGCTGATGCTGGTGAGCGCAGCCTCCGACGCGATCTTCGCCGTCGTCCAGATCACGGGCATCTCGATCGCCGACATCGCCGATCTCGACGGTGACGGCATCGACGACCAGGAGGCGACGATCACCTTCTCGGGAGATCCCTCGACGACGCCGAACAGCGCCAGCTTCCTTCAGCTCTCCTCGACGCCGGGCAGCTATCCGGGGTCGATGCAGACCGTTTCCTTCGCCGGTCTCGTGGAGGAGTACCGGTTTTACGTCCGCGACGTGACGACCGCAGCCGGGGGCTATGCCCCGAAGCTGTCCCGGGCCCGCTTCTATCCCAACACCGATACCGTCTACCCGGGCGGCGGCAACGACAAGATCGACATCGCCGAGAACGTCCTCGACTTCCAGGTCTCTCAAGCCAGGGACACGGACGACGACGACGTGATCGCCGAGAACGAAGACCGTGCCGAGGACGAGTGGTGGGGAAACGACCCCGGCGACGACGACACGGACTTCGCGCTGACGGACCCGCTGTTCAACCTCGAGGTCACGACTCTGGTCCGCACCGGCCGGCCCGACCGCGGTTTCCTGGCGGAACCGATCGAGGAGATCGCCAACCGCGTCTACAACGAGCCGGCGTTCCCGAGCTCTGCGCAGGATCGGATCGACCGATCGCACCGACGGCACATCTTGAGATCCGTGGTCGACTTCCGAAACCTCAACTGACCCGAGACCAGCCCGTGACTCGCACAACCTCTTCCCGCCGGAGTCGCCCCATGGCCCGACGTCGCACGACCTCCGGATCCACTGCCGCCGGATCCACTGCCTCCGAATCTCGGTGCGGCGTCGCGCCAGCGCCCGCTCGCGGCGAGGAGGGGAGCGCCTACATCATCGCGCTCCTGGTCCTCTTCGTGCTCACGGCGATGGGTCTCTCCGTTTCGTTCGTGAGTCAGACCGAGCTGATCATCGGCTCGCAGGAGCGCACCATCCAACGGACCTTCTTCGCCGCCGATGCCGGCCTGCAGATCGCCACCGCCAAGGCGCTCAACCGGCGCGAGACGTCCCCGGTCTCGGTCGACATCCAGAATCCCGCTGGCCTGCTCGGCGCCGACCTGGTCGATCGCATCGAGACATCGGTGTTCGCGCCCATTCAGAGCGCCATCTGCAACCTGTGTCAGATCAACCAGGGGTCGGACATGTACGTCATCAACCACGCCATCACCTCCCAGGCGACCCGGCTCGGCCCCTCGGCGGGAGTCGAGGACGTGCCGCTCGCGGTGCGCACGGTCAGCGCGATGGTCTCGTTCGATCCGTGGCCCGACACGCCGGAGGTGCGTTGGGTCGCCGAGAACACGTCCAGCCTGGTCCAGATCCGCTTCTGAGGTCCCTATGCCGATCGAATCCCATCGTGATCCGCGCCTCTGCCGCTTGCTCGCACTGGGGGTGCTGGCTCTCAGCACCGCCATCGCCAACCCGCTCTCTGCCGACTGGCTGATCACGGTCGACGGAGAGCGCATCGAGACGCGCGGGACCTGGTCCGTGGTCGGCCGCTCGATCCGCTTCGAGAATACCCGCGGCGTCCTCACCTCGATCCCGGCCGCTGCCGTGGATCTCGACGCCAGCCGGGAAGCGAGCGCGCCGCCTCGGGAGTCGATCCCTGCGCCGGCACAGCCGCGGCCGTCCGCTCTCGTGCTGACCGATCGCGACATCCGACCGGCACCGGCGCCGACCAATGCTTCCGCTGCCGAGGACGCGAGCTCAGCCGGTGAGCCCCTCGAAGCGGAAGCCGACTCCTCAGAGCAGACGCCAACCGCCGGCGAAGGAGGGATCGCCGTCTCCTCCTGGGAAGAGCAGGAGAGCGAGCAGGGGCTGGTGTTCACCGGGACCGTCGCCAACGACAGCACCGACGCCGGCGTCATGAGCCTCGACGTGAAGGTCGAGCTGCGTGACCACGACGGCGAGGTGGTCGAGACGCGTTCGGCGCAGGTTTCCTCGAGGGCCCTGACTCCCGGCCAGACCACGGACTTCAGGGTCGAGTTCCCCGATCGCTTCAACTACGCCGAGGTCGTCTTCCTCCCCTCGGGCAGCACCTGGCGGACGAGGGGCGCACCCGCCCGCGCCTCCGAACCCGCCTCCGAGGTCGCCGGCGAGGCCGCGCCCGATCCGGGCTCCGAGTCCGAGCCGCCGGCGCCAGTGCCGCCCGACGACGATCCACCTCCTCTGGCGCCCGACAGCTCCCCTTGATCCCTGAGGAAACACCGATGAGCACCCGTGCCTCTCTCTCGTCCCGTCTCACGCTCCTGATCGCGGTCGTGCTGCTGCTCGGCCCCCTCGCCGGCTCGGCCGACGATCGGGACCTGTTCCGCGAGCGCGGAGCCGATCCCTACGTCTTCGTGATGTTCGACGTCTCCGGGTCGATGCACTCGAGCGTCTCGAGCAGCGCCGAGAACGACGACACGCTCGGCGGCCAGGACTCGCCGAACAGCCGCCTCTATCAGCTCAAGTCGACGCTCCACACGATCCTCAGCGATCCCGGCACCGACGGCATCAAGCTGGGCTTCGCCAGGTTCAACCAGGAGAACACCCGGGTCTACTTCAAGCACTGGCTCTACACCCGGGCCGAGGACCAGGCCGATCCGGCGTGGTGGTCGAGCGGGCTCCAGTTCCCGGCCGTCGGCGAGCAGGTCTGGTTCGGACAGAACGCCAACAACACGACACTCTCCAACGACTACACCGAGGGGAGCTGCGGTAGCCCGCTGAGCCTCGAGGACTTCTACGACTTCCCCAAGCTCGGCCCGAACGGCACCACGGACACCGAGCTCTGGGTGACCGTGAGCAACCAGCGCTTCCTCGTCGACTTCAGCGCGCTGCCTTCCGGAGAGCTCGGCAACTACCGCATCGAGGTGACCGTCCGCGTACGCCGCTACATCGACTGCTCGCCGCTCACGGTCGGCAACTCGGGCGCCGACGACTGGACCGAGACCGTGGCCTTCGAGCCCTACTTCGTCCAGAGCGCCGAGGACCTCTCCGACTTCCGCGGCGGCAGCGGCCAGCTCGCCTTCGACTTCATCCAGCGCGACGGCTTCAGCGGCGCCGGCTTCAACCGGTGGCGCAACATGAACGGGATCCAGGTCAACGCGGTGTGCCCGAGCGGCGACCGGTGTCAGGACAGCACGACCCGTCAGTGCTGGGATCCCAACGGCAACACCTCCACCGGCTTCGACGAGGTCTCCCCCGACACCTTCTTCTATCCGACCCAGGACGACCCGCTGACCCGCGCCTGCACCGGCGAGGCGCTCGACCGCGGCGACGTGCTGCCCTGGGACTGGGTCGATCATCCCCAGGACCCCGCCAACCCAGCTCCTGGCTTCGAGCTCTCGACCAGCGACGAGATCCTGTGCCGGCTCGCGCCCAATACCTGCGTGGAGGGCGAGCACTCGTTCGTCACCCAAGAGGACAAGGACGACGGCTTGTACACGTACCTCGAGGTCGGCGACGAGATCCCGGACTTCCGAGTGGCGCGCTACTTCGCGGACACCGCGACAGGCAGCCCGCCGCGGCTCCAGCTCCAATCCCAGTTCGAGGATTACCCGCCGATCATGGCGGATGGCTCCACCCCGCTCGCGGGCATGCTCGACGATCTCGGGGACTGGCACGACGATTGGGTGGGCTGTGCAGAGGATGAGTCGACGGGCGACTCCAATCTCTACTGCCGCCAGCGCTTCGTGCTCCTGCTCACCGACGGCATCGAGACCTGCGCGGGCGATCCGGCCGCCGCGGCCGCCGATCTGTACAACAGCACTAGGGCCGACATCGACGGCGACGGCACTCCCGACGGCCCCGGCATCCGGACCTTCGTGGTCGGCTTCGGGGCGTTCGTCGGCGGCGCCGGCGCCTCGCAGCTCGAGGACATCGCGCGCGCCGGCGGCACCGGCAAGCGCGCGGATCCCGGCGATGGCATGAGCGACGTCGACGGCAACGGGATCGAGGATTGCGAGCAGTTCTCGAGCGACAACCTCGACCTGTGCGCCAGCAACGGGATCATCCAGGTCAGCACCAAGGCGGCGGCCGTCGACGCCCTCACCGAGCTCTTCGGCAACTTGCGCAGCTCACCCGCCAGCTTCGCGAGCGCCGCCGTGCCGATCGCGCAGGGAACCTCGACGGACTCGATCTTCCTCGCCGACTTCGTGCCGCTCGACCAGCAGGAGTACTACGCGGGACGCGTCTCGCACTTCGTGCGTCCGCTGCCGCTGCGCGACGACGGCAACGGCCGCCTCGTCCCCGACCGCACCCGGACCTGCCCCAGCTCCGGAACCGCCGTCAACTGCCTGGCCTGGGAGGCCGACTCGGCGATGCGCGGCGTCAACGGCACCTTCGATCAGGTGCCGTCACCCGCCGACGTGGCGACCGATCTCCAGCTCGGCAACGGAACCACCGAGCGACGCCTGTTCTACGCCCAGGCGCCGGTGATCACGGGCATCTATCCAACGGTGCCGCGCCAGACCCGGCTGCTCGAGCCCAACGGCAATGCGGCCGACGAGGAGGATCTGGTGATGGCCATGTTCCCCAACGACACCCGGCCGACGGCGAGCGTCGTCCCCGACGTCCTCGACTCCGTCCGTTTCCTGGTTCAGGAGAAGACCGCGCCGAATCCCCAGGACTCCAGCGGCGAGACCGAGCTCGAGTACATCCTGGGCGACATCTTCCACTTCGACCTGATCACGGGGGGCGCGCCGACTCGAACCGAGTACTTCGTGTCGAACCTCCCCGCGGGCAGCGGGCTCGACTGCACGAGCAGCAAGGGATACCGCTGCTTCTTCGAGAAGCACCGCTATCGAAGGAAGGTCCTGTACGCCGGCGCCAACGACGGCCAGCTCCACGCCTTCGACGCCGGCACCTTCGAAAGCCAGGTGGTCGGTGGCAGCCAGGCGGGGAGGTTCAACGTCGGGACCGGGCAGGAGCTGTTCTCCTACGTCCCGCGCGAGCTGCTCGAGACCGTCGTCGGCGGCATCGAGAGCCGCTCCCAGCACCTGTTCGGCGTCGACGGCACGGCGCGGCTCGACGACGTGTTCATCGATCCCAGCCACGACGTCTCCGCGGCGGACCCGCCGGCTCAGAACGACCGCGAGTGGCGCAGCGTGCTCATCGGCGGCCTCCGGGAGGGGGGTCGCAGCTACTACGCCCTCGACCTCACCCAGCCGGACCCCGTGACCACTGAGGGCGGCGCCAAGGTCCCCAGCGCGGCGACCTACGTGCCGTCGTGCATGTCGTTCACCTCCTACGACGCCACCGATTGCGGCCCCGTGCCCTACGGCTCGACGCTGTGGGAGTTCACCGATTCCGACCTCGGCTTCACCTGGTCGACCCCCAACACCGGCCGAGTCCAGGTCGTCGAGAACGGGGACGTGGTCGAGAAGTTCGTCGCCATCTTCGGCGGGGGCATCGATCCCGACGACTCGGCGAAAGGCGGCTACCTCTACATCGTCGACCTCGAGACCGGCCATGCCCTCTACAAGGAGCCGCTCACGGTCGTGGTCGGCGGCGCGACGCAGTCCGCGGGCGCAGCGCCCTCCGATCCCGCCGCGGTCGACACCGACGGCAACGGTCTGCTCGACACGATCTACATCGGCACGGTCGGCGGCTACCTGTTCAAGGTCGACCTGCGCACCCCCGCGCCGTTGACCGCCGGCGTCGTCGACCCGACGTTCACCGGCTGGGATCCCTTCGCCATCTTCGACACCGAAGGGCGGCCGATCTTCTTCCCGCCCTCGGTCTTCCTGGTCGCGGAGCAGGGCTACTTCGGACTCGCCTTCGGCACCGGCTGGCGAGAGGACCTCTGGCTCTCCTCGCGGTCCGAGGAGGAGGGGAGGTTCTACGTCGTCCTCGACAAGGACCCGGGAGACAGCAGCGCGATCTCGGCAACCACCACCGGGATCCCTTTCGTGGAAGACCGCTACGTCGGGATCGACGCCCAGAACGAGTCGATCGTCAACGGCAACAGCCTGCTCTCTCCGACCGGCAGCAATCTCCCCGGTTACGTGCTGGAGCTCACCGCCGGCGAGAAGCTCGCCAATCGGTCCTTCGCGCTCAGCGGAATTCTCGTCTTCACCGCCTTCGTGCCCGACACCACGCCGGACATCACCGAGAACGCCCTCTGCTTCTTCCAGGGAGTGACCCGCGTCTTCACGGTCTTCACCACCAGCGGCAACGGGGTCGGAAGCGGACCGGAGCCCGAGCGCTTCACCGAGGTCGAGGGGCTGGTCTCGAATCCGTTCCGGGCGAGCAGCGGCACCTCGGATCCCGACAGTGGGTGCGACCCCGGCGACGAGGATTGTGAGGAGCCACTGTCTCCGACCTGCCCTCCCGACATCACGGAAGCCCTGAAGGAGTTCTTCCCCGACACCTGCAGGTTCACCAGTGCGACCCAGGACATCCAGGCGGTGCGCAGCGACACCGGCCTCCAGTGCATCGCGGGAGTTCCGGTCTGCGTGGTCGAGCGGAACTGGAGGGACAATTGAGGTGGAAGGTGACGACCCTCCGGGTGCCGAGCCCCAGCGCCCGAGTGAAGACCTCGCGACGTTTCCAGCTCCTGCTCGCCGCCACCTTGGTGGTGGGAGCAGGGGGATCAGCCTGGGCGCAGGCGCCAGGACCCGAGCCCCAGCCGCCGCCCGAAGGGCGCCTCGGCGCTGAGACCAGGGAGGTCGGCCTCGAGTCGCTGTCGGCGGCCCGGGTGTTGGTCACCACGGACGGGCAGCGAATCAGGGTTCGCGGATCCTGGTCGGTCACCGGCTCCCGGATCCGCTATACCTCGCTGGCCGGCGCCTTGACCACGATCGACTCGACCGCGATCGACCTGGCGGCGACCGCCAGTGCGCACGAGGCGGTGATCGCGGCCGAGCGGGAGGCGAGAGCACCTCGGCGCGCGGCGCTGCCGCCCATCCAGCAGGCGCTCCAGGCCTCGAGGCCGACCGGTGAGGTCCGCCTCGAGCTCGACGACACGACGGTCGCGGCCTTCGTTCCGCCCGACCCGGTGAGCCAGGAAGAGCTGGACTCCGCGCGCCGCCAGCGCGTGCTCGACGCCCTTCCCGCCAACGAGATCACAGTGGCCTCCTGGGAGGACGTGGGAACCGACGGCAAGCCCCAGATCTACGGTGTCCTGCGCAACGACGGGGAGAGCACGAGCCGCGCGATCGCAGTCGAGGTCCAGCTGCTCGACGAGGAAGGCGCGGTCGTGGGGCGCCAGGCGGCGAGCATCCCGTCCGATCGATTGGACAGCGGCGAGGGGGTCCGGTTCAGCGCCCGTTTCCCGGAAGCGGTCCGCTACTCGACGGTCGAGTTCGCCATTCAGTGACGGAGTCGGATCCGGCCTCAGGCGACGCGGCGAGCCGGGGCAGGGCGTTCGCGAGCGTGGACGCGGCACGGACACACCGGCCGATCGCCCCACGCTTCGATGGAGCGCGCATCAGTCGCGATACTCGGGAAAACCGCCGAGGTCGTAGCGCCGGATCTTCCGCTGCAGGGTCCTGAGGCTCACGTCGAGCAGCTCGGCGGCTCGACGCCGGTCGCCGCCGCTCTCGCGCAGGGCGAGTCGCAGCGCCTCCTCCTCGGAGTCCATCGAGCCCTGCTCGGCGTCCGTCGAGCCCCGAGCACGTGGTGGTGGTGGTGGCGCGCTCTCGCCGACCGCCATCGCCGAGAGCGGTGACATGGCCGCCTCCAGGCTCGCCCGATCGAGGGTCGCGCCTTCGATCAAGATCAAGGCACGCTCGACCAGGTTCGAGAGCTGGCGCACGTTGCCGGGCCAGGGCTGCTCCATGAGCCAGGACGCCGCCGCCTCGGACAGCGCAGGCGGGTCGCTCCCGTTGCGCGCCGCGAACTGACCGATCAGATGGCGCGCGAGGTCCGGCACGTCGCTCGGTCGTTCCCGTAGCGACGGCAGCTCGATCGGAAAGACATCGAGGCGGTAGTAGAGGTCCGCGCGGAAGGAGCCGGCCGCGACCATTTCGCCGAGATCGCGGTTGGTCGCCGCGACGAGGCGGAGATCGGCGCGCTGGATGGGCGCACCGCCCACCCGCTGGAACGTCCGCTCCTCGAGCACACGGAGCACCTTGGCCTGCACTCCGAGCGGCAGCTCGCCGATCTCGTCGAGCAGCAGTGTGCCTCCCGTGGCAAGCTCGAAACGGCCTCGTTGCAGCCGCGAGGCTCCGGTGAAGGCGCCCTTCTCGTGTCCGAACAGCTCGCTCTCCATCAGGGTCTCGGGGATGGCGGCGCAGTTGATGGCCACGAACGGCCCTGCTGCCCGCTTCGAGAGCCCGTGCAGGGCGCGCGCGAAGAGCTCCTTGCCGGTGCCGCTGGCCCCGAGCAGCAGCACCGTCGTGTCGGTCGGCGCCACCCTCTCGAGCAGGCGCAGGGCGGCGCGAAAGCGGGGATGCCTTCCGACCAGCATCGGCCCTCCAGGCACCACGAGCCCCGCCGGCGCCGATCCCGCATCGCGGCCCACGTGAACGGCGACCAGCGCCAGCAGATCGTCGATCTCCACCGGCTTCTCGAGGAAGTCGGCGGCCCCCAACTTCATCGCTTCGACCGCCGTGGTGACGCTGCCGAAGGCTGTCATCACCACGACCGGGCAGCGTGGCTGGGCGCTGCGACTGGCGCGCAAGACGTCGATCCCGTCGCCATCCGGAAGCTTGAGGTCGGTGAGCACGAGCGCATAGCGCCTGCGCTCGAGCAGACCTCGTGCCGAAGCGACGTCGCCGACCGCGACGACCCGGTAACCGGCGCCTGCGAGCACGCGCTCGAGCAAACGCCTGAGGGAGTCGCGGTCCTCGACGACCAGCAGGGGCTGGAGCTCCGCCGCCATGTCTCAGCCTCCGGAGCTCACCCCGTCCCGAGCCCGGCCCACCGCCTGGATCAGGACGTCGTCGTCGTCCGGATCGACCGTGCGCAGGTCGAGGATCACCCGACCGCCGCGAGCGTAACCGACGACCGGCGGCTCCCCGACGCGCAGGCGGCGCAGCAGGTCACCCGCGCCCTCCACCGCGATTGCATGCCCCTCGATCGCGTCCTCCGGGGCAGCGCCGCCGCCGAGGTAGGCGTCCGCTTCGACCACCTCGGCGCCGAGCGCCTGCGCGACCTGCTCCAGGCGGCGGCGATGCTCCTCGGGCGCAGGCCACATCCGGTCGAGCGGCATCGGGTCTCCTGCCAGATGGCGCCGGAGCACCGCGTCGAGAGTGGCGATCACTCCCCGTCCCGGCCGTAGCGCCCGGAACAGCGGGTGCCTCCGGCATCGCCCGATCAGCTCGCGCCGGCCGACCAGCAGCCCCGCCTGCGGTCCGCCGAGCACCTTGTCGCCGCTGCCGCACACCAGGTCGCAGCCAGCGTCGATCAGCGACCGGTGGCTGGGGTGTGCGGCGAGCTGGGGGGCGGAGTGGGGGGCGAGCAGGCCGCTCCCCTCGTCGACCAGCAGAGGCACACCGCTCGCGCGCGACAGCCCGGCCAGAGCGGCCTCCTCCACCGACTCGGTGAAGCCCACGATCAGGTAGTTGCTGGGCTGCACCTTGAGCAGCAGGCCGGTTTCGGGACCGATCGCGCGGGCGTAGTCGTCGAGGCGGGTGCGGTTCGTGGTGCCGACCTCCACCAGCCGCCCGCCGGCGGCCTCCAGCACGTCCGGCACCCGGAACGAGCCGCCGATCTCGACCAGCTCGCCGCGCGAGACGACGACCTCGCGATCGCGCGCCAGGCAGGCGACGGCGAGCACCAGCGCTGCCGCGTTGTTGTTGACCACCACGGCAGCCTCGGCGCCCGTGATCAGGCACAGCAGCCGCTCGAGCCGGCGGTTGCGGTCGCCCCGACGGCCGGTCTCGAGGTCGAGCTCCAGGTCGCAGCCGGCTTCGAGCCGGGCGGCGAGGGCGGCGGTCACCTCAGGGGGCAGCGGCGCGCGGCCGAGGTTGGTGTGGATGAAGATGCCGGTCGCGTTGATCGTGCGCCGAAGCGGCAGCCCCGCGGCGGACTCGAGACCCTCCCTGAGCCTCGCCTCGAGACGAGCCCCGGCCTCGGGTCCTTCCTCGCCCTCGGAGCCGGCTCGCAGTCGGTCGAGCTCCGCTCGCAATCGCTCGGGCTCCGCTCGCAATCGGTCGAGCTCTCCGCGAACCTGGACGAGCACGCGCTCGCGGCCGTAGACGACGACGAGGGCTTGGACCTCGGCCCGAGCCATGACCTCACCGACCGCGGGCAGTCGGCGGCGCGGATTCGCCGGAGCGTCGGCGGCATCCGCCGGCCGAGCGGCGGGGCTCGCGGTCGAGGAGGTCGTCGA
Source organism: Thermoanaerobaculia bacterium (assembly GCA_035546295.1). Taxonomy (GTDB): domain Bacteria; phylum Acidobacteriota; class Thermoanaerobaculia; order Multivoradales; family Multivoraceae; genus DATKBT01. The sequence continues at coordinate 72,966 of DATKBT010000031.1, read as the reverse complement.
TGAAGCCATGCGTCTCCACATTCTACGCGTCCCGGCCGCCGCTTCCCCGCCGGCGATGCGTCTGGCCGGGCGGCCGGACTCGCAGCCGTGAGCGTAGAATCGAGCGACGACCGTCGAGCTCACGATGGAATTCCAGGACCGACTCAATCTCGTCGAGCGCAAGCTGCGAACGCTCCAGATCGACTACGAGCGCTTTCTCGCGGGCGCCCTGGTCACGCCTCCGGAGGAGGCCGAGCTGGAGCTGGCCCACGCCGTCCGCGACCTGCGCGTGCTCTCGCGCTCGGCGGCGGACGGCTTCCGGCTCTCGGCGATCGAGGCCCGGTTCAACTCCTATCGCGAGCTGTTCAAGAAGCGGCTGCGCGAGAGCGAGATCGGGCTGCGCCCTCGGCTTCCGGCCGAGCCCGGGGCGGGGCACGATCCCCATGAAGGCGTCACCGTCTCGCGCCGGGTCGACGACGACTGGGCAGCGGCTCTCTTCCAGGGTCTGTACGGCGGCCGCGGCGGTCGCGCGCCCGCCATCGATCTCGACTCGTTCCACAGCTACCTGGAGCGCCAGGTGGAGACGCTGCGGGAGCGCACCGGCTGCACCTCGGTGCGGTTGCGCGTCGTCGAGAGCGACGGCAAGATGAAGCTTCGGGCGAAGCCGATCCGGCCGGAGCGCACCGATCGACGGGCCTGACTCCTCCGAACCTCCTTCCACCTGCGTTCCCTCCAGAGGGAGATCGTCCCATGAGCCTTTTTCGCCTGTCCTCTCGCCGGCCTCGACCCGCCGCTCTGACCGGGATGGTGGCGACCGTCCTCGTCCTGCTGCCGATCGCCACGATGCTGTGGGTCCACAGCGCCGCAGCGACGACCCCGCTCGGCAACCTGGACGCCGCCATCGCAGTCCAGCTCGACCGCGTCGCCGAGCAGCCGACCTCCCCCGAGGTCCACAACGACCTCGGCAACCTGCTGGCGCTCGCCCAGGATCGCGTGGCAGCCGAGAGCGCGTATCGGGAGGCGCTCCGGCTCGATCCCGACTACTTCTCGGCGCTCTTCAACCTCGCGGTGCTGCTGCGCACCGGGCACCGTCCAGGCGAGGCCATCGAGATCCTGGAACAGGCGATCGAGCTCGAGCCGGACTCCGCCTGGAGCTACTACCAGCGAGGGGCCGCGCACCAGGCGCTGGGCCATCGCAAGCAAGCCACACGCGACTACGCGCGCGCCTTCGCCCTCGACCACCGGTTGGCGCTCCCCGACGTCAATCCGCTGGTGATCGGCAATCCGCTGGTGACGGCCGCGCTGCTGACGCCGCAGGACGTGCCGGTCGCCGACATCACCCCCCGCTCCTACGCCGACCCGGCCAGGATCTCGGCGCTCTTGCTGCCACCGCCCCCTCCGCCTCCCGCCGATCCCACGGCGCCGGGAGCTGCCGCGACGCCCGGCTCGCCCGCTGCTCCGACCGCGCAGCAGCCAGCGCCGGCGGTCGGGGAGGTCCGGCCGGCCGCGACCTGGTCGCCAGCGCCCCCCGACGACTCGGCCGCCCCCGGGACCACCGCCCCTGCCCCCGCGCAAGCCGACGACTCCGAGCCGAAAACGCGCCGGATCACGGTCGACGACGTCCGGTCGCTGCGCATCCTCAACCAGTCCTCGCCAGAAGGTCAGGCGGTGCCGCCCCCGGAGGGCGGCACTCGACGAGGCACCGACGTCGAGGCGCCGCAGCGTTTCCGACCGGGAAGGCGCAGCAGTGCCCAGCTCGACCTGCGTCTGCGCCCCGACCTCGCCGATCCGGCGCGTGCACGCGGTGCGCAGCTCGCTCTCGCGCTCACGCCGGGCCGACGCTGACATGGTCCACCAGCACAGTCGGCGCGCCGACGCACCCGCCGGCGCTCGAGATGAAGCGGAGATCCCGCGCCACTCGCTGGATCCCCGTGAACAGGCCCGTCAACGACGCGCTCGCACGCGCGGCTCGGATCGGGTGGCTCGAACGACCCGCCCGGATCGCGAACCCGTACACGGGAAGATCGACCCGGCCCTCTTCCCAGTCGACCGCCACCGGACCCTCGAGACCGAGGAAGTAGTAGCCCGACCCGAGCTCCTCGAGCAACGAGCTGGGAGTGACCCGCGGGTCCGGCTCGAGCATCAGGTGGGAGGGGCCGACCCGCGGTAGATCGCGCCAGCCCGGCCGCCGAACGCACCCCACGGGTTCGCCGGGCCCCTCGTGGCGCCAGGAGCGCAGCGTCCGCCGCAAGCTCCCGGACTCGACCAGCACCACGCGGCCGGTAGCGACCCCCTCGCCGTCGGTCGGTGCGGTGAGCAGGCCGCCGCGCAGACGGCCGTCGTCGACCACGGTGAACGCCGCGGAGCCGAGTGTGCCCTGGGCATCGGCCAGCCGTTCGAGCCTGGACCAGCCGCCGGGCTCGAACCAGAGCGGATGCAGGGCGTCGATCGCGGCCGCCAGGACCTCGCCGGTGAGCACGGCGGGGCTCGGCTCGCGCCCCGTGGGCGCCGTCCCGTCGGAGAGCACGACGAGCTGGTCCGCCAAGCGCCGGGCCAGCGAGCCCACCGCGAAGCGGCGCGGCTCGCGCGCCGCGATCGACATGCGCGTCGCCTGGTCTCCCAGCGCCGCCCACAGATCGAGGGTCGCCACGCGGGCGCGATGCGACGCCTCGATGCCATGGCTGCTCTTGAGCGCCAGCTCGGCGACGCCGTCCTCAAGGATCGCCTGCAGCAGCCGTGCCCGCGAGTGCTCGGCGACCAGCCGCTCTGCCACCGATCGCAGCAGCGCGAGCGCCTCCCCCTCCGCGAGCAGCGGTGCGTCGAAGTCGGCGGGCTCTTCCCAGGGCGGCGCAACCGCCGCCGCGCTCGGCAACTGGACCGGCGGGGCCGCCGGACGCGGCCAGGGGCCCTGGGCCGGTGGCGAGCCGGTTCCTGCGCAGTGGAGCGATCCCTCCGCCCCGCTCGCGCGCACCGCCCAGCCCCGCTCGTCGGCGCCGGCACAGGTCAGGCGGTCGGCCTCCCAGGTCGCCGAGCGGCTGCGCGAGGTCTTGGCGAAGAGCTCGGCCTCCTCGTAGCCCTCGCCGAGCAACGACTGGACGGTCGCCGCGCCGACGGTGCGATCGCTCTTCACGCTCACGGCGGTCCCACCTGGATCCCCTCGAGCCGCAGGGCGGCAGCGGTGGCCCACACCGGCAGGCGGTCGCCTCCCTTCGCGCACCAGCCGGCGCCGCCGCTTCGCACCTGCGAGCCGATGCCGTTGATGGCGGAGAGCAGCTCGACGACCGAGCCGCTGAGGCGCACGGGGCGCAGCCGCTCGCCAAGGCCTCCGGGACCGATCCGCCGGGCGCTCGCCGCGTCGAGCACGAAGCGGCCGGAGAAGGGATCGAGACGTCCGCGGTCCACCTCCTGGACGAGCAGACCGCCTGTGGCCCCGGCCTGCAGCTCGTCGAACGAGAACGTCCCCGGCAGCAGCTCGAGGTGGGACGAGCGGGGAACCGGCAGCCGATGCCGCTGTGATCGACGCCCGGCCCCCGGCTGCAGGCCGGCGCGATCCGCCCAGGTCCGGTCGGCGATCGGCTGCTCGACCACGCCGGCGCGCAACAACCAGCGCCGGGTCACCGGCATGCCCTCGTCATCGCTGGTGCGGCGCACGCCGCCTGGAGCGCGCGCCGGATCGTCGAGGACGTCGAGGATCTCGGAGCCCAGCCGGACGCCGATCGCCGAGGAGGGCCTGCCGGTCAGCGCCAGGGTGTCGGCCTCGAGCGTGTGAGCCGCCGCTTCGTGCAGGAAGACCGCGGCGGCGGCCGGCCCGAGCACGACGACTGTTCTCACCGGCTGCGGCGGCGAGGCGTCCCGGGCGCGAAAGAGCTCCGCGAGCGCGGAGGCGATGCGCAGCGGCGCCTCGTCGAGGTCGCTCATCAGCCCTCCCCAGCGCCCCCACGGCACGTCCGCCTCGACGCTGTAGAAGGTCTCCACCTGCGGGTCGGGCTGCAGGCGGGGCGAGACCACCACCGCCTCGCGCCGGTGCCGGCGGGCGCGGAGGCGAAAAGGGAAGCCGGCGCGCAGCTGTCGCAGCTCGTGCTCCACACGACCGTGCAGCCCGAGCAGTGCGTCGGCGTCTTCGAGCTCCGGCCAGGGCCCCGGCTCGATGCCGCGAAAGCTCGGGGCGGCCGGCGGCAGGCTGCGCGCCACCTGACGGAAGGCCCTGGCCACCACGTCGTCGCCGATCTCGTCGCGGCTGACGAGCCACACCCGCCCGCCGCGCACCAGCCGCAGCGCGAAACCCTCCTCGCGCCGGACGACGAGACCCGGTCCGGCTTGAGCCCCCGGCGTCTCGGTCAGCTCGATGCGCTCGAAGTACGCGTCGGCGAGGTCTTCCGCCTCGGTGCACAGCAATCCGAGGGCGCGCGCCACGCGGGCGCAGTCGAAGCCGGGGAAGGCCACTCGGCGATTGTACGGGAACCTCTGTACGGGAACCTCTACGGGACCCTCTGTACGGGACCTCCTATAAGGGATCTTCCTCCGGCAGAGGCCGCGCCTCTGACCGCTCCTGTCGCCGGCAGGGAACGATGTGATAGGAAGCCGCCGATTCGCCTTCCGCCAGGATGGCCACCGGCACCGCGGGCGCGGCCGTCCTTCCCACCCGATGAGCGATCTTCGCCAGCAGCAGCTCGCCGAGCTCCAGGCCAGACTCGAGGCCGCCCGCTCGGGGGGGGGCGAGGAGCGGATCGCACGGCAGCACGACGCCGGGAAGCTAACCGCCCACGAGCGGGTCGAGATGCTGCTCGACCCCGGCTCCTTCGTCGAGATCGACGTCCTCGTCGAACACCGCTGCAGCGACTTCGGGATGGATCAGCAGAAGATCCCGGGCGACGGCGTGGTCTGCGGCTACGGCACGATCGAGGGCCGGCTGGCCTACGTCTTCGCCCAGGACTTCACGGTGTTCGGCGGCTCGCTGTCGGAGACCAACGCGAAGAAGATCTGCAAGGTCATGGACCTGGCGGTCGACAACGGCGCCCCGGTGATCGGTCTCAACGACTCCGGCGGTGCGCGCATCCAGGAGGGGGTGGCCTCGCTCGGCGGCTATGCCGACATCTTCCTGCGCAACACGCTGGCCTCGGGCGTGGTCCCCCAGATCAGCGCGATCATGGGACCCTGCGCCGGCGGCGCCGTCTACTCGCCCGCGATCACCGACTTCGTCCTGATGGTCGACCGCACCAGCTACATGTTCGTCACCGGACCGGACGTGATCCGAACCGTCACCCACGAGGAGGTGACGAAGGAGGATCTGGGAGGCGCCCACACTCACGCCTCGAAGAGCGGCGTCTCCCACTTCACGGTCCCGGGCGACGCCGCGTGCCTGCTCAAGATCCGCGAGCTGCTCTCCTACCTGCCGTCGAACAACCTCGACGACCCGCCCGAGATCGAGAGCTCCGACGAGCCGGGCCGCGAGGATCCGTCGCTCGACGAGCTGGTGCCCACCGACCCCAACAAGCCGTACGACATCAAGGAGCTGATCCACCGCGTGGTCGACGACGGAGCGCTGCTCGAGGTCCAGGCGGACTACGCCCGCAACCTGGTCGTCGGCTTCGCCCGATTCGGCGGCAAGAGCGTCGGCATCGTCGCCAACCAGCCCGCCTACCTGGCGGGCGTGCTCGACATCGACGCCTCGCTCAAGGGTGCCCGCTTCGTGCGCTTCTGCGACGCCTTCAACATCCCCCTGGTGACCTTCGAGGACGTCCCCGGCTTCCTGCCCGGCACCCAGCAGGAGTTCGGCGGCATCATCAAGCACGGGGCGAAGCTGCTCTACGCTTTCGCCGAAGCCACCGTGCCCAAGATCACGGTGATCACCCGCAAGGCCTATGGCGGCGCCTACTGCGTCATGTCCTCGAAGCATCTGCGCACCGACGTGAACCTCGCCTTCCCGACCGCCGAGATCGCCGTGATGGGACCCTCGGGCGCGGTCAACGTGCTCTATCGGCGCGAGCTCGCCGCCGCCGGCGAGCGTGCCGAGGAGCTCCGTGCACAGAAGGTCGAGGAGTATCGGCGCAAGTTCTCGAACCCCTACGTGGCGGCCGAACGTGGCTTCGTCGACGCCGTGATCCAGCCGCGTACGACCCGTCCGGAGATCGTGAGAGCGCTCCGTCAGCTCTCGAGCAAACGTCAATCCCTCCCGCCGAAGAAGCACGGCAACATCCCGCTGTGAGCCTCGGCGCGAGCCGACCCATCGAGCATCATGACCGAGAAAGACCAGACGAAACCACGCGTCGGCATCGTGATGGGGAGCGATTCCGACTGGCCCGTGATGAAGGCCGCCCGCGTCGTGCTCGAGGAGCTCGGCGTCGAGAACGAGGTCCGGGTGCTCTCGGCCCACCGCACCCCCGACGAGGTCGCCGCCTGGGTCGAGGGCGCTTCCGGCCGTGGGATCGAGGTGCTGATCGCGGGCGCCGGCGGCGCTGCGCACCTGCCGGGAGTGGTCGCCGCCGGCACCCTCCTGCCCGTGATCGGAGTGCCCATCGCCAACGGTCCGCTGCAGGGGATCGACGCCCTGCTCGCGATCGTCCAGATGCCCAAGGGCATTCCGGTCGCCACCGTCGGCGTCGGGCGCGCCGACAACGCCGGCCTGCTCGCCCTCCACATCCTCGCCGGCCGCGACCGCGAGATCGCAGAGAAGCTGGCCGACTATCGCGCCGCGATGCGCGAGCGGGTGCTCGCCGCCGATCGAAGCCTGCAGCAGCGGCTCGACGAGTAAGCACGAGCACCCGGCGCTGGAGCGCGCGCGACGTCGGCACCCGGCTCGGCGGCGGCGGCGACGGCGGGGACGCCGCGGCCGTTCGCGGTCGCCGGGCGGTGGCCCCGGCACGCCGTCACCCCGAGCAGCACCGCCGCCACCAGGTGGCATCGGGAGGAGTCGGCCGCACACGCCAGACCAGGAGCCGGACCAGAGGAGGGCATCCTACTCTTGACAGAGATGGACCGCGTTGCGATCCTGACCGGCATGAGGATCGCGCTGGGGGCCGACCACGCGGGCTGGGAGCTCAAGACCACGATCCGCGGTTGGCTCGAAGAGCACGGGCACGAGGTGGAGGATCTGGGCACCGACTCCGGCGCCAGCGTCGACTATCCGGACTTCGCGCGTCGGGTCTCGCGCAGCGTCAGCGGCGGCACAGCCGAGCGCGGCGTGCTGGTGTGCGGAACCGGCGCCGGCATGGCGATCGCCGCCAACCGGCACCCCGGGGTGCGCGCCGTCAACTGCATCGATCCCTTCACCGCGCGGATGGCGCGATCCCACAACGACGCCAACGTCCTCGCGCTCGGCGCCCGGGTGGTCGGCCCGGGGCTGGCGCTCGAGCTGCTCCAGACCTTCCTGGAGGAGCCTTTCGCCGGCGGGCGCCACGCCCGCCGCGTCGAGCTCATCGAGCAAGAGACCGGCTGACTCGCCGACCCGAAGAGCCGAGCCGCGCGCGCGAGCCGAGATGGTCAGCTCGTCGGCACGTCGACCGCCCGGACCGGGACCCCGAAGCGGGCGTGAAGCGCGCCGCGCACCGCGCCGGTCAGATAGATCGAGCCACAGACCAGGAGGCCGCCGCCGGGCGCGACCCCGTCGAGGGCGCTGGCGAGCGCCGTCTCGGGATCGGGCTCGACACGAGCGGTGGTCACGGCAGCCGCCAGCACCGCCGGCTCCAGGGCGCGGTCGGAGGGCGGGCGGGTGAGCGTGATGGCGCGCACCGCGCGCGCCAGGCGGGGAAGCGAGATCTCGGCCCCCTTGTCGCGCAGCGAGCCGTAGAGGAGATCGAGGGCGTGATCGGTCTCGCTCTCCCTGAGGTACCGAAGCAGCGCGTCCACTCCGCCGGGGTTGTGGGCGGCATCGAGCAGGACGAAGCGCCCATCCGGCAGGATCACGCGCTCGAGTCGCCCGGGCCAGCGGCAGCGCCCGGCCCCGGCTCGGATCGCGGCGGCGTCGATCCGGTCGAATCCCTTACGCGAGAGCTCCTCGGCGGCGCGCACCGCGAGCGCGAGGTTGGGTCCCTGGTGGCGCCCGACCAGCGCGGTCTCGAGCTCGTAGCGCCCGCTCGCGGTGGCGACGCGAAAGGTCCAGCGGCCGCCCCGCGCCCGCACGACGTCGCACCCCTCCACCTCGACCGCGACGATGCGCGAGCTGTCTTCGAGCACCGCCTGCCGCGCGCGCGACGCCTCCTCCAGCGCCGAACCCACCTCGAGGTCGCCGCCCGACCAGGACAGCGCGGGACGCGCGCGCCGCAGGATTCCGGCCTTCTCCCGGGCGATCTCCGGCAGGGAGTGGCCGAGGTGCTCCTGGTGGTCGAGCGAGAGCTGGGTGATCACCGAGATCAGCGGATCCGCCACGTTGGTGGCGTCGAGGCGGCCGCCGAGACCGACCTCGAGCACCGCGAGCTCGACGTTCTCTTGCCGGAACTGCAGGAAAGCCGCGGCGGTGAGCGCCTCGAAGTAGGTCGGCAGGAGCGGCGAGGCCGACAGCACGTCCTCGAGCCGCGCTCCCAGCTCCCGGGAAGAGATCGCCCGGCCGTCGACCCGGATCCGCTCCTCGACGCTCTCCAGGTGGGGGGAGGTGTAGAGCCCGGTCCGGTACCCGGCCGCGTGACCCATCGCGGCGATCAGGGCCGAGGTGGAGCCCTTGCCGTTGGTGCCCGCCACCAGCACCGTGGGCGCGGCCAGCTCCGGGTGCTCCAGCTCCTCCAGGACGGCGCGGATCCGCTCCAGGCCGAGCTTCTGTCCCCACATCTCGAGCCGCGACAGAACACGTCCGGCGGTTTTGTCGGGCGCGCCGCCGGGGATCTCGCCGTGATCTTTCGGCGGCCCTTCGAGGCGCGGAGCGACGGCCTCCCCGCGCGTCCGAACCGGGTCGTCGCCGCCGGAATCGGCGACCGTGCGCCCGGGCTCGGGCGATGCTTCCTCCTCGCGCGGCTCACCGACCCGCACGGCGACGCTCAGGTCAGGTGACGGAGGCATCGCGCCACCGTCTCGCGGAGCTGGCTGCGCTCCACCACCAGATCGAGGAATCCGTGCTCGAGCAGGAACTCGCTGGTCTGGAAGCCCTCCGGCAGGGTCTCGCGAATGGTCTGTTCGATCACGCGGGGACCGGCGAAGCCGATCAACGCTCCCGGCTCGGCGATGTTCAGATCGCCGAGCATGGCGAAGGAGGCGGTCACCCCGCCGGTGGTCGGATCGGTCAGGATCGAGAGGTAGGGGAGACCCGCCTCGCGCAGCTGAGCGAGGCCACCCGCGATCTTGGCCATCTGCATCAGGGACAGGGCTCCCTCCTGCATCCTGGCGCCGCCGGAGGCGGACACGATCAAGAGCGGCACTCGGTTCTCGAGCGCCCGCTCGATGGAGCGCGAGATCTTCTCGCCGACCACTGATCCCATCGAGCCGCCCATGAACTCGTAGTCCATGATCGCGAGCACCACCCCCTGGCCGTCGATCGAACCCTCCAGCACGACCACCGCGTCGCGCCGCCCGGTTCGCTTCTGATAGTCGGTGAGCCTCTCGCTGTACGCGCGCGTGTCGGTGAAGGAGAGGGGGTCGCAGGGGGCGAGGTCGGGCCAGAGCTCGCGACTGCCGGGGTCGAGCAGCAACTCGAGACGCTCGGCGACGGTCAACCGGAAGTGGAACCCGCACTTGGGGCAGACCCTGGCGTTGCGCTCGAGCTCCTTGCTGTAGATGATCTCGGAGCACCGGCCGCAGCGCGTCCACAGTCCCTCCGGAACCGTGCTGCGGGACCTCGGGCGGACCGGCTTGGGCTTCTTGTCTTTCTTGAACCAAGCCATGCAGGAGGCCCCACGCAAGAGAGGCGCTCGGAGCCGACGAGCACGGGCTCGGTCTGCCGCCGGCTCGACCGCGGCGGGAACGACATCGAGCGTGCACGGCGCGCGGAGCGAACCCTCAGCCTACTGAACCCTCACGAGGACTGGCAAGGGAGCACCGGCAGCCGGGCGCTCATCGGGGCTACACTAGGAGGCTGATGGGCTCGGCGCCGCCCCCGCAGCGCCCGCACGGCAGCCCCATCCCGAGCCATACTCCGTGATCGTCCTCGGCATCGACCCCGGCAGCCGCGTCACGGGCTTCGGGGTCGTCCGTCGCGAGGGTTCGAAGCTGATGGCCCTCGGCGAGGGCCGGATCACGGTTCCCGGCGCGGACGATCCCACGGCGCGGCTGTGTGCGTTGGCCGGCGAGGTCGAGAAGCTCGTGGAGCGCTATCGCCCCGACGCCGTGGTGCTCGAGTCGCTCTTTCACGGCGTGAACTCCCGCTCTCTGATCGTGCTCGCGCAGGCGCGCGGTGCGATCCTGGCCGCCATCGGCCGCGCCGGCCTGGCCGCCACCGAGTACTCGCCGGCGGAGGTCAAGCGCGCCGTGACCGGCAACGGTCGCGCCGACAAGACTCAGGTGGCGCGGATGGTCCGACTCTTGCTAGGACTCGATGCGGTGGCGCGATCCGCCGATGCGACGGATGCGCTGGCGGCGGCGATCTGCTTCGCTCAGCGGCAGCGGCTCGACGCGCTGAAATCGCCTCCGGACCGCTCCTCTGTCGGCTCCGGTTGCCGCTGAGATGCGACTTCGCCAGCCTGGCGCAACGAAATCCGTGTGGTATCATCCCGCCTCTGTTTTCTCCGGTGACATGCGTCTTCCCGTCGGGGCTTCCTTGGTCAGCTCGGGTCGGCACGCCGGGGGGAAGCGTCGTCGACATCCACTCCGATCCCCGGAGAACGGGAACTGATCCCGCGGTGTGCGGGTCCAATACAGCCAGAGGAGGTCAAGGTGCCGGATATCGGTGGAACTTTTGCGAAGCTCATGCGAGAGGGCGGTCCCGTCATGTGGATCCTCCTCGTCTTCTCCGTCTTCGCCCTGGCCATCATCATCGAGCGATTCATCGCGCTGCGGCGAGCCAAGATCAACGTCAACGAGTTCCTCGCCAAGATCCGCAAGGCTCTGATCGTCAATCGCTCGATCCGCGAAGCGGTGAAGGTCTGTGAGCAGTACCGGGGTCCGGTCGCCTCGATCATGAAAGCGGGGCTGCTCAAGTACGGTCAGCCCAAGGAAGACGTCGAGAAGACGATCGAGAACGCCGCCCTCTTCGAGATGGGCCGCCTCGAGCGATTCCTGGTCTTCCTAGCGACCACTGCCAACGTCGCCCCGCTGCTGGGCTTCTTCGGCACGGTCACTGGAATGATCAAGTCCTTCGACGCCCTCGCCGCCGCCGGCCTGTCCAATCCGGCAATGGTCGCGATCGGCATCAAGGAGGCTCTCACCACGACGGCCGGCGGTCTCGCCGTCGCCATCCCGGTGCAGCTCGCCTACAACTACTTCATGAGCCGCATCAACAAGTTCGTCCGTGACATCGAGACCTCCGCCAACATGCTGCTCGAGACCTTCGGCGAGATGGAGCGCAGCGGCATCACCCCGGAGGCCGCGACCGCCGCCCCGGCGCCCTCCGACGCCGCCAAGGCGCCGGTTAAACCGGCCACTACGAAGTAGACTCGAGCGTGGTGCCGAGACTCGAGGCGGAAACGAGGAAAGGCAAGAGATGAAGCTCCCCGAAAGCAGAACGGCGGAAGGAACGATCCCCACAGCCTCCATGGCGGACATCGCCTTCCTCCTGATCATCTTCTTCATGCTGACGATCACCTTCGAGGTCGACAAGACCCAGGTGGTCCTGCCGAAGACCTCCATTCGCGTCGAGATCCCCAAGAAGGCCGCCTACGTATCGCTCGACGAGTCTGGCCGCATCAAGGTCTCGAGCGGCGAGGAGCTGTCGGCTTCGGTGGCCGGCTCGGAGGACGTCTTCTCGTTCGCGGTCGGCGTCATCGCCACCGACCCCAACAAGGAGTTCGTCCTAAAGGCCGACGAGAACGTTCCCTACCGAGACGTCGACCAGATCGTCGACGCGCTCAAGCGAGCCAAGGTGCGCGTCATCTATCTGCTGTCCAACGAGCGCACCGTCGACGACATGGCCGGCGGCTGAGCCCGATCGCACACCAGGAGACATCACCATGAAGATCGACCGCGAACCCGTCGACGACGAGATCCCGACCTCCTCGATGGCGGACATCGCCTTCCTCCTGATCATCTACTTCATGGTCACCACCACCTTCGCGGCCACCCGCGGCCTCGACTTCGCCCTCCCCGAGGAGGACGACTCTCCGCCCGTGATCGAGAAGGAGGACTCGGTGCTGATCGAGATCCAGCCGAGCGGCGAGCTGCTCGTCGACCAGACTCCGATGTCGCTCTCCGAGGTCCTCAACTACCTGAAGCCGAAGCTCGAGGTGAATCCCAAGAAACCCGTGATCATCCGTCCGGATCCTGCATCGCCCTACAAGTACATGGTCATCGTGCTCGACGAGCTGAGGCAGGCGCAGGACAAGGGATTCGAGGAGGAGATCCGCATCTCCATTCCCACCCAGCGAGAGATCGAGAGCTTCTGGTACTGAGGATCCGCCCCGATCGACACCGAGAAAGTCGACCCGCGCCAAACCGAACCGGGGGAGAACGATGAGCCCTGAGAAACTCGAAAGCGTCGCCAAGACGGCCTCCGAGGAGCGCCTCGAGACCTACATCTACGAGGAGCAGGAGGACAACCGCACTCTCCGGTGGGCGATCGCCATCGCCGTGATCTTCCATATCGGACTGCTCATCGTGAAGCTGCCGAGCCTCTACTCGGAGACCCGGGCGGAGGCGCCCAAGCCCAAGGTCTATGTCGTCCAGCAGGTGCGCTTCAAGCCGCCTCCGCCGCAGCAGGAGAAGCAGCTCCCGAAGCAGAAGACGAAGAAGGTCCCGATCCCGGATCCGACCCCCGACGAGCCCGAGCCGATCCGCATCGAGGAGCCCGAGGACTTCGAGATTCCGGTGGTCGACGATCTGGTCATCGGCATTCCCGAGGCGCCTCCCGAGCCGGAGCCGGACGGGCCGATCTACGTCACCGGAGACGTCGTCAAGCCCGAGAAGATCTCGTCGCCGCCGCCGGTCTACACCGAGATTGCCCGCAAGGCGCGCATCCAGGGCGTCGTCATCGTGCAGGCCATCATCGACGAGCAGGGCAACGTGACCAACGTCTCGATCCTGAAGGGCCTTCCGATGGGCCTGAGCGAGGCCGCCGAGGCCGCGGTCAAGCAGTGGAGGTTCAAGCCGGCGACCCTCAACGGAAAGCCGGTGGCGGTATACTTCAATCTGACGGTGAACTTCCAGCTGCAGTAGGGGACCGGCCAGCTTGGCCTTCCAGGGATCGCTCGCCGATCTGCCCCTCCCGGACATCATCCAGCTCGTCTCGGTCTCCGGGAAGACGGGTGTCTTCGAGCTGACCCGCGGCGGCCGCCGCGGGCAGATCTTTCTGCGCGAGGGCCAGATCGTCCACGCCGAGACCAGCCGGCTGCGCGGCGAGGAGGCCTTCTACGAGCTCGCAACCTGGACCGACGGTGAGTTCTCGTTCAGCGGCGACGCGCACAGCCCCGCTCTCTCGATCGACAAGTCGAACACCAACCTGTTGATGGAAGCCGCGCGACGGATGGACGAGTGGAAGATCCTCTCCAAGCGCATTCCATCGACCGGGCACGTTCCGATCTTCCTCGACCGTGGCGTCTCGACCTCGGTCTCCTTCACCCCCCCCGAGTGGGCGATCGTTTGCCGGGTCGACGGCAGGCGCTCGATCGAGGAGATCGCTCTCGCCGTCGGGCAGAGCCCGTTCGAGACCTGCAAGCACATCTACGGCCTGCTCACGTCCGGGATCATGGACCTGGTCGACGACCTGTTCGATCCCCTGCCCGAGCGTCTGCGGGGGCTCGACTCCGCGACGGCGGAGGGTATCCTGCGCGAGATCGAGGTGTTGGCCCGGGAGCAGATCGGGTCCGAGCACGGACGCTCGGTCGACAGCGCGCTCGAGGTCGGGAGCCGGTTGGTGGAATCGGGGCGTCCGCTGGACGGCGTGATGGAGCTGGCTCGCTCGTCCCTGCGCGCGGTCTCTTCGACCCGAGGCGTGGAGGTCGGGGCGAGCTTCTCGCATCGGCTCCGCAACCTGCTCGAGGGGTCCCCGAACTGACCGGAATAAGCGGCGGCCGCCGAGCCCTTATCGTACCTGCATGACAGAGGAGGACCTGTCCCCATGCGCAAGACACTGTTCATCACTCCATTGCTGTTGCTCCTGTGCGCAGGCGTCGCCCTCGCCGACGCCGACTGGGACGCGGGCGTCGTCGCGTTCCAGGCCGGGAAGTTCTCCGAGGCCGTGACCTCGTTCCAGAAGTACGTCGAGAAGGTGCCCGATGCCTACCAGGGCCACCAGATGCTGGGCCAGGCGCTCCTGCGCACCAAGCAGTACGGCCCGGCCGCCACCCACCTGCAGAAGGCGGACGAGCTCAAGGGCGGTGACGCCCAGATCCAGCTCGCCCTCGGCCAGGCTCTCCTGCTCGGCGGCAAGACCCGCGACGCCTGCGGCGTGCTCGGCGGGATCTCCGAGAGCGCGCTGACGGACGCCAACCGGCCTGCCCTGTTCCAGCTCCGGGCCAAGGCCGAGTGCGGCGGCTCGGGGGTCGCCGCTCTCGAGAAGTTGGCTCAGTCTCAGAACACCGGTGCGGCCTGGGCCGCCTACGGGGCCGCCGCGATCAACGCGGGCGAGCTCGCGAGCGGGATCAGCGCGCTCGACAAGGCGACCCAGCTCGCTCCGAACGACGCGAAGATCCGGCGGACCCACGTCAACGCGCTCAAGCAGCTGGCGCGCAGCAGCCGGGGCGCCCCGAAGACCGCGGCCTACAACAAGGCGATCGCATCGGCGCAGAAGCTGGTCCAGGTCGAGAATTCCTACGACTCGCTGCTGCTGCTCGGCGAGGTCCAGCTCGGCGCCAAGAAGTACGCGGACGCGGTGCCGACGCTGAAGAAGGCCGCCGCCCAGAAGCCCGGCGACTGGCTGCCTCTGCTCTACCTCGGCCAGGCTGAGACTCAGCTCGACCGGTTTGCCGCCGCCATCGTCCCGCTCGAGAAGGCCGCGGGCATGGTCTCGACTCCCCAGGATCGCAAGAGCGTCTACTCGGCGCTGGGCTTCGTCTACGAGAAGCAGAAGATGTACGACCAGGCGATCAAGCATTACCAGCAGGCCGGCGACTCGACCTCCGTCGCGCGAGTCCAGCAGAACAAGGAGACCGAGGAGTACAACCAGTCGGTCGAGGAGCACAACGAGATGGTGGAGGAGCTCAAGCGCCAGAAGCAGGCGCTCGAGGCCGAGCTCAAGGAGCTCGAGGAGCCGCCCCCCTTCTGACCGCCGACGGGATCCGTTTCCGACGCGACGAGGCCCCCGGTTCGCCGGGGGCTTTCTCGTTCATGGGATGGGAAGACGGGGGTCGCCGACGCGGCCCGGCGGCTCGATCCTCTCGCCGAGCGGCCGCAGGGCGCAGGCAGGCGTCAGCTCGGCTGCGCGTCCTCGGGCGGCTCGAGACGCTCTCGCCGCAGCGACAGCATGGCCCCGGCCACTCCGGCCAGCGCGCCGACCACCAGCAGCAGCGAGAGCTCCGCGACCCCGAGGAATCTCGAGAACAGGAGGACTCCCCAGATCGAGCCGGCGGCTTCGGCGCGCAGCGCCACTTCGGCGACGAACAGCGAGCAGACCGCCAGGCTCCCGCCGATCAGTCCCTGCAGCAGGCCCTCCACGTAGAAGGGCCCGCGGATGAAGAACTCGGTGGCGCCCACCAGGCGCAGCACGCTGATCTCCTCGAGGTGGAGGAGCGCGCTGAGCCGCACCACCGACGCGGTCGTGAACGCGGCCGCGACCAGCAGACCGAGCCCGACCGCCAGCCCCATCCAGCGCACCACGCCGAGCACGCGGCGAAGCTGGTCGAGCCACTCCCGATCGTCGTCGACCAGCTGGACCTCGTCGCGCCGCTCGAGGGCGCTCGCCCACGCTTCGAGCTCGGCGGCAGGGATCGTGCGATCGGCCAGGCGAGCCTCGAGGGAGACGTGAAACGGGTTCTCCTCCATCAGGGCATCGGCGAGAGATGGAAATCCCTGGCGAAAGCGGATCAGCGCCGCCTCGGCATCCACCAACGCGACCTCGGCCACCCACGGCGGGTCCGCGACCGCAGCCAGCAGATCCGGCGAAACGGCGGCGGCCTCGATTCCCGGGCTCAGGTAGACGACCACCTTGAACTCGCTCCGCCACCTCTCGATCCTCGACTGCAGACTGCCGGTCGTCAGCAGGAAGAAGCCGCCGACGAACAGGCTGAGCGCGATCGTCGCGACTGCGAGCAGGCTCGCCTTCCAGCTCCGCCAGAGATTGGTGGCGGCCTCCTGCAGGAAGTAGGCGAGGGCCTGGAGGAGCGTCACTCGCTCTCCTCCGCGACCGCGGCCGGCTCGTCAGCACCCGGCCCGCCGAGGACGTCCCGCTCCGCCCCCACGCCCGAGGGCGCAACGACAGGCGCGACGAGCGGTGCCTCGGGCGTCGAGGCGTCCATCGCCGCGGAGTCGCTCCCGGTGGTCCCCGAGGTCGCGACGGCGCCGGTGACCGACTCCGCGCGCACCTCCTCGGCATCGTCGTCGGCATCCGTCGCGAGCGGCTGCTCCGCGCCCAGCCGCTTCGCCGGCGGCCTCGAGCGGCCCTCATCGGTGCCCACCAGGATCTCGTCGCCGACCAGCCGTCCCTTCTGGAGGGTCAGGATCCGGCCACCGATCCGCTCGATGAGAGACCGGTCGTGGGTGGCGATGAACACGGTGGTGCCTCGCGCCTGGATCTCGGCGAACATGCGGAGGATCTCGATCGAGAGCTCCGGATCCAGGTTTCCCGTGGGCTCGTCGGCGAGCAGCAGCTTCGGGCTGCGGATCAGCGCACGAGCCACCGCCACCCGCTGCTGCTCGCCGCCAGAGAGCTCGCGCGGGAAGGACTTCAACCGGTGGCCGAGGCCGACGCGGCCCAGCGCCTCGAGAGCCAGCTCCTGCTGGCGCGCCGGCGGCTCCCCCAGGATCCGTGGCAGGTAGGCGACGTTCTCGAACACCGTCTTGCGTGCGATCAGCCGGAAGTCCTGGAACACGATGCCGATCGAGCGCCGCAGGAACGGGATCTTCTTCTCGGGCATCGTCGCGACGTTGCGTCCTGCCACCAGGATCTGACCGCTGGTCGGCAGCTCCTCGCGGTAGATCAGCCGCAGGAGCGTGGACTTGCCGGCCCCGCTCGAGCCCGACAGGAACACGAACTCCCCGCCCTCCACCTCGAAGGAAACGTCGTCGAGCGCGAGGCGGCCGGCTCCGTACTGCTTCCGGACCCCGTAGAAGCGGATCACTGGCGGCCTCTCCGACTCACGACGAAACCGCTGCTCCTCGCCCCACCTCCTCGGCGATCAGCCGGCGCGCCTCGCCGGGGTCGGCTCGCCCCTGGGAACGGCGCATGACCTGCCCCACCAGGAACCCGACGACCTTGTCCTCGCCCGCGCGCAGCTGCTCCACCGCCGCCTTCTGCTCCCCGACCACCTGCCGCACCCAGTCCCGCAGCTTCGCCTCGTCGCTGACCTGGACGAGCCCGAGCCGTTCCATGACCTTCGTCGGGCTCTCGCGGCTCTCCCAGATCTCGCCGAACACCTGTTTGGCGGCGCTGTTCGAGAGCCGCCCCTGCTCCACCAGCCCGATGAGCTCCGCGAGGAGGCCCGGCGAGAGCGCGCCCTCGAGGCCGACGTGACGTGCATGGAGCTCCCTCAGCACCTCGGTGCGCACCCAGTTGGAGGCGGCGCGCGCCCGCGCGGGGACCTCGCCGACCACCGCCTCGAAGTACTCCGCGAGGCCAGGGTCCGCAGTCAGATGGGAGGCCTCCTCCCGGCTCAGCCCGAGATCCTCGACGAATCGGTCGCGGCGGAGCCAGGGCAGCTCGGCGAGCGTCGCCTCGAGCGCCGCGATCCTCTGATCGGACAGCGTCGGCGGTGGCAGGTCCGGATCGGGGAAATAACGGTAGTCGAGCGCCTCCTCCTTGCCCCGCAAGGTGTGGGTAACGCCGCTCGCGGCGTCGAAGCTCCGCGTCTCCTGCAGGATCTCGGCACCCTCCTCGAGCAACGCCGTCTGGCGTTCGATCTCGTACTCGATCGCGCGCGCGACGTGCTTGAAGGAGTTGAGGTTCTTGACCTCGACCTTGGTTCCCAGCGGCTCGTCGCCGGCAGGTCGCAGCGACACGTTGGCGTCGCAACGGAGGCTGCCCTCCTCCAGGTTGCCGTCGCTGACGCCCAGGAAAAGCAAGGCCCGATGGAGGGTCTGCAGGAAGTCCTGCGCCTCGGACGGTAGGGTCATCACCGGCTCGGTGACCAGCTCGACCAGCGGCACACCGCAGCGGTTGAAGTCGACCAGGCTCCTGCCCGGGAGGGGGCCGCCGCCCGGATTCTCGTGGAGGAGCTTGCCGGCGTCCTCCTCCACGTGCAGCCGCGTGATCGCGACGGAGCGCGGGTGCTCCCACAGCGGCAGGGAACCGCCCTCCGCGAGCGGCCTCTCGTACTGACTGATCTGGTAGCCCTTCGGCAGGTCGGGATAGAAGTAGTTCTTGCGCGCGAAGACCGAGCGCCGGCGGACGCGACAGCCCAGCGCCAGCGCCAGCTGGGCGGCGCGATCGAGCGCTGCGCCGTTGAGCACGGGCAGCGCGCCGGGGTAACCGAGACAGACCGGGCACACGTTGCTGTTCGGCTCGTCTCCGAAGTGGTTGGGACAGCCACAGAACAGCTTGGTTCGCGTCTTGAGCTGGATGTGGACCTCGAGCCCGATCGCTGCAACGAAGTCGGTCATCGCTATCTCTTGTCGTACGTATCTGCCGGGGAGCGGCTCGGTCGCCAGAGTGTACCGGCACGCACCGCGCTCCGGTGCTGCCCGCGGGTCGGTGAGGATAGGGTCCCGTCTCGAACGCTCCTTGCGCCCTCTTCCGCTCCCGCCCGCGGTCTGCTCCGCTCCCCGGCCCGATCATGCTCGACGACCCGCTCCCACCGCTCGCGATCTTCGATCGCCGCTCAGACGTCCGCGTGGCCTTCCTGGGCCGGCGCGCCGGCGCCCGGGAGGGCCTCGAGGCGACGCTGCAGCTCCTGCGCGGCGTCGCGGCCCGCCCGCCGCGACGAGGCGCCGAGAACCGGCAGGTCCATTCCTCTCGTTGCATCGAGGCGGCAGCAGGCTGCCGCGCGGAGGCGGACGCGCTGTGGAGCCGCGAGCGCGGGCTGGCGCTCGCGACCTACACGGCCGACTGTGTGCCGGTCCTGCTCGCTGGACCGACCGTGATCGCAGCCGCGCATGCCGGCTGGCGGGGTCTGGCGGCGGGCGTCCTCGACGCCACGCTCGACGGGCTCCCCGACCCGGCCGGATCCCTCACCGCGTGGATCGGCCCCGCGATCGGAGCCTGCTGCTACCAGGTCAGCGAGGAGGTCGCTCACGCCGTCGCCGCCGCCTCGGCCGGCAGAGCCCGCATCGACCTCGTGCCACGTCCTCATCTCGACCTGGCAGGCGCGGCAAAGGCCCAGCTCGAGGACCGCGGAGTGCTCGACATCCGGATCGTCGCCCGCTGCACGGCGTGCGAACGAGAGCGACTGTGGAGCTATCGGCGCCACGGACCGGCCGGCCGGCGCAACTACTCGCTCGTCTGGCGCGAGGACCCGCGAAACCCCCGGCGCTCGGGCGGCATTCCGTGAGCGGCCGCTCCGCAGCTCGCCCGCGCGAAACGCCTCAACGCGTCGCCGCGAGCGGGCGAGGGGAGCCCGCGAACCCCCGCGGCTTTCGGGCGAAAGCGCGCAGCTGTCCACACGCCGCCTGGACGTCGTCGCCGCGCGGTCTCCTCACGCTGCAGGGAACCCCCCGCTCGACCAGCTCGCGCTGGAGTCGCGCCACCGTCTCCCAGTCGGGCGGCTCGAGGTCGCCGAGGACCGGATCGGGGTTGAGCGGGATCAGGTTCACCTTCGCCCTCAAGCCCGCGATCCTCCTCACCAGCTGCCGCATGTCGCCGACCTCGTCGTTGAAGCCACGGATCAGCGTGTACTCGAAGGTGAGCGGGCGGTGGCGGCTGGCGGGATAGGCGGCGAGAGCCGCGAACAGCTCGTCGAGCGGGTACTTGCGGTTGATGGGCATCAGCGCGCTTCGCCGTTCGTCGTCGGTCGCGTGGAGAGAGACGGCGAGATTCGGTCGCTGCTGCCAGCGCGCCATCTCGTCGATCCCGGGGACAACTCCGGCCGTCGACACCGTGATCCGTCGCCAGGCGACGCTCTCGCTCAAGACCTCGAGGGAGTCCCGCACTGCATCGAGGTTGAGCAGCGGCTCCCCCATTCCCATGTACACGAGGTTGAGTCGGGCGCAGTCGATGACCTCGCGCTCGCGAATCGCCATCACCTGGCCGACGATCTCGGCGGAGGTCAGGTCGCGGCCGGCCCCCCAGTAGCCGGTGACGCAGAAGCGGCAGGCGAGGGCACACCCCGCCTGGCTCGACAGGCACAGCGTCCGCCGGTTGCCGTCGGGGATGCTCACCGCTTCGATGCCGGCGCCGTCCTCGAGCTCGAACAGGTACTTCGAGGTGCCGTCGTCCGAGCTCTGAACGCGCTTCAGC
Source organism: Thermoanaerobaculia bacterium (assembly GCA_035546295.1). Taxonomy (GTDB): domain Bacteria; phylum Acidobacteriota; class Thermoanaerobaculia; order Multivoradales; family Multivoraceae; genus DATKBT01. Next base: position 52,433 of record DATKBT010000031.1, on the reverse strand, counting down.
TCGGGCCTGGCGAGCGTGTAGCGCTCCTCGAGCCGTTCCCTGAGGGAGACCGGCAGATCAGTGATCGCGGCGAGCCCGGCGGCCGCACGATGATGCACGGCGGCGAAGATCTGATCCACGCGATACGGACGATCGACCGCCGGCCCGAGCTCGGCGCGTAGACGCTCGAGGGGATGGCCGATGAGGTTCACGGGCATCGCGCAGAGTCTCCCTCGGGCCCGTCGGGCGAGGGCCGGGGCGGGCGGCGGCGGAGACGGCGCGTGGGATCGATGCCCAGTGAACGGAGGAAGGAGAGGTCGCTGGCGTTGATCCGGAAGACCCCCGGTTCGACCGAAGGAGGCGGAGCCGCGAGACCGTCCGCGTCGCCGGGACCCGCAGCAGGAAGCGCACGCCGGGCCTTCTCGATCCGCCGCTTGCAGTCCAGGAGCAGGTAGACGGAGTAGCCGGCTGAACGAACCTCGTCCAGCTTCTCCCCGACTTCGGGGGACTCCGCGATGGCTTCGCCCAGTCTCTCGCTCAGCTCTTCGAGGAGCTGTCTCAGTCTTGCTTCCAGGGTGTCGCTCCGTTTCCGCCGAGGCCCGATTATCCCGCCCCTCTCGGAGGAGTGTCAATTTGCATCAATCTCGACAGCCCTCCAGTGTGCTCTCGATTGTGCTCGCGGCTGTGCTCGCGACTGCGCTCCTGGCTGTGCTCCCGGCTGGGCTCCTGACTGTGCTTCGACCCTGCTCTCGCGCTCTTCGAGTGTGTGGTCGCGTCCTCTCCAGTGCTCGTCACCCCGGCGTCTTCGGGAACCGGCGCCGGACCGCTGCTAGTGTCTGCGCGATGCACGAGGCGCCGCCCCCACCGACTCCCGACGAGGTGGCGACGTGGCTGTCCCGGCAGCCCGGCCTGGACGGCGGAGAGTGGCGGATCGGACCGAAGATGGGGGACGTCTCCACCCGCCAGTACTTTCGGGCCTGGCCGCCGGCAGGAGTCTCCCTGATCGTCGCCTGGTACCCGCCCGAGACGGCGCGCACCTACGACTGCTATCGCCGTTCGACTCGGCTGCTCGACGCCGTCGGAGTGCGCACCCCGAAGATCCTGGCGGTGGATTCCGCGAGCCGCTTCATGGCCCTCGAGGACGCCGGCGAGGTGCGGCTCTTCGATCTCGACGCCGGTCGATCGGCGGAGACGCTCTTCGAGCGTGCGGTCGGCATCGCGGACCGGATCCGGAGTCTCCCTCACGACGAGGTCGCCGAGCTCAACCCGCAGCTCGACGCAACGCTCATGCTGCGAGAGCTCGATCAGACGTGGCGCGTCTTCCTCGGCGGAAGGCTCGAGCGCAAGCTCGGCGAGCGCCTGCGAACGGCGCTCGAGGAGCTGTGCACGGCGGTGACGGGCGAGCAGGCGGAGCCCTGCCACCGGGACTTCATGTCCCGCAACCTCATGGTCGTCGGTCGCCCACCCGACGCGGAGCTCGTGGTCCTCGACCACCAGGATCTGCGTCTCGGCCCCCGAGGCTACGACCTCGCCTCGCTGCTCAACGACAGCTGCGCGCTCTCGCTCCGCCAGGCTGCGCGGCTCGAAGCGAGCTGCGTCGAGCCGGGAGGCACCGACCACTACCATCGGCTGGTGGTCCAGCGGGCGCTGAAGATCGTCGGAACGTTTCACGCATTCGCAGCGCGGGGAGTCGCACGCTATCTGCCGATGGTGCCGCGGGCTCTCGAGACTGCGCTCGACCACCTCGCCGCCCTCCCGGAGCGCGCCGACCTGGCCGCCGAGCTGCGCCGCCAGCTCCTGGACCCCCAGCGGCGGACCGGACCTGTGCCCTGAGCCGTGCCGAGGCCACGGTGTCCTGCGCTTTTCTGGTAGCATCACAGTTCGGGCGTTGGTTGCGGCGATCGACGCCGACCACGCTCCGAGATTGGAGAACTCCCTATGGGCCCCATCGGCGTTCAAGAGCTCTTGGTCATTCTCGCCATCCTGGTCCTCATCTTCGGGGCGACCAAGCTCCCGCAGCTCGGGCGCGGGCTCGGCGAGGGCATTCGCAACTTCAAGAAGGGCCTGAAAAGCGACGACGCGCGTGAGCTCGAGGAAGGCAAGGAAGCCAAGGAAGCCTAGCAGCGGCAGCTCCCCGCCCCCTGAGCTCCGGGCGGCAGCGCTTCCCTTCCTCGAGTGGCCTCAGCCCTCCTGACTCCTCCGCGGCCGTCGGCCTGGCGCAATCGCCTGATCAGAGCCGGGACTCGTTCCCCGGCAATACGCCGAACGCGGTCAGTTCGGCCCGCATCGCAGGCTCGGTGCGCCCCAACCGTCTCTCGCGTCGGCTCGCGCGCCTGGCGCGCCTGGCGCGCCTGGCGCGCCCCTCAGCTCGCTCGGGTAAACGCTCGCCTACATCGGAGGCTAGCGCTAGCGGGCTCGTGGTTGTCACCACTCCTCAACGAGCAGCGAAAGCGAGGCGAGCTCATACCACGAGCCCGCTAGCCGATCACTCGTGCGCCGCAAGCCCGCAAGCGGGCGCGGCTGGGTCGACCAGGCTCCAGCCGTTTTCTCTGGGTGATCGCAGCGGCTTGATCGAACTTTACCATCCTGTGAGCCTTGGTCTCGCGCTTGCGCGAGGCCAATGACCGCCGCCTGCTGCTGGCAGGCAAGAAGTTCCCGCTGGCCTAGTCGACCTAGCGGACTGAGGCGGTCGCGAAGCCGAAGGACTTCGAGCGGCGCACGGGCGCACCTTCACTCGCAGATGCCCGCTCCAGGACCGCTTCGCCCGCTTGCCAGACCGCTCGGCGGTGGCCGACATAGCGTCGCAGGACCTTTTCGACGTACTCGGCGGTCTCGCCGATTGGAGGGACGCCTCCGTAGCGCTCCACTCGAGACGGCCCGGCGTTGTACGCCGCGAGCGCGAGCGGCAGGTCACCGTCGAACTGCTCGAGCAGCCTTCGCAGGTAGAGGGATCCGGCCTCGACGTTGCCCGTCGGCTCGGTGAGATCGATGATGCCCAGCTCGAGCGCGGTCTCGGGCATCAGCTGCATCAAGCCGGTGGCGCCGACCGGCGAAACCGCCCGCGGATCGAACTGCGACTCGGCCTCGATCATGGCCGCGACCAGCAACGCATCCACCTGATGACGCGAGGCCGCCGTGCCGATCGTGTCGCCGTAGGGCAGCTCCGACAAGAGGTCCCGCAGGATCTCTTCGTCGGCGTCGAGACAGAACAGCTCGAAGCTCTTCGATCTTGCGCGGACCGAGGCCGCCCACGAGCCGTCCTCTGGAAAGACGCTCGCCAGATCGTCCATCGTCCCTTCCTCCCCGGACCAGGCGTCCACCTCCTCGTAGAGACGCACCACCTCAGGATGTGGAATCTCTCCCTTCGGCTCCGGCCGGAGGGCCGGCGCCAGATCGGCGCTGGCGACGCCGACGAAGACGCCAGCGGTCAGAATGACGCGCAGGTAAGGGAATTTTGTTCGCTGCATGCTGACTCTCGCTGCCCCGGTCCGCTCGCCGTGAGCGCTCGAGCGAGGGTCTCACTTCTTGACGGAATCGATCCGGAAATCCGGCCGGTGAATTCTTGCTGCGTCGCGGGCCGCTTCAGAAGCGGAGTGCCGTCCGCTGGCCTGGGGCGAGCCTCGAGAGAGAGGCTGACGTTCCCTTGGACGTTTCTCCCCGGAGAGATTTGGACGGCCCCTCGACCGATCTGCCAGTCGATCTGCCTGGTGATTTGCGAAGCCCGTGCCAGCCGCCTGGCCGATCGGCTCTCGGCTCGTCAGCGACAGCGCGATTCGTAGTCGCCGGGCTCGATCCGCAATGTGGAAATTCGGTTCCTGAGGGTGTTGCGATGAACGCCGAGGGCCTTCGCCGAACGGCCGAGGCTTCCCTCGTTGTGGAGCAACGCCGCGATGACGTATTGGCGCTCGAACTCGCGCCGCGCCTGGTCCAACGTCACCCCCCCCACGACCAGATCCTGCACGAGTCGCTGCAGCCGACGATTGAGGCTCTCTCGCGGCACCGAGGGGTCTCCACGTCAGGCGCTCTCGGAGAGCGCATTGCGATCGCAGGTGTCCGGGGGGAGCAAAGGAGGTCGAAGCCCGACCCTAACACAGGCCCTCTCGACACGGTGGACGGGCGAGAGGAACCGGGAGCGGCCAGCGACGGCGACCGCGAGCCCGCCGCCGCCTGCGCCGGTCGTCCAGGAGCTCGGGGAGGAGGCCGCTGCTGAGCGCCGGACCGGGCCTTCGGCTACTTGGCTTCGAGCAGGTCGCCGACGTAGATCGGGTACCGCGACTCGACGACCTTCGCCAGCGCGCTCCCCGGCTGCACCGCCAGCACCGCGACCTCCCCGAGAACGACGGGCGGGTGCCGATCGCCGCGGCGCCGATAGACCGTGAACACGTCGCCCGGCTCGACGCCGTCGCTCGCACCGCGATCGACGTAGACGACGTGATCCTGGCCCAGGCTGATCAGGCCGTCCTTGGCATAGACGATGGTGGGCGCGCCCTCCAGCGCTTCGTTCGCGACCGGCTCGTTCACGGGTCGCATCGGTTGTCGGCGCTCCGAGGGCACCGGCTCGGGCTGGAAGCGCTTGAGCCTCGAACCCACCAACAGAGGCCGGCAGCTGAAGGTGAGCTCGGCAATGGCGGAGTTCTCCTGCACCGACAGCACGCGAACGCGCGCCCGGTAGGAGTAGAACCGGCCGACGACGGCCTCGGTCGCGGGATGCCGGACGAGACCGCCGGGCTCCACCGCCACGAAGATGTCGCCCGGGGAGAGCCCTGCGCCGCGACCGCGATCCAGGTAGACGATGTCGCCGGTGTCGAGACCGACCTTGATCGCGTCGGCGACTCCGAAGCTGGCGAGAAGCTCACCCGTCGCGTTGCGCTGCAGCCTGGGTGCCAGGGCGTCGTACTCCGAGCCGGTCACCTGGTAGGGGAACTCCTCGTCCACGGCGCCGATGTAGCCGCTGCAGTAGATGTCGTCGGGAGTCCCGAGCTGCACGAATCGGCCACGATCGAAGAACCCGGTGTCGTCGACCGCGATCACTTCCTCCTCGCCGTCGCCCTCGGGCTCGCCGACCTCGTCGATCAGGACGCCGGTCGCATCCTCGACCTCGACGCCGATGACGAGCGGATCACCGGGATAGATCCAGTGCGCGTCCAGGATGTACTGGTTGCGCTCCCACAGCTGGGGCCAGAGGTAGGGGTCGCCGTAGAACCGCGCGGCCAGGTCCCACAACGTGTCCCCCCGCTCGATGATGTGGACCTCGGCGCCCTCTTCGATCACGGCGGGTGGATCCCACGCCGTCCAATGATCGCCGACCAGCTTCAGGTCGCGGGGGGGAGAGGAGTCCTGCGCAGGCGCGGAGAGAGAGATCGCGACGGACAATCCGGCAGCCCAGGCGACTGCAAGAGGGCATCTCATGACCAGACCTCCCCGACGAACCGAGGGCGGCGTCGGATAGACGTATGCGAAACTGTACGACTCCTACGAAAGTACCGTTCCCGACCCGCTCGAGTCAAGGCTTCCGCCTCCCGGAACCTCAATCGCGCGTTGAGCTTACAAGCCAACGGCGCGGCGGCCTGGCCTGCGCCGGGCGCTCGGCGTCCCCGTCGTGCCGCCGTGCGCGCGCACCGACACGCCCCGTGCTGCCGGATCCGGCGGGCGTGTCCGGCTCGCCATCACGAGCTCCGGAGATGGGTACTCGCCATCTCCAAGAGAGCTACTGGAGGTTGGCCAGACGTTCGGCCGCGATCAGCGCGATCGCCGAGCCGGGGAAGCGCCGCTCGACCTCGCGATAGCTCTGGCGCGCACCCTCCACGTCACCGAGCTGCTCGAGCGCGTCCCCAGCCTTGAGCAGGGAATCGGAGATCTTGTTGCCGGCCGGATAACGGTCGACCGTCTCGCGGAAAGCGGCGAGCGCGCCGCGGTAGTCGCGGCGGGCATAGCGAGCCTCGCCGATCCAGTACAACGCATTGTCAGCCAGATCGGTGCCGGCGAAGCCCTGCAGGAACCTCTGGAAGCTCGCCTCGGCCTCGACGAACTCGCCCTGGTGGTACAGCGTGTACCCGCGGTCGTAGATCGCCTGACCGGCAGCCGGGACCGGGGTCGTCGCGGTCACCGGGGCGGTCGGCGGCACCAGCTCGGGCGCCGGCCGCTCGGGCGCGGACCGCTCGACCGTGCTGGAGTCTTCGGCGGGAGCCTCGCCCCGGGTGGCGGGCGCGGGCGCAGGGAGCGGCGGATCGGACGGCTCCTCTTCGTAAGTCCGCTCGACGATCACGGGTCGCGGCCGCACCGCCACCGGCGCCGGCTCCTCGATCGGGCGCGCACGCGCGGCGGAGTTGCGAGTCGGCGGCGGCTCGGCCTCGGCTTCGTCCTCGAGCAGAGCGACCTTCTCGCGCAGGCGTGCGATCTCGACCTCGCTCACCGCGGCCTTGCGCTGGAGCTCGACGATCTCGGATCTCAACGCCCGCAGCTCCTCGCGGACGCCCTCGTTGGGCGTCAGCACGCCCGGCATCCGGGACGTGCAACCGGTGGCGACGATCAGCAGACAGACGAATGCGGCGGCTCGGCTCATGGGGCTTTTGGTCCCGGTGGTTCGGTGTCCTGTTCGCTCCCCCTCGCGGACTCCCCCTCGTCGCTCGACCCCTCCTCCCGTTCGGATCCCGGAGACTTCCTCGCCTTTCTCACCTTCGGCTTCTCGATCTTCTCGACCAGCTCGCTCTCGGGGTGCTCCTCGCGGAGCCGGCCGCACCACTCCTCGGCGTTCTCGACCTGCCCCGCGCGAGCGTATGCTCGACAGATGATCGCCAGCGCGCGATCGGGACGAGGATACTCCGGGAAGTTGTCGAGGACGTACTCGGCGCGCGAGATGGCGCCGCCGAGATTGCCGTACCTCAGGTAGAAACTGGCGACGACGAACTCGTGCTCGGCCAGGTTCGCATTGATGCGCTCGCGCTCCAGGCGCGCTTCGTCGACCCACTCCGAGGTCGGGTAAGCGCGCATCAGGGCGTCGAGCTCGGCGAGCGCCTTGCGCGTCGTCTGCTGATCGCGATTCGGCTTCTCCATCCTCTGCGCCAAGCTCATCGCCAGACGAAACTGAGCGTAGTCGGCGCGCGGCGAGGTGGGGAAGCGGTTGATGAAGTCGCGGTACCTCGTCTCCGCCTCGACGTAGGCGTCGATTCCGCCCTGTTGGTACAGGGCATCCGCCGCCAGCAGCAGACCCTCGCGACCCGCGCTCGAGTTCGGCTCCACCTCGAACGCGTGGATCAGGTACTTGCGCGCCTCCCGGTACTTCTCGGCTGCGAGCAGCTCGCGCCCCTGTTCGAGCGCCTCCGTCGCCGACAGCCGGAGGATCGGATCGTCGCGACGCCCCGACCCACAACCGGTCACGAGGGCGGCGGCCAGCGCGACGGCGAGCAGGGCGTGGCGAGACGGCATCGGGTTCATCGGGGCTCCGCGGCGCGCTCCCGCAACCGCCGGGTGGTGGCTACCGGATCGTCGGTGCCGAATATTCCCGAGCCGATGACCGACACGTCGACTCCCGCCTCCCGCACCTCGTGCAGGTTGTCCTCGGCCACACCGCCGTCGATCTCGAGCTCGACGTCCAGACCGCGCTCGTCGATCGTGGCCCGCAGCCGATGCGCCTTGTCGAGCACGTAGGGGATGAACCGCTGTCCGGAGAATCCTGGGTTGACCGACATCAGGAGCACGAAGTCGAGGGCGGGGAGGATGTCGTCCAGCACGGCGGCGGGCGTCGCGGGATTGAGCGCGATGCCGGCCCGACGACCGGCCTCGCGGATCCGCTCGATCGTGCGGTCGACGTGCGTGAGGGCCTCCCAGTGAACCGAGATCCAGCGGGCGCCCGCCTCGAGGTAGAGATCGAGCAGCCGATCGGGGTGAGCGACCATCAGGTGGACGTCGAGCGCCAGACGCGTCCGTTTCGCCAGGGCGCTGATGACCGGCGGGCCGAACGTCAGGTTGGGCACGAAGTGCCCGTCCATCACGTCGACGTGAACGACCTCGACGCCTCCTTGCTCGCACACCGCCAACCCCGAGCCGAGGTCTGCGAGGTCCGAGGCAAAGATGGAGGGAGCGATCTTCATCGCGCGCGAGCAGCCGTTTCGGGTCGAGAGGAGGATCAGGTGTCGTCGCGAACGGCGACGACGAGGGTGATCGAGTCGCTGGGCCGGAGCGGGTGACCCGGAAGCGGAGTATGCCGCAAGATCACACCTTCCTCGACCCCCTCGTAGTTCTCGTACTTGACGCTGCCGAACCGGAAGCCCCGGGCCTCGAGCTCTGCCCGCACCGCCTCGGCGCGGCGGTAGACGAGATCGGGCATCACGTAGGTCTGGTGGGGATCGTCGATCGAGACCAGCAGATCGACGGCCGAGCCGCGAGCGGCTCCAGCCGACGGCAAGGGGTCCTGCCGCACGACGGTTCCCGGGGCCCCTCCCGGCCAGCGGACTCGAATGCGCTCGCCGACCGCGAGACCCGAGGCCACCAGCGCGGCCTGGGCGGCCTGGACGGACTGCGAAGTGACGTCGGGCACGCTGACCACCTGGGGACCGCGCGAGAGCACGACCTCGACCTTCCCCCGCGACTTGACGAAGCCTCCAGCCCGCGGGTCCTGCGCCACGACGTTCCCGGCAAGGATCTCTTCGTCGTACCGGTCCTTTTCCTCGGCCCGGCGCATGACGAGGCCGGTCTCCTCCAGCAGCGAGGAGGCCTCGGCGAGCGGGAGGCCGACCAGGTCGGGCGCCGGGATCGCGCCGCGGCGCACGAACCGGCTGAAGGACCCGTAGGCGGTCAGGCCGAACACCGCGCAGAGCAGGCCGAGATATCCGAGGACGAGGAGCCAACGCAGCAGGCGGCGTGCCATCGGGCGAGTCTACAACGGCCGAACGCGCGCCGGCCCGCTATGCCCGCTCCTCACAGCCGTGCGCGCGGCGGTTGCTACGATGGCGCGGTGCCCCCGCGCTTCGGAGCCCACGTCTCGATCGCGGGCGGTCTCCCACTCGCTTTCGAGCGCGCCGCCGCGCTGGGCTGCGAGACGATCCAGATCTTCGTCAAGAACGCAGCACAGTGGCGCGGCCGCCCGCTCGAAGGGGGCGAGATCGACGCCTTTCGCGCCGCTCGCGACGAGAGCGCCGTCGGCGGCGTGGTCGCCCACGCCTCGTACCTGATCAACCTCGCGACCCGCGAACGCATCGTCCGCCGGCGTTCGATCTCGGCCCTGGTCGACGAGCTCGAGCGCTGCGAGCGTCTCGGCGTCGACGGCTTGGTCGTGCACCCGGGCGCTCACCTGGGCGATGGCGCCGAGGCGGCTCTCGCGCGCGCGGGAGCCGCCTTGCTCGAGGCCTTCGACCGCGCGCAGCCGAGCCGTACTCGGCTGCTGCTCGAGAACACCGCCGGGCAGGGAAGCCTGCTCGGAAGGGACCTCGACGAGCTGGCCGAGATCCGGGGCCGCTCGGGGCTGGGCGAGCACGTCGGCTTCTGCATCGACACCTGCCATGCCTTCGCCGGCGGTCATCCGATCGACCTGCCCGCCGGCTACCGCACGTTTGTCGACCAGCTCGACGCGCGGTTGGGGCTTCGCTCCGTCGGTGCTCTGCACCTCAACGACTCGCTCGGCGAACGCGGCAGTCGCCGCGACCGCCACGCCAATTTGGGCGCCGGCGCGATCGGAATCGCCACCTTCCGCCGCATCGTCCATGATCCGCGCCTGCGCGAGATCCCCATGATCGTGGAGACGCCGTTGGGCGCCGATCGGACCGGCCACGCGCGCGACCTCGAGACCCTGCGCCGGCTGCGGGCAAAGCGCACGCTGCGACGATGACTCACAGAGCGCCTACCCGATGGGCAGGTTCTTCATCAGGTCGAAGTAGAGCGCCATGCCCATGAGCAGGACGATCAGCACCAGGCCGACCTGGATCATCCGTTCCTTGATGCGCACCGAGAGGTCGCGACGCAACGTGCTCTCGACCAGCAGGATCAGGATCTGCCCGCCGTCGAGCACCGGCACCGGCAGCATGTTGAGGATGAACAGGTTGAGGCTGATCAGGCCCATGAACAGGATCAGCTCGGTGAAGCCGGTACGCGCCGCCGCGCCCGAGATCGCGGCGATCTCGATCGGCCCGCCCAGCGCACTCTGCGCCGAGATACGGCGCTCGAAGATCTTGCCGATGAACGCGAAGATCTCGGCGGTGGTGTCGACGTTGTAGCGCACGCTCTGGCGCAGCGCTTCGATCGGGCCGAACCGCTGGAAGTGGAAGGGGCCGATGACGACCCCCGCCAGGCCCTTGCCGTCGACCTCCTCGGGCACCAGGGTCAGCTCGACGCGCTCGCCCAGACGGTCCACCACGAGGTCGATCTCACGACCGGCGTTGGGCTCGATCGCCGCCTGGAAATCCTCGATGGTGGCGATCGGCCGCCCATCGACCAGCAGGGGCGCATCGCCGTAGCGCAAGCCGGCGCGCTCCGCCGGGCTCCCGGCGTTGACGCCCCGGATCCTGGGCGGCGCCGCCGGAAAGATCCCGGCCTCGCCGAGCTCGTACTTGGGGATCTCGCGCGGCACCAGCGTGGCGGATCCGAGCTCGCCGTCGCGCTCGAACTCGACCTCGAGCGGCTGCTCGGGCGAGGTCAGGATCTCCATCGTCACCTGTCGCCAGTCCGAGACCACCCCGCCGTCGATGGCGACGATCCGATCCCCGGCGCGAAGGCCCGCCTCGGCGGCCGGCGAGCCCTCCGCGACCTGGCCGATCTGGTTCGAGATGTCCCGCGGGTTGGGCATCTCGGTGCCGATCATGAACACCGCCGCGACCAGCAGGATCGCCAGCACCACGTTCATCGCCGGACCGGCGAGCAGGATCAGCACCCGCTGCCAGCGCGGGTGGTTGAGGAAGGCGGCCGGATCGTCGGTCTGGCTCGTGGGATCCTGCCCGGCGAAGCTGACGTAGCCGCCGAGCGGGATCACCGAGACGCGGTAGTCGGTGTCCCCCTTGCGAAAGCCCCAGATCCGCTTGCCGAAGCCCAGCGAGAAGGTCAGCACCCGCACGCGGAACAGCTTGGCCACCAGGTAGTGCCCGGCCTCGTGGACGAAGATCACGACGCCGGCCGCCACCAGGAAAGCGAGGATGTTGGAGAGGATCTGCATCGGTGCGCCGCTCGCGACCGCCGAGTTCTCACTCGCGACCGCCAGGAGCCTTCACTCGCGACCGCCGAGTCTATCGCGACGACTCGCGCCCCCTCCGCTACGCCGGAAGTCGAGCGCACGCCGCCTCGCGCGCCCAGCGATCCCACTCCAGCACCTCCTCGATCGCGCTCGGCATCGCCCGGACGTGGGCTTCGAGCACCGCCCCGACCAGCGGGACGATCGACGGGAAGGGGAGCCTGCCGGCGAGGAACGCCGCGACCGCGGTCTCGTTGGCCGCGCTCAGCACCGCGGGCACGCTGCCTCCCGCGCGGGCGGCAGAACGCGCCAGCTCGACGCTCGGGAAGCGCTCGCCATCGAGCTCGCGGAACTCGAGCGCGCCGATCTCGGCCAGGCCCAGGCGGCGCGCGGGGCAGGGGACCCGCTCCGGATACGTCAGCGCGTACTGGATGGGCAGGGTCATGTCCTTCGGCCCGAGCTGGGCGATCCAGGATCCGTCGCGAAACTCGACCAGGGAGTGCACCAGCGACTGGGGATGGACGACGATTTCGATCTGGTCCTCCGGTACTCCGAACAGGATCGCGGCCTCGATCAGCTCGAGCCCCTTGTTCATCAGAGTGGCCGAGTCCACCGAGATCTTCGGCCCCATCGACCAAGTGGGGTGAGCCAGCGCCTCGTGCGGCTCGATGCTGCCCCAGGTCTCGAGCGGCCGGTCCAGGAAGGGTCCGCCCGAAGCGGTCAGCACGAGCCGCTCGATCTCGGCGCGCTCGCCGCAGCGCAGCACCTGATCGAGCGCCACCGGCTCCGAATCGACCGGCAGGATTCTGGCGCCCGAGCGCTCGGCGATGGCGAGGAGCAGCGGCCCCGCAGCCACCAGCGCCTCCTTGTTGGCAAGCGCGACGTCTTTGCCCGCCTCGAGCGCGGCCGCCACCGGACGCAGGCCCGAGCAGCCGACCATCGCCGCCACCACCCGCTCGACCTCGGGAGCGGCGGCGAGGGCGGCGAGGGCGTCGGCTCCCGACTCGACGCGCACGCGCGCCGGCACCATCGCCGACAGGCGCGCCGCGGACTCCCGATCCGGAACCACCACCCACCGCGCCCCCACGGCGGCCGCCTGTCGCGCCAGCTCCTCTAGGCGCGAGGCTCCCGCCGCCAGACCCACCACCTCGAAGCGCTCCGGATGGCTCGCCACCACGCGCAGCGTGCTGGTCCCGATCGATCCCGTCGCGCCGAGGATGGCGAGGCGCATACTCAGACCCCGTCGTACGAAGCCGCCAGGCCTGTCCACAGCAGACCCAGCAGGAACACCGGCGAGGCGAACAGGAGCGCGTCGATGCGATCGAGCACGCCGCCGTGGCCGGGCAGCAGGGTGCCCGAGTCCTTCACGGCGGCGCCCCGTTTGAACGTGGACTCCGCCAGGTCACCGAGCTGACCGGCCACCGCGCTGACTGCGCACACCGCGAGCAGGAGCAGTCGCGGCTCGAGGCCCTCGAGCCGCCACAGCGAGTACGCCAGGCCGCACAGGATCGAGGTCGCGAAACCGGCGATCGCCCCCTCCCACGTCTTCTTGGGGCTGGCGACGGGCGCCATCTTGTGCCGACCGAAGCGCCGGCCGGCGTAATAGGCGGCGGTGTCCCCGAGCACCACGACCGCCGCCAGCAGGAAGACCAGCCACGGATCCCACCGGTGCAGCTTGAAGACCGCGGCCGGGGTCAGGGCCAGGTACGGAACGGCCAGCGCCAGGAGCGCGGCGCCGACCGCGGCCCGCTCGATCGGCGTCTGGGTGAGCACCACCAGCGCCAGGCTGAGGGTGACCAGCACGGTGAGCACCGTGGTCGTGTCGGCCCCCACCCCGCGCCACCCGAGACCCGGCGTCTCGAGCACCAGGGCGCAGGAGAGCGCCGGGATCCCCAGGTAGAGCAGCTCGTAGGGCGCTCCGGGCGCCAGGCGGCGCAAGATGACGATCAGCTCGCCGGCGCCCAGCAGGGCGATCGCGAGAACCAGACCGAAGAACCAGAGGCTGTCGAGCAGGAACAGCGCCGGCACCAGGACGCCGGCGAGCGCCAGGGCAGTGAGGAGGCGTCTCATTCGGACTTGCGGCGATCGACTCGCGCGAGAGGCCCCCGACCGGTCGCAACGAGCCGTCGCTGCCGACGCGAACGATTGGGCCCGGCGAGCGCGCCGACTCGACTCGGCCGGCCGAAGGCAGGCTGGATCCTCGGACGCAAGGGGTTCGCAAGGTATCACAGGGCCGGTCGGCATCGCGCGCCGCCGGTGGCGGGAAGTCCGGTCCGAGAGCGCCTCGATCTCGCCGCTCGTCGGGGAGTGGTGACGGTCACGAACCCGCTACCGGTAGCGCTCTAGCGCCTGCCATCGCGGCGGATAGGCGACCATCTCCAGGCACAGTCCTCGCGCCGGCGCGTTCGGTCCCGCCTCCTCGCGCGCCGCTCCCTCGAGCAGCGCCTCGAGACGCTCCTGCGGGATCCGGCCCCTCGCCACCTCGAGCAGGGTTCCGACCAGCGCCCGGACCATCCCGCGCAGGAAGCCCTCGCCGACGAACCTGAGCTCGACGCCGGCGTCTTCCTCGCGCAGCTCGACTCGCGAGAGGGTCCGCACCGGCTGGCGATGGGCGCCTCCGCTCTTGGCGAAGGCCGAGAAGTCGTGCCGTCCGGGCAGACACTCGAGCGCCCGGCCAAGCCGCTCCACCGAGGCGGTCCTCGGCATCGGCGCGACGAAGGGAGCGTCGAATGGATGGATCACGGCCGACCGGTCGAGTCGGTAGAGGTAACACTTGAGCTCGGCGTGGCGACGGGCGTCGAAGCCCGACGGGACGTGCTCCGCCTGCAGCACGCGCACGTCCTCGGGAAGGAAGCGATTGGTGCCGCGGACCAGCGCCTCGAGGGGAAAGGCTCGATCCAGCGCCAGCGAAGCGACCTGGGCGCGAGCGTGCACACCGGCGTCCGTGCGCCCGGCGCCCACGACCCGCACCGAGCGCGTCAGCACCGCGGCCAGCGCCTCCTCGAGCCGCTGCTGGACCGTCGGCGCGTTCGGCTGCCGTTGCCAACCCGCGTATCGGGTGCCGACGTAGGCGACCGTCAGGCGATAGCTGAACGGATCGCCGCCGCTCAACGGAGCGCTCCCGCGGCTCGCGGCGCCCGATGTCGAGCCGATCGGCGTCGGGCCGCCGCGACCGCTGCCGTCAGGACGACGGGCATCCAGACCACCAGCCAAGCGGTCGGCCACGCACTCCAGCCGAACAGGCGCGGCAGGTAGGCGGCCTGCAGCGACAGCGAGAGCACCAGCCAGGGCGCCGACCGGCGCAGCGCCGCAAACGGCAACGCCCACAGCGCATACCAGGGGTAGAACGTGGCGCTCAGCAGCAGCGCGCCCGCCAGCGTCCAGAACGTCGCGTCGAGGAGGTCGCGCACCCCCATCCCGAGCAGCAGGACACAGGCGAGACCGAGCACCAGGGCCGCCTTGGCCAGGAGCTGCGGATAGACGTAGGGATAGAGCGCCTCGAGAGGCCCGGAACCGGCGACTCGCGAGCGGATCGTGTCGAGTGTGCCCTTGACGTCGGGCGCCACGCCGGCCGCCTCGATCGCGCGCCACAGCGGCTCGAAGAGAGGGCCGTTGAACTCCCACGAGATGCCGTAGCGCACCAGCCCCGGGGGAGGCCCCTGGCTGGGCAGGACCATGGGTGCGAGCCCCGCCGCCAGCACTGCGATCAGCGCCAGGGTGAACGCCGCCGATCTCGCCCGCAGAAGGAACAGCGGAACGAGGACCAGGGGCACCAGCTTGACCAGGGCGCCGGCGGCAGTGAGCGCCCCGGCGACGACCGGACGGGGGACTCTCCGCTCCCCCTCGCCCGGTCCGCCCAGCGAGAGCAGCCCGTAGAGGGCGGCGAGCAGCGCGCAGACCCCCGCCGCATCGACGTGCCCCATCGCGGCGCTCTCGATTGCGGCCAGCGGGTTCCAGGCGTACCAGATCGCGCTCGCCGTCGGTCGCCCGGTCCGCCGCGCCACCTGCCACACGAGCCAGCAGCTGCCGAGGTCGAACAGCGCCATCATCCCCTTCCACGCCCACAGCTCGAACGGGGAGCTCGCTGCGACGGCGAACAGCGCGATCGCCACCGGCGGATAGACAGTCTCCACATCGCGGTGCGCCGTCGGCTCGCGGAGATCGGCGCCCGCGCGCTCGCGCAGCGGCTCCAGTGTAGGATCGTCGGGCGCGAGACGATAAGGGTCGAAGCCCGCCAGCGCCACTCGGCCGTCCCACAGGTAACGGTAGACGTCGTCCGACAGGCTCGCAGGGACCGGCACCAGCAGAGCGCGCGACACCGCGGCGACCAGCAGCAGAGTCCGGAGCGGGATCTCGCTGCCGCTGGCACGCGAAAACCGCCACAGCGCCACGAAGGTCCCGGCGACCAGCAGCAGGAAGAGGAGCGGGCGCGCCTCGAAGTCCCAGACCAGCAACAGGCCCGCGTACCCGGCGACGATCGGCACGAGCTGCGCCGGGCTCCCTCGACGACTCTCCATGAACCTCCGCTGACCGATGAGCGCAACCCTCGAGCACGCCCTGCTCGCAGCCTACTACGCCGTCCTCTGCCCTCTGGCGCTGTTCGGGCTGCACCGGCTGGCGCTGCTGATCCTGCTCTGGCGGGCAGACCGCCGCGCCGGGCGGCCCGACGGCTCCCCGACGAGCGACCACGGCGACCCGGGGTCGGCCGGGGACTGGCCGTCGGTGACGGTGCAGCTTCCCGTCTACAACGAGCCGCTGGTCGCTCCCCGCCTGCTCCACGCCGTCGGCCGCCTCGACTACCCTCCCGAGAAGCTCGAGATCCAGGTCCTCGACGACTCCACCGATGAGACGACCGAGCGCCTCCGCGCCCTGCTCGAGAATCTGCGCCGTCGAGGGCTCGAGGTCCGCCTGCTGCATCGCGATCATCGTCACGGCTACAAGGCCGGCGCGCTCGAGGCCGGGCTCGCGGTTGCACGAGGCGACCTCGTCGCCGTCTTCGACGCCGACTTCGTCCCCGCAGCCGACTTCCTGCGCCGGGTGGTGCCCTCCTTCGCGGACCCGTCGGTGGGAATGGTCCAGGCGCGCTGGGGTCACCTCAACCGGCGTTACTCCCTGCTCACCCGGCTGCAGGCGATCCTGCTCGACGGGCACTTCCTGGTCGAGCACGCGGCCCGCGCGGCGACCGGCCGGCTGTTCAACTTCAACGGCACCGCCGGGGTGTGGCGCAAGCGGGCGATCGTCGAGGCCGGCGGCTGGCAGCACGACACCCTGACCGAGGACCTCGACCTCTCCTACCGCGCCCAGCTCGCCGGCTGGCGATTCGTGTTCCTCGAGTCGGTGGTCGCTCCGGCCGAGCTGCCGGTCGAGCTCGCTGCGCTGCGCAGTCAGCAGCGCCGCTGGACCCGCGGCTCGGCCCAGTGCCTGCGCAAGCTCCTGCGGCCGGTGCTCGCGGCTCGCCTTCCGGTCGCCACCACCGTCGAGGCCCTCTTCCACCTGACCTCCAACCTCGCTCACCCGCTGATGGTGGCGCTGACGCTCCTCCTGTTCCCGGCGATCTGGGTCCGGCACCACAACGGCGACTTGCCGCGGACGGCCCTCGACCTCGCCATCCTGCTGGCGGCCACCGGCTCGCTGCTCGCCTTCTGCGCGAGCGCGGCACGCCGCGCCGGCCGCAGCCGGCGGGAGGTCCTGGCGCTCCAGCCGGCGCTGATGGCTCTCGGCATCGGGATGGCCTGGCACAACGCGCGCGCTGCGCTCGGCGGCCTGGTGCGCGGCGGCGGGGAGTTCGAGCGGACCCCAAAGTCGTGCGTGACGGACGACACCGCCGGGCCCGGGCCACGACGCCAGGGGCCCGAGCCCCGAGCGCCGCGCGACCGCTCGCAGGCCGCGCGGCGACCTCCGCTCGGCGAGACTCTGCTCGCGCTCTATCTCCTGGCATGCATGGCGACCGCCATCGCCGAGGGCATCTGGATCGCCCTCCCCTTCGTCGGTCTCTTCCTCGCCGGCAACCTCTGGATCGTGACGCTGGCCTGGGGCGAGCTCGCGCACCCCCGGGAGACGACGGGTCTCGCTCGGCTCTCCGCGCGCGCCGCACCCGGGTGCGGCGCCGCGGCCGACCCCCGCGGTCGCGCTCCGTCCGAGCAGGGCTCACCGGCGACGCTGCCCAGGGTGACCTCGAGCGGATCGGCTCGCGCACGCTGAGCTGGAGCTTCGCGTACCGCCTCCATGGATCATCGGATGGGAGCTCGACGTTCCGCCGGGCGATCGACTGAGCCGGACAGCCGCGCACCCCTTCCGTGGGAGCGTCGCCGCCGGCTGGCCGCGAGGAGAGCGCAGGGGACCGCCGAGGGCCCGAGTCGCTGCGCCGTCCTCGCCGACGCGACGCCGAGGGCGCGGTCCGCTGCCGCTGAGTGGCCCGGCGCGATCGGCAGGCCGCCCGCTTCGCCTGCCGCGGATCGGATGCAGCCCTCGTACAATGCCGGCATGATCTCGACCGCAACGAGGAGCGGCACCGGATCAGAGGGACGGACTCCCAACGTCCTGGTGCGAGCGGCTAGCGGCGAGGATGCCCCCCTCCTTCGTCAGTGGCGCGCCGAGGAGACCGTCCGGCGGTATCAGCCGCTGCACGACGTACCGACCTCGCAGCTGCGCACCGACATCGCGTCGCTCGACATGGAGGATCTCTACCGAGCGCGCGGAGATCGCTTCGTGTGGATCGTCGAGGCCGACGGCACCCCCTGCGGCTGGATCACGCTGGTGGTGGCGAACTGGGAGCACGGCCTGAGCGAGATCGGCTATGCACTGTCTTCTTCGTTCCAGGGTCTCGGCGTGATGAGCGCCGCGCTCGCGCAGCTCCTTCCGGATCTCTTCCTCCGCACCGCCATCGAGCGGATCGAGGCGCGCTGCGCGGTCGGCAACGAGCCATCGAAGCGGGTGCTGGAGAAGCTCGGCTTCGTCCAGGAAGGTCGCCTGCGCGGTTACTTCAAGCTGCGCGGAGCGCGGGTCGACCACATGCTCTATGCGCTGCTGCGCGAGGACTTCCTGCCGGCTTGACGATGCGACGGCGCCGCCCGGCGGTCGATGCCGCGAGTCGTCACCGCGGCCTGAGACCGGCGTACTTGGCGATCAGCCGGCGCTTGCCCCCGCGTTCGAAGAAGACCGTGAGCTTCGCGTTCTCGCCGGAGCCCTCGACGTCGAGGATGACCCCCGAGCCCAGCGTCGGGTGACGCACTCCCTGGCCGCGCTCGAGCGGAAGGTCGGCGGCGAGACCCTCCGGCGCAGCGGCTGGCCGGGGCGTGCGGGGGGGGCCGTCGCGCCGTAGCCAGTCGGGAGGCTCGCCGCGGGGAGCCGACGAGGTGTGGGGAGCGCGACCGAAGTAGGTGTAGACGCCGCTGGCCGCCGGAGCGATCGCGGGAACGGTGCCGTCCTCCACCTCGAGGAGCTCGGCCGGCAGCTCGTCGAGAAACGGCGACGGGTGCTGATCCTGGTAGCGCCCGGCCACCCGGCGGCGCTGGCAGGAGGAGAGCATCAGTCGTTGGCGCGCGCGCGTCATGCCGACGTAGAGCAGCCGCCGCTCCTCCTCGACCTCGTCCTCGCTGACCGAGTTGAAGTGGGGGATCAGCCCGTCCTCGAGACCGGCGACGCACACCAGGGCGAACTCGAGCCCCTTGGCGGCGTGCAGGGTCATCAGCGAGACGCCGCGGTCGGCGGCGAGCGCGTCGGTGTCGCTGACCAGCGACACGTAATCGAGGAACGAGGTCAGCGGATCGTCCTCCTCGACCTCGCCGCTGTCGTCGAGGGCGGCGAGCGGGCCCCGGGAAGCGGGCGCATCGCCGGACTCCGGATCCTCCGAGCCCGGCAGAGCTCGAGCGGGCACCGCCACCGCGGCTCCGGCCGCCGTCTGCGCCGCGCTCGGCGCCAGCAGGCTGCCCTGCGCGCTGCGCGCCTCGGGGGAGGAGGGGGGCGCCGAGGCCGACAGGAAGGCCGGGTGCCCTTCGCCGTAGTCCTCGGCGAACTCCTGAGCCGCCGAGACCAGCTCGCGCAGGTTCTCGAGCCGCGCCCGCGCCTCGTCGTCGTCCTTGCGGTAGAGGGCCTCGTAGCCGGTGCGCTCGAGGATCCGCTCGACGAGCTCCCCCAGATCCAGCTCCGCGGAGCACGAGCGCAGCTCGAGGACGAGGTCGCGGAAGCCGCGCAGCGCGTTCGCGGCGCGGGGCGAGAGCCCGCCGAAGCGTTCGAGCCGCAGCACGTCCCACAGCGAGTGACCGAGCTCGTCGGCCTCCTGGAACAGAGTGTTCTGGGTGGCCTTGCCGATGCCCCGCGGCGGGGTGTTGAGAATCCGTCGCAGCGAGAGGTTGTCCTGGGGAGTGCGGACCACCCTCAAGTAGGCGACCACGTCCTTGACCTCGGCCCGTTCGTAGAAGCGGGTCCCCGCCACCAGGTGGTACGGCACCTGGTGGCGCATCAGCTCCTCCTCGAGCACGCGGGTCTGCGAGTTGGTTCGCATCAGCACCGCCATCTGGCGGTAGCTCAGCGCGTCGTGGGCGCCGCGCAGCGTCCGCACGATCCAGCGCGCCTCGTCCGCCTCGTCGCGCGCCCGGTACACGCGCACGGGATCGCCGCCGGTGGTCTCGGTCCAGAGCTTCTTGCCGCGGCGCGAGACGTTGTGCGATACCAGGTGACCGGAGGCGTCGAGGATGGTCTGGGTCGAGCGGTAGTTGCGCTCGAGCTTGCGCACCACCGCACCCGGAAAGTGCCGTTCGAACTCGAGGATGTTGTCGAGCTCGGCGCCGCGCCAGCGATAGATCCCCTGGTCCTCGTCGCCGACGGCGGTGAGGTTGCCGCCGCGGCCGGCGAGCGTCTCGATCAGGCGGAGCTGCGCGTGGTTGGTGTCCTGGAACTCGTCGACCAGCAAGTAGCGCAGCCGGCGTCGCATGCGCTCTCCCAGCTCCTCCTCCTGCTCGAGAAGGCGCACGGCGAGCGCGATCAGATCGTCGAAGTCGGCGCCGCCGCTCTCGCGCAGCAACCGTTGATAGGAGCTGTAGGCGCGCACCACCCCCTGCTCGAAGAAGCCACTCGACTCCCGCTCGAGCTCGGCCGGCCCGAGCAACCGGTTCTTGGCCGAGCTGACCCGCGACAGCACCGCGCGCGGCGCGAACACCGAATCGTCGAGCTGCGCCGCTTCGAGCGCACGCTTCATCACCGCGAGCTGATCGCTGGTGTCGAGGATCGCGAAGCCCCGCGGCAGCCCGACGCGCTCCCCGTAACGGCGCAGCAGGCGCAGGGCGAAGCGGTGGAAGGTCCCGAGGAACACCTCGGTCGAACCCCCCAGCAGCTTCTCGACGCGCTCGCGCATCTCGGTGGCCGCCTTGTTGGTGAAGGTCACGCCCGCGATCCGCCAGGGCTCGACACCGCGCTCGGCGATCAGCCAGGCGACCCGATGGGTGATCACCCGGGTCTTGCCGGTCCCCGCTCCCGCGAGCACGAGCTGCGGGCCCTCTCCGTGGCGCACCGCCTCCCACTGTTCGGGGTTGAGCTGGTGCTCGAGGTCGCGGCTCATGCGGTGCGCGGTGGGGACAGGGACTCAGAGGGCTGAAGGGCTCAGCAGCTCGGGAGATCGGGGCTCAGGAGATCGGGGCTGAGAAGACGGAGAAGGGCGGTGCGGACGCTAGGAACGGCGGCGGTCGTCTGAGCAGAAGAGACCACGATCGGCAACGAACACGGGCGTCGCCGGCGCCGGGCGTTTCGCCGCTCGGCGCGGCGCGCGGAGGTCACTCTTCGGCCCGGTCGCGCTTGGCGGTCCAGCCGATCAGGTTCCTCTGCCGGGCCCGTCCCAACGCCAGGCTGTCGTCGGGAACGTCGTCGGTGATCACCGAGCCGGCGCCCGTGATCGACCGCGCTCCGATCCGCACCGGCGCCACCAGCATCGTATCGCTGCCGATGAAGGCTCCCTCGCCGATCTCGGTGCGGTGCTTGCGCTCGCCGTCGTAGTTGCAGGTGACGGCGCCGGCACCGATGTTGACGCCCGGACCGACCGTCGCGTCGCCGACGTAGGCGAGGTGGTTGGCCTTGACCCCGGCGCCCAGCGAGGACTTCTTGATCTCGACGAAGTTCCCGACTCGGACGCCCTCCGCCAGCTCGGCGCCGGGCCGCAGCCGCGCGAACGGACCGATGGCGCATCCCGGCCCCACTCGCGCGCCGTCGAGCACCGAGTACGGCAGCACCTCGACGTCGTCCGCCAGCGCGCAGTCGCGAACCCAGACGCCCTGATGGAGCCTCACCCGCTCGCCGATGCGGGTGTCGCCGAGCAGCGTCACGTCGGGGTGGATCTCGCTGTCGACTCCCACCTCGACGCTCGACTCGATCAGCACCCTCGCAGGGTCCCGCACGGTGACCCCCGCCTCCTGGAGCCGCTCGACGTGGCGCAGCACCAGGACGTGCTCGGCGCGCGCCAGCTCGGCGCGGTCGTTGACCCCCCAGGCCTCGGTCGGATCGTCGAGCTCGACGCAGCGAACCCCAGCACCCGCGGCAGCGGCCGCGACCACCGCGTCGGTGAGGTAGAGCTCTCCCTGAGCGTTGTGGGGCGCGACCTGCCGCAGGCGCTCGAAGAGATCGGGGACGCGCAGGGCGTAGAGGCCCGAGTTGACCGTTCGAATCTCGAGCTGCTCGGGGGTGGCGTCGACGGACTCGACGATCCCCTTCAAGCGGCCTCCCTCGCTCAGAACGCGGCCGAGCGAGCCCGGCCGGTCCACCTGCGCGACCGCGACCGCGCCCCAACCCTCCTCGGCGGCTGCCAGCAGGCGCTCGAGGGCGGCCGGACGGACCAGGGGGACGTCGCCGTAGAGCACCAGCGCCAACCCCGGCTGCGAGCCCAGAGCCCGCTCCGCCTGCGCCACCGCGTGACCGGTGCCGAGCCGCTCGCTCTGCTCGACGAACTCGACGTCGGGCGCGGCGAAGCGATCGGTGATCGCGCTCGCCTGACGGCCGACGACGACCACCAGGCGGGCGCAGCCGGCGGTGCGGGCGCTGTCGAGCACCCAGGAGAGCAGGGGTCGCCCCGCGAGCTGGTGCAGGACCTTGGGCGTCGCGGAGCGCATCCGCTTCCCTTCACCCGCCGCGAGGACGATCGCGACCCGCTCGCCGGCGGCCGGTCGGGACATCCTGCGCTCGCTCCGGCTCAGGACTCGTAGAGGGCGTCGTACTCGGGGACGCCCTGGAGCGAGGCGAAGTCGGGATCGTGATAGGCGTGGATGCGGTTGTCGGGCTCCATCTCGATCGACTGGAGCAGGACCTTGACCGCCTCGTCGGTCTGGCCCTGAAGCGCCAGCGCCGAGGCGGCGAGGTAGGCGAACCGCTCGTCCTTGCCGCGACGGCCGCCGCGACCGCACAGCTCGAGGGCAGCCTCGTAGTCGCCGCGGTTCTTGGCCGCCACCGCCTCGAGGTAGGGGTCCTCCCCCTCCTCCTCGGCGCCCGCCTCGCGCTCTTCGCAGGCGGCGAGGAAGACCCGCGCCCGCGCCGCGATGTCGGGCTGATCGCTCTCCTCGACGACGTGGCTGAACTTCTTCGCCGCCACGCTCCACTTCTTCGCGTAGTAGGCCTCGAGGCCCGCTTCGTACTCCGTCAACGTCGGATCCACGTATGGCTCCTTGTAGCCCTGTCCGTCCTTGCTGCTCCGCTCGAGCTCCTCGAGCTGAGCGACCACGTCACCGGTGTCGGTCTTGAACCGCGTCGCGAGCTCCGCGACGGTCTTCTTGGCGGCGTACCGCCGGAGATAGGTCTTCTCTTCCTTGCGCCAACGTTTCGCCATCGCTCCGCACCCCCTCGACGCGCGTGGACCCTCGCGAGAGCCGTTCTCCGTCGTCTACGACTACTTCCTCGTCGTACTTCCTCGTCGATTCTCTCCGTCTACCCCTGGTCTTCGTCTGCCGTCGTCCCCGGCCTGCTCCGCTCCGTCGGGCGCCTCTCGCCGACCGCGATCGGCTCTCCTCGGGCCGCGCTCGGGCCGGAATCCGCGAAGGGTCGACCGAGACTCGGACCGACAGACCCGCGGGCTCAGCTGTTCAGATCCTTGAGGACCAGCCGGGCCACGGACTTGAGAGTATCGAACACGCCGACCCCCGAGGTCGCGACCGCCTCGAACGTCGGCTCGCGCTTGTAGTTGAGGGTGCGGTACATCTGGTCGACCGGCACGCAGCTCGTCAGATCGCGCTTGTTGAACTGCAACGCGTACGGGATCTTCTTGAGGTCGAGCCCGTGGTCGGCGAGGTTCTCCTCGAGGTTGCGGATCGACTCCACGTTGGCGTCCATGCGCTCCGGTTGGCTGTCGGCCACGAACACGACCCCGTCGGCGCCCTTGAGGATCAGCTTCCGGCTGGCGTCGTAGAACACCTGCCCGGGGACGGTGTAGAGATGAAAGCGCGTGGTGAAGCCGCGCACGGAGCCGAGGTCGAGCGGCAGGAAGTCGAAGAACAGCGTGCGATCCGCTTCGGTGGCCAGCGAGATCATCTTCCCCTTCGAGTCGGGGGCGGTCCGGTCGTAGATGTACTGCAGGTTCGTCGTCTTGCCGCCCAGACCCGGACCGTAGTACACGATCTTGCAGTTGATCTCGCGGTTCGCGTAGTTGATGAACGTCATCGCGGAGCCTGCGGTCGCTGACTTGGTCGCCTCACCAGACCGACGAGGCCTGCCACGGCTTGGCCGCGAGCAGTCCTCTTTCCTCTGGGCGCCTCTCGCTACTCCGAGAACAGGGCGTCGATGTCCTCGTCGGTGATCTCGGCGAACGGGCTGGTGGGCTGACCGTCGGCGAAGCTGCTACGCGTCGACAGCCGCTCGAAGATCCTCTCCATCTCACCGCTGGCCCGCTTGACGCGCAGGCGGACGAGACCGAGCGAGGAGCGGTCGTCGAAGATCACCAGGAGGATCGCGCGCTGCCCGACGATCGAGATGTGGATGTGGTCCTGCTGGCCTTCGTGGAACAGCACCGAGAACTCACGCTCGCCGATGAGCTTGGCGAGCCCGTCGGTCGCGGCGACGTTGCCCGCGGTCAGCGACGCCAGAGACGTGGTGTCGAACTCGTCCAGCTCACCGGAGGCCGCGATCTGCTGGCCGGTCTTGTCGATCAAGAAGATCGCCCGAGCATTCGACTCGTGGCGCAGCCGGCGCAGCACGTCCTCGATGCTCTGGTAGTCTTCCTGATGGATTACGAGATTGCCTTGACCCATTCCCACTTACCCCAAGCGGCCCCGACATTCTCCCGCCCGAGACGGTGATTCCGACACGCCTCGAACGGGCCGCCGCCGGGAGACGCGGACTGTCGCCCCGTCTGAGCGCAGAGCCGTACCGTTCGTTTCGCCAGAGCGTAAGTCTATGTGAATTTGGGGGTGTAGGGAATCGACGCGCTGCGGGCGCAGCCCCTGCGCCGTCGATCTCGGCGGCAGGGTCCCTCGCTCCGGCGGCGTGCCCTGCCACT
The DNA here is from genome assembly GCA_035546295.1 of Thermoanaerobaculia bacterium. Classification (GTDB taxonomy): domain Bacteria; phylum Acidobacteriota; class Thermoanaerobaculia; order Multivoradales; family Multivoraceae; genus DATKBT01. Next base: position 27,834 of record DATKBT010000031.1, on the reverse strand, counting down.
CCAGCCGCCCGACGCCTCGGCGCGGCTCGCGTCCGGTTTGCGGATTCGCCGGGAGACTCGCCCGACGCCTGCCCAGATCGCGGGTAGGGGGTCTGACCCACTACCGATCGCGGGCGGCCGAGTGGAAGCCGGAGCCGCTGTGTAGCATGCTCGGGATCCGTCGAGCCCACTCAGATCGCCGGCCCGGCCGCATTCCGCCGCTGCCAGGCGGACCCCTGCCATGAGCGCGCCCCCACCCCCCGATCCCGCCCGCGGGACACGGCAAGGCCGCCTGGCGCCATCGGCCATCGTGGGACTCGCCTCCGCCGCCGCCCTCTCGGCCGCCACGCTCTTCGCGGGCGCGGGAACGCCGCTGCGCCCCGAGCTCGCCACCGTCGCCTGGATCGCGGCCGGCGCCCTGCTCGGCCTCGCGGGAGCCTACCGCCCGCTGCGCCGTGGCCAGGCCGGCCTCGCCGCCGCGCCGATTCCGGCGCTGGCACTGACCCTGAGTGCTACCGGCGCGGCGTGGGCGGCGGTGCTCGCGAGGCTCCTGCGCCCGACCCTGCTCCGGCGCCTCTCGCCGTCGGCACGCCCGCAGGAGCGCCGCCGGCTGTCCCGCCGGCTCTCCGACGCGCTGGCGGTCGGAGCCGTGACCCTCGCCGCCGCCTCGCTGCTGCGATCGATCTGGGGCTTCGAGCCGGCGACCCGCGTGTTCGGCGCCGTCGCCAGTCTCGCTCTCTACACCCTCGGCCTGTGGGCGGTGGAACGACTCCAGCGGCTCGACCGCAAGCCGCCGCGGACCGAGCTCGCGATTCCCGTGCGCGAGCGCGAGCTCGACTCGAGCCTGTGGGACGGGCTCGGCTGGGCGCTCGGGCTCGCCGCGGCTCCCGCGGTTCTCGCGGTCGGTTGGCCGAGGATCGCTCCCCTGTTCGTCGCGCTCGCGCTGCTGGCGATCATGGCCGCCTTCGAGCGCGGGCGGGCCGAGGCCCTGCGCGATCAGCTCCAGGCTCTGGAGCGGGTCGCCACGATCGTCGCGACGCCCTCGCGCCGGCGCTCCGACCTGCCGCTGGAGATCGTACGCAGCGTTTCGCAGATCCTCGAGTACGGGTGGATCGAGGTCGGCCTCCTCGACGGCTCCGATCAGCTCGAGATCCACTCGGCCGAGAGCGGCGGACGATTGCGCAGCGGTCCGGCGACGCCCTCGGCGCGGCCGCCGCGGCGGCGCGGGATCCACCGCCGAAGCGGCTGGGTCCAGATCCATCGGCCGCTCACGACTGCCGACCGCCATCTGGGCTACATCAAGCTGTGGTGCGATCCGCGACGCCTCGACCCGGCCCGCGCGGAGCTGCTCGAGGCCCTCGTCCAGCAGCTCTCGGCGACCGTCGAGCGGGTGGCGCTCGGCGCCGAGGCCAACCTCGATCCGCTCACCGGCCTGGTCAAGCGACCGGTCTTCGAGCAGCGCCTGGCCAAGAGCTTCGAGCACAGCCGCCTGAGCGGCGTACCGCTCGCGGTCGCGATGCTCGACATCGACTGGTTCAAGGCGATCAACGACACCTGGGGCCACGCCGCCGGAGACCAGGCCCTGGTCGAAGTCTCGCGCGCGCTGAGGGAGACGATGCGCCGCGCGGATCTGTGCTGCCGCTACGGCGGCGAGGAGTTCGCGATGGTGCTCGACGGGCTCGACGGCGCCGGCGCCCTGGTCGCCGTGGACCGCCTGCGCGAGGCCGTCGAGGAGCTCGATACCGACCTCGATACCGACCTCGACGGTGAGCGCGTCGGCCTCACCCTCTCGGCCGGTGTGGCCGCCATCCCGGAGCTGGTGGTCGACGACTGGAAGGGCCTGCTCGAGCTCGCCGACCAGGCGCTCTACGCCGCCAAGCGCTCGGGGCGCAACCGCGCGCTCCTCTCCGCCGGGCCGGACCGCTTCCGCAGCGTCGAGGGGGTCGCTTACGGCCCGCCCGCCCGCCCGCCGGCGGCGCCCCAGCTGTAGCCAGAGAAGCGGCGCGCGAGCGCAGCTCGCCAGGCGTTCGACGCGTCTCCCCATGCAGCCCGAGCATGCTCAGACTGCACGCTCGGGGATCCGGACGGTTCAGGCCGTCGCCTCTTCCGCAGAATCCTCGGGAACACTGCTCGCCGTTGCGGCGCCTCGCTCGCCGCTCTCGACGAGCCCGCGCTTCGTTGACAGCTCAGAGCGGCCGTTTGTAGACTGCCCCGCTGTGTCTGTCGGGGCGTGGCGCAGTCTGGTAGCGCACCTGCCTTGGGCGCAGGGGGTCCTCAGTTCAAATCTGGGCGCCCCGATACCGGCTTCTCGAGGACAGGGCCTCTCGCGGTCCGGCCTCACGAGGCAGGGACTTTCGGAGGCAGCTGCTTTCGGAGGAGGCACGTGGAGCCCGTTTCCACTGCCTGTAGCTCAGCTGGATAGAGCGGCGGCCTTCTAAGCCGCGGGTCGGGGGTTCGAGTCCCTCCAGGCAGGCCAACGGATCTCGACAATCGACTCGACGTCGACGCGGACTTCATGGTGGGCGTAGCTCAACCGGCAGAGCGCTGGATTGTGGTTCCAGTGGTTGGGGGTTCAAGTCCCCTCGCCCACCCCAACGTCTCACGCGGATCGCACACGCGCCCGTAGCTCAGCTGGATAGAGCGACAGCCTCCGGAGCTGTAGGTCAGAGGTTCGAGTCCTCTCGGGCGCACCATTTCTCTTCCGACGCCACACCAGAATCCGTGAGCGAGAGCTCCGCGGGGACTCGAGGGGGCGCTTCGCGGAGGAGACTGAACGCGCAGCGCTTTTCGCCTCTGCACGCTCGAGGCGCCCGCTGCGGGTCGCTTCTGTTGGCACTCGAGCTGGGCGGCGCCTGGTGCAGCGGCGCTCCGGCCTCGTCGATCGCACGAGCTGCTCGCCAAACGGCGGCGCGCCCCGCGACATCGAGGCCTCGACCCGCCGGCGAGCCGGTTGTCGCTCGCGTGCGCTTCGCCGCAGAGCAGAAGCGCGGAACGGAATCATCGCCGCTCCTGTAACGGGTCGCGCTCCTCGTGCACTTCCCTGCAGCACCCGCACGGCCCGCCCCCGCACGAGGGGCGGCCTCCCTCACCAACCACCAGACGCTTCGAGAGGAGGCGCATCATGACCGCGACCCCACCGACCACGGCCGCCCCCGATCGGGAGGCCCGAACCGCGAGCGACGGCCCGCTCGTCAAGCTGCCGAACGTCACCGAGTCCTTCGACTTCGGGGGGCTCGGCGTCGACTGGAAGATCGACGGCGCCGAGACCGGCGGCCGCTTCGCGGTCGTCCACCATCCGATGGCTCCGCGCGCGCTCGCCGCACCGCTGCATCGTCATCACCGGGAAGACGAGTACTCCTACGTGCTCGAGGGCCGGCTCGGGGCCCTCCTCGGCGACTCGGTGGTGACCGCCGGTCCCGGCTCCTGGGTGCACAAGCCCCGCAGCCAATGGCACACCTTCTGGAACGACGGGGACTCGCCGTGCCAGATCATCGAGGTCATCTCTCCGGCGGGATTCGAGGACTACTTCCGAGAGGTCTCCGCATCGTGGGGTGACCTGGAGGCGTTCGCGGCGATCAATGAGCGATATGCCCTCGACATGGACTTCGAAAGCGTGCCCGGCCTCTGCGAGCGTTTCGGGCTCACCTTTCCGGAGCTCTGACCGGCGTACGGAGAACGGCTGCGGGCTCCGGCCCCGCGACCGTACTCCCGCAGGAGCCTCGGAGACCGCAGCCGTCGCCGTCGAGCCCGTTCGTGCTGCACGCGTCCTCGCAGCGCCGCGCACCGGTTGCTCGTTTGCACCCTCGCCATGCCAGGCGATCCGACGCGCTCCCCTCGACGGCCCGGGGAGCGGGGACGCGCCCTGCGGCTCAAACCGCCTCCGCGATCCTCTCCCACGCCGCCGCGCACGCCGCGAACACCCGGTCGGCCCCGACGCGCTCGAGACAGGCCAGGTCCCCGCGGCCGCAGGTCGTCTCCCAGCACGGCCGGCACTCGAGCGGGCTGTCGTCGGTGACGGTCACGTGGCCTTCGCCGTAGGGGCCGTTGCGGGCTGGATCGGTGGGACCGAAGATCGCGACGCAGGGCGTGCGCAGCGCCGCCGCCAGGTGGAGGGGGCCGGTGTCGCCGGAGATCATCAGGGTCGCGCGGCCGAGCAGGGCGCCGAGCTGGCGCAGGTCGGTCGGGGGCGCGAGGCGAACGGAGGCGGCCGCCGCCGCGTCCCGGATCGACTCGGCGTCGCGCCGCTCCTCAAGGCTGCCCCAGGTGAGGACCACCGGCGGCCCGAGCTCGGTCGCGATCCGGCGGGCGAGCCGCGCGAACGCCGGGACGGGCCAACGCTTCGACGGCCAGGCGGCGCCGGGGTTGAGCGCCACGAAGCGGGAGCCGCCGAGGGTATCGAGGAAGGCGGTGAGCTCGAGCGAGGGCTGGGGCTCGGGCAGCATCCACTCCGCCCGTTCCGGGACGTCGAGGCCGAGCGCGTCGAGCAGCGCGAGGTTGCGATCGATGACGTGGACCCGCTGCGGCGAGGGAACCAGGCGCCGGCTGAGGAAGAAGCGGTTCAGCTCACGCGAATCGACCCCAGCGAAACCGATCCGCTCCGCGGCGCCCGACAACCAGGCCACCCATCCGCTCTTGGTCAATCCCTGGACGTCGAGCGCGACGTCGTATCCCACCGCCCGCAGCTCCCGCCGAAAGCTGCGCAGCGCTCGCCACCGCTCGCCGTCCCCCACCTCCCTCGGATAACGGTGGAACCGATCGACCTCCGGGTGCCCCTCGAGCAAGCAGAGCCCCGGCGCCTCGATCGCCCAGCCGAGGAAGCCGTCCGGGATCTGCCGGCGCAGCTCGTGGACGACGGGGAGCGCGTGCAGGCAGTCGCCGATCGCGGACAGGCGCACCAGCAGGATGCGGGGGGCCCCGGGTGGACGACGCCGCGGCCGTGAGGCGCCGGCGCTCACGACGACGCCCCGAGCGGCCCGCCCGTCCCGATCACCCGGACCCCTCTCGGCCGACCACCGGATCGGCGGCTACGGCTCTCGCGCTCCAACGTCTTCCATCCTCGACGGTGCCCCTCCGGAGCACCGGGATCCTCCCGACACCGCCGCTCTCGTTGCCCCAAGGGACTCGTTCGACCTGCGGCGCTTCGATGAGCGAGCTGCGATCGGCCGACACGGAGATCGACCGCTTCCAGCTCTCGCTCCAGGCTGCATGACCTCGGTGCTCGGCACGAGCACCAGGCTGCTAGCATAGCCCCGCCTCGGTGACCGCATGAACGAGCAGCAGATCCTCGAGCTGATCACCGCCGAGCTCGCCAAGCTCAGCGACGACGACACCGGGCCGATCACCGCCGAGACCCGGCTGCGCGAGGATCTCGGGCTCAACTCGCTGGACGCGGTCGACCTCGCTCTCGAGCTCGAGGACGAGCTCGACATCGAGGTCCCGGACGAGCAGCTCGCCACCTTCCAGAAGGTCGGCGACGTGGTGAGCGCCGTCAAGCGACTGCTCGACGAACGGGTGGCCGCGGACTCTTGAGCTCGACGAGCGCTGGCACGAAACTCCAGAGGGTCGCCGGCTCGCGCGGGCTCCCGACGTCCGGGGGAGGGAGGGCGAGGTGAGCGCCGGCCGGTCCGGTCGAGGGGAACGGGTGGCGATCACGGGGATCGGCATCGTCTCGAGCCTCGGCAACGAGCTCGACGAGGTGGCGAGCGCGCTGCGCGACGGGCGCTCGGGGATCGAGGCGCGCCCGGACTGGCAGGAGCGAGGGCTGTCGAGCTGGGTCGCCGGTCGCCTCGACGTCGAAGGTCGCGTCGCGCGCAGCGGGCTCGGTCGCAGGCGACTCGAGAAGATGGGAGAGGTGTCGGCGCTCGCCGCGCTCGCAGCAGAGGACGCGATCGCGCAGGCCGGGCTCGACGCCGAACGGCGGGCGAGCTCCCGGTTCGGATGCCTGGTCGGATCGGGCGTCGGCAGCATGCCCACCATCCACGAGGGAGCCTTGCTGATCGACGCCGGCCGCGCCCGGCGCATCCGGCCGCACTCCCTGCTCCAGTCGATGTCGAGCGCAGTGAGCGCGCACCTGACCCACGTGTTCGGAATCGGCGGCCGCTCCTACTCCCTGTCGGCCGCCTGCTCGACCTCGTCGCACTCGATCGGGCACGCCTTCGAGCTCATCCGCTGCGGAGCGCTCGACGGCGCGATCGCGGGAGGGGCCGAGGAGATCAACATCATGGTCGCCGCCGCCTTCAACGCGATGCGTGCGGCGCTCACCACCCGTTGGAACGACAGTCCGGCCCGCGCCTCGCGCCCCTTTGACGCGGAGCGCGACGGCTTTGTGATCGGCGGCGGCGCCGGCGTCCTGGTGCTCGAGGCGTACGAGCGCGCACGGGAGCGCACCGCACCGGTCCTGGGCGAGGTGCTCGGCTACGGCGCGACTTCGGAGCCGTACGACCTGATCCTCCCGGAGCCCGAAGGACGCAACGCCTCAGTCTGCATGCGGGCGGCGCTCGAGGACGCGGGAGTCGATCCTGGTGCCGTGGACTACCTCAACGCGCACGCCACCGGCACCCCGACCGGCGACGTGGCGGAGGTCCGCGCGGCGCTCGACGTCTTCGGCGACCGCTGCCCGCCGATCGCGGCGCCCAAATCGATCGCCGGACACGGTCTGGGGGCGGCGGGGGCGCAGGAGGCGATCTACAGCCTGCTGATGATGCGGGACGGCTTTCTCGCCGGATCGCGCAACGTCGACCGCCTCGATCCCGCGATCGGCGAGGCTCTGGTGCTGACCGAGACCCTGGCACGGCCGTCGCGGGTGCACCTGGTCAACTCCTTCGGCTTCGGCGGGACCAACGCCAGCCTGGTGCTGGGCGCGGGCGACTGAGGCGAGGCCCCTGCTGCACGTCCCGTGCTCGACGATCGCGAGCGCGCCGGGCACGCGGTTTTCTGCCGCTAGGTCGACTAGGCCAGCGGGAAGTTCACACCATGGTCAAAGTTCGATCATGCATGCCTGGTCGCCCGTAGACCTCGTCGTCGGCCTAAGTCGACCTGAGCCCGCGCCGCTTGCGGCGCTTGGGCGGGAAACATGAGCTAGCGGGCTCGTGGTATGAGCTCGCCTCGCTTTCGCGGCTCGTTGGGGAGTGGTGACCACCACCACGAGCCCGCTAGGTGGTAGAATGTCAGGACTTGGCCTCGGAGGGGCTGTCGCCCGAGCGTGCTCGGCTCGTCTCGGTTCATCGTGGCAGCCCCCGAACCGGAGGATCGTGCCATGAAGATCGCCCGACCGCGCCGCCTTCCGCTCCTGGTCGCCGCCGCGCTCGTCGCGCTGTTCGCGACCGAGCTCTCGGCCCAGGGCACCCGCTACCGCGTGGTGCTCGAGAACGGCAACGAGATCTACTCGAAGTACAAGCCGGTGGAGGCGAGCTACGACGCGAACAAGATGATCCTGATGACGGACCAGAGCAACGTCATCTCCATCCCCAAGGACGACATCCTCGAGATGGTGGCCGAGGTCGAGGCGCTGGGGTTCGGGCGGCGGCTCAACGACACCACGGTGATCGTGGGCAGCAGCGCCAACGACAATCCCACCGAGGAGCAGATGCAGCAGATGCAGCAGAGCTTCGATGCGATGTTCCCCGGTCTGCCCCTGAACTACCGCTCCGGCATGCCGCAAACGCCCTCCCCGCCGATCTTCTCCGAGCCGGGGGAGATCGGTCGCGGGATTCCGGTCGGCTTCGTGACCGGCTCGCAGCCGAGCCTCGGCACCTTCCCGGTCTCCCCGCAGCCGCCTCCGTAGCCGCCAGTCTCCGATGCTCCTGCGGAGCGCCGCCGGGGTCACGGTCGGGGTCGGGGTCGAAGCACCTCGTCGCGCGAGCCCTGGTTCGAACGCGCGGAGGCGGGGCGGCTCCTGCCGCTCCTCGCCGCCGGCCCGGCGCTGCCGGCAATCGGGGCGCTTCGGTGATGAGGTCGCATTCGCACCGGAGCCGCGGGCCGAAGGACGTCTCCGGTGACCCGGTCGCTGTGGCTCTACGCCACCGTCAGCCTCGCAGCCGCCCTCGTCGTGCTCCTCGGCCTGCGCCTGCTGCGCGACTACCCATGGGTGCTCGCCTCGTTCTCGGGTCTCGGCCTCGGAGTGCTGGTGCTGATGACCCTCCTCACGATCGATCGCCTCCGGCGTCAGGTGCGCGAGGAGCGCGAGCGTCGCCTTCGGCGCTGAGCGGTGCCGGTTCTCGCGCCGAGATCAGCTCCCGCCAGGGCATCGCCACCAGAGCCGCCGCCAGGACCAGATGGACCGCGCCCCACAGCGCCAGCCCGAACAGGAGGAGACCGAGCCAGGCGCCGATCATGAGCACCCCGGCGTACAGGCGAGCGGTGGCCGACATGCAGCGCAAATTAGCAGCTCTCGAGAGACCGGCCTCTGCGGTCGTCTTCGGCGGCAGCCGTGGCGAGCGTCATGCTCGCCCACCAACGGTGCGGCATCGAAGGCGATGAGGAGCCCCCGGCGTTGGATCACGCGGCGCCGCGAGCGCACCTTCGAGCACCCGTTGCTGGCGGTCGATCGGGTGCTGGTCAGCCCCGAAGCGGCCGAGCCGGCCGATGCGCACCAGCGCGAGGTGCTGTCCCTCGCCAGCCCCGACTGGGTCAACGTGGTGGCGCTGACCGGCGGCGGCCGCCCCGACGGCCCCGAAGTCGTGCTCGTTCGCCAGTGGCGCTTCGCGGTCGCCGCGCCGACCCTCGAGATCCCGGGCGGCATCGTGGACGACGGCGAGACCCCGCTCCTCGCGGCGCGGCGTGAGCTGCTCGAGGAGACCGGCTACGCGAGCGAGAGCTGGCGGGCGCTCGGATCGGTGCACCCCAACCCCGCGATCCTCACCAACCGCTGCCACACCTTTCTCGCCCTCGACGCCGAGCTGCACGATGCCCCGTGCGGGGACGGCGACGAGGAGATCGAGGTCGCCACGATGCCGCTGACCGCGATCCCGCGCGCGATCGCCGGCGGTGAGATCTCGCACTCGCTGGTGATCGCGGCCTTCCACCTCCTCGGCCTCGCCGGTCTCGACGCCGGCCGCACCGCCGCTCCCGTGCCGTGACCAGCGGCTCGGCCTCGACCCGGCTCCGCGAGCGCCTGCGGGCGGTGACCTTCGACGTCACCGGAACCCTGATCCACTGCCCGCGCCTGGGCGAGCTGTACGCCGAAGTGCTCGGGCGACACCACGTCGAGGTGCGGGCCGAGGACGTCGAGCGCATGTTCCCGGAGGTCTACCGCGAGCTCGCCTGCGCCACGCCCGCCTTCGTCGATCGCTTCACCCAGCATCCCGACGGCGCCAAGGGCTGGTGGGGGGACCTGGTGCACCGGCTGTGCGCGCGCCTCGGCGTCGCCGCCCCGACGCCGTTCGCGATCGCCGAGCTCTATCAGCGCTTCGAGCATGCACAGGCGTGGACGGTGTACGACGACGTCGAGCCCTCCCTCGAGCGGCTGCGCGGCGTCGGGCTGCGCCTCGGCATCGTCGCCAACTGGGACGAGCGCCTCGAGCGGCTGCTGGGCGAGCTCGGGCTGCGGCCTCGCTTCGACGTCGTGGTGAGCTCGAGCGCGATCGGCCTCGCCAAGCCCCATCCCGCGATCTTCCAGCACGCGCTCGATCGCTTGGGCGTCGCCGCCGAGGAGACCGTGCACATCGGCGACCAGCGGATCGAGGACTTCGAGGGGGCGCGGGGCGCCGGGCTCCAGGCGCTGCTGCTGCGCCGCAGGAGCACCGACGACGGGGCGCTCGCCGCGCTGGCACGGCAGCTCGTCGATGGCCGCCCCTTTGGATAACCTGCGGCCCATGTGGAGTCCTGGAATCCACCCCTGCGGCCATCTCGGGCGGGAGATCGTCGGCGGCCGGCCGTCGGCTGCGTCCGCCGGCGCCCTGCTCCTGGTGGCCCTGGTGGCCTCGGGCGGCTGCGCCCCCGAGCCGGCGTCCGAGCCCGAGGAGATGGAGCCGGTCGAGATCAGCGCCGGACCGACCTCGGCGATGACCCCGGACAGCGACGAGGTCGCGAGCTCGGGGGACGAGATGCTGATCGGCGCGCTCCCCGGCGGGTTCCCGGAGAGCTTCCCGCTGCCCGAGCCGGCGAGCGTGGTCGACTTCGGCAGCGAGCACGATCGCTTCGTCGTCCTGCGCACCACCCTCTCGCGCGACGAAGCGCGTCGTCAGCTCGCGCGCCGGCTCGACGCGAGCGGGTGGGCCGCCGCCGGCGATCCCTGGACACGGACCAAGGGCCGGGACCGGGTGGTGGTGCGCTTCGAGACCGGGAACGCCGGCCAGACGCTGGTGCGCGTCGAGTACGGATCGAGGTAGCCGCGCAGCCAGCGCGAGCGAACGAGCTCCCGCTCAGAGGACGCCTCCCGTCGGCGGCGGGCGACCCCGTCGACGGACCACCACCGTCGAGCGGACGGGCATCGCTGTCCGGACGACCTCCACGGAGCGGCGTCACGCCGGTCGGCCCAGGGAGTGCGGGCCGCAGCCACTCGAGCGGCTTCCCGAGATCCTCGGTCCGTTCGCGGTCCGCGTCGGTCCGTTCGCGGCCCGCGTCGCTAGCGGCCACCCTCCGCGACCGCGATCTGGGCCTCGGACTCGCGCTGCCGCTCCTGCAGCTCGTCGATCTCATTCGGATCGGCGTAGGGGAGCCGCTGCTCGATGTCGCGCAGGGTCTGGCGCGCCGCCTCGACGTCGATCTCCTCCGGGAGCCGGGCGCGATCCACCAGGACGGTCACGGTGTCGTCGTACACCTGGCAGAACCCCGCGGCGATGACGACCCGGTGGACCTTCGATCCGGACCGGTAGCTCAGCTCGCCGGGACGCAGCGTACAGATCAGGGCTGCGTGTCCCGGCAGGACGCCCAGGTCGCCTTCACGACCGGGAATCGTCGCCTCTTCGCAAGGGGTGTCGATCAGCTTGCGCTCGTGCGACACCACGACCAGGTGGAGGCGTCCGCTGGGGCCGGTCTCTGCCATCGTCTTCTCTCTTCTCTGTTCGCTCTTGTCTTCGCTCTGTCTTCGCTCTGTCTTCTCTCTTCTCGCGCTCTCGAATCTCTCGCTGTCTGGCCTCGTGCTCGGCGGTGGTCGGTCGCTCTCGTCGTCAGGCGGCGAGCATCTTCTTGCCACGCTCGACCGCCTCGTCGATGGTGCCCACCATCAGGAAGGCCTGCTCGGGGAGCTCGTCCATCTCCCCCTTCAGGATCTTGTCGAAACCCTCGACGGTGTCCTCGATCTTCACATAGCGGCCCTCGAGACCCGTGAACTGGGTGGCGACGAAGAACGGCTGGGAGAGGAAGCGCTGCAGCTTTCGCGCCCGCGCCACCGTCAGCTTGTCGTCCTCGGAGAGCTCGTCGACGCCCAGGATCGCGATGATGTCCTGGAGGTCCTTGTAGCGCTGGAGGACCTGCTGGACGCCGATCGCGACGCGGTAATGCTCCTCGCCGACCACTCGCGGATCGAGGATGTTCGAGGTCGAGTCGAGCGGATCGACCGCCGGGTAGATCCCCATCTCGGAGATCGAGCGCGACAGGACGGTGCGCGCGTCGAGGTGGGCGAAGGCGGTCGCCGGCGCCGGGTCGGTGAGGTCGTCGGCCGGGACGTAGATCGCCTGCACCGAAGTGATCGAGCCCTTCTTGGTCGACGTGATGCGCTCCTGCAGCTCGCCCATCTCGGTGGCGAGGTTGGGCTGGTAGCCGACCGCGCTGGGCATCCGGCCGAGCAGCGCCGACACCTCGGATCCCGCCTGGGTGAAGCGGAAGATGTTGTCGATGAACAGCAGCACGTCGCGCCCCTCGACGTCGCGGAAGTACTCGGCGACGGTGAGCCCGGCGAGCCCCACCCGAAGCCGGGCCCCGGGGGGCTCGGTCATCTGGCCGTAGATCAGTGCCGCCTTCGAATTCTTGAGCGCCGACCTGTCGACCTTCTCGAGGTCGAAGGCGCCGGTCTCCTCCAGGTTGTGGCGGAACTCCTCGCCGAAGTCGACGACGCCGGACTCGACCATCTCGCGCAGCAGGTCGTTGCCCTCGCGAGTGCGCTCGCCGACGCCCGCGAACACCGAGAAGCCGCCGGCCTGGATGGCCACGTTGTTGATCAGCTCCTGGATCAGCACCGTCTTGCCGACGCCGGCGCCGCCGAACAGCCCGGTCTTGCCGCCGCGGGTGTAGGGCTCGAGCAGGTCGACGACCTTGATCCCGGTCTCGAACATCTCGGTCGAGGTCGCCTGCTCCTCGAAGGAGGGCGCCGCGCGGTGGATCGACCAGCGCTCGGCGGCCGCGACCTCGCCCAGCTCGTCGACCGGGTCGCCCAGCACGTTGAGCAAGCGCCCGAGCGTCGCTTCGCCGACCGGCACCGTGATCGGCTGGCCGGTGTCGCGCGCTGCCATGCCGCGGACGACGCCGTCGGTGGGAGACATGGCGATGGCGCGCACCTGGTTGGAGCCGAGGTGCTGGGCGACCTCGGAGATGATGTCGATCGCGACGCCGCCGGTGGCGTCGACCTTGACGTGCACGGCGTTGAGGATCTCGGGGAGCTGGTCCTCGGGGAACTCGATGTCGAGCACGGGGCCGATGACCTGGACGACCTTGCCGACTCCCGGCTCTCTGTTGCTGTCACTCACGGCGGGATTCCTTGCGGTTTCTGCGGGTGGGGATGGCGGTGGCTCGAGATCGCTTGCGCGCGACGGCGCGGAACGCGGCGTCAGGAGGCTATCCGAGTGTTCGGGATCCGGTTCTAGGGCTGTTCCCCGGCGACGCGCCCCAGGCGCTGGAGCCAGGACGACGTCGACGAGGCGGAGTTGTGCTCCTCAGCGCGTCGAAGGCTAGCCCTCGAGGGCGTTGGCGCCGGAGACCACCTCGATCAGCTCCTTGGTGATCGCGGCCTGGCGCGAGCGGTTGTACTTGAGGCTCAGCTTGTCGATCAGCTCGCCGGCGTTCTTGGTCGCCGCGTCCATCGCCGTCATCCGCGCACCGTGCTCGGCCGCCTGAGACTCGAGCAGGACACGATAGACCTGGAAGGTCACGAAACGGGGCAGCAGATCGGCCAGGATCGACTCGGGGGAGGGCTCGAACAGATAGTCGACGACGTCCTCCCGACCGGAGGTCTCCTCCGGCTCCACCGGCAGCAGCTTCTCGACCGTGAGGTCCTGGCGGAGCACCGACACGAACTGGTTGTAGACGACGTAGACCGCATCGTACTCGCCGCCGGTGAAGGCCGCGATCAAGTCGCCGGCGATCTCGGAAGCCGCCTCGTAGGTGACGTTCGCGAACAGCGAGCGGTACGCGGCGCGGATGCTGACCCGGCGCCGTCCGTAGAAGTCGGCGCCTCGCTTGCCGAGCAGCAGCAGGTCGACCTCGCCCAGGGACTTGCGCTCGCGCTCGGCGCGCCGCAGGACGTTGGCGTTGAACGACCCGCACAGCCCCTTGTCGCCGGAGACGACGGCGAGCAGCACCTTCTGCTCGGGGCGCGCCTCGAGCAGGGGGTGCGGCGCCTCGCCCCCGCCGGTCGCAGTCGCCAGGTTCTGGATCACCCGACGGAGCTCGAGCGCGTACGGCCTGGTCTGGAGGATCTTGTCCTGGCTGCGCCGCAGCTTCGCCGCGGCGACCATCTTCATCGCCTTGGTGATCTGCTGGGTGTTCTTCACCGTACGGATGCGGCGGCGAAGGTCGATGAGGCTCGGCATGACGGAAAGCTCGTCCGGGCGGAGGGTGGGTTCGGTCTTGGCGGTGCGTAGAGCGCGCGGCGGCTAGGCGGCCGCCTCCTGCACCTTGGCGTCGGGGTTCTCGGCGGCGTATAGCTCGAGCACCTTCTCGAAGCCGGCGTCGAGCTTGGCGCGCAGCTCGTCGGAGATCTTGCCGGCAGAGACGATCTCGGCGCGGACCTCGGGCGCCTCCTCGCGGAAGTAGCGGTGCATCTCCTTCTCGAAGGAGCGCACGTGGGAGACCACCAGCCCGTCGAGCGAGCCACCGGTGCCGGCGAGGATCGAGAGCACCTGGTCTTCGATCGGGAGCGGCTGGTACTGGTTCTGCTTGAGCAGCTCGACCAGCCGCTCGCCGCGGGCGAGCTGGGCCCGCGTCACCTTGTCGAGGTCGGAGCCGAACTGGGCGAACGCCGCCAGCGAGCGGTACTGGGCGAGGTCGAGGCGGAGCGTTCCCGAGATCTTGCGCATCGCCGTGATCTGGGCATTGCCGCCGACCCGGCTGACCGAGATGCCGACGTTGACGGCCGGGCGCACGCCCGAGTAGAAGAGGTCGCCTTCGAGGTAGATCTGTCCGTCGGTGATCGAGATCACGTTGGTCGGGATGTAGGCGGAGACGTCGCCGGCCTGGGTCTCGATGATCGGCAGCGCGGTCAACGAGCCGCCGCCGTTCTTGTCCGACAGCTTGGCGGCGCGTTCGAGCAGCCGGGAGTGCAGGTAGAAGACGTCGCCGGGGTAGGCCTCGCGGCCAGGGGGTCGCCGCAGGAGGAGCGAGACCTCGCGGTAGGCCGCCGCCTGCTTCGAGAGGTCGTCGTAGATCACCAGGGCGTGTCCGCCGCTGTACAGGAAGTACTCGCCCATGGCACAGCCGGCGTAGGGCGCGATGAACTGCAGCGGCGCGGGCTCCGCTGCCGAGGAGGTGACCACGATGGTGTGCTCCATCGCGCCGTAGTCCTCGAGCGTCTTGACCACTTGCGCGACGGTCGACCGCTTCTGGCCGATCGCCACGTAGATGCAAACGACGCCGGTGCCCTTCTGGTTGATGATCGTGTCGATGGCGACCGCGGTCTTGCCGGTCTGACGATCGCCGATGATCAGCTCGCGTTGGCCGCGCCCGATTGGAATCATCGAGTCGATCGCCTTGATGCCGGTCTGCATCGGCTCCTTGACCGGCTGGCGGTCGATGACGCCGGGCGCGATGCGCTCGATCGGATAGTTGAGGTCGGACTCGATCGGTCCCTTGCCGTCGACCGGCCGGCCGAGAGGGTCGACCACCCGGCCGATCAGGCCCGGACCCACCGGCACCTCCATCACGCTGCCCGTGCGGCGGACCTCGTCCCCCTCCCCGACCAGCCGGGACTCGCCCATCAGCACTGCACCGATCTGGTACTCCTCGAGGTTCAGCGCGAGGCCGTAGACGTCGTTCGGGAAGGCCAGCAGCTCTCCGGCCATGGCGTTCTCGAGCCCGTAGACGCGGGCGATGCCGTCGCCCACGCTGAGCACGGTGCCCACCTCGGAGACGTCGACGTCGGCCTCGTAGCCTGCGAGCTGGCGCTCGAGAATCGCAGCGATTTCGTCGGCTCTTACTTCCATGATCCTACTTCCATGATCCCACTTCCTCTGTTCGGAGCTCCTGACCCCTGAACACCCGGATCTTTGTGGCGGCCTGGCTCAAACCCGCTGAGCGCCGGCCTCCGCGAGCTGTTGCGACATGCGTTGGAGCTGGCCCCGCAGACTCCCGTCGTAGCGGCGGCTCCCGATCTGGGCGACGAAGCCGCCCAGCAGCTCGGGAGCGACGCGCACCTCGACATCGACCTTCTGGCCGAGCGCGGAAGCCAGGATGCCCTCGAGCTGCTGGCGCTCCTGCGCACTGACCTCCTCGGCCGCCGTCACCGTCGCCTTGACCTTCCCCAAACGCCGGTCGAGCAGCTCCTCGATCGCCTCGACGATCGCGGGCAGCGAGACCAGTCGGTAGTTCTCGACCAGCAGGTCGAGCAAGCTGCGCGAGAGCCGTCCGAGCCCCAGCCGCGCCGCAACCTCGGCCACCGTCGCCTGCTTGACGGCCTGCGGAACGCTCGGGCTCTGCGCCATCGCCGCGATCCGCGGGACCGCCTCCATCGCCTCGGCGAACCGGCGCAGGTCGGCGAGCGCGGCGGCGGCGGCGGTGTCGTCGCCGACGGCGCCGAGGAAGGCCTTGGCATAGGGGCGCGCGAAGCGGGCGATCAAGACACCTTCTCCCGCAGCCTCGACAGGCTGGTCTCGAAGATCCGCCGCCGGTCTTCGGGCGTGATCCGGCGCTTGACCTCCTCCTCGGCGAGCTCGGCGGCGAGCCGGGCGGTCAGCTCGACGAGCTCGATCTTCGCCTGGCTCAGCCGGTTGGTGATCTCCTCGCCGGTCTGCTGGACGATGCGGTCGCGATCCTGCGCCGCCTGCTCGAGGATGCGCTGACGCTCGCGCTCCCCCTCCTCCTCGCTCTGAGCCGCCGCCGCGGCCATCTCGGCCTTGAGCTGCTCGAGCTCGCGCGCGAGCTGGTCGCGCATCCCCTCCGCCTCGGCCCGTTGCCTTCGGGCCAGCTCGAGCTCCTCGCGGATCGACTTGCCACGAGTGTCGAGGTAGTTGCGCACCAGCGGCAGGACGAGACGCAGCAGGATGCCCCAGAACACGATCAGGTTCAGCGTCGCCCAGACCCAGCGGGGCAGGCCGAACCAGGTGTCGGTGAGCGCCGGTCCGGCCCCGGCGGCCGCCGCCGGGGCCGCCGCGAGGACGAACGCGATCACGGCCGGCGTCACCAGCCAGCCGCTGCGAGAGCGCAGCGAGGGCGTGTTCACGATGCCCTCCCCAACAGTCGGACAGTCATCTCGTGGCTCAGCCGGCGCGCGCTCTCCTCGAGCGCTCCGCGTTGTGCCGTGATCGCCTCCTCGAGCTCGGCCTGCGCCCGGGCCAGGCGCTCCTCGGCCTGGCGCTTGGCCTCGGCGAGCAGGTCCTGACGCGCCTGTTGCGCTTCCTTGCGGATTTCCTCGCGCCGGGCCCGCGCCTCGACCCGCGCCTCGGAGAGGCGCGCGCGCTGCGCCTCGAGCTCGCCCGAGGTGACCGCCCGCGTCTCCTCCCAGATGGCGCGCGCAGAGCTCGCCTCCGCCTTGCGGTCCTCGAGCAGGGCGAGGACCGGCTTGAACAGGAAGCTCCGGAGGACCAGATAGGTCAAGCCGAAGATCACGGCGATCACGGCAACGCTGGCGTCGAACTCCACTCGTCAGATCCCCTCAGATCCCCTCAGATCCCCTCAGCTCGGTTCACTCGACCCGGTCTCTCGACTCGAGGTCTCGGCGGCACACGCGCCCGCTGCGCTCCGAGGAGCGTCGGCTCGACGGCCTTCGAGCGGAGGGCGTGCCGTTGTGTCCACGTACGTCCAGATGGTTCCTCGCCCCACGTCACCCAGCTGCATCCACCACCAAGATCGTAGCGGGCGGGGGCTCGCGCTCACCCTCGTCCATCCCGAACGACCGATCCGCCGCACCCCACGCCGGTCGGGCGGAAGGGGAGGCTGGAGGGTCGAAGAGGTGCTGGGAGGGAAGCTCCAAGGCCCAGCGTGAGGCTATCGTGCCGCTGACCGCAGAGCGGCGGAACCGTACCATGCGTCCCAGGGGGGGTCAAGGCGAGGAGCGTCCTCCGGGGGCGCACCCGAGCGGCGCCTCGAGCGCGCTGAGGGACGCTCGGGCGGCGAAGCGGCCGGCGACGACGGCGACGGCCCGCGGCGGAGCGCGTCGGGAGCGCGGCGACGACCTCGGGATCCAGCCGGTCGCGGCGCAACGCGAGCGGCGGGTCGTCGCGGAACCGCGCGCGGAAACCGGCTCAGTCCACGCGCCGAAGGGTGCGGCTATGGCTGATCCGGTCGCTGAGCGAGGCGTTGCCGCCGAACGCCAGGAGGATCGGCAACCCGCACAGGACGACGGTCACGAGCGCGCACGCCCACCGGACCCCGGACTGCCCGAATGAAAGGGAGTCGCCCCCCACGTCGCGAGCGCGCAGCCCGCGCCAGGCCATCCCCGGCGTCTGTCCCCAGAAGGCGAGCGGCACGACGTGGTAGAGGAAAGAGAAGCAGAGCAGGAAAACCAGAAAGCCGGGCCAGTGATCCAGCGAGGGGACCAGAGCCAGCGTCGACATCGCCAGCAACGCGGCCGCCAGGACCCCGACGTGGACGGTGAGGTCGGCGAGCCCGCCGAGCACCCGCTCGGGCGGTGACGACCCCACCCACCGCGCCTCCTCCCGCGCCTCCTCGTGCGCGCCTGCCGAGACTCCGGCCGGGGCTGCCACCAGCCCGCCGGACGCCGCGGCTGGCGCCTCGTCGAACAGATCGAGATTCTTGCCATGCGCCGCCTCGTCCCGCGCCGCCTCCCCGGGTCGCGAGCGGCGCGCGGCCGGCGCGGGGTCGTGGGGCTCCGCCGATCCGGCGGCGCGTTGCAGCGGCAGGTCGGCGAGCTGTTGGTCCAGGTCGACACCCTCTAGGGAAGTCTGCTCGAGAGAGCTGCCCTTCGGCCGCTTGCTCATTTTCGGAACTCGAGCTGGCCGACGAAGATCTTGTAGAGCAGGTCGACGGAGCGCTTCTGATAGCTGCCCGCGAACTGGTGGAGGCGATCGGCCAGGACGTCATCGGGGTCGAGCTCGACGACCTCCCGCAGGCTCTCGCCGGCAGCCGCGGGATCGCCTCGGCGGAGCTCCCGGATCGCGAGGTTGTAGTAGGAGTCGACCAGGATCCGGCGCACGTCGCGGTTGCTCGGATCCTCCTCCAGCTTCCGCCACAGGGTCGGCAGCACCTGCTCCCACTCGCGTTGGCGAAACAGGTCGATCTGCTGAGCGATCGGGAGCAGTTGCTCGCGCGTGTCGCGGTAGAGATCCGCCGCCGCACCCTCCAGCGGCTCGAGGTCGTCGGCGGCCTTGAAGGTCCGCGCCGCCTCCAGATACTGGCGCTCGTCGTAGGCGCGGCGTGCCTGCTCGACCAGCCGTTGCCGTGTCGCCTGCCGCGACGCGTCCCGCTCGACCGCCTCCGCCGCCTCGGCCTCGCCGGCGGCGACCTCCGCCTCGAGCTGGTCGAGCAGAGTCCGCGCCTGATCCGCCTCGGCATGATCGGCGCCAACCCCCC
The DNA here is from genome assembly GCA_035546295.1 of Thermoanaerobaculia bacterium. Lineage (GTDB taxonomy): Bacteria > Acidobacteriota > Thermoanaerobaculia > Multivoradales > Multivoraceae > DATKBT01. Next base: position 9,018 of record DATKBT010000031.1, on the reverse strand, counting down.
TCAGCACCTCGATCGCGGCCGCGACGTTGCCGTCGAGCCGGAGCTGGTTGGCTCGGCGCAGGGGGCTGGGCCGCTGGGGGGCGGTCGCCACCGGCTGCTCGGCGACGGCATTGGGGAAGAGATTGCCCCAGTTCGAGTAGAGGAACCAGGCGAGCGCGGCGACCAGCAGGAGGACCACGACCCCCACCAGATGCAGCGACCGGCCACCGCCGCGCGCCTTGCCCGCTCCCCCCGGAAACGCCGGGGCCGGAGCGGGGCCGGCGGTAGGCGGCTGCGGCGGCAGGTCGGCGCGCAGCACCGCCCCCTCGCCCTCCGTCGCGGCCTCCGCGGCGGCCGGGCTCGGCGGTGACAGGAGCGCGTCACCGCTCTCGGCGGCCTGGATCTGCTCCAGGAGCTCGCGCGCCGCCAGGTTCTCGGGCTGCTTGGCGAGCAGACCCTCGAGCTGACTTCGCGCATCGTCGAGCCGTCCCTCGTCGCGCGCTCGCATCGCGTCATTGAGCTGCTCGGCGCCCTGACGCTCCCGCTCGGCCTTGAGGCCTCGAGCCTCCTCGATCCGGCGACCGGCCACCTCGTGGTCGATGTCGATCAGGAAGATCCGCGACCAGGCGTCGATTGCAGCCTGGTACTCCCCCTGGTCAAAAGCCGCCTGCCCCTCTGCCAGCAGCTCGTCGATCCGCGGGTTTCCGGACCCCGCCGCGCCCGCGGCGGCCCCCGCCGGCGCAGCCGCCATCGGGGCGCTCGCCGAAATCGTGGGCTCGGCAGCGCTGGAGGCGGCCGCAGACGGCCTCTCTGCCAGCCCACGGTCATCGTACGGATCGGCGAGCGGGTCGACGCCCGGATCGAAAGAGGAGGCGTCGGCGTCTCGCGTGTCGCCGAAAGAGTCGGCGTCCGGTGACGGGGCTGCCTCCGAGTCGCTGCGGGATTCGTCGAGATCGAGCTCTCCGAAGGCGTCGTCGAGCTGGAGGTCCAGGTCCAAGTCCAGATCGAGATCGGCGCCTCCCGACGGCCCCGCCAGATCCGAGAACGGCTCCGGATCCGCGGATTGGCCGGGCGGAGGAGCGGGCGCGGCGGCGGGCGGCGCGGCCTCGGCACGCGAAGCGGGGGCCGGAGGCGCGCTCTCGGCGCGCGGAGTTGCGGCCGGCGCCGACGCGGGTGCGCCCGGGGCGGCCGGCGCGGGCGTCGGAGCGGCCGGCGCCGGCATTGCGGACGCGATCTCGAGATCCGCGGCCTTCACCGGTGCGCTGGCGCCCTCCAGCCGCTCGCGCAACTTCCGCGCCGCCGAGAACTGGGAGTCCATCTTGAGGATGAACTCGCAGCCGAGACGGGCCTCTTGCAGCCGACCCTTCTCCGCCAGCTCGATGGTCTGGCGAAAGGTGCTGAGAATCCGGTTCTGGATCTCCGGGGCGAGGGAGGAGTTCCCTGGATAGCTCATGATCGTCGGAACGAAGCCGCTGGGAGAAAACTCGGAGAAAGCCTAGCAGAGCGGGTAGCAGCTCCTCAGGCGCGGCGCCTGTCCCGAAGGTCCCCGAGCAGGTTTCGGGGCAGCCCCTCGAAGGCGCCCGAGGACATCGTCGCCAGCACGTCTCCCGCCGCCGCCGTCGCGACCGCCCGCGCGCGCAAGGCGGCGACCGACTCGAACGCCGTCGCCGCCACGCCACGCTCGCCGAGCGCTGCGGCCAGCGCCTCGACGTCGAGCGCCTCGGCGTGGCCGAGCCGCTCCCGGTGGAAGACGGGCGCGAGCAGGACCTCGTCGGCGCCGCCGAACGCCCGCAGGTAGGCGGCGTGGAACTGGCGACGGCCGGCGGTCAGGCTGCGCGGCTCGAACAGCACCCGGAGCCGTCGTCCGGGGTAGCGGGCGCGCAGGGCCTCGATCGAGGCGCCGACTTCCGTGGGGTGATGAGCGAAGTCGTCGACGACCAGCACCCCGCCGGCCTCGCCGACCTCCTCCAGGCGCCGGCGCACGCCGCCGAAGCTGGCGAGCGCCTCGGCGATCGCGGCGGGATCGATGCCGTCGGCTCGCGCCGCGGCCCACACCGCGAGCGCGTTGCTCACGTTGTGGCGACCCCACAGCGGCAGCCGCAGACGCACCTCACGGCCTTCGGTCACGACCGAGAACCACGTGCCGTCTGCGGCGGGCTCGATGCCGGTGGCGACGACGTCGGCACCCGGCTCCAGCCCGTATCGCACGATCTCGCACGATGCGCTCCCGGAGAGCCGCCGCACCGACTCCTGATCCCAGCAGGCGAAGAGCCGTCCGCTGCTCGGCAGCCGCGAGATCAGCTCCGCGAAGCGGCCGAACAGCTCGTCCTCGTCGCGGTAGAGGTCCGCGTGGTCGAACTCCGCGTGGGTGAAGATCACGGTCTGCGGCCGGTAGTGCAGGAACTTCGGACCACGGTCGAAGTAGGCGGCGTTGTACTCGTCCCCCTCGATCACGAAGCGGGACCCGGTTCCCAGCCGGAAGCTGACGCCGAACCCCTTCGGGACGCCGCCGATCAGGAAGCCGGGATCCCGGCCGCACTCGGCGTAGACCCAGGCCGCCAGGCTGGTGGTGGTGGTCTTGCCGTGGGTGCCGACCACGACCAGCGGCTCGCGGTCCTCGAGCAGGAACCGCGCGATCGCCTGCGGCATCGAGATCCTCTCGATGCCGCGGCGCTCGGTCTCGACCGCCTCGACGTTGCTGCGCACCACCGCATTGCCGACGATCACCAGGTCGGGGGCCGGGTCCAGGTGCTTCGGATCGAAGCCCACGAGCGGCTCGATGCCGGCCTCCGCGAGCAGGTCGCTCATCGGGGGATAGAGCGGGCCGTCCGTACCGCGCACCCGATGCCCCTGCCGTTTCAGCAGACACGCGAGCGGCGCCATGCCGGTGCCCCCGATCGCGATGAAATGGACGTCCATGGCGGCTCGCGCTCGGAGTCAAACCGTCGGCCGTACGAGAGCGGCATGTTAACAGGGCCGCTCCCGCGGCTCGAGGGCGCCTCCTCGGCCAGGCGTACCGCACTGAGCACCGCGCGCGGGCGCCGCGGCCCGTAGCAGTCTCCGAGGAACGAGCGACGGGGATCTCCCCGGCTGCTGCTCCTCGGCCCTTTGGCCGGTTCCCGGGTGGTGGCTCGCCGATCCCCTGCCACGCCGGGAGGCTCGGATTCCATGGTAGACTCCGCGCGCGACGCGAGCGGCGCGGCTCGTGCTCTTTCTACGCCGGCCCCTGCAGCTCGACCGCGGATCGCCTCTGGCTCGTGGCTCGGTCCTGCAGTCCGGTCGCGTCCGTGTCGCGCGGCCACCGTTCGCGCGGCCACGGTGCCCCCAGGTGACCGGGCTGGCGCCGTCGCACCCCCGCACCTGACCTCTCTCCCGCGCTGAGGATCCTCCGATGATGAACATCCGCCGCCTTCCGCTCCTCGCCCTGGCCCTGCTCCCGCTCGCGCTCGCTCCCTCCCTCGACCTCGCGGCCCAGTCGTCGACGGGGCCGAAGGCCGTGGTGCCGAAGACCGTCCTCGATCTCGGCCAGCACCCGCGCGGCAGCAAGCTCGAGACGAATTTCAAGGTTCAGAACCAGGGGACCGAGCCCTTGACGATCCTCGACACCGGCTCGAGCTGCGCGTGCATGGTCGTAGCCGCCGACACCGAGATCGCACCGGGAGGAACCGGCGAGGTCACCCTCGCGATCGACACCGAGGTCCTCGAGGGCGCGTCGCGGGTCACCGCCGCCATCCTCACCAACGACCCCACCAATCCGAAGATCCTGCTGCAGGTCAACCTCGAGTCGGTTCCCTATCTGGCCGCCAAGCCGGGCTTCTTCCACTACACCGTCTACCGCGGTTTCCAGGAGCGTGGTGAGATCGCCCAGACAGTCGTCGCCGACAATCCGCGCGAGTTCACCATCGAGCGCGTGGAGTCGACGGTGCCGGCGCTCGACGTCAGCTTTCGCGCGGCCGAGCCGGCGGAGCGGATCGCCGGCTTCGAGGGACCCCAGTACCGTGTGATCGGCGTCCTCGATCCCGACGTCCAGGTCGGGCCGCTCACCGGTTTCGTCAGGGTCCACACCACGCACGAGAAGCAGAAGCTGTTCTCGATCCCGGTCTCGGGCTTCGTACGCCCGGTGGTCGCGGTGACGCCGCCACGCTTGGACTTCGGCACCTTCTCGATTCCAGAGGACGAGGACCGTTACGGCACCACGCTTCGTGTCCAGCACTTCCTCGAGAAGGCCGAGGCCCTGCAGATCACCAAGATCGAGACCGACATCCCCAACCTCGAGAGCGAGCTGCACGAGGGCCAGACCGACCACGACTGGTTCCTGGACCTGTGGTTCGACAAGGATTCGGCGCCGTCCGGCAAGTTCAACGGCACCGTCAAGCTCCACACCACGAGCGAGCTCGCACCCATCGTCGAGTTCACCGTCAGGGGGGAGAGGGTCTGAGGGACGCGGGCTCCGCCGGCGCACAGAGAGCGCCGGCTCCGATCCCGTTCGGCTGAAGCTACCCCTTCGGAGGGCCCCAGAGCTCGGACTCCTGGCGCGGCTCGGCCGGCGGACGCGAGCGCCGCTCCTCCGCCGAGCGGATGTCGCCGAGCACCGGCGCCAGCGCCTCGTTCTGGTGCTCGACCAGGGTGCCGACGCCGGCGAAGGCGAGGTCGAGCAGCCGGTCCATCTCGTCGCGACCGAAGGTGCGGCGCTCGCCGGTGCCCTGGATCTCGACCAGCCTGGCGCTGCCGGTGGCGACGACGTTGAGATCGACCTGCGCCTCCGAGTCCTCCGAGTAGTCGAGATCGAGCAACGGCGCGTCGTCGACCAGCCCCACCGACACCGCGGCCACCGAATCCACCAGCGGCCAACGCACCAGATCGCCGGCGAGGTAGAGCCGACCGAGCGCCAACGCCAGCGCCACGTAACCGGCTGTGATCGACGCGGTGCGCGTGCCTCCGTCCGCCTGCAGCACGTCGCAGTCGACGGTGATGGTGAGGTCGGGCATCGCTCGCATGTCGACCACCGAGCGCAGCGATCGTCCGATCAGCCGCTGGATCTCGGCCGTGCGTCCCCCGAGCCGGCCGCGGGTCACCTCGCGCTGTGACCGCGTGTGGGTGGCGCGGGGCAGCATCGAATACTCGGCAGTCACCCAACCCATCCCGCTGTCGATGCGGAATGGAGGAACGCGCCGCTCGACACTCGCCGTGGCGAGCACGCGCGTGTCCCCGCAATCGATCTGCACCGAGCCCTCGGCGTACTTGGAGACCCCGGTCAGGAGGCGGACCGGACGCAGCTGGTCGGCGTCACGGTCGTCCGAGCGGCGGAGGTGTCCGGAGGAGCCATGATTAGGGCTCGAGGCGGAGGCCGGTGTCTCGTTGCTCATCTCGCGATTCTAAGTGGTCTGTCCCGGGGCAGCGCCCGCCCGAGCTCGGATTCGCGGCCCGACTCTCCGGCTCCTCTGCGTCGCGCCTACCGCTCCTGCCGCTCGCCGCTCGCCTCCCGCGCCGGGACGTCGACCAGCTCGAGGTCGAGCTCGTCTCCCACGATTCGCCGCGCCAGGCGTTCGAAGCCGGGTCCGCAGTCGGTCACCAGCAACCGCAGCGATCCCGAGCCACCGGGCTCTGCCCCGAACTCGGCCGCGACGACGGCGCTCACCGTCTGCGCCGAGTCGACGAGCCGCACCTCCTCGCCGACCACTCTGCGAAGCAGAGGCGCGAGCAGCGGGTAGTGGGTGCAGCCCAGCACCAGCGTGTCGACCCCACGAGCCAGCAGCGGCTCGAGGTACCGGCGCGCGATCGCCTCGCTCACCGGGTCGTCGATCCATCCCTCCTCGACCAGCGGCACGAACAGCGGGCATGCCTGCTGCGCGACTTCGAGATCGGGACGGATCCTGGCAACCGCCCGCGGGTAGGCGCCCGAAGCCACCGTCGACGCCGTCGCCAGGACCCCGATCCGGCCACGGCTGGCGAGCGCGGCGGCGCGCGCTCCGGGCTCGATCACGCCCCACACGGGCACCGGGGCCTCGAGCCCCTCGAGCGCCATCGCCGATGCCGAGTTGCAGGCGACGACGACTCCGTCCACTCCCCGCTCGACGAGGAAGGCGACGTTGCGACGCGTGTAGCGGGCCACGGTGGCGGGAGACTTGGTGCCGTACGGGAGGCGGGCGGTATCGCCCAGGTAGACCAGGTCGACGCCGGGGAGCTCCTGGCGCAGGCGGGCGACCACGGTCAAGCCGCCGACGCCCGAGTCGAACACGCCGAGCACGCGGCGCGCCGGCGCCTCGCCGCGGCCGCTCCGGCCGGAGACCGGCGCGGTCGCCGCAACGAACAGCCCGGCGGCCGCTCGCTCCCGCGTCGCGGGGTCTTCCTTCCGGGGCGCACCGGCCCGCGGGCGGCTCACTCGCTGGGGCTCTGCGCGACGGAGATCAGTCGCCGATTCGCCGACAGCGGGAGGCTGGTGTCCACGTGGCCCGCGAAGGTCGCCCCTTGCACGCCCCCGAGCAGCAAGCTGACCCGCTCGATCCCATCGAGGTTCGCCACCAGCGTGTTGACCAGGCTGTAGACCGCGAGCAGCTCCTGGCGCGATCCCATCGCCAGCGCCTGCGGGTGCTCGGGCGGCTCCAGGTCGACCAGCAGCAGCGCCGGCTCGGGTTGGAACACGTGCCGGATCCCGGCCCCGTCGGGCAACGCCGGCGACAGCTCGTCGGCCTGCTCGGCCCGAGCAGCTTCCGGTCCTTCGAGCAGCGCCAGCAGGAGCACGCGCGCACGATCCTCGAGCGGTCCCTCGAGCGGCAGCTCGCGCTCGACTTCGTGGAGCCGCTCGTCCTGACCGGGGAAGTAGAGCCGGGCAACGACGCCCTCGCCCGGCTCGACCGAGGGCAGGGTCTCGATCGTCGCCGGCGGCGGCGCTTCGGGCGAGGACGCAGTCTCGGAGCGCAGGACGAGGACCGCGACCACGATCAGCGTCAAAGCCCCGCCGATCAGCGCGATCGCCGCCGAGCGGCTCAATGCGGCTGCCCCGCCGCCACCGCCGCAGACCTCTGCTCGCTGTCGTCCATGCTCTGGAACCGGACCACCGCGTCGACCAGCGCATCGACCAGCGACAGCCGGTAGGCGGGGTCGTTGAGCAGGGCCTCCTCCTCGGGGTTGGAGAGGAAGCCGAGCTCGACCAGCACCGCCGGCATCGTCGCGCCGGTGAGCACCCGAAACGGCGCCTGCTTGACGCCGCGGTCGCGGAGATCGAGGGCCTCGTTGAGCTCCTGCTGGATGAGCGCCGCGAGTCGCTGGCTCTTCGACAGATGGCTGCTCTGCGCGAGGTCCCAGAGCAGGAGCTGCAGGCCGAGGTCGTCCTCCTCGGCGAGGCCCTGGCCCTCCCCCTCGTCCGCCGTCGTCACGCCCGCCTCGATCTGCCGGTTCTCGAACGCCGCCGATGCCGCCGCCGCCGCGTCGCTCGCCGAGCTGTCGAGGAAGAAGGTCTCCGCCCCCCGCGCGCGGCTGCGCCCGGCCTCGGAGTTGAGGTGGATCGAGAGGAAGAGAGCCGCCCGGTTCTGATTGGCGATCGCCGTCCTGGTTGCGTGATCGAGCGTGGCGTCGGCGTCGCGGGTGAGCACGACCCTCACCGGCAGCCGGGCTTCGAGGCGCCGCTCGAGCGCCCGGGCCAGCAGCAGGGTGAGGTCCTTCTCGAGCGTTCCGCCCGGACCGATCGCGCCGGTCTCGGCGCCGCCGTGACCGGGATCGACCACGATCGTGGTCCCCTGCCAGGCCCGTGTCGAGGTCTCGTTGCTGGAGTCGCTGCGGAACACCGGGTCGCGACGTTGTGAGACGTCGATGACGAGCTGGACGCGCCCCCCCCGGCTCACCCGGTAGGGCTCGGCCGCCTCGGCGCGATCGTCGAGCCGCAGGCGCACCCGGTCGCGCCCGACCAGGATGTCGCGGACCAGGTCGGTGCCGCGCGGCGATCGCCCCGAGAGCTGGAGCGTCCGGCCGGGGAACAGGATCTCGAGCCCGTCGTCGGTGGGCTGCGCCCGCCACCGCACGTCCTCACCGAGCTCGAGGACCAGGGTCGTCACGCCGGCGATGTGGACCGGGTCGATCGACAGGGCGAGCCCGCGGTCGCCCCGCCGGGCGACCTCGAGGGTGCGCGTCGCCTCCGACCAGCGGAAGACGTAGCCGAGCCGGTCGCCGTAGCTCTGCTCGAGGGCGGAGAGTGGAACCTGCAGTCCGCGCTGGCCGACGATCGGCGGGCGAGAGAGCGGCAGGATCTGCTCCCCCTGCGTCATCACCGCGCTGTCCGGTCCGAGCACGAACTCATCCCCGAACAGGCGCAGGATGTGCTGTTGCCCCAGCGGCCCGAGCTCGAGCTCACCCCCCACGTAGTCGGCAACGCTCGCCAGCGCGACCACCGGCCCCTGGATGGTCAGCGTGTAGGGCAGCTCACGCCGCGTGCCGTCGACCTCGAGCCAGCCGACTCCGCTGCCGAAGAATCCCTCCGCCGGCCCCGGCGGAGGGGGAAGCTCTTCCTGCGCGCTCAGCGCCCCGGGTGGGGAGAGGAGGACCAGGAGAACGGCGAGCCCGAAGGCGAGAGCACCGCTGCGCACCGAGGATCATCCTATCGCGGCGGGAGCCGATTCGAGGGACCCGACCACCTGCGCAGCCGACGGCGGAGTGGGGCACCGTTGAAGGCTCGATTCCGATCTGTTAGCGTTCCGAGTTCCTGCGACGGCCCGTTCGTCTAGTGGTTCAGGACGCCGGCCTCTCACGCCGGTAACACGGGTTCGAATCCCGTACGGGCTACCACTCCCAATTCCTTGCAGCGCAAGGGCTTCCGCCGGTTCGGCGCTTGGGAGAAGGTCGTCGCGAGCCCCGCTTGTGGGCACCTGGTGGGCACCTTCGGCCCCGGTTGCCGCGCGTCGAGACGTTCCTCCGCGTCCTGGAATTCACCGGGCGCCACCGGGAGGAAACCCTCATGACGACGATCGACAAGCCGTCCACGAAGAAGGCGAAGAAGGCCACCAAGCCGAAGAACACCACCACCGAGGCGAAGGGCGCGACCCTCCG
>DATKBT010000030.1:0-222938 GCA_035546295.1 Thermoanaerobaculia bacterium | reverse complement strand
CCTAGGTGGCTGGTGTGAAACGGGTTAGCGGGATTGCCAAGGTCGTCGGCTGGGCCAGACTCGTGGGTTGAGCGTGGCGCGGCCGTTGTTCATTCTGCGAGAGAGCTCGGCGGCTAAAGCTTTGGAGCCCGGTGAAGGCGGGATTTCCGATACTGCAGGTTATCTGAGAGGTTGAGAGGTTGTAGCGGTCCTGTCACGCAACCGCCCATCCCTCAGCGGTCGATCGGATACCCAAGACAGCGAGTCGAGTGAGATTGAGGGCGGCGGCGAGGAGCCTGAAGTCTGCGTCGACCTTGCCGCGCCCACGCACGCGAGCTCTTCGCCCGCCATGGCGGCGACGCATCATGTGTCCGATCTTGCGCTCGATCTTGGGACGCGTGGCTCGGTAATCGGCTCGCCAGGACTCGAGGTTTTGTCGTTGGCGAGCCTGACTCAGGGCCTCCTCGTACGGTCCGATGCGAATCGTCCGACCGGCGGTAGCGCGAGTACATTGGGAGCGCAGCGGGCAGGCGGCGCACAGGGTGCCGAAGGACGCGGCGTCGGATCGCTTCTCGTAGCGCTGAATCAGAACCGTGTGCCCAGCCGGGCAGGTGACCGTCCCCTGCTTCAGGTCGATGGCGAACCGGTCCTTCGAGAAGAAGCCGTCAGCGTTCGAGGCAGGTTGCGTCTTGCACCTCGAGTCGATCCCAGCATTCTGCAAGCGTGCCTGAAACTCTCCACTCCCGTACGCCGAGTCCCCGTAGACCGTGGCTTCGACTGCTTCTCCATCATCGCCGAGAAGGTCATCGATCAGCTCTTCCGCCACACTGACCTCTCCGGCATTCGCTGGCGTCACTGCCGTCTTGGTGATCACCTCGCTGTCGGGATCGACTGCCACATTGCCCTTGTATCCGTCGAACCCACGCGACGACGTCTTGTGGCCGTGACGGGCTTCTGGGTCGACCGTCGAGATCACCCGGTCGCGGGCGACACGCCTCGCGATCCGCAGCGAGCCGTCTTCTTCGGTCTCCAGGTCCTGGCCGATCACGGTGGCGAGTAGGCGACTCGCTTCGCTCACTGCTGGCGACAGCTCCCGGCCCTCCAACTGCGCCAAACACGCGAACGCATCGCGTGCCCGTGAGTCGATCAGCTCGTGCCGAGCTTCAGGGTCGCTCCAGTCGATCTGCGGTTTGGCCGTGCTCGCGTAGTCGTCTCCACTGCGAATGACGGCCCGAAGCTCCTGAGCCAACTCTGCATCGCACACCTGCAGGAGGCTGCGCATCGCCGAACGGATCAGAGTCACCGTGTCCATCGTCGTCACAGCGTCATACAACGCCGTGGAATCCAACACCCGCCGACGACCCAATACACCTGCCGACTTCGCAGCTTCTAGACTCGCCTCGAAAATCCGGTCGGGCCTCGCCGATCCCCGCAATCGCTCCCGCATGTCCACCAACACCGTGTGCACGAACTCCCGGCATGCGTCCTCGCCCCAACCGCTGACGCCTGCCGCATAGCGCCACCGAACATCGAACGCAAATCGCTCCACCGCCTCACGGTCCGAACACCCCTCCAGACGCTGAAGGACCATCACCGTGGCCACGACTGACGGCGCTACCGAACGACGACCCCGCGTCGAATACAAGTCTGCGAAGTCCCCATCCGGGAACAGCCGCTCTCGCTCCCGATGGAGCCACGAGTACACGCTCCTCTCGCTCAGTCGCTCAGCGCAGTACTCGCTCGCTTCATCGAAGATGCTCTTCTGGCTCGGTGCCGTGCCCAGGCTCATCGAACAGCTCCTCTCTGCTGCTGACCTGGGTCAAGTGTCGCTCATACTCCGGAGAAAATCTCAAGCCCTATCGCGAGAAAAACACCAGCCACCTAGCCTCCGATGGAGGTCGTCAACCCAGGAACACGTGCTCTCGGTGCCAGGCGAGGAGCTCGGGGCGAGGGCGCAGCTCGCGTCGCCGCGGCAGCCGCGTGGCCGTCCCGGCGAGGACGCCGAGCTCACCTCCTCCCTCGACGAGACCGCGGCTGAGCAAGAGGACCTCGTCGTCGCCGATCGCGAGATAGCCGCGCTCGAACAGCCGCGCGAGATCGGCGCGCAGGAGCAGTCCGTTCTCGGCCCTCGGAAGACCGCCGGCCTCGAACGGTCGAACCGTCACCACGTCGAGCGCCGGCACGAGCTCCAGGCCGGTCACCGCGCACCGGCGCCCGTAGGCGTCGAGCACCAGGGACTTGAACCCGCCGACGCCGACGCGGCGAGGCAGCAGCCAGGGATCGCCGAACAGCACGCCCTGCGACGCCCGGTCGTTGAGCGGCAGGTCCGCCTCGAGCCGCTCGCAGACGGCGCGCCAGAGCCGCTGACCGGTGCCGGCCTCGACGTCGTAGAACTTGCCCCGGGAGACGTTCGGGTGGAAGTCGTCGGGAGGCGCAACGCGATCCTGCGGATCGAACAGGAAGAAGCTCTGGAGGACCATGCCGCCCACCTCCGGATCGCGGCTCGGCGTCTCGCTGCGGGCGCGCTCGACCCGGCGCACGAGCTGCCCGCGGTGCGCGCCGCCGGCCTTCGACCCGAAGAAGCTCCACAGCACCGAGAGCGGGAGGCTGGTGCCGTGGACGAGAAAGCCGCCACCCGCGATCATCCGCTCGGGCGCGTGCCCGATGAACAGCACCAGCTCGCCGGCCCGCAGCGAGCGCAGGGGCTGCGGGAAGGCCGCCTGCCAGAAGCAGACCTCGTCGAGCTCGTGGCGCCCGGCGAGCGAGTCGAGCCAGTCCCGATCGGTGAGCGCGACGAAGAGTCTCAAGGCCGATCGAGCTCGCGAGCAGGAGAAGTCATCGCCCTAGGTCCTCCCCGACGCCCCTCGCCACGACGCCCCTCAATGGCGATCGTCCTCCAGTAGGGAGCGTTCGACGTCGTCCGCAGCCTCGGCGATGGACAGCACACTGCTCCTCACCTCGGCGGGATCGCAGGTGGCGCGTGGATACGCGTTGCGCATCACGAAGTAGCTCCTGCCGTCGAGCTCCTCGATCGCGAGCGCGCCATGCTGCACCTCGGCGTTCAGCTCGAGCGCCCGGCGCAGGAACTCCTCGTCGACGGGCGCGCAGGGACTGAAGATGTGAACCAGCGGCTCGCCGGTGAGCTCGCTGTCGCGCTCCTCGACGTAGACCCGCTGTCGGCGGCCGTCGGCCAGCCGGGCGACCAGCTCGATCGAGCCGTCTCCCGTCGGCCGGCGTTCGACGTCGAGGTCGCTCACCGCCTCAGCGACCAGGCTCTCGAGGCTGCGCAGCCGACGCAGCACGGAACCGAACTGCCGGGTCAGGGTGGCCGCGTCCGTGAAACGCGACTCGGGGTCCTTGGCCAGGCAGACCTCGAGGATCTCGCGCGCCGGGCCCGCGGCGGGCCCCAGCTCATCGAGAGGAGGCAGCGCCGACTCCCGGTGCGCGCGCACCAGCTCCTCGAGCGAGCGGGCATAGAACGGCAGCCTGCCGGTGAGCAGGTAGAAATAGGTGACGCCGGCGGCGTAGACGTCGGAGCGGGCGCTCGCGGCGACCCCCTTGAACAGCTCCGGCGCCATGAAGTACGGCGTCCCGGCCACCTGGACCTGACGCTCGCCGGAGGCCACCAGGCGGCGGGCCAGCCCGAAGTCGGCCAGCTTGACCCGTCCTTCGCAGACCAGCGCATTCGACGGCTTCAGGTCGCGATGGACGATGCCCCGGGTGTGGGCGTGGTGGAGCGCGGCGCTGAGCTGCAGCATCGACTCGGTCGCGCGATAGGCGTCGAGGCGGCCCTGGGAGCGCAGCAGGGTGCTCAGCGCGAGCCCCTCGACCCACTCCATCTCGATCAGGTGGAGCCCGTCGCTCTCGAGCACGTTGTGAACGGTCACTATGTTGGGGTGCACCAGGCCGGCTGCGGCCCGCGCTTCGGCCAGGAAGAGCTCGCGGTACTCGGGCACGTGCTCGGCCAGCCTCGAGTCGAGGACCTTGAGCGCGCAGGGGCGCTGCAGCATCCGGTGGTAGCCGCGATAGACCGTCCCCATGCCGCCCCGTCCCGCGATCCGCTCGAACCGATAGACGCCCACCTCGCGGCCCACGAGCGAGTCCGCCGGCGCGTCGAGCGCGAGGCCCTCCTCCTGCGCGGCGCGCTCGGCCGCGACCTCGAGCGTGGTCGTCTCGAGCAGGTCCTGCTGCTCCACGAGCGCCACCAGGCTGCCCCCGCACGATGGGCAGCTGTCGCCGTCGGTCGCGTAGGTCTCGTTGCACCCGCAGCACAGGCGAAGGCGCGAGGTTGCCGACGGTTGGCTCATCGGTCGAGAGGACGAGCCGACGGCTCGTGGGTTCGGAGCGGAGCCCGGCGACTGTAGCAACGAAGCGCACTCGCCGGTCCGGTTCACGACCGCTGGTAGGGGACGATGTTCTGCCACTCCGAGGCATCCGAGCGCGCCACGACCGCGACCACCGGCTCGGTGTCGGACAGGTTGAACACCTCGTGCGGGACACCGGGCTCGATGAAGATGAAGTCGCCGGCTTCGTTCTCGACGATCTGCCGGCAGCCCTCGCCGTACTCGTGCCGCACCCGCCCCTCGAGGATGTAGAGCATCAGCTCGAAGTCGACGTGGACGTGAGCGGCGGCCACGCCCCCGGGCGGAATCGTCGCCACGTTCATCGACAGGCGCGACGAGCCGACGTTGTCCGCGTGCATGCCGGCCTTGTAGTGGATGCCGTTCCATCCTCGGCAGTTGCCGCTCCCCCGGATCACCGTGATGCCCCCGAGCACCTCCGGTCGCGGCGCAAGCTCGAGCGCCGTCTCCGGCTGCGTCTGTGAAAAGGACTGGCTCATGCGACGTGTCTCCTCGAGCAGGATGCCCGTCAGGAGGATACCCGCGCGCGCCACCTTCGCAGCGGGCTCGCCGCGAGCTCATGGCGGAGGCTCACGATCGCCGAGGCCCTCGGCGGGAATCCGGGCACCGCCGAACCCGGTGGTCGGCTCGGTCGCGTAGCGGGCGTCGAGCAGGTAGACGAAACGCGCCTCGGGCTCCTCGACGATCCGGTGGTAGGGGAACCGGACCCAGCGCGCGAAGCCGGCGACGGCGGGATCCTCCCAGGCCCCCTCGACCGCCGGGCCGCCTGGCCCGTGCGGCAGCGGGTCCTGCCAGCGGACTCCGGACGCGCCCAGCCGGTAGGAGCCGATCCGGTACCGGTCTCGCAGCCGCACGACGACCTGCCAGGTCATCGGGTCGAGCGGCCGTGGACCCACCATCAGACGCGCCGCGGAGATCACGTGGGGCGAAGATCCCAGCGCCGCGATGTCGGCCACCCGCCGCCGCGCTTCGCGCTCGACGATGGTCAGGGCGCCGACGTAGAGGACGAAGAGAGCGAGCGCCACCGCCACTGGCCATCGGCCGCGTGCTCCCCCGCCCGACCGCACGCCGAGCCCCACGCCGAGCAACGCGACCAGCCAGGCGAGTCGAGCCCCGATCGGCGTGGGAGACGCAGCGACCGCGCCGGCACAGATCAGCGCCAGGACGAGCCACCGCCGCCGCTCTCGTACGCCGGGAGAGCGCGCCAGCACCAGACCACCGCCGAGCAGGAGCCACATCCAGGGATCGACGATGAAGGCGACATCGCCATAGAACCAGCGCTGATCGAAGGGCATCAGCAGCCGGATCCCGTAGGTGTTGAGCCAGTCGAGCAGCGGGTGGCTCCAGCAGCCCAGAGCCACCACCAGGAGCAGTCGCGGAGTGACCTGTGCGAGCAAAGACCTGCCGCTGCCACGGCTGCGCCACCAGGCACACAGCGCGACGAGGAGCAGCGGCCACAACGCCATCGCCACCACCCCGTGGGTGATCCCCCTCCGGAACCCGAGGGCGAAGTCGGAGCCCGCGAGGTAGGCCAGCGCATCGACGTCGGGGACGTTGGCCGCGACGATCCCGGCGAGGACGATGCCCCGCTCGCGGGGCTCGTCATCGGCTCGTGGGGCCCCTCGAGCCGCCAGGTGGCCGAGCGTGGCGCCCAACAGGGTGTGTGCCAACGGCTCCACGGTCGCCGGAGTCTACGAGAGCGGCTCGCCTCCCGCCGCGCCGATCGTCGCAGCGGATGGCCGGGCTCAACGCCCCCCAGGCCCGGAAGCTGCCCTCGAGCCGGAGCCGCCGGGGAGCCAAGCCCCGCCGTGCGCCCGCGCGCCGTGCCGAGCCGCTTCGCCGCTACCGGGTGGCGGAGAGCGCCACCGCCCGCCGCGGCGCGTAAACCCCGGCGTCCGCAGCGCGTACCATTCGATCGAGGCACCACCATCACCGGAGAGAGAGTATGGACAGCCTGCTCCAGGACCTGCGCTACGCCCTCCGCACGCTGCGCCGCAGCCCTGCGTTCACGGTCGTCGCCGTGCTCAGTCTCGGCCTCGGGATCTTCGCGATCACGGCCGTCTTCTCGCTGATCAACGCCTTCTTCCTGCGACCGCTGCCCTTCGAGGAGCCGGAGCGCCTGGTGCACGTCTGGGGCACCGACGAGCGCCAGCAGATCGACACGCTTCGCGTCTCGGTGCCCAACTTCCGGGACTGGCGCGGGGTCGAGGCGTTCGAGAGCCTGGGCGGCTACTTCTACACCACGTTCACGCTCACCGGCAATGATGGCGAGGCCAACACCCAGGTGCAGGCGACGATGGCGACTCCGAGCCTGTTCGAGACGCTCGGCGTCGAGCCCGCGATCGGGCGCACGCTCGCTGGCGGCGACGCCGAGCCCGGGGCCGAGCGGGTCGCCCTGATCAGCGACCGATTCTGGGAGCGACACTTCGCTCGTGAACCGGGAGCGCTCGGGCGAACCCTGCTGCTCGACGACCGCCCGGCCAGGATCGTCGGAGTCATGCCGCGCAGCTTCGTCTTCCCCTTCAACTCGATGGAGCTCTGGCTGCCGCTCGACGTCGAGCCCTACGCCGACGACCGCGGCTCCGCCGGGCCGCTGCTGGTGGTGGCGAGGCTCGCAGAGGGCGTCACGGTGCAGCAGGCCCAGAGCGAGCTCGACACCGTCGGTCGCCAGCTCGAGCAGGCGTACCCCGAGGACAACGAGGGACGCGGCGGCGCCATCGTCGATCTGCGCTCGCAGCTCCTGTTCACGTGGGACACCTTCAGCATCGTCTTCCCGGCGCTGCTGCTGGCGATCGGCTTCGTGCTGCTGATCGTCTGTGCCAACCTCGGCAATCTCATGCTGGCTCGGACCACCCGGCGCTCGCGCGAGCTCGCGTTCCGCCAGACCCTCGGCGCCACGCGGGCACGCTTGATCCGCCAACTCCTCACGGAAGCGATCGCCATCGCGATCGCGGGCGCGGTGGTCGGTACCGTGCTCGCCTATCTGATCGCTTCGGGCTTCGAGACGGCGATGCCCGGCGAGCTTTACCGCGTCGGCGAGATCTCGGTCGATCTGCCGGCCCTGCTCTTTGCGCTCGCCGTCGCCTGTGGCTGCGTGCTCCTGTTCGGGCTGGCGCCAGCGCTGCAGACGACCAGGACGGATCTGGTTCCAGCGCTGGCAGAGGGCGGACGTGGCGCCTCCGCCGGGCGGGCCGCCGGCCGCCTGCGCAACGGCCTGGTGCTCGCCCAGGTCGCCCTCGCCGTGCTGCTGGTCGCCGGGGCCAGCCTGATGGTGCGCACCTTCATGCAGCTCCAGCGGGTCGATCTCGGCTTCACCACGGAGCAGCTGCTCACTCTCGAGGTCACCCTGCCGACCTCCAAGTACCCTGAGGACCCCGAGGAGATCGCGTACTTCAATCAGGGGATCGACGAGATCTCGGCAGTGCCCGGTGTTCGCAGCGTGGGCTCGATCTACCCGCTGCCGCTCAATCACGAACAGCTCGGAGGCGCCATCGAGGTCGCCGGCTACTCCCCCGCGGAGGGAGAGGTGCCGGGGGCCGATCGCTTCTGGGTGAGCCCTGGCGCGCTCGCCACGTTGGGGGTTCCGATCGTGCAGGGACGCGGCTTCGAGACCTCCGACGACGCCGACGCCGCGCCGGTCGCCCTGGTCAACCAGACCCTGGCGGGTCGCTACTTCAGCGACCGCGATCCGGTCGGATCACAGATCAAGAGCGGCGACACCTGGCGCACCATCGTGGGCGTCGCCGACGACTTTCGGGCCTTCGACCTCACCGAGCAGGCGTCGGCGATGGTGTTCTTCCCCCAGGATCAGCTCTCCACCCGGCGCCGCTTCGTCCTGGTGCGCACCGAGGGGGAGCCGGACACGCTGCGGCGCTCGGTCGAGGAAGCTCTCGCCTCGGTCGATCCCGCACAGCCGATCACCAACGTCCGCAGCATGCGCGACGTCGTCGCCACCTGGCTGGCGCCGTGGATGATGGGGATCGGCGGCTTGAGTGGCCTCGGCATCGGCGCCCTGCTGCTCGCCTCGATGGGGCTGTTCGGCGTCATCAGCTACACCGTCTCGCAGCGCCACCACGAGTTGGGCATCCGCCGCGCGATCGGCGCCAGCGGCCGCGACGTCGTGCTCGCCGTGATGCGCGAGGGGCTGTTGGTCACGGGATCGGGAGTGCTCGTCGGGCTGGTCGGGTCGGCCATCCTGACCCGCTTCCTGGAGTCGCTGCTGTACGGCGTCGGCAGCCTGGACCTCGGCACGTTCGTGGTGACGCCGCTGATCCTGGTCACCGTAGCGCTGCTCGCCTGCTACCTGCCGGCGCGCCGCGCCGCCAGGATCGACCCGATGGTGGCGCTCCGCCACGACTGAACGCCCTCGCCTGCGGGGCTTCCCGTGCGGCCAGGACCGGGAATGGCCGCAGCTCAATTGCAGCAGGAGACGTGGGCGACCACCTAGTGCTCCGGCGGCTCGCCAGCGGGCGCCATCTTGACCAGACGGGGCTCGAAGCGGGCGAGCGGGGTCACCAGGTCGCGCTGCTGCGCCATCACCGTGTCGATGTCCTTGTAGACCATCGGCACCTCGTCGAGACCCGCCGACAACAGGCGGACCCGTCGCTTCTCGAGCAGGCGCCTGGCGTCCTCCCAGCGCAGCTCGCGGTGGGCTCGCTTGCGACTCATCACCCGGCCGGCGCCGTGGGCGGCCGAATGGAGCGAGGCCGCCGATCCCTTGCCGCGAACGACGTAGCCGGGGTCGGCCATCGAGCCGGGGATGATGCCGAGCACTCCCTCCCCCGCCGGCGTCGCGCCCTTGCGATGAACGACGACCTCCCGGCCGTCGTGGACCTCCTTCCAGGCGAAGTTGTGGTGGTTCTCGACGTCGAGCAGCACCTCCACCCCGAGGTGGCGCGCGATGTGCCGGTGAATGCAGGCGTGGTTTGCCGCGGCGTAGCGGCCCATCAGCTCCATCGCCCGCCAGTACTCCTGGCCCGCCTCGGTGTCGAGCCCGAGCCACGCCAGGTGACGGAGCTCGCGGGGCAGACTCTCGTGCCGGGCCATCGCCAGCTTGGAGTAGTGGCCGGCGACCGAGGCGCCGGCGCCGCGACTGCCGCTGTGGCTGAGCAGCGCGAGGTGACGCCCGGCCTCGAGGCCGAGGCCGGAGTGCTCCTCGATCACGAGGACCCCGAACTCGACGAAGTGGTTGCCCGAGCCACTGGTGCCGAGCTGGCTCCAGGCCTTGTCCTTGAGCCGGCTGGTGATCGCGGTCACCGACCAGTCCCGGTCCATGACCTCGTGCTGGCGGCGGTCGGAGCGGAAGGAAGCGCCGACCCCGAACCGGGTCTCCTTCTCGATCGCCCTGCGCAGCGGCGCGTCGTCGTCGAGGATCCCGACCGGCAGGTCGAGCACCGTCATCTTCATCCGGCAGGCGATGTCGACGCCGACCGCATAGGGAATCACGGCGTTGTCGGTGGCGAGCACGCCGCCGATCGGCAGGCCGTAGCCGAGATGAGCGTCCGGCATCAAGGCCCCGCGCACCGCGACCGGCAGGCGGCAGGCGTTCGCCATCTGCTGCACTGCCTGGGGCTCGAGATCCCGGCCCCACTGCCGGTACGGCGCAGGCTCCGCGCGCTCGCGCGCACCGAGGCCGCGCTCGGCCCGCGCCGCCTGCTCACGCAGCGCCTGCGCGAGCGGCCCCAGGACCTCGTCGCCGACGAAGCGCTCCGGGGCGGCGACCACCTCGGCGAGCCGGCGGCGCACCGGCTCGCCGGTCTCGCCGCGCCGCGCCAGCTCGCGCACCGCTGCGATCGCCGCCTTGCGGGCGGGCCCCTTCGCAATCCCCAGCGCGTTCAGCTGCTTCGGCTTCATGGCTCGTTGCGGGAGGCGCCGGGCCGCGATTCGGTGGACGCCCGGGCTCAGGTGGCGCGCTCGAAGAGCGCCGCCAGACCCTGACCGCCGCCGATGCACATCGTCTCGAGCCCGTAGCGCGCGCCGCGGCGCCTCATCTCCCACAACAGGGTACACAGGATCCGCGCGCCGGTCGCCCCGATCGGGTGCCCGAGCGAGATCCCGGAGCCGTTGACGTTGAGCCGCTCCGGGTCGGGCAGCGACTTCGACGCCGTCGACTTCGACGCCGTCGACTTCCACTCGCGCAGGACCGACAACACTTGGGCGGCGAACGCCTCGTTGAGCTCGATCAGGTCGACGTCGTCCCAGGAGAGGCCGGTGCGCTCGAACAGCCGGGCGACGGCCGGGACGGGGCCGATGCCCATGGTCGCCGGGTGACAGCCCGCCACCGACCAGCCGCGCAGGACGCCCAGCGGCTCGAGCCCGAGCTCCTCGAGCCGGTCGGCGGCCACCACCAGGCAGGCCGCCGCCGCGTCGTTCTGCGAGCTGGCGTTGCCGGCGGTCACCGTCCCGCCCTCCTGCACCGGACGCAGCTTCGCCAGCGATTCGAGGCTGGTGTCGGCGCGCGGCCCCTCGTCGGTGGCGAACTGCAGCGGCTCGCCCCGTCGCTGCGGCACCGCGACCGGGACGATCTCCTCCGCGAACGTGCCCGCCTCGACCGCGGCGACCGCGCGCTGGTGGCTGCGCAGGGCGTAGGCGTCCTGCTCCTCGCGCGAGATCCCGTACCTTTCCGCGAGGTTCTCGGCGGTCTCGATCATGCCCGAGATCGGTCCGAAGCGCTCGTCCGGCGAGGCGGTCGCCCGCGCGCGCACCAGCCGATCGTGGAGCGTGACCGAGCCGAAGCGACTGCCGCCGCGCATTTCGGTGGTGTAGAACTCGACGCGGCTCATGCTCTCCGCGCCCCCGGCGAGCACCACGTCGGCGGCGCCGGTCTGCACCATCATCGCGCCGTTGAGCACGGCCTGCAGCCCCGAGCCGCAGCGGCGGTCGACCTGACAGCCCGGCACCTCGATCGGCAGCCCCGCGGTGAGGGCCGCCAGCCGACCGAGCGCCGGCTCCTCGCCGGAGGGGTATCCCTGACCCAGGATCACGTCGTCGATGCGCGCCGGGTCCACGCCGGTGCGCTCCACGACGGCGCGGATCACGGTCGCCGCGAGCTGGTTGGCCGAGAGCGGCTGGAGCGATCCGAGGAAGCGCCCGACCGGGGTGCGAAGGGGGCTGACGATGGCGACCTCTCTCATCTCTCCCTCCCTGTTCGAGTCGTCGGGATTCGGTCCGGGGCGTTCTGGGCGGCGCCGACTCGATCGGCGCCGGGGCTCCTCGGCACATCGGAGGCTGAGCGGCTCGAGGTCGATCCCGGGGGCGCGACCGCCCGGACGATCGGGGATCTCGAAGGCGGAGCTTACCCTCCGTGCGACAACGAGTCGGGTTAGGCTGCGGCACCGCCCGCTGGCCCGAGAGCCGCGTTCGGGCTCTCCTCCACCATCCAGAGCATCGAGTGACGCCCACCTTCGCCCTCCTGCTCGGCGCCCTCCAGGGGCTGACCGAGTTCCTGCCGATCTCGAGCTCCGGTCACCTGGCGCTCGCTCATCACTTCTTCGGCGCAGCGGATCCGGGATCGGAGCAGGTCGCCTTCGACGTGGTGCTCCACGTCGCGACGCTGCTCGCGGTGCTGCTGGTCTACCGGCACTCGCTGGTCGCTCTCGCGCGCGCCGGCTTCGACGCCGCCCGCTCGTCCGGAAGCTATCGCCGGCCGCGGGCCACGATCCAGTCGTCCGACGAGCTCCGGCTCGTCCTCGCCCTCGCCCTCGGCTCGCTGCCCACCGCCGTCATCGGACTGCTCTTCCAGGATCGGCTCGAGTCGCTGTTCGACCGTCCCGCCGTGGTCGCCTCGATGCTCCTGGTGACGGGCGCTCTGCTCTCTCTCCCGCGCCTGCTGGGGGCGCGGGCGCACGAGGAGAACGTCGTGAGACCCTGGCAGGCGGTCCTGATCGGGATCGTCCAGGGGCTCGCGATCACCCCCGGCATCTCGCGCTCGGGATCGACGATCTCGGTGGCGCTGCTGCTGGGGATCGCCCCGGCGCTCGCCGCTCGCTTCTCGTTCCTGCTGTCGATCCCGGCGATCCTGGGCGCCCTGTTGCTCAAGCTCGGCGACCTCGACTTCGCCACGACGTCGGGGCTCGAGCTCACGCTGGGCTTCGCCGCCGCGTTCCTCGTCGGATGGGCGTCGCTCGCCGTGCTCCTGGCGATGCTGAGGCGCGGCCGTTTCTCGCTGTTCGCGATCTACTGCTTCGTGCTCGGCTCCGGCGTGCTGGCGTGGCTCTGGATCGCGCCGTGAGAGCGCGAGGCCGGCACGCAGCTCGCCCGCGCTGCGCGTGTCCGGCGAACGCCGAGGAGTGCCACCCGTGGGAGCGGGACCGGCGACTTCGAGGGCGGGTCGAGGCCCGCGACTCCGATAGTCTGACGGCGCGATCGAGCGAGCCCAGCGTCGTCCGCGAGCCTCCTGCCCGGACCTCGCACCCCAGCACCCGCGCTTGAGGAGAGCGTCGATGCGCCGAGCCACGTTGTCACGAACACCCCCGGTCCTCGTCCTCGCGCTGCTCGCCGGAGCGGCCGCCATCGCCCAGGACGTGCCGTCACTCGCCGGCTTCGATCGGTACGTGCGGCAGGCGGTCGAGGACTGGGAGACGCCGGGGCTGGCGATCTCGGTGGTCGCGGACGGCGCCGTCGTCTTCGCGGAGGGTTACGGCGCGCAGCGGCTCGGCGCCGAGGGGCAGGGCGCGGGAGTCGACGAGCACACGCTGTTCGCGATCGGCTCGACGACCAAGGCGATGACGGCCGCGCTGGTCGGCATGCTAGTCGACGAGGGAAAGCTCGCGTGGGGCGATCCGGTGATCGACCACCTCCCCGGCTTCCGCCTCTACGACCCGGTGGCCACCCGCGAGGTGCAGGCGCGTGACCTCCTCACCCACAACGCGGGTCTGCCCAACGCCGATTACCTCTGGTACGAGCAGGACCTCTCCACCGACGAGATCGTCCGCCGGCTGCGCTTCGTCGAGCCCGCCTACTCTCTGCGCTCGGGCTTCATCTACCAGAACATCATGTACGCGGCGGCCGGCGAGCTGATCGAGGCGGTCTCGGGCCAGAGCTGGGGCGAAATGGTGCGCACCAGGATCTTCGAGCCGCTCGGGATGTCGCGCTCGGTGACCTCGCTCGCAGACACCGGCGGACGCTCGAACGTGGCCCACCCGCACGACCTGGTCGACGGGCGGCTGATGGAGATCGAGAACGCCAGCGTGGATCCGGTGGCGGCGGCCGGAGCGGTCTGGTCGAGCGTGCACGACATGGCGCAGTGGATGCGCTTCCTGCTCGCCGGGGGCGTGACCCCCGAGGGACGCAGACTGCTGTCGGAGGAGACCATCGAAGCGTTGTTCCGGGCTCACGCCATCGTCGGTCCCGAGGACTTCTACCCCACCGCCCGCCTCACCGAGCCGCACTGGACCACCTACGGTCTCGGCTGGTTCCAGGCCGACTACCGGGGACGCCGGGTCGACTTCCACACCGGCAGCATCGACGGCATGGTCGCGCTCTGCGGGCTGATCCGCGACGAGGGTCTCGGCGTCTACGTGCTCGCCAACCGCGACCACACCGAGCTCCGGCACGCGCTGATGTACCGGGTCTTCGACCTCCTCGACCCCGCCCGCGCACGCGGCGGCGACGCGACCGGGGAGATTCGCGACTGGAGCACCGAGCTGCGAGACCTCTACGCCGAGCTCGCCGCTGAGGGCGAGGAGGCGCGCCGCGAGGCGCGCGAGCGGCGGGTCGAGGGAACGCAGCCGACCCTGCCGCTCGAGCGCTACACCGGGCGCTACCAGGATCCGCTCTACGGCGTCGTCGAGATCGGTCTGGGGGAGGACGGCGGGCTGAGGGTCGGCTACGGCCGCCGCGCCGGGAGCGTCCAGCACTGGAACTACGACACGTTCCGCGTGCGCTGGGACGCCCGCTGGCGCGGCGAGTCCTCGCTGTCCTTCGACCTCGACCGCAACGGCGAGGTCGCGCGGCTGACGCTCGACGGGCTGCGTCTCGCGCGCGATCGCTGAGCCCCGGAGCCTTCTCCCAGCCGTCGACGCGCCAGACGACGCGCGGCGCCGACCGGTCGGACGCGCGCTCAAAGAGAAACGCGCAGACCCGCCGGCGGGTCGTCAGCGATCGCGATCGACGTGCGGAGACGGACCCTCGCTCTGGCGGGTCGTGCCCAGGTCCCGCCCTTCCTTCCGGGATGGACTCGTGGTCCCCTTCCGAGCATACGGCCGGCTTCCACCGAAAGATGCAGGGATCGTCCGCGACGCGCCCCGCGGCGGCTCACCTGCCGCGGCACGCCGCCGCCATTCGAACGGGAAGCCGCCAGCCTCAAGCGGCCCGTCCGGCGGCACCGCGGTCGCGAGCGCGGCGGATCGCACCGCGCAGCCAAAGCGCCAGCCAACCGCCGAGCACCAGCAGCAGGCCCCAGGAGAACAGCCCGTAACGCGCCTCGAATGCGGCGGTGAGGGGATGGAGCCCCCACATCGCCGCATTGAGCAGGAGGGTCGCGATCAGGAGCGGCAGACTGCCCGCGAACGCGACGAGCAGGAGCATCTGCCAGTAGTAGCAGGTGCTCAGGAAGACGACGAAGATCGGGAAGACCCCGAGCGCGGTCGCGCGCGGCGGGTCGCGCCCGGCGACCGCGAAGCCGAACAGGATCACGAGCAGCGCCTTGCCGATCAGGAGCATTGGCGCGCGCGATTCCCGCAGCGCGTCCATCTTCGCCTGCCAGTGGATCCAGGGCTCCGGAAGAGAGAAGTCGACGAGCTCGCGACGCATCGTCTCGAGGTCGTAGAGCAGGACGTTCTCGAAGCCGACGTTGTTGGTGAGCCAGGTGTCGCGATGCAGCCGGATCGCGTCCGTGAACTCCCGCCACGCGCCGAAACCGCGGCCGGTGAGCGCACCGGCGAGCAGCGCCGCGAGCACCGCCGCAGCGAAGCCCGCCCCCAGCCGAAGTGCCCAGGTCGGGCGCTCGCGACGGATCAGGGCGCGCGCGGCCACGATCGCGGGCCCGAGCAGGAACAGCGCCGGGAACAGCCGCACCGACGCGGCCCACCCGAGCGCGGCGCCCGCCCAGGCGAAGCGGCGGCGCTCCATCAGCGCGACCCCCAGGATCACGGCCGCCAGCCAGTCGTGGCGCAGCAGCGCGCCGCCGACCCAGAAGAAGCGTCCAGGGTAGCTGAGGCCGAAGAGGACCAGCGCCAGGCACAGATCGCGACCACCGAAGGCCCTGCCGGCGAACGCGAACGCGAACGCCAGCAACACGTAGTCGATGGCGCCCAGCGCCCCGAGTCGCGCGCCGTCGAGCGGGCTCTGGTTGCCCACGAACAGACGGGCGACGAACGTCCAGCTCGGCGGCGGGTTGAAGCCGTGATCGAGCCGCATGGAGGCGAGGTGACTCGGCGAGGTGTCGCGCACGAAGTGGTCGTGGTCCTCGACGAAGCGACGCCAGCGTTCCTCGGTGAAGCGCGCCTCGACTTCGGCCGCATGCGCCCTCGCCTCCGGCGAGAAGGTCTCGACCACCTGGTTCGTGCGCAGATCGCGGATCTCGGAGTGAGGCACCTTGCCCTCGACCGGGGACTCGATCTGCGCCTGGACGGAGGCGGCGTAGAGCCCGTCGTAGCCGAGCTCCGGGAAGTAGCGAGCGCCCAGCGTGTAGTGGAACTGCTCCCAGTCGTGGTGGAAGCGGTCGGTGTGGAAGATCCCGAGATTGAAGTAGGTGGCGATCGCGATCAGCGCGGCGAGCACCAGCGGCCCGTTCGTCGCGCGACCTCTCGGTCCGGGGTCGCGCAGCAGCCCGAGACCGACCAGCGCGAGGCTGAGGACGGACAGGATTCCCTTGACCGCCGCCTCGCTGTCCTCGTCGCCGGGAAAGCCGTCCCAGGGGAGGAAGGGGAGGGCGAGCAGGCCGGCGATGGCGAGGGCGCGCAGCGCCCAGGCCACCCTCCGGCGGCTCTCGCCGCTCGCCGCGATCTCGAACCGGCTCGCGCTCTCCCCGGTTCGTGACCCGGTGCCTCGCGCGGAGCGATCACCCCTTCGCGTCGTACCACGTTTCGCCAATGCCGACCTCCACCTCGAGCGGCACCCGGAGCTCGGCGACCCCCTCCATCTCCTCGCGCAGCGCCACCGCCAGGCGCTCGGCCTCCTCGGCCGGGACCTCGAGCACCAGCTCGTCGTGCACCGTCAGCAACAGCCCCGCGCGCCCGTTCTCGCCGGCGAGACGCCGCTCGACCGCGATCATGGCCAGCTTGAGCAGGTCCGCCGCGGTGCCCTGGATCGGTGCATTGATCGCCATCCGCTTGGCGTTCTCGCGCAGCGCGTAGTTGCGCGAATTGATGTCGGGCAGGAAGCGGACGCGACCGTAGAGCGTCTCGACGTAGCCCGTCTTGCGCACCCGCTCCGTGGTCTCGTCCATGTAGCGGCGCACCCCCGGGAACTGCTCGAAGTAGGCGTCGATGAAGGACTTGGCCTCCTTGGGCTCGATGCCCAGACGCTGCGCCAGCCCGTACGCGCTCATGCCGTAGGCGATCCCGTAGTTGATCATCTTCGCCACCCGGCGCTGCTCGCCGGTCACCAGCTCCGGGGCGGCGCCGAACACGCTGGCCGCGGTCTCCCGGTGGATGTCGGCGCCCCCTTCGAGGAACGTCGCGATCAGCCGCTCGTCCTCAGCGATGTGGGCGAGCAGGCGCAGCTCGATCTGGCTGTAGTCGGCGACCAGCAGCCGGCGCCCCTCGCCGGCCCGGAACGCGCGGCGGATCTCGCGCCCCATCTCGGTGCGCACCGGGATGTTCTGCAGGTTGGGCTCCGAGGAGGACAGCCGGCCGGTCGCCGCGACCGCCTGCTGGTAGCGCGTGTGGAGTCGCCCGTCGCCGCTCACGAGCTGCGGGAAGGCGTCGAGGTAGGTCGACTTGAGCTTGGAGAGCTCGCGCCACGCGAGCAGCTTCGCGGGGAGATCGAAGCCGCGGGCGGCGAGCTCCTCGAGGGTCTCGGCGTTGGTCGAGTAGCTCTTGGTCTTGCGCGTGCGCTTGAGCACCGGGTAACCGAGCTTCTCGTAGAGGATCACGCCGAGCTGCTGCGGCGAGTTGAGGTTGAACTCCTCGCCCGCGATCTCGTGGATCTCGCGCTCGAGCTGGGCGAGCTGCTCGCCCAGGCGCTCCGACATCGATCCGAGAAAAGGAATGTCGAGCTCGATCCCGCGCTCCTCCATCCGCATCAGGACCGGGATCAGCGGCTCCTCGATCGTACGGTAGACCGACACCGGGTCACCGGCCTCGGCGCCCTCGAGCTCCTCCTCCAGCTTCTGCGCGACCTCGCCGAGCAGGAGCACCCGCTCGGCCGCGAAGCGCAGCAGCTCGACGTGCCCCAGGAGCGGCGGTCCCTCCTTGGAGAAGCCGGCCTCGGCGAGCTTCATCGCGCGGTGCTGGAGCCGCTCGGCGAGTACCTCCTCGAAGCTGAAGCTGCGCAGCGCCGAGCGCAGCAGGTAGGCGAGCAGCATGGTGTCGACGAGACGACAGGAAACCCGGCAGGCGTTCGGGTCGCCCCCGGCGACCAGTCGCAGGACCTCTTTCGTGTCGTGGGCGACGATTGTCGCCTGCTCGTCCTCGAGCCAGCCCGCGAGGGTTCGGCGGCAGGTCTCGCGCAGCCCCTCGCGGCGGAAGTCGACGAACAGCACCCGCTCGCCGCCGACACCCACCGCGATCCCAGTCGCGTCCTGCTCGCCGGGCGCGGCGACGAGGGCGATCACCCTGCGCCGGTCGAGCGCGCCCACCGCCGCCTCCCACTGCGCGACCTCGCCGCAGTCGCCGGCGGGCTCGATCACGCGCTGGGGCGCGACCAGCCCGGCGCGCTGGAGCTCCTCGATGAGGGCGAAGAACTCGAGCTCCCGGTAGAGCTCGAACAGCGCCTTGGCGTCGGGCTCGTCGAGCCGCAGCGCCTCGAGATCGAGCTCGACCTCGAGGTCGGTGGCGATGGTCACCAGCTCCTTGGAGAGCAGCGCCTGCTCGCGGTTCTGGATCAGACCCTCGCGATAGTTCTTGCGCTTGACCTCTGAGGCGCGCTCCAGCAAAGCCTCGAGCGAGCCGTGCTCGCGGATCAGGTTCTTGGCGCCCTTCTCGCCGATCCCCGGCACCCCCGGGATGTTGTCGATGCTGTCGCCCATCAGCGCCAGCACGTCGACCACCTGCGCCGGCGGCACGCCGAAGTCCTCCTCGACCCGCGCCGCGTCGTACTCCTTCTCGCGCATCGTGTGGTAGAGGCGCACGCCGGGGCCGACGAGCTGCATGAAGTCCTTGTCGGCGGTGACCAGCACGACCTCGAGGCCCTCGGCCGCCGCCTTGCAGGCGAGCGTCCCGATCACGTCGTCGGCCTCCCAGCGCGCGATCTCGAGGATCGGGATGCGCAGCGCCTCGATCGTGCGCCGGATGTAGGGGAGCTGGATGCGCAGGTCATCCGGCATCGGCGAGCGGTTCGCCTTGTACTCTTCGTAGCGCTCGGCGCGCACGGTGTCGCGCCCGGTGTCGAGCGCGATCCCGACCAGGTCGGGCTTCTCCTCGCGCAGGAGCTTGTGGAGGATGCGCGCGAAGCCGAGCGTGGCGTTGGTTGGCTGACCCTTCGAGTTGGAGAGGCCGGGCAGCGCGTAGAAGGCGCGGAAGATCGTCGAGTAGCCGTCGATCAGGAAGAGGCGCTTGCGGTCCGGCATGGCGCGGGGAGGGCGATGGATGGCGCGTCGAAGACGGGCAAGGTATCACGCGCCCCGACGCGCTCGACCTGGACTGCATCCCCGACCACCTCGTAGCTCACATCGCCTCGGTCACGTCTCGAGGCTCAGCCGCCTCGACGAGCCGGAGATCTACGACCTTCGAGCGTCCGCGGCGGCGACCGGCCCGCGACGAAGCGCCCCGCCGCTGCGAGACGCATCATCCGTAGCGGCCGACCCCCTGGTCGGCCGATCGCGACGACGTCTCCGCGCACGCGACGGTTCGGATCACCAGTCCCGTTCCCGTCGGCCGCTCCGCGGAACGGGAGCGCGCCCGTTCAGGAGCGCGCCCGTCGCGCATCGGCGAGCGGTTCCCCCTGGCCCGAGCGGGGGCTCGCCGCCAGCTCGGTATTTCCTACTGACTCGCGGGTCCCCGGAGGGTAGAAACTCCGGTTCCCGGGGGGTGCCAGCATGACCTACTCTGAGCATGACTCCACCAGAAAGGGGTGCGCTATGAGCAACACCACGTTGATTATTCTGATTGTCGTCCTGATCCTGCTGTTCGGCGGCGGCGGCTTCTACTGGAGTCGACGCCGCTGAGGTGGCTCCCGGACCGTCTGCTGCGCGCAGGGACCGCCGGCTGAGCGGCCAGAACGAAGGCCCGCCAACCGATGACCCTGTCGACGTCCTCGAGCCGTTGCTGGTGGTCGGGGTCGGAGCGTCCGCCGGTGGGCTCGACGCCTGCCAGCGGCTGCTGCGGGAAGCCCCGACGGACGCGGGACTGGCGTTCGTCATCGTGCTTCATCTGGCGCCGGCGCAGCCGAGTCACGTCGCCGAGATCCTGCAGCGGGAAACCGCCATGGCGGTTTCTCAGGTGGCGGGCGGCGAACGCGTCGAGCGCGACCACGTCTACATCATCGCGCCCGCGACGTCGCTCGGGATGGACGACGGCGCTCTGGCACCGGGCGCGCCCGCCGAGCCTCACTATCGCGCCCGGCCCATCGACGCTTTCTTCTCGGCGCTGGCGGTGGACCGCGGGAGTCGCGCCGCCGGCATCGTGCTCTCGGGTACCGGCCAGGACGGCTCCGCCGGCCTGCAGGCCATCCGTGCCGCGGGGGGGCTGTGCCTGGTCCAGGACCCGGCGACGGCTGGATACGACGGAATGCCGCGCAGCGCCATCGACACCGGGGCGGCCGATTCGGTGGTGGCCCCGGAGGAGATGGGGCAAGTCCTCCAACAGTTTGCGGCGACGCCTGCGACCCGGCCCGAGCAGCGGCCCTTGACGCGTGTCGAGGGCGCCGCCGCACCCGAGCCGCGGGAGCTCGCCGGCCCGGATCTCGGTCGAGCCGCAGACTCGGGGCCACCGCCGTTCGCGGCGGCGCCCGGTGCCGGGTCGGCGGCCCAAGGGGAGCTCGAGTTGCCCACCGAGGGGCTCGAAGCGATCCTGGAGCTGCTCGGCACTCGCTACCGCGTCGACTTTCGCGATTACAAGCGGGGAACCCTGCAACGGCGAACGGAGCGACGCATCGGGTTCCTCCACCTCGGCGGGTGGCAGCGCTACCTCGACTACCTCTCGGCGCATCCGGAGGAGCTCGAGGCGCTCTACGGCGACCTGCTCATCGGGGTCACCAGCTTCTTTCGCGATCCCGCGGAGTGGGAGCTCTTCACCAGCGAGGTCCTGCCGGAGCTGGTCGCGGAAAGAGGCGACGACGACGCCGTGCGCGCGTGGTCGGCGGGCTGCGCCAACGGCGAGGAGGCCTACAGCCTCGCCATGGTGCTCCTCGAGCACCTCGAGACCGTGAAGAAGCACGTGGGGGTCAAGGTCTTCGCCTCCGACGCGAGCCCCGACGCCCTCGACAGCGCGCGGCAGGGGCGGTATCCCGCGACCATCTCCACCCACGTCTCCGCGGGCCGCTTGGAACGTTTCTTCCGTCCCTGTACGGAGGGCTTCGAGGTGCAGCGCGACCTGCGCGCGGCGGTGACCTTCGCCGCCCACGACCTGCTCTCGGATCCGCCGTTTCCCCACCTCGACGTGGTCCTCTGTCGCAACGTGCTCATCTACCTCGATTCGGCGGCCCAGGAGCGGCTGCTCGAGCGCTTCCATTTCGCCCTGCGGCCCGGCGGCACGCTCTGGCTCGGCGTCGCCGAGACCATCGGTCGGCGCTCGGACCTCTTCACTCAGCTCGAGGGCAACCACCGCATCTATCGCGCGACCGCGAGCGGGCGAACCCGCGCCTACACGCTCTCGACGCGGCGAAGCGGCGGGCTGGTCCCGGCGCCGGCGCAGGCCAAATCGGAGACGGAGGCTCCGCAAGCGCCCCGGCGGATCGAGAAGCTCGTCCTCCAGCGTCACACCACGCCTTGCGTGGTGGTCGACTCGGAGCTCGAGATCGTCTACTTCTTCGGGCCGACCGAGCCCTACCTGACCCGGCCGCAGGGCGAGGTGCGCCTGGACTTGCTGTCGTGGGTGCGGCCCGAGCTGTACGCCAAGCTGCGCGCGGGTCTCGCCGAGGCCTTCGAGGAACGGCGGCCGGTGACCATCACCGGCCTGCGGTTGGAGGGCGACGGCGAGGCCACCCGTGTCGAGATCGCCATCGAGCCGATCGCGCGCGGCCAGCGGACCGGTGGAATGCTCCTGGTCGCTTTTCGGGAAGTGTCGGGTCAGTTCACCGCGCCCCATGCCACGGGGGAGGAGGCAGGCGAGGCGGAAGCGACCGTGGCCCGGCTCCACCAGGAGCTCCAGGACACTCGGGAGCAGCTGCACACGGCGGTGGACCAGCTGAGGACGATCACCGAGGAGCACGGCGCGAGCTACGAGGAGCTGCTGTCGCTCAACGAGGAGCTCCAGTCGAGCAACGAGGAGCTGGAGGCGTCCAAGGAGGAGCTGCAGTCCCTCAACGAGGAGCTCAACACCACCAACCGCCAGCTCGAGGAGCGCAACGACGAGCTGCGCACTCTCACCTCGGACCTCGACAACCTGCTTTCGAGCGCCGACGTCCCCACCGTTTTCCTCGATCGCGAGCTGCGGATCCGGCGGTTCACGCCAGCGACCGCCGCGGTCATGCACGTTGGTGAGGCCGACCTCGGAAGGCCGCTCGCGGACCTCGCCTTGCAGGTCGACGACGACCGCCTGCTCGCCGACGCCGAGCGGGTGCTGACCGACGACCCCACCCCCATCGAAGTCGAGGTGGAGGGAGCCCAGGGTCGCTGGTTCCTTAGGCGGGTGCTGCCCTACCGCACCTCCGACGGGGGCGTCGGAGGGGTCTGCCTGACCTTCCTCGAGATCACCGCCCAGAAGCAGGCAGCGGCCGACAGCGAGCAGGCCCGCCTCTACGCCGAGGGGATCATCCGCACCTCGCGCGCGCCGCTGCTGGTGCTCGACATGGACCATCGCGTGGTCTCGGCGAACCGCGCGTTCTACGAGGTGTTCGAGATCGACGAGGCGCACACCGTGGGCCGGCGCCTCTACGAGCTGGGCGACGGTCAATGGGCCATCCCCAGGGTGCGAGCCCTGCTCGAGGACGCGCCGCTGCGCCAGCGGGAGGTGCGAAACTACGAGGTGGAGCACGTGTTCGAGCGGATCGGCTGGCGCAGCATGAAGCTCAACGCCGACGTGATGCCGCGCGCGGGCTATGCCGATCTGATCCTGCTGTCGATCGAGGACGTCACCGACCTGCGCAAGGCACAGATGGAGGCCCAGAACCGCGCCGACGAGCTGGCCCTGGACCACCGCCGCAAGGACGAGTTCCTCGCCATGCTCGGCCACGAGCTCCGCAACCCACTGGCCGCCCTCGCCAACGGGGTCGATCTCCTCGAGCGTGTCGGCGACCCTGAGGTGGCGCCGGTCCGCTCGATGATGGCGCGACAGATCGGGCGCCTGGTCGCCATGCTCGACCAGCTCCTCGACGTGGCACGGATCATCTCGGGCAAGCTCGAGCCCGCCCGGGAGGCGGTCGACATCGCGGAGGCAGCGCGCGCGGCGGTCGAGAGCGTGAGGCCGCTGGTCGAAGCTGCCAATCAGAAGCTCACCGTCTCCCTCCCCCCGGCCGGGACCGTCGCGGTGCTCGGCGACTCGGCTCGGCTCGCCCAGGTGATCGAGAACCTCCTCGCCAACGCGGCCAAATACACCGACGACGGAGGCCAGATCTGGCTCACCCTCGAAGCGACCGACGACACCGTCGAGATCTCGGTTCGCGACAACGGCATCGGCGTGGAGCCCGCCGAGCTCGCGCACATCTTCGAGCTGTTCACGCAGGCGCCCGCCAGCCTCGATCGCGCCAAGGGCGGGCTGGGTCTCGGGTTGGCGCTGGTGCGCAGCCTGGTGCACCTGCACGGCGGGAGCGTCGAAGCCTCCAGCGCCGGGGCCGGCAAGGGCACCGAGATGGTCGTCACGCTGCCGCGGCTGCGCGCGGGGCGTCCGGCGCCGCCCGTGGCGAAACCGAAGGCGTCTCCTCCTGCGGTCGCGCGCAGGATCCTGATCGTCGACGACCAGAAGGACACTGCCGAGGCGCTGGCGACGATCCTCGCGATGGAGGGCCACGTCGTCCGGACGGCGCCCGACGGGAAGGCCGCCCTGGCGCTGGCCCGGACGCTCGATCCCGAGCTCGTGCTCCTCGATCTGGGATTACCGCGGATGGACGGCTACCAGGTCGCCCGCGAGCTGCGTGAGGTGCTCGGCAGGCGGGTGATGGTGATTGCCCTCACCGGGTACCAGGAAGACTCGGCTCGGCTGCGCGCAGCCGGCTTCGACGGGCACCTGCTCAAGCCCACCTCACTGGAGCGCCTGTTCGCCCTGGTCGACGAGCTCGGCACGTGCGCGGCTCCACCAGAGACAGGGTAGTTCCGACGCGCCTCGGCTCGACGCCCGGTAGTAAGTGCGCTTCCCCGCGGCAGAGCCGAGAGTTAGCGGGATGCTGTTCAGAAAGGACGGCATCACATGAAGAACGAACTCACCGTGATCTCTGGCCTGCTGGTCGGCGTCGGGCCTGTCGGCGCTCCTCGGTTGCGGCTCGTCGCAGGGCGTCGTCACCCTCATCGGCCGCGTCGGCTCGGCAGCGATCAAGGCCGACGCCGAGCGCGTCGCCCGCGCCACCAAGGGAGTCCACGACGTCCACAACGAGCTGCTGGTCGGCGAGTCCGAGCGCTGACTCGCGGCCCGACGGACGCCCGGTCGACGACGGCTAGCGTCCGACGAGCTACGGCGGCCAGAGGATCGGGAGCAGCGCCACCGAGACGAGCAGCGCGATCAGCGTGAGCGGCGCCCCGACCTTCACGTAATCGACGAAGCGATAGCCCCCCGGGCCCATCACCAGCAGGTGCGCGGGGTGCGACAGCGGGCTGGCGAAGCTCGAGGAGGCGGCGATCGCCACCGTCATCATCAAGAGATGGGGCGAGATCCCCAGGGTGGCGGAGGCGCT
Organism: Thermoanaerobaculia bacterium; assembly: GCA_035546295.1. Taxonomy (GTDB): domain Bacteria; phylum Acidobacteriota; class Thermoanaerobaculia; order Multivoradales; family Multivoraceae; genus DATKBT01. The sequence goes on along the minus strand of DATKBT010000030.1, from coordinate 198,513 downwards.
GAGCGTGACCGGCGCCATCAGCACCACCAGCGCCGCGGTGGGGACGAGCTGGGTGCCCAGCGCGGTGGCCGCGAACAGCGTGGCGACCACCCAGCGCGGACCGCGATCGCCGACCGCCGCCAGCAGGGCCTGCCCGCCCATCTGCGCCGCGCCGGTGTGCTCGATCGCCGCTCCCAGCGGCAGCATGGCGGCGATCAGGAACACCACCTTCCAGTCGATCGCCCGATAGGCCTCCTCCAGGCTCAAGCACCCGAACAGCACCATCAACGCCGCGCCGGTGAGCGCGGCGATCGCGATCGGCACCAGCCCGAGCATGGCGACGGCGAGCACCGCGAGCATGATCGCGGCCGCCGCCTGCGCCTTCTCGAGACGCGGCGCCTGGGCAGCGGCCTCGTCGAGCACCAGGAAGTCGGGGTCGCGCGCCAGCGCCTCCAGCCGGCGGCGGTGCCCGTAGACCAGCAGCGCGTCGCCGAAGTGCAGGGGCAGCTCCTGGAGCCCGGCGCGGTGGGCGTGGCCCTCCCGCCACAGAGCGAGAACGGTGAGGCCGTAGCGATCGCGGAAGAGCAGCTGCGCCAGGGTGCGGCCGGCGAGGCGCGTGCGCGGCGAGAGCAGGACCTCGGTGACGCCGACCTGCTGCGACTCGAGCTCCGCCGCCAACGCCGGGGTCTGCGCCGAGATCTCCAGCTCCTGCAAGCCCTCGAGGATCTCGAGATCGCGGCGTGAGCCTTCCAGCAGCAACAGGTCCCCCGCGCGCACCTTCTCCTCGGGCGAGGGCATCGCCAGCAGGTCCTCGCCGCGCAAGATGCCGACCACGGTGAGGCCGAAGGCATTCCCGAGCCGGCTCTCCACCAGGTCACGGTCGGCCAGCACGGACCCTTCCGGCACGCGCACGGGGAGCAGAGCCGGCGCGTCGCCGGCGTGCGTGTCCGCGCCGGCCGGGTCGGCGAAGCGCAGCTCTTCGACCAGGCCCAGCCGGGAGACCTCCTCGAGGACCTCACGCTCCCCCTGCAGGAGCAAGCGGTCCCCCGCGGCGAGCTGCCGGTGCCGCAGGTCGGGCGCCTCCTCCTCGTCCCGCGCTTCGAGCTCCAGCACGTGGACGCGGTGCTGGCGACGGAGGCCGCTCCCCTCCAAGGTCGAGCCGATCAGCGGCGACTCCGCACCGACCTGCGCGTGGGCCACCCGCAGACGGGCGAGCGTCTCTCCGTCGATCGCATCCGCCGACTCCACCTGCACGTGCTCGCGCCCGTGCAGGCGCTCCAGATGGTCGGGACGACCGTGCAGGATCAGCGTATCGCCCTCGCGCAGCACGTCGGCCGCGCGCGGGCCGAGCTCGAGGTCGCCCTGGCGCCGGATCGCCACCACGGTGAGATGGAGCGCCGAGCCCAGCCGGCTCGCGCCGAGCGTGCGGCCGGCGAGCGGCGATCCCGGCCGGATGCGGGTGGTGAAGAGATGCTCCCCGAGCGCGTAGGAGCTCTGCAACTCGCGGCTCGCGTCCGCGACCGCTCCCGGATTCTGAGCCGGCAGCAGGTGGCGGCCCCCCAGAACCACGAAGGCGATGCCGGCGAGCACGATGGCGGCGGTGATCGGCGTGAAGTCGAAGAGGGCGAACGGTCGCAGGCCAGCGGCCTCGAGCGCGTCGGTCACCAGGATGTTGGGCGGCGTGGAGATGGCCGTGAACGGCCCGCCCAGCAGGCAACCGAGCGCCAGCGGCATCAACAGCCGCGAGGGGGATCGGCCGCTGCGGCGCGACAGCTCCATGGTCGCCGGCAGCAGGATGACCGCGACCGTGACGGTGTTGATGAGCGCCGACAGCAGGCTCGCTCCGAGCATCACGGCCACCAGCATCAGCGGCTCGCGGCTGCGCGAGAAGCGCAGCAGCGGCTGGCCGATGCGATGGGCCAGGCCGGTCCTCGACAGGCCCGCGGAGAGGATGAACATGGCCCACACCGTGACCACGGCCGGACTGCTGAAGCCGGCCAGCGCCTCCTCGGTGCTGATCAGCCCGCTGAGCGCCAGCGCCGACAGCACCAGCAGCCCCACCACGTCCATGCGCACCCAGCCGCCGACGAACAGCACCAGGGCGACGCCGACGATGGCGAGCAGCAGGGCCAGGTCGAGGGACACGGGCGGTGTTTCCGGAGGTCGGGGATTGCTCGGCGAGGGCAGCGCGCCCGGCGAATCGGCCGAATCGGGGATCGGTGCTACGGGGACTGGCCGCTACGGATCTCGAAGGCTGCAGCAGTCTTTCATGCCCAGCGGTGCACGGCACGAGCCGGGGAGACGGCGCCTGCCAGGACTTCAGCAGCCCGTGGTGAAACTCAGCACGCCCGCACGACAAGGTCTTTCCGCTCCGCCAGCGGCCAAGAAGCCGGAGATACGAGCGCGGGAGCTGGCTTTCTCAAGGTCGGCTTCTCGCCGCCGGCTCCGCTGCAAGTCCTTGTCGCCCTTCGGGTTGAAGACCGGTCTCCTGCGAGCAGGAGACCGGCTTCTACCCGCGCTTCGGCTTTGCCTCAGCAGCGGGTTGCGGCGGCGCAGGCCCATCTGCTGCGTGGAGGACCACCTGCCGCGAGCGCAGCTGGTCCGCTTCGTCGGCTTCGCTGCGCTCAGCCTCAGGTTGGACCTCCTCGCCGATGTCCCCGCATCGCCTCCGTCGGTCCGCCTTGCATCTGGACCTGCGGCGCTCGCAATGCGGCCATCCCGACTTTCACCGCGGGCTGCTACATGAGATCGTGCTCCTCCGCATACTCGACCAGCTCGACGCGGCTGGTCAGCCCGAGCTTGCCCATCAGGTTGGCGCGATGGGTCTCGACGGTGCGCGTCGAGAGCCCGAGCAGGCCGGCGATCTGACGGTTGGTGTTGCCCCTGACCAGCAGGCGCAGGACCTCGATCTCGCGTGGCGTCAGCGCCTCCGACGGCGCCCCGCGCAGGGGCCTCGCGGACACCGGCTGTCTCAGGAGCCCTCGGGTCATCGCGGGGTGGACGTAGATGTCGCCCCGCCGGGCCGAGCGGATCGCCTGCAGGAGCTCGGACGCCTCCGCACGCTTGATCACGTAGCCGCCTGCGCCGACGCGCAAGGCCTCGTGGAGCAGGCTCTCGTCCTCGTGCATGGTGAGGAACAGCACGACGAGCTCCGGGTGTGCCTCCTTCAGGCGCTTCGCCGTCGAGATGCCGCTCTCGTCCGGCATGCTGATGTCCAGCAGGACCAGGTCGGGGCCCAGCTCCGCGGCGAGGCGCAGCGTCTCCGCGCCGTCCCCCGCCTCGCCGACCACCTCGACTTCGGGATCATCGCGGAGCAGCGCGCGCAGGCCGGAGCGCACGAGCACGTGGTCGTCAGCGACCAGGATACGGATCGGCAGTCGCCACCTCCACCACGACCGTCGTGCCCGCACCGGGCGAGCTCTCCACCGTCAGGCTGCCGTCGAGGGCCTCGGCTCGCTCGCGCAGTCCGAGCAGGCCGAAGTGCTCTCCGCTCTGCACGCGGTCCGGATCGAAGCCGACCCCGTCGTCCTCGACCATCGCCAGCACCCGGTTGCCGCGGTGCTCGAGCAGCACGTCGACACGGCTCGCGCGCGCATGCCGCACGACGTTGGTCATCGCCTCCTGGACGACGCGGAAGATGGCCGTCTCGACGACGGCCGGGAGGCGCACCGCGTCGAAGCCGCGGACCTTGACGCGAACCGCCAGCCCGAACGCGGCCCCGGTGGACCGCGCGTGTTGGCGCACGGCGGCGTCGAGCCCCAGGTGGTCGAGGCTGGCCGGTCGCAGGTCCGCCGCCAGGCGGTGCAGACCGTCCATCACCGCGTCGGTGGTCCGTAGGAGCTCCGCCACGCGCGCGGTGACGCCAGCGCCCTCGGCCGCCTCGCGCTCCAGCAGGCGCAGCCCGAAGCGCAGGGACGCCAGAGCCTGGCCCGCCACGTCGTGCAGCTCCCGCGCGATGTGGCGGCGCTCGCGCTCCTGCGCGTCGACCAGGCGCCGGGACAGCGTCTGCATGCGCGTGTTCGAGATCTGCATCTGCTCGTAGAGAGCCACGTTCTCGACCGCAACCGAGGCCTGGAGCGCGATGGTCTCGGCGGCCAGGACGTCGTCTTCGTCGAAGGCGCCGCCCTCGCTCTTCGACAGCGTGAGCAGCCCGGCGACTTCGCCGCGTGCGAACAGCGGGACCCCCATCCAGCTCGCCTCGGCCGCGGGCTCGGCGGACAGGCTCCAGCCGGCGTGCGCGCGGACGTCGGGGATCACCAGAGCCGTGCCGGCGGACATTGCCTCGCCGAGCACCGGGTGGTCGGTCGCGTCGAGCTCCGGCCTCTCGTCCGGCGGTAGGCGGACGACCCGCTCGCCGTCGAAGACGGCCCAGACCGAGAACCGCGAGCCCTGGCCGAGGAGCATCACCTGGGCGCGGTCGAAGGCGACCAGCCCGGACAGGGATTCGACCATCGTCGCCAGCACGGCCTCGCGATCGAGGCCGCGGACGAGCAGCACGATCGCCTCGCACAACGCCTCGGCGAGGTTGCGAGAGCGCGGCTCCGCGTCTACGCCGAGCTGGTGGTCGAGGTCGTACCCCGTCGTCGACGCAACCAGCTTCTCGCGAAGCGCGTCGATCCCGGCAAGCGCTTGGCTGCGATGCTGGTCGAGCTCGGCGAGGAGCGCCTCCTCGCTGGCCAACGCTGCGCGCCGGGTTTCCTCGCGTTTTCTCATGCGCTGCCAGATCGCCGGCTCAAGGCGGGCGGGGATGGCGGGTCTTAGCATACCAGTCGCCCGGCCGCCGCTGCGCCGCGACGGCGCCGGCTCTTCATCGACGACCGCACCCAAACGACCTGCAGGCCCTAATCGACCTGAGCCGGGGTTCAACCCACCCGCCGAATGACCACCGCGGTGCGGTCGTCGTCCGCAGGGGTTCCGGCACTGAAGGCCTCGAGCTCGGCGCGCAGCGCTGCGAGGATCTCGGCGGCGGTGCCCGCTCGCTCGCGCTCGAGCGCAGCGGTGAGCCGTTCGACGCCGAGGTGCTCCCCGGCCGCGTCCCTGGCCTCGAAGAAGCCGTCGGAGAGCACCACGTAGAGGTCGCCGGGCGCCATCGCGATCGGCGGCGGCGCCGCGATCGGAAGATCGGGGCGCAGGCCGAGGGGCGCCACGTCGGCAGCGAGCACGGTGGTGGCGGCGGCGCCCCGGCGCAGCAGCAGGAGCGGCGCCTGTCCGGCACTGAGCGTCGCGATCTCGCCGGCTCCCACGTCGATGCGACCCAGCCACACGGTCACGAAGCGGTTGCTCGGCAGCTCCTCGCAGAGCTGCTCGTTGAGCAGCCTCGCGAGGAAGGCGAGGTCGTCGCCGCTGCGCGCGCCCATGCGCACCATGGCGCTCAGGCGCGCCACGGAGAGCGCTGCCCCGATGCCGTGACCGGTGGCATCGGCGAGCAGCATGAGGGCGCCGTCCGGCGAGGACCTCTGGCCCAGCGCGACCGCGTCGTAGGCGTCGCCTCCGGTCTCGTCCGCGGGCTCGCTCCATGCCGCCAGGTCCCACCCGAGGACCTGGGGGAGGTTTCGGGGGAGGGCGCTCTGCTGGACCCGGCGGGCCGCTTGGAGCTCCCCCTCGAGCTCGAGCAGCGAGCGCAGCCCGAGACGCATGCGCTCCTGCGCCTCGGCGAGCTCGCGCACCTCGCGCAGCGTGGTCTCGACCGAACGTCCCGGCTCCAGATCGCCCCGGCGAATGCGCTCGCTGTTGGCCGTCAGCACCTCGATCGGCTCGCTGACGCGCCGGGCCAGCCGGTACGAGCCGAGCAGCGCCGCCAGCAGCGCGATCACCGTGACGACGAAGATCCCCAGCCGCACCTCGAATCGGCCCGCGGCCAGCGCGGAGTCCGGCACCAGCACCGAGATGTACACGGCGCGCTCGCCGCCGAGCGGGAACCGGCGGAGCTGCACCCACCACACCTCGCCGCGGTGAACGAAGCGCAGCGGCCCCTCCTCGCCTTCGGGGCGGGCCGCGAACGCGGCCACCGCTTCCGAGACCAGCGACGAGCCCAGCTCGCTCGGCGAGCGCAGCACCCAGCCCCCCGGCTCACCAGCCCACAGGCGCCGGTCCTCGGGGAGCGCCAGCAGGCGGAAGTCGTCGGTGAGCACTGCGATCGCCTCGTCGTCGGTTCGCGTGAGCCCGCGCACGAAGTCGACCAGTCCCTCGAGCCGGGTCTGCAGCGCCACCGCCGTCACCACCCCCTCGGGATCGAGGAACGCGACCGACCCGGTGAAGCGGACCCCCTTTTCGGTGCGTTCGGGATCGGTGATGTGGATCGAGCGTGCCGGGTCGTCGAGCAGCTCCACCGCGCCCCGCCACCAGCCCGCCTCCTGCGCTGCCACGAGGGGCAGCCGTTCGACCTCGACTGTCTGTTCTCCGGCGGTGTCTTCTCCGGCGGTGTGTTCTTCGCCGGTGTCTTCTCCGCCGGTGTTCTCTCCCACAGCGGTCGCCGCCAGCATCATCCCGCGTCCGGTCTCGTCGGCCACCAGGACCCCCACGAGCTGCGGCTGCTCCTCGAACAGCGGCGTCAGCAGCAGCGAGAGCTCGGCCGGCCGATCGGCGTCGATCAGGCCCGCCCGCCCCCACGCGCCGATGGCCAGCAGTCCGCTGCCGGTCGATTGGAAGTACCGGCGGAGCTCGGTCTCCACGTGCTCGACGCGCCGCTCGACCAGCGCCGACAGCAGCACCTCCATCGCCTGGCGTGTGCCGAGGAAGGTGGTGCCGAGCAGCACCACGCCGAGCAGCACGATCAGCAGGATCTGGCCGCGCAGCAGGCTGCTGCGGATGGACATGGGCTTCGACAACGGGTCGACTCCGGACCTCTCGGATTGCGGGACGAGGAAGCGGCTCCGGGCGATTCTCGCAGCCTCCGCTCCCGCACCGCTAGACGCGCCGCGCAGGTGCTGCCCGGTCGGTGCGCAGGCACCTCGGCCCCGAGGTCGACCGAGCAGCCCGGCGCCGCCGCCGTGCCCCCTCCCGTCTGGCCGCCGCTCGCGGTCCGCCCGACCCGATCCAGGTGACTTCGGTCCACTCGCTCTTCGCGCGGTAGTGGCTCAGGACTGAGCCACGATGTACTGAGCCACGATCCTCCGCGCGACGCGGCTCGCACGCCGACGCCGGCACGGCTCCGGGGAGGCGCCGCGCACCTGGTCCACGGCGAAGCGGCGCCGCCGAGCGGGAACCGGCGGGCCACGACCTCGGCTAGGCTCACGGCATGAGAGAGGGCTCCGCCTCGGATCCCGCTCCGGTTCGCGGAGCTCGCCGCTTCCAGCAGGCATTCCTGCTGAGCCTGGTTGCCGGCATCTCTCTCCTCTTCGTCCTGGTGATCCGCCCGTTCCTGCTGGCGGTGCTGCTCGCTGCGGTGTTCGCGGGGCTGGCGCATCCACCGTATCGATGGGTGCTGCGCCGGCTGCGCCGGCTGCGCGGGCGGCGGGCGCTCGCCGCGCTCCTGGTCATCCTCGTGCTGCTGCTGGGCGTCGCGGTTCCGCTGGCGGGGTTCCTGACCATGGTCGCCTCCGAAGCCGTGCAGGTCAGCCAGGGCGCCGAGGAGTGGTTCCGGGACGAGGCGGGGCGACTGGCCGACCTGCGCAACCTCGTCTCCAGGATCCCGTTCGCCGACCGGATCCTCCCCGAGGGGGGACAGCTGGCGGAGCAGTTCCGCGAGCTGGCCGGGCGCGCCGGCCCCGCCCTGATGGGCAACCTCGCCGCGGCCACCCGCGGGACGCTGAACTTCTTCCTCCAGCTGTTCGTGCTCCTCTACGCGATGTTCTTCTTTCTGAAGGACGGGCCCGAGATCCTGCAAACGATCCTCTCCTACATCCCCCTGGGGACGAGCGAGAAGGAGGAGATGCTCGAGCGCTTCGTATCGGTGACCCGCGCCACGATCAAGGGTTCGCTGCTGATCGGCGCGATCCAGGGTGCTGCGGCGGGTCTGGCCTTCTGGTTCGTCGGAGTCCCGGGAGCTGCCTTCTGGGGAACGATCATGGCGGTGTTGTCGGTGATCCCGGCGGTCGGCGCCGCGCTGGTCTGGATCCCGGCGGTCGTCTACCTCTTCCTGATCGAGAGGGTCGGAGCGGCGATCGGACTCCTGGCGTGGTGCGCTCTGGTGGTCAGCACCGTGGACAACTTCCTGCGCCCCCGCCTCATCGGCCATGACGCCCGGATGTCGGACCTCCTGACCCTGCTCAGCACCCTCGGGGGAATCCTCCTGTTCGGAGCGGTCGGCTTCATCGTCGGCCCGATCGTGGCCGCTCTCTTCGTCACCGTCTGGCACATCTACGGGCGAACCTTCCGCAAGTGGCTGCCGGCGGCGCCCGCAGCGTCTTCGCTCGTGGCCCCGGACGGAGCGCGGAAGGAGGCGCCGAGTGGACCGGAGAGGACGATCTGATCGGCGATGATCTGATCGACGGTCTGATCGGCGCTGACCTGACGTGTGCGACCCGCTCGGCCGGCGCCGAGGGTTTCGACGCGATGGCGGCCCCTCACGGCTCGCGCCTGCCGTCCGTGACGATCGCAGTAAGATCCTGCCATGCGCCCGCTCGCCGTCCGCATCCTCGTCTCCCTGCTCTTCTCGGGCGTGGTGCTCGTCCTGCTGGTGGCGCTGTCGCGCAATCGCACCAGCGCTCAGCCGGCGCCACGCCCCCCCAGCGTCCAGGCGCTCGAGCTGCGCAACCTCGGCATCTCGCAGCTCGAGAACGAGGAGAACGAGGCGGCCGCAGAGACCTTTCTCGAGATCACCCGGCTCGAGCCGGCCGACCCGCTCGGCTTCGCCGACCTCGCGATCGCGCGCCTGCGCACTCAGAGCACCCAACCCGCCCTCGCCGCGATCAACCTCGCCCTGACTCGCGCGCGAGACCGGCCCGACCTGCTCGCGATCAAGGCCGACATCGCCGCCTGGATGAGCGAGCCCGAGGTGGCGCTCGAGCTCTACCGGCGCGCCGCTGACGCCGCCCCCGAGGACCCGCGAATCCAGTACGCGCTCTTGCGGCACGCCGACACCTACCGGAGCGAGGCGGCGTCCGAAGCCGCGGGCGCGGCATTGGAGCGGCTGGTGCGGCTGCGCCCGGAGAACCTCCTGGTCCTGCTCGAGCACGGGCGTCGCGCGATCGAGGCAGGCGATCGCGCCACCGCCTCCGCCGTCTACCTCCGGGTCCGCGAGCTGCTGTGGCAAGGGCAGCCGCTGCTCCAACGCGCGATGGAGCCGTTGATCGACGCCCTCGAGTCGGGGGACATGGCAGCGGCTCGCACGCCGGCACTCCGGCTCGGCCATGCGGTCAAGGGCGAGCCGATGTTCAAGACCAGCCAGGCCGCGCTCTACATCGGGCTGCCCGGCATCCCGGTGACGCGCTTCGTGGCCGAGCCTCCGGCCACCGCGTTCGGCGAGCCGCTGGAGGTCACCTGGGCGGTCCTGCCGCGCGACGAAACCCCCGCGCGCGGAACCGGGCTGGTGGCCGCCGATCTCGACGGCGACGGTGTGCCCGACACCGCCCGAACGGTCGGCGACGCGCAGGGGGGCGTCCTGCTGCAGCTCTCCGCGGGCGCCGGCGCGAGACGTCTCGACGCCGGACGCGCCAGCAAGCTCGAGCTGGTCGACCTCGACAACGACGGTCACCTCGACCTCCTCGCCTTCGGCGAAGGGGCACCGCTGACGTTCTGGCGGGGCACGGAGGGCGGCTCGTTCACGAACGCCACCGCCGAGCTCGGTCTCGCGGGCATCACCGCCAGCGCCGCAGCTCCCATCGACTTCGACAGCGAGGGCGACCTCGACCTGGTCGTGGTGCGACCGGGGGGAGCCGCCGGCTCGCCGGGCACGGCGATCCTCTACCGCAACAAGCTCGAGGGCCCCCTCGAGGACGTCGGCGCGCGCGCCTTTCCCGAGATCCCGGTGCCCTCCGGCGGGATCCTGGCGCGCGACCTCGACCGCAGCGAGGTCACCGACCTCGTGGCCTGGGGTCGGAGCGGCCTGCTCTGGCTCGACAACCAGCACCAGGGTCACTTCGGCGACCGCACGGAGACCGCCGGCTTGACCGATGTCGACGGCCTGACCGGGCTGCGCGCCGTCGCGGTCGGCGATCTCGACAACGACGGCCGCCCCGACCTGGTGCTGGGGGGGAACGAGCTCAGGATCCTGCGCAACGCCGACGGCCGCTTCGCCCCCTCGCCACTGGCGCTGCCTCCGATCACGGGGGAGGTCACCGACCTCGAGTTGCTCGACCTCGACAACGACGGCCGCCTCGACCTGGCCGTGATCGCGGGCGGCGCGCTCCACGTCCTGCAGCAGCGCGACGGCCGCTTCGTTCCGCTGCCCGTCGGCGGTGGAGCCGGTATGCTGTCGAATCTCGTCGCGGTGGAGGCAAGCGACCTGGACGGAGACGGCGACCTCGACCTGCTGGTGGCAGGCTCGAGCGGTCTGGTGCAGCTCACCAACCAGGGGGGCAACGCCCACCACTGGCTGCGGGTGAGCCTGCGCGGGCTGGTCCAGGGCAACGACAAGAACAACGTCTTCGGCCTCGGCGCCACGCTCGAGGTGCGGGTGGGATCGGCCTACCAGTACCGCGAGGTCACCGAGCCGATCACCCACCTCGGGCTGGGGCGGCATCGCCAGGCCGACTCGCTGCGGGTGGTCTGGGCGAACGGCGTTCCCCAGCACCGGATCGCGCCCGAAGGCGATCAGCTCGTGGTCGAGGAGCAGGTGCTCAAGGGGAGCTGCCCCTACCTCTATACCTGGGACGGGGAGCGCGTCCGTTTCGTCACCGATCTGCTGTGGGGGGCCCCGCTCGGCATGCCGGTCGCGCCCGGGGTGTGGGCGGGCTCCGACCCGACTGAGCTGGTGCGCGTCGACGGCGCCGCGCCGCGCGACGGCTTCTACGACCTGCGGATCACCGAGGAGCTCTGGGAGGCCGCCTACTTCGACCACGTGAAGCTGTGGGTGGTCGACCACCCGAGCGAGACCGAGGCCGCGAGCTCGCTGCGGATCTTCGCCGGGCCCGCTCCCGAGGGCGCGCTCGACGAGCGGGTGCTGCTCACCGGTGGAGTGCGACCGGTCGCCTCGGCTCGAGACGGGCGCGGCCGCGACGTCACCGAGCGCGTGCGCGCCCGCGACGACGTCTACGCCGACGGCTACCCGGTCGGCGACTACCAGGGGATCGTCGAGCGCCCCTGGACGTTCACCTTCGACCTGGGCGAGGCGCCCGCCGCTCCGGTGCGCCTCCTCCTCGACGGTTGGATCTTCCCTGCTGACGCCAGCCTCAACCTCGCCGCGGCCCAGCGCTCCGACCTCGAGCTGATCCAGACCCGACTCGAGGTCGAGACGGCGCAGGGCTGGCGCGCGCTGGTCGATCCGATGGGGTTTCCCGCAGGCAAGACCAAGACCACCGTCGTCGACACGCCGCCGTTGCCAGAGGGCGCGAGCCGCCTGCGCATCGTCTCCTCGCGCTGGCTTCACTGGGACCGCATCGCCTGGAGCACCGAGACGCGCGACGATCAGGCGAGGGTCGTCGCCGAGCTCCTGCCGGCGAGCGCCGAGCTGCGTGAGCGAGGTTTCTCGCGGATCGTCCGGCGCGCACCGAACGCCCCGCACGAGCCCGACTATTCCGCCGTCACGACGGAGTCTCCCTGGCAGCCGATGTCCGGGCGCTACACGCGCCTCGGCGACGTCGCCGAGCTGCTCGCCGAGCCCGACGACCGACTCGTCGTCCTCGCCGCGGGCGACGAGGTTCGGCTGCGCTTCGACGCCTCCGAGCTGCCGCCGGTGGCGCCGGGAACGAGGCGCACGCTGTTCCTCGAGAGCCACGGCTGGGACAAGGACGCCGACGAGAACACCTGGCGCGCGACCTCGGCGGAGCCGCTGCCCTTCCGGGCGATGAGCGGCTATCCGTACACCGAGCCCTATCCGTCGACGCCCGAGCTCGACGCCTACCGTCGGGAGTGGCTGACGCGCGAGATCGGCGACGTTCGCTCGACGCTGCCGGCCCCCGCACAGACGCCGTAGCACAGCGCGGCGGCGCCCCGAAATCCAGCGCGCCTGGGTCCGCAGGCGTGCCCGCGCGAGCCACAGCGGCCCCGATCGCTGTGCTACTCTGCCGACGATTTTTGCCGCCCGCTCGCTTGGTCTCTCACGCGCTGGGGACTCACGCGTCGCTGTCACGAACCGCGGAAGGAGCGCCACGATGGCCGCTGATCGGGGAACCTTCGGACGTCTCGGCTTCGTCCTCGCGGCGGTCGGATCGGCGATCGGCCTGGGGAACATCTGGAAGTTCCCCTACATCACCTACGCCAACGAGGGCGGTTCCTTCGTCCTGGTCTACTTGGTCGCCGTCGTGTTGATCGGCGCGCCGATCATGTTCGCCGAGGTGCTGATCGGACGGCGGACCCAGACCAACCCCGTCGCCGCGTTCGCGACCCTCGGCGCCGGCGTGCCGGGCGGCAGCGCGTGGCGGATCGCCGGCGGCCTCGGCGTGATCACGGGCTTCGTGCTCCTCTCCTACTACGCCGTGATCGCCGGCTGGACCGTCTTCTACTTCGGCAAGGGCATTGCCTGGTCGGTCCGCGGCTTCGACCTCGAAGGGCCGGCGCTCGCCGAGTCGTTCGGCGCCTTCCTCGGCAACGGGCCGCTCCAGATCCTGTTCCACGGGATCTTCATGGCGCTCACCGTCGGCGTCGTGATGCTGGGAGTCAAAGCCGGCATCGAGCGGACGACCAAGATCCTGATGCCGGTGCTCGCCGCGATCCTCGTGCTGCTGCTGTTCAACTCGATCTCGGCGCCGGGCTTCGGCGAGGCGCTGCGCTTCCTCTTCCACATCGGGCCGCTCGACGCCGACGCCGCGCTCGAGGCGGTCGGCCACGCCTTCTTCACGCTGTCGCTGGGCATGGGAGCGATGGTGACCTACGGCTCCTACATGGCGCGCAACAGCTCGATCCCGAAGTCCTCGCTCGCCATCTGTGTGCTCGACACGCTGGTCGCGCTGTGCGCCTGCATCATCATGTTCTCGATCATCTTCAGCGTGCCCGAGGCGCAGCGCGCCGACACCTTCGGCCGCTCGGCGACGATCCTGTTCACCACCCTGCCGCAGATGTTCTACGGCATGGCCTTCGGCAAGATCCTGGGGCCGCTGTTCTACATCCTGGTCGGCTTCGCCGCGCTGACCTCGACGATCTCGATCCTCGAGGTGGTGGTCTCCTACCTGGTCGACGTGCGCGGCTGGACCCGACAGAAGGCGGCGCCGGTGGTCGGGGTCGCGGTGTTCCTGCTCGGGATCCCGTGCGCGCTCTCGCTCGGCGCCAGCCCAGGGCTCTCCGGCTGGCAGCCTCTCGGGTCGCTGTCGACCGGCGTGTTCGACACCCTCGACTACACGGTCTCGAACTGGTTCCTGCCGATCGGGGGACTCCTGACCGCGATCTTCGCCGGCTGGCTGCTCAGCTCGAAGCTCGAGCGCGAGGAGCTCGAGCAGGGGCACGGGCGCTTCCCGCTGTTCGGCGCGTGGAAGTTCGCGCTGCGCTTCATCGGACCGATCGCCATCCTCTGGATCCTGTGGGCCGTCATCCAGGGCCGCTCGTTCGCCTAGCCTCTGAATGTGCTGGCTAGTAGCCGCTAGCGGGTTCGTGGTTGTCACCACTCCCCAACGAGCCGCGAAAGCGAGGCGAGCTCATACCACGAGCCCGCTAGCTCATGTTTCCCGCCCAAGCGCCGCAAGCGGCGCGGGCTCAGGTTCGAGGCTAGGCATTCTTTCCCCCCCAGCCCCCAAGGGGGAGCCTCGCAAGACGCCCGAACTCTGACGAGTCGGGCGCCGCTCGGGGCCTCTGAAGATGCCCGCTAGCCGCTAGCGTGCTCGCGTCTAGGCCCCGGTGGGCTCCACCAGGATCTTGGCGCCGGCTCGCAGGCCCAGGCTGAGCGGCAGCTCGCGCCCCGCGATCTCGAGCTCGAGGGTGTCGGCGGCCTCGTTGCGGTCGACCACCGTGATCTCGGCCCCCGGCATCAGGCCTCCCCGGTCGAGGTGGCGGAGAAAGTCGGTGCTCTGATCGCGCACGCGCACGATCCGCACCCGCTCCCCGACTTCGCAGGTGAGCAGCGAGATCACGTCCTGCTCCGGCAGGACGCCGTGGGCATCCGGAATCGGATCTCCGTGCGGATCGACCGAGGGGCGCCCCAGCATCTCGTCGATGCGCTCGATCAACCGGTCCGAGACCGCGTGCTCGAGCCGCTCCGCCTCGGCGTGGACCTCGCTCCAGTCGAGCCCCATGACCTCGACCAGGAACTGCTCGATCAGCCGGTGACGGCGCAGGACGTGAGTGGCGAGCGCGCGCCCGGAGTCGGTCAGCCGGACGCCGCTGTAGGGCTCGTAGGTGACCAGCGCCGATTCGGCGAGCGCCTTCATCATCGCGGTCACCGTCCCCGGCGCCACGTCGAGAGCGCCCGCGATCTCGCCCATCGGCACCGGACCTTCGTCGACCCGCTGCTCGCGCACCAGGATGCACTTGAGATAGTCCTCGACCGTCGAGGTGGCGGCACCGGCGGTGTTCTTCTTCAGCTCGGCCTCCAGCTCGTCGCGGTCACCTGGCGAGCGCGGACTCGCGTTCGCGCGTGACCTCGTCGAAGATCCGCATCACCTCTACGCGGCCGACCTTGGCGCCGGGACCCCGTCGCTCCACCTCCTCGAGCGCCGCCCACGCCAGTCGCACCGGCAGCGTCGTGAACGCCACGATCCCCGCGGATCCGCCGACCGAGCGGATCGCCTCGGTGTAGGCCTGCGCGACCTCGAGGTCGGCGCGTGCCAGCTCGAAGACGCGCTCGCGCTCGAGCGAGCGCGGCAGGAAACGGCGGCCCTCCTCCCGATCGTCCGCAGCATCCTTGACGATGTTGACCAGCTGCAGCGCCTCGCCGAAGATGCCGGCGCGCTCTCGCAGCCTGGCGGCGACCGACTCGAGCACCGGATCGGCGAGCAGGAACAGATCGGTGAGCAGCTCCCCGACGATCCCGGCCACGATGTAACAGTACTCCTGCAGCTCGTCGAGGCTCTCGAGGCGCAGCCGGCCATCGTCGTCGGCGCCGGCGACCACCCTGGCCATGCCGGCCACGGTACGGCCGGTGTGGTGCTCGATCGCGCGCCGCGCCGGCTCGTCGAACGACGCGAGCTCGGCGAAGACAGCCGGGGTCTCGCTCAACAGCTCGAGGTAGCCCTCGTGCTCGGTCGGGCGCCGGGCCACCCAGTCGCGGGCGACCTCCCCGACGTCCGTGCGCTCGCCGGCCAGCAGCTCGCCGAGCTTCTCCAGACCGCGGATCCGCTCCTCGCGCGTCCAGACCGCCGCGTCCTCGAAGGTGTCGGCGATCCGGAACATCAGGTAGGCGATCGTCACCTGACGCCGGACCGGCTCTTCGAGCAGCGGGATCGACAGCGCGAAGGTCCGGCTGGTCTTGAGCAGGAGGTCGTCGAAGTCGGCCATCGGCTGAGGTGTCGGACGCGCGGCGAAACCCGAAGCCTACCAGCCAGGAGGAGGCGCGCCAGCCTGGCCACGGGAGGAGCTCTGCCGGACGCACGAGAAACCGAGGTGGAACCGACGTGCCCCCCGGACTCCTACAGCTCCGCCCCCGGCCGCCAGACCGGCCCGCCGCCGACGCGATCGCGCAGCACACGCTCGACCGCCGGCTCGGCCTCGAGCCGCTCGGCCACGCGCGGCTCGTCCTCGGGCTCGCACAGCACGTGGACGTTGGCGCCCGCGTCCATCGTCGCCCAGGCGCCGACGCCCGCCCCGCGCAACTCGCGAACGGCGGCGAGCAGCGTCAGGGTCGCGGGCTGCCAATAGAAGATCGGAGGCCGCGACGACATCGCGACGAGGTGGAGGTCGATCGCCTCCTCCTCGACCATCGGCCCGAGCGCCGCGAGGTCGCGGGTGTGGATCGCCGATCGCACCCGCTCGAGCTTTTCGGGGAGACGCTCCAGCCGACGTTCGAAGTAGGGGCTGGTCGTGGCTCGTCGATGTCCGTCGAGCGAAGAGACCTCCTTCGGCCCGCTCTCGACCACGGCGATCACGTCGCACAACGCCCAGTGGTCGCGGTCGGCGATCGGCTGCGCGGCGCACAGCGACTCGTCTCCCACCGGCCACTCGACGAAGCCCCCCCACACCGAGCGCGACGCCGAGCCCGACCCGCTGCGCCGCGCGAGCGACGACAGCTCGCTGCCGCTCACCTCGCGACCGAGAGCGTGGACCGCGGCCACCGTCAGGGCGGCGAAGCCGGAGGCCGAGGAGGCGATGCCGGCCGCGGCCGGGAAGGTGTTGCGGGTCGCGATGCGAAAAGCGCCGCGCACCCCGGCCCACTCCCGGAGCCGGTCGAGATGGGCGACGACCCTCCGCGTGAAAGCCGCCCCGGGGTCGACCAGCTCGTCGCCCGCGGCCAGCAGCACCTCATCCGCCTCCGCTCCGCCGGCGCGGCCTTCATCGGGCCGAAAGGATGCACTGCAAATCGACCGGCAGGCGTCCAGCGTCATCGAGATCGACGGGTTGGCCGGGATCGCGCGCTCGAGGTCGCGCGCTCCCCAGTACTTGACGAAGGCGATGTTGGAGCCGGCCTCGGCGGTGACGGATCGTTCACTCATGAGCCCGGCTCCGGCGCCGGAGCGCAACCTCGCTCCTCAAACGGATGGACGAGGCGGCCCGCGAGCTCGACCCGCAGACCCTCCACGCCGAGCTGGGTTCGGATCTGCCGCCAACCGCGAAGCGCGCTCATCGGCAGGTCGCCGGCGCCGGGCGGATGATAGACGAGCACCATCCCCGCGCTCTCGCCGTCGAGCGCCCCCGCTCCCGAGATCTTGGCCGCCGATCCCGACGCCTCGATCGCGCGCAGCCGCTCGGCGACGGACACGGGGACGACGCCGATGCGCACCAGCTCGCGCTCGAGCCGCCGGATCGTGGTGACGATCTCGTCGGGGTCCTCAGCGCCGGCCTCTGGGCCGCCCTCCCGGCGCTCGAGCGCCGCGCGGAGCCGGACGGTCGCCTCGCCGATCGCCTCGAGCGCGACGTCGATGCGGTGCCCCTCGAGCTGGGCCAGCGCGCGAACCCGGCCGACCACCTCGCCGGTGCTCTGACGGGGCGTGCCGCTATCGAACAGGAGGAAGCGTTCGAGTGCCGGCGAGTCGGCGGCGAGCGGACGGAAGAGCAGACTCCCCGAGCCGCGCTCCACCCACAGCAGGCCGCCGCGCAGCACCGCCGCAGCATCGACCCCAGACGGCGAGCCGTGCTGGCGACGCTCGACGCGCAAGGCCACGCTCTCCACCAGGTCGATCAGCTGCGAGCCGGCCAGCCGCTGCTCGGCGCTCCAGTGCGTCATCGCCAGCCCTGCGATCACGGCGCACGCCACCGCGGCCGACGAGCCGCAGCCGGCGCCGACCGGCAGCTCGGAGCGGATCGTGAGCTCGAGCGAATCCTCAGCGTCGTTTATCAAGGCGCGCCGCGTCTCGCCGAGCGCGACGAGCACCACGTGGGCTGCCTGCGCGTCACCGCGATCGCCATCCTGCTCGGCGCCCGTCCACGGCACGAACGGCCCGCCGCTCTTCCTCCACGCCTCCCAGCGGCGACGCGCCGCGGCCGCGTGGCGATCGACCTCGAGCCACGAGACGACGCGAACGACGCCGAGGTCCGGCAGCACCAGGCGCACCCCCGACGCGTGTGTGCCGCGATTCACCTCGACCGTGACCCGCAGACCGAGGCTCGCCACCAGTGCCGGATGACCGTAGACCGCCGCGTGCTCGCCGGCCAGGATCAGCTTACCCGGCACCGAGACGACGACATCGGCCACGAGTGCTCCTCCGCCTCCGAGGACGAGGCTCGCTACCCGCCGCTCCCGGTGGAACCCCCGGGAGCCCGACCCAGGCGCTCATGGGCGCGCGCCAGGTCGTTCGAGGTGAAGGCCGCCATCAGCGAGAGCTCTCCGGCGAGCACCACCGCGCCCGTGATCTCGGCGAACCGGCGAACCGCCGCGCCCGGACGCTCCGGATCGGGCTCGATGCCGAGCAGCGCCAGGGCCTCGCGCTGGGTGGCGAGCCCGGTGCCGCCGCCCACCGCCGCCAGCGGGACGTCGGGCATGGTGACCGAGGCGTAGACGGCGCCGTCGTCGCGCTCCTCGAAGTGGGTGAGCCCCATCGCGCCCTCGACCACGTGCGCGAGGTCCTGACCGGTGGCCACGAACAGCGCCGCCAGCACGTTCGCGAACTGGGCGTTGAACCCCATCGCTCCTGCCGCGATCGAGCCGTGGAGGTTCTTGCGCAGGGTCACCTCGACCAGCGCCTTCGCCTCGGTCTTGAGCGTGCGCACCAGCACCTCGCGCGGGAGGACGACCTCGGCGACGATCCGGCGACCGCGGCCGAGCTGGAAGTTGACCTGCGACGACTTCTTGTCGACGCAGTAGTTGCCGGAGAGCGCCACGCACCGAACCCCGGTCTCGGGCTCGATCAGCTCGCGCACGACGCGATCGCAGGCGATGGTCACCATGTTCATGCCCATCGCGTCGCCGGTCGAGAATCGGAAGCGCAGGAAGACCGTGGTGCCGCCGAACACCAGCGGCCGGAGCTCGAGCAGTCGCAGGAAGCGGCTGGTGCCCTCGGCGTGGCGGCGGAGGCGCTCCTCGTTCTCGTCCAGCCAGGCGAGGAGGTGGCGCGCCTGGTCGATGCCACCGACCCGGAACACCGGGGCGCGCGTCATCCCAACTTCCTCGCTCCACACCAGAGCTCCGCCGGCCGCCGTGATCGCCCGGCAGCCGCGATTGACGCTCGCGAGCAACGCGCCCTCGGTGGTCGCCATCGGCACCAGAACCTGCTCCGAGCCCTCGTCGCCGCGCAGCAGGAGCGGTCCGACCAGACCGAGCGGGATCTGGGCGGCGCCCGCGAAATTCTCGCAGTGCTGAGCGGAGGCGCGGGCAGCGTCGAGGGTATAGCTGCCGATGTGGTCGAGCGCCAGGCTGCGTCCCTCGGCCTCGCCGCGCAGGACGGCGGCGCGACGGCGAATCGCTGCGGCGACATCGGCGTCGAGGTCGCGCGGGACCTGATGCAGCGCGCGCTCGCCGGAGGCCAGCTCGCGGGCGAGCTGCTCGTGCCCTTCCTCCAGCTCGACGAGCCGTGCCGCGCCAGCAGCGGACCTCTCCGCTCGGCTCGGCGGGCTCGCCGGTGCGTCGGTCATCGCAGGCTCGCTCCCGGCGCCGTCACGCGGCATGCAGCGGCACCCGCCGCAGCTCGTCGAGGGTGCGCACGCCCAGGCAGAACATGGTGATCCGCAGCTCGCGGGTGATCCGCTCGATGCGCTCGACGACCGCCTCGGCGGATTCGGTGGCCGCCTCGAGGAACGGATAGGCCATCCCCACCAGACTCGCGCCGAGAGCGATCGCCTTGGCGACGTCGATCCCGGTGCGCAGGCCCCCGGATCCGATGACGGTGAGGCCGTCGATCGCGGCCAGCTCCCGGATCGAGGTGGCGGTCGAGACCCCCCAGTCGGCGAACAGCTCGCCGAGGTCGAGATCGTCGGCGCGCGACGCCTCGATGCGCGCCCACGAGGTGCCGCCCGAGCCGGCGGTGTCGACGATCTCGACGCCGACGTCGCGCAGCCGCCGGCCCACCCCACCCGAGATCCCGTTGCCGATCTCCTTGACGATCACGGGCGCGCCCAGCCCGCCGACCACTTCGCCGATCTTGGGCAGGAGGTTCGCGAAACGCGTCTGCCCCTCCGGCTGGATCGCCTCCTGGAGCGGGTTGAGATGCAGCGCCAGCGCGTCGGCGTCGATCATGTCGATCGCCCGGCGACATTCGGCGACACCGTAACCGTAGTTGAGCTGCACTGCTCCCAGGTTGCCGACCACCGGAACCGAAGGCGCATGGTGGCGGACCTCGAAGCTCCTCGCGGTCTCCGGGTCCTCGAGCGCCTTGCGCTGCGAGCCGACGCCGAGCGCGATCCGGCAGTACTCGGCGGCCTCCGCCAGGTGCCGGTTGATCATCTCGGCGGCGCCGGTCCCCCCGGTCATGCAGGAGACCAGCAGCGGCGCGCGGAGCCGGCGGCCGAGGAACTCGCAGCCGAGCTCGACGTCGTCGAAGTCGATCTCGGGCAGCGCGCAGTGTCCGAAACGCAGCCGGTCGAGCTCCGGACGGGGCGCCTGCATCCGCCGCTCGAGCGCGAGATCGATGTGCTCGGCCTTGCGGTCGCGCGCCTCCAGCTCCCCGCCCTCGCGATCGACGTCGTCGCCGCGCCGCTCCGCGGGAGGCGCCTCGGGCGGGTTCTGAGAAGAGGTGGGCATCGTCGCTGCTCGCCGCTGGGTCCGCTCGGTGCGGGCTCGTTCGATCGCCGGGCGCTCGACCCCGACGTTCCGATCGATGGTGTCGGCTCCGAGCCGACCGGAGTGTGCGGAAAGCCGCGCAGCGAGTCAAATCCCTGCAGCGCACTGCAGCCGTCCTAGTGCGTGGCGCTCCGCTCCCCTCGTCAGCGCATCGGGTCCGAAGGGCTCAGCGCGGGCCCGGCTCCCCCAATGCCCACGAGCGCTCGATCGAAGCGCACCGCACCGCTCGGCGCCGGTCCCCGCTGGCGCAGCCCCGGGTGGTCGGTCATGAAGAACCCGAGGCTGTCGTCGCGCGCCAGGCCGCCGTGCGTGTAGCGCAGGCGACCGACCGAGATGCGGCTGGTGAGGTCGGTGGTGATCGAGCCGTACATGAAACCCTCGGAGACCGAGCAGAGCAGCGAAGCCGGGTTCGTGACGAGCTCGAAGCCGCGGTCGATCCGATGCAGCGCGTCGGGTAGCCGGCGGTCGGCGATCTCGCGATACCACTCGAAGTCGGAGCGCCAGACGCCGGCGAGATCCCGATACCCGAGGGGATCCGCCCGCGGCTCGGTCTTCGAGACGGTTTTCGAGACGGCCGCCGAATCGGCGACGCGCAGACGCGCCGGGTCGCCGGCGGCAGCCTGGGTGTCGACGTCGGAGGCGCTCGCGACCTCGTAGCGCCACTCGACGGTTCCCTCGCGCTCGCGTCGCGAGATCGTCGCGGCGCCGCCGGCCGACGTGACCAGCCAGGCCTCGTCCGCCTCCGGACCGGGGCGAGTCGCTGTCGTGCACACGTCGACCCCCTCTACCGAGGCGACGATGCGGGCGACCTCCGGCTCGCGCCCTGGCGCCGTGATCACGACGAACCCGGAGAGCAGACCGAAAGGCACGAGCACCACGTCTCGCCGGTCGCGCAAGCGCTTGCTGGGGTCGAGCCCTGCATCGTTCAGCGCGCGCCGCACTCTGCGGGACACGTTGTCGAGGAGCTCGCCGCCACCGACCCCGTGATCCGAGAGCAGGACCGTACGGAAGCTCTCCTCGGCGCGCGCCGCATCGAGCGCCCGGTCGAGCTCGAGGAAGACGCTGGCGAAGCCGTCGGGGCCCTCGAGGTGAGCGACCCCGTCGGTGGCGCCGACGTAGACGAAGTAATAGGGCTCTTGCGACTCGAGGAACGCCTCGATGCCGCTGCGCACCTCCCAGCGCGAGAACTTCCTCGGCCGCACGTATCCCCACGCCTTGCGCAGCAGGCTGCGCACCTTCCAGTCGAAGAACTCCCGCCACGAGAACGGGATCTGCTGATAGCTCAGGGGGCCGCCGCCCACCACCTTGCCGCGCTGGCGGTCGAAGTAGCGCGCCTCGTACCCGGGGGAACGCTCGATCCCGATCGGCTCGAACATGCCAGTGAGCGCGACCGTGGTCGCCGAGGGGAAGGAGCTGATCAAGGGCACCGGCTCGGAGAGCTCGGCGAAGGGGCGCTCGCCGTCGGCCGCCAGCGGCAGCTCGGCCACCGACTCGAAGGGAACGGCATCCAGCATCACGACCAGGGTCCGAGGCGCGTCCGGCACCGGCGCCGGCCGCGGAGGCGGCCGCTGGGGACGGCTCGTCCCGCAGGCTCCCAGGAACAGCACGACCGCGACGACGGCGCCGGCTCGCGCGCTCCCCGCCGCGGCGCGACGCCTGCACCCGCTGGCCGAGCCCACCGCTCTCACACCAGCCCCTCGACGGCGTCGGCGAGACGCACCGCCGCCGCGTGGACGTCCCGGCGCAGGCGCAGCAGGGCTGGGACGCTGCTCGGGCTGGTCAGGCTGCGGGCGGCGACCCGCGCGCGCGAGATCTCGCCTCCGGCCCCGACGCAATGCGGCAGGAACGATGGCAGGGAGACCTCGGCCGCGTCGCTCACCGCGCGCAGGATCGTGTGGTCGGGGGGCGCCGCGAGCTCGGCGAGCGTCGTCACCCAGTGAAAGCTCTCCATGTCGACCACGGCGGCGCGCGGCTCGCCCAGTCGCCGCCAGAGCGACTCCTTCTCGCTCGCCGCGGCGACGATCCGATCGACGGTGAGCGCGAGACCGCCGGCATCTCCCCCGAGCCGGCGCTCGGCGGGAGCCGTGGCGATCTCGCCCGCAGCGTCGAGCCGGAGAACGCGGCCGACCCGCACCACGTCCCCCTTCGCGAGACGCGGATCGAGCCCGCCGGCGACGCCGACCAGGATCATCCGCTCGCAGCACCAGCCGTCGCCCTCGAGCAGCCTGCGCAGGCCCGAGCTCGCACGCGCGTGACCGGCGCCGGTGGCGACGAGCCGCAGCGTGAC
This sequence comes from Thermoanaerobaculia bacterium, assembly GCA_035546295.1. Lineage (GTDB taxonomy): Bacteria > Acidobacteriota > Thermoanaerobaculia > Multivoradales > Multivoraceae > DATKBT01. The sequence goes on along the minus strand of DATKBT010000030.1, from coordinate 175,915 downwards.
GCCGCCGAGCCGTCCCTCGAGACCTGACGCGGCGACGCCGTGCGGGGCCGGCACACGCCGACGGCCGGCGATCCGCTTCGCCAGCGGCGCCAGCTCCTCGGCCAGCGCCGAAACCACCAGGATCACGCGCCAGCCCCGCGCACGCGCGCGCCGAGCCCGCGACCCCGGAAATACTCGACGGCCCGCGCCAGCGCCCCCTCGATCGGGCTCTGCGGGAGGCCGAGCTCGCGAACCGCCTTGCCGGCGTCGAAGAACATCCGCTTGGTCGCCATCCGGGCGCTCTCGAGCGAAACTCGCGGTTCCCCCCCGGCGAGACGCGCCCACGCGGTCGAGAGCGCGCCCACGGCCAGCGGCACGGCGTGGGGCAGGCGCCAACGCACCGCCGGCAGGCCGGTCAGCTCGGAGAGCAGATCGAGGATCTGCTCGAGGGTCATGTCCCGGTGGCCGAGGATGTAGATCTCGCCGATCCGGCCGCGCGTCTCGGCGAGCAGGTGGCCGGCGGCGACGTCGCGCACGTCGATCAGGTTGAGCCCGGTGTCGACGTAGGCCGGCATCCGGCCGGCGAGGTAGTCGACGATGATCCGCCCGGTCGGGGTCGGCTTGACGTCGAGCTCGCCGACCGGCGTCGACGGATTGACGATCACCACCGGCAGCCCCTCGGACGCGAGCTCGAGCGCCGCCTGCTGGGCGAGCAGCTTGCTCTTCTTGTAGTGGCCGATGGTGGTCTCGAGCGTCGCCACCACCGTCTCGTCCGAGGGGCCGTCGGGGCGCAGCCCGAGAGCCGCCACCGAGCTGGTGTAGACGATGCGCTCGGCGCCGGCGTCGCCGGCCGCGCGCAGCAGGTTGCGGCTCCCCTCGACGTTGCACTCGTAAAGGTCGGCGGGCCGTCGAGCGAACAGCCGGTAGTCGGCGGCACAGTGGTAAACCGCGCGGCAGCCGGCGACCGCGCGCACCAGCGACGCGCGATCGCGCAGGTCGCCGGTGACCAGCTCGACGTCGAGGCCTTCGAGGTTGGCGCGATCGCTTCCCTGGCGCACCAGGCAGCGGACGTGGTCGCCGCGCTCGATCAGCGCGCGCACCAGGTGCGCTCCGACGAAGCCGGTTCCCCCGGTCACCAGGGTCGTCGCGGACGCGGTCACCGCCAGCCGCCGTCGCGCGGCCGCGAAGCCCGCGCAACCGGAATCGAATCGCGCCTGCCACGACACCCCCAACCGGCGCCGCAGGTCGCGGCATGCACGGGCCGTGTCCCATCGGCGCCAACAGGACGTCTGGGAACCGCACGGGTGGCGGCCGACCCCCTGGTCGGCCGATCGCGGTGACGCTCCGGTGCGGGCGGCACGTGACCGCGATCCGAGGCACAGCAGTGGCGGCGTCGGCCGGCACGGAGGCCGGCCACGGCCAGGAAGCGTTCAGTCGGTCCGCCATCGACCCCGCTCCACACGAGCATCGGCGGCGGTCAACCGGAAACGTGCCAGGCGGCGAGGCGCACCATGTCGCGCGGGCTCTTGCCGAGGTTGGCGACCACCGACGCCTCGAAGCCCGAGTGCATGGCGCAGTTGCGGCACAGTGGGTCCTGGCGCGACTCCCAGTACTCCCAGTCGACGCCGTTCCAGAACTCCTCCCAGGTCTCGTAGTAGCGCTTGCCGATGAGATAGCAGGGGCCCTTCCATCCGAGCGGGGTGCGGGTGACGGTGCTCCACGGCGAGCACAGGTAGTCGCGCTGGCCGGCCGCGAACTCGAGGAACATCGGCGTCGACGTGATCCGGTAGCGCTTCGAGATCTCGAGGATGCGCTCGAACTTCTGCTGGATGTCCTGGCGGGTGAGGAACATGTCGCGGTCGACCGACTCGTAGTGGTAGCCCGGAGAGATCAGGATGCCGTCGATCCCGAGCCCGGAGACGAAGGCGCACACCTCCTCGACCTCGGCGACGTCGGTCTCCTTGAACACGGTCATGTTGATCGTGGTGTGGTAGCCGCGCGCCTTCGACTCCTCGATCATGGCGACCGCCTTGTCGAAGACGCCCTCGCGGTCGCACACGTAGTCGTGGGTCTTCTGCATGCCGTCCAGATGGACGTTGACCGTCAAGCGCTTGTGCGGCGGGATCACGCCGAACAGCTTCTTGTCGAGCATCAGCGCGTTGGTGCACAGGTAGATGTGGCGCTTGCGCTCGATGATGCCCGCGATCAGCTCGGGGAGCTCCGGGTAGATCGTGGGCTCCCCCCCGCAGATCGAGACCGTCGGCGCGCCGCACTCGTCGATCGCCGAGAGACACTCCTCGACCGGCATCCGGTCCTTGAGCTTGCCGGTATGGCGCTCGGTCGAGCAGCCCAGACAGGCGAGGTTGCAGGTGTAGAGCGGCTCCAGCATCAGCACGTAGGGAAACCGCTTGTCGCCGCGCAGCTTGTGCCGAACCTGGTTCTTGAACTGATCGAGCGCGAGGTGCAGCGGGACTCTCATGGCTGCGAGGCCCTCCAGATGCCGTGAGCTTGCAGGGAGATCACCCTTCGAGGCGCCCGAGCATCCGTGAGTAGGACGCCAGCGCCTGCAGCGGGAAGTAGAGATCGTAGTCGTGATAGCGCAGATAGAACACCTGCGGGAAGCCGGTGCCCGTCCAGGCCCCGTCCTCCCAGTCCCCCGCGACGCGCTGGGCGTGGAGCAGATAACGGACGCCGCGCTCGAGCGCCGAGGCGCTGGGGCCGCCGGAGCGCAGCTCCTCCGGCGGAGTCACCGCCAGCAGCCCCATCATCGCCCACGCGGTCTGCGACGCGGTGCTCGCGCCGCGCCCCCTCCACTCGGCGGAGGAGTAGGACTCGAGGGACTCCCCCCAGCCGCCGTCGTCGTTCTGGCGCTCGAGCAGCCAACGCGCACCGCGCCGGGCCGGCTCGGACTCGACCGCGCCGGCAGCGCGCAGCGCGCACAGCGCGAGCCAGGTTCCATAGAGGTAGTTCGAGCCCCACCTGCCGTACCAGCAGCCCTCCGACTCCTGCTGCGCTCTCAGGTACTCGAGCGCCCGCCGCACCGCGAGGTCCTCCGGCGGCGCTCCGTGCGCGACCAGGGCTTCGATGCAGCGAGCCGTGACGTCGGCGGTCGAGGGGTCGATCATGGCGTTGTGATCGGCGAACGGCACGTAGGTGAAGACCTCGCGATCGCAGTCGCGGTCGAAGGCGCCCCAGCCCCCGTCGCGGTTCTGCATCGAGCGGATCCAGGCCAGCGCCCGGATCACCGCTCGCTGGCGCCGCGCCTCCTCGGCCGGATCGACCATTCGGATCTTGCCGAAGACGGCCAGGATCTTGGCCGTGTCGTCGCAGTCGGGGTAGAACTCGTTGGCGTACTCGAAGGACCAGCCTCCGGGCTCGACCCCGGGGCAGTTGATCGCCCAGTCGCCGGCGGTGCGCACCTCGTGGTCGAGCAGCCAGGAGGCCGCCCGCTGCAGCGGCGGCGCCGAGGGATCGACTCCGGCGACCAGCAGCGCGTGCATCGAGAGCGCCGAGTCCCAGACCGGCGAGAAACACGGCTGCAGGCGCAGCGCCCCGCCCTCCAGGATCTCGAAGCGCCGCAGCTCGGCGAGCTGGCCGGCGACCGCCGGATGGTCGGTGGCGTAGCCCCGGCAAGACAGCGCCATCGCCGCGTTGGCGATCGCGGGGAAGATGGCGGCGAGGCCATCGCTTCTCTCGAGCCGCTCGAGCACCCAGCTCTCGCACAGCCGCAGGGCGCGGCCACGCACCGGCCGGAACAGGCCGAGGCGCTCGGCGACGTGGATCAGCTCGTTGATCAAGCGGAAGAACGCGAACCAGAACCGCTCGCGCAGGTTCTCGCCGCGCTTGACGAAGGGAACGCCGGTGCGCAGCTCGTCGAGGGTCACCTCGACCGGCCGGTGGGGCTTGCTCGCCCACAGGATCGACAGCGGCACCACGATCGCGCGCGACCACGACGACATCTCGTAGATGTTCAGGTAGAACCAGCGCGGCAGCAGGATCAGCTCGGGTGGCACCGCCGGCGAGTCGCGCCAGGACCACTGGCCGAAGATCGACAGGTAGAGCTTGGTGAACGAGTTGCAGGCTTCGAGCCCGCCCAGGCGCAGGATGACCTCGCGCGCTCGCCGCATGTGCGCGGCCTCGGGGTCGTCGCCGGCGAGCTTGAGCATGAAGTAGGCCTTGACGGAAGGGCTCACCTCGGGAGGGCCGCCCGGGTAGATCGACCAGCCCCCGTGCGCCTGCTGCTGCCGGCGCAGGTGCGCGCACGCCTGCTCGAAGCGCTCGTCGCGCATGCCGAAGAACAGGAGCATCATCAGGTACTCGCTCTCGAGGATCGAGTCCCCCTCGAGCTCCGCGCACCAGTGGCCGTCCTCCTTCTGCTGCGACAGCAGCCGCTCGCGACCGGCCGTGATCGCCCGCCGCAAGCGCTCGCCGACGCGCGTCTGGCGGACGTCTGTCGAAACAGCTTCGTCCGAAAGAGCGACGTCGAGCTCTGCGCGCAAGCGCGACGCGGCGGCCTGGGTCTGATTCAGCATCTCCGTCCCATCCCTGAAGCAAACATCCCAAATCGTGCAGCGCGCGATCGAGTCGCCGGAAGAGCGCTCGATCGAACCCGCACGAAATCCCCGTCACCCGCCGATTCGATACATCTCCACTCTCGGCTCCGCCGGCCGGCCGCCGATGCGCATGCGCTCCTCGCGCTCCTCGGAGTAGCGGTCCGCGCGCTCGGCCCAACGCTCCCGGATCAGGGCCTCGAGCTCACAATCGTCGGCCCCCGCCCGCAGCGGGTGCTTCAAGTCGAGGCCGGTGGCCGCGAACAGACACGTGAAGAGGGATCCCTCCGAGGAGAGCCGCGCCCGGGTGCAGGCGCCGCAAAAGGGCTCGCTCACCGAGGCGATCGCGCCCACCTCGACGCCGTCGTCGAGGTAGCGGAAGCGCAGCGCCGTGTCGCTCGCGTCGCGCCGCGGCAGCGGCTCCAGCGGCAGCTCGCGATCGATCCGCTCGATGATCTCACGCGCCGACAGGACGTCCGCCTCGCGCCATTCGTTCAGCGTGCCGACGTCCATGTACTCGATGAAGCGGACGACGTGACCGCGCTCCTTGAAGTAGCGGGCGAGGTCGACGATCTGGTGGTCGTTGACGCCGCGCTGGACCAGGGTGTTGACCTTGATCGGCCCGAGGCCGGCCCGCGCCGCCGCCTCGATCCCTTCGAGCACCGGACCGACCGGCTGGCCGAGCCCGGTCATCTCGCCGTAGGTCTTCTCGTCGAGCGACTCGACGCTCACCGTCACCCGGTCGAGCCCGGCCTCCGCCAGCGCTTCTGCGCGCCCCACGAGCAGCCGCCCGTTGGTGGTCAGCGCCAGGTCCTCGATCCCCTCGATCTCGGCCAGCATCTCCACCAGCCGCTCGATCTCGCTGCGCACGAGCGGCTCGCCGCCGGTCAGCCGGATCTTGCGCGCGCCCAGAGCGACGAAGATCCGCGCGAGGCGCGTGATCTCCTCGTAGGTGAGGAGCTCCCGGCGGGGCAGGAACCGGTACTGGCGGCCCGCCGGCATACAGAACGTGCAGCGGTGGTTGCACCGGTCGATGACCGAGATCCGCAGATCCCCGATCCCACGCCCAAGCTGATCTCGAATCAACGATTTCCCCAAGAGACACGACCTCCGTACGTACCGCGAGAACGGCCGGGCCAGTATTGCATAGGGTCTAGCGGGCTCGTGGTGGTCACCACTCCCCAACGAGCGCGAGATCGCAGCGCGGTCATACCACGAGCCCGCTAGCCGATCACTCGTGCGCCGCAAGCCCGCAAGCGGGCGCGGCTGGGTCGACCAGGCCACCAGCCGTTTTCTCTAGGCGATCGCAGCGGCTTGATCGAACTTTGACCGTTTTGTGAACTTCCCGCTGGCCTAGTCGACCTAGCGGGCTCGTGGTGGTCACCACTCCCCAACGAGCGCGAGATCGCAGCGCGGTCATACCACGAGCCCGCTAGCTCATGTTCCCCGCCCAAGCGCCGCAAGCGGCGCGGGCTCAGGTCGACTCTAGGCCCGAAAACCGCTGATCCACGTCGTTTGAGTGCTACTTGATCGAGCTTTGACCATTCTGTGAGCCTTGGTCTCGCGCTTGCGCGAGGCCAATGACCGCCGACTGCCGAAGGCAGGCAAGAGCTTCCCGCTGGCCTCGTCGACCTAGGGCCGCCGGGAGGCCGAGGGTTCCGGCCCCGGTGGCGAGGCGCGCGATCGGCACGCGCTTCTATAATGACGCCCCGGGTGGTCCGAGGTGACAGCCCTGCCGGCAGCCAACGCCTGCACGGATCTGGAACCATGGACCCGCTCTAGCCCGCGACTTCGTGCCCGCCGAGCGCGGCTTCTCCACGACCATCCTCCGCTCAGCAACCTCCGCTCCAGGCCTTCCTCGCGCCCAACCAGAACGCATTCACAGGACAGGAGCCGCCATGACCGATCCACGACGCTTCGGCCCCGATCGTTCGGGATCCCTGGCATTCGGCACGCTTCTCGTCGCCCTCGCGGTCTCGCTCCCGTCCTCCGCCCCGATGGCGACGGCGGGCGAGCTCCCCGAGTCCCTGGTCGCCCCGGAGACGATCGAGCCGATCACGGCCGAGCAGTTCGGCGAGCTCCTCGAGCACCACCGCGGCAAGGTCGTGCTGGTCAACTTCTGGGCCACCTGGTGCATTCCCTGCCGTTACGAGCTCCCCGACCTCGACCTGCTCCAGCAGCGCTACGGAGAGAAGGGCCTGCAGGTGATCACGGTCACCATCGACAAGCCCGAGAAGCTCGAGGACGCCCGCAGCGCCCTCGCCAAGCAGGCGCCCAACCTGCCCGGCTACCTGCAGGCGGAGAAGGACGAGTTCGCGTTCATCGACCCGCTCGACCCCGAGTGGGTGGGCGCCCTCCCCACCTCGTTCTTCTTCTCGAGGAGCGGCGAGCTGCGCAAGTCCCACCCCGGGCGGATGCTCTACAAAGACCTCGAGCGCGAGGTCATGGCGCTGCTGGAAGAGGAGCCCTGAGGCCCGGCGCTCTCCGCTCGAAGACGCCTCGTCACGTCCCGTCAGGCATCGAGATTCTGACGGAACATGCAGTCCCCGCTCGACGCCTCCTCCCCACTCACCCCGCGCTGCGAATCGCCTCCAGCCGCTCCGCCAGCGGCGGATGCGAGTACCCCAGCCACACCAACAGCGGATGCGGCGTGAGATTGCTGAGCTGGTCGCGCGCCAGACGTCGCAACGCCTGCGCCATGGCGTCGCCGTCGCCGGTGGTCTCGGCCGCGAAGCGGTCCGCCTGGAACTCGTGACGGCGCGAGAGGGCGTTGAGGGCGATCGCAATCAGGCGGTCGAGCGGGGCCGCCAGCAGTCCGAACAGGACCAGGCCGGCGGCCACCGAAGGGATAGCGATGAAGAACGCCTGGTACAGACCCTCCTGCCAGATCACGAGCTGGAGCAGGCCGAGCAGGAGGCCGGTGTGGGCGAAGCCCAGGAGGAGGCCGACGAGGACGTGCCGCAGCCGGTAGTGACCGATCTCGTGTGCCAGCACGGCGACCAGCTCGCGGACCGTGTGTCGCTCGATCAGCGTGTCGAACAGCGCGATCCTCTTGCGCCTGCCGATGCCGACGAAGAACGCATTCGCCTTGCTCGATCGGCGCGAACCGTCGATCACGAACACCCCCTCGAGTGGAAAGGAAGCGTCGGCGGCATAGGCCTCGATCGCGTCGCGCAGCTCGCCCTCGGCCAACGGCTCGAAGCGATGGAAGAGGGGCAGGATCCAGGCCGGGACGACCACCTGGGCGATCACCGAGACCGCCGCGATCAGAGCCCAGCACCAGAGCCAGGCCGTGTCTCCCGTCCGCTCGAACAGGAAGAGCACCGCCGCCAGCAGCGGCACGCCGAGCACTGCGGCGAGCGCAAGCCCCTTGAGACGATCGACGACGAAGGTGCGCAGGGTCGTGCGGTTGAAGCCGAAGCGCTCCTCGAGCACGAACGTCCCATAGAGCTCGAAGGGCAGCGACAACGCCGCCGAGAGCGCCCCGAGCGAGGCGATGAACAGGATACCGGTCGCGATCGACGAGATCCCGAGGGCGCGCGTCGCTCGCTCGATCGCGCCGAAGCCGCCCGCGAACCAGAACCCGAGCAACGCCAGCAGCGCCACGGTGTCGTAGGCGAGCCCGAAGCGGGTGCGGGCGCGCAGGTACTCCTGGGAGCGCGCGTACTCTTCGGGCGGGTAGAGGTCGGCCAAGCGGGCCGGGGGCGGGCGCCGGGAGGCGCGGAGGTTGAGCAGGCGGGCCACGACGTCCAGCCCGAAGGCCACCAGGACGGTGACCAGGACGAAGAACCCGTAGGGGTTGAAGGCGGCGGAGAGGTCGGCGGGCATGGCGGGAGTCTACGATCGGCGGAGTCTCGGCGGTGCGCGGCGGCTCCCTGACGAGGGCGCTCGAGACCAGGGCTCGATGAGCAGGCCGCCATCGGCCGGCACGGTGGCCGGCCGCTACGACGCCTCTCGGCCGGGTTACGGCGAGGAGGTCGCGGTCCAGTAGCGGGCGCGCCAGGCCTCGAGCTCGGGGTAGCGCTCGACGAGCGCCGCGAGCGACAGGCCGCGTGCGTCCTTCGCCTGAGCGAGCTTGAGCATCCTGGGGACGGCGCGCTTGCCGTCCTGGGCGACGATGATGGCCGCCCCCTCGCTGAACGCTCCCTGGGCCCACAGCCAGTGCTTGATGGCGCCCTCGTCGCCGAGCAGCAGGAGCGGCGAGTAGGCGTCCAACGAATAGGCGCCGGCGCCGCCCAGACGCTCTGCGATCCGCGCGAGCGTGGCTTCGATCTCGGGCAGCCTCTGCTCCTCGAGCGCGGCGACCAGGCTGAGCGCCGCGGTGTGTGCGGCCAGCTCGGCGATCCATGCCCGGTCCGGACGCAGGCCGGAGCGTTCTACCAGCGCACGGCCGCTCTCGATCTGGAGCAGCTGGTCGGCGATGGCGAGGGTCGCCGCCTCCTCGGGGGTGCCGCGCAGAGGGATCCCGGGGATCATGGGCAGCACGTCGACGCCCAGCACCCGGCGCCAGAGCGCCACCGTCTCCGGATCCCCGAGCGCCGGCACCGCGATCGCGGTCGGCCCGAGCGGCAGCGGGACGCCGTAGATCCCGGGGAGCTTCGCCTCGGCCCACTGCTTGCGATCGAGCAGATAGACCGCCTTGGAGATCGGGACGTCGGACCAGCGGTTGAGGCGCGCCGCCACCGTCTCGAGCCGCCCGAGCACGTGGTGCGCGCGGTCGAGCGAGCCGGGCGTGTAGCGCACTGCCGAGAACCGCCCGACCAGGGTCAAGAACTCCTCGGGGAGGCTCGGCCGCTCGTTCTCGGTGGACTCGAGGAGCGTGACCTGGGCCGCGGCGGGGCTCGAGGCCCCGTCGCAGAGCAGCAGAGCCATCGACACGACGCTCGCCACCGCGAGCGACCTCCTCGGCTGTGAGAGCATTGTTCCGACTGTAGCCCAGTCGTCCTGGCGCCGCCATGAGCTAACATCGAAAGGCGGGGGATTCGAGCGACCGTGTCTCGAGTCGCTGTGGCGCGCCGGCGAGCGCACGAGCTCACCACCGAGGAGGCGCTGAGGGCGCGGCACGAGAGCACCAATCTCGAGACCATTGCCTCAGACCATCTGCCTCAGACCATCGGCTTCTGACTCCGAACGCCATGACCGAGAGCAAATCGTCCCAGGACTTCGTCGACGAGCTGGTCGTTGAGATGGAGACGCTGTTCGCGCAGCTCTCCGAGCAGGAGACTCTCGAGTCGGAGTCCGACGGCCAGGTCGACGTGATCACGCTGCTGAAGCTGGCGCTGCGCAGCGAGGTCGAGGCCGCCGAGATCGCGGGGCAGTGGCTCTCGACCACCCCCGAGCTCGACGTCAAGGCGGCGTTCGCCAAGCAGTGCGGCGACGAGATGAAGCACTACGAGCTGATCAGCAAACGGCTGATCGAGCTCGGCGAGGCGCCCGAGGATCTCGGCGTCGAGACCGAGCACACCCCCCACTACGCCTACCTGTCGACGTTGCGCACGACGGTCGAGCGGGTGGCGGCGGGTCCGTTCGCCCGCGAGGCGGTGGCCGAGGTGCGCAACGAGCAGTTCATCGAGCTGTGCAGGGCCACCGGCGACATCGAGACCACGAAGTTGTACGTCGAGGTGATCCAGCCGGAGGAGGTCCACCACAACCGGCTGGGACGCGACCTGCTGGTCAAGTACGCGACGACACCGGAGCTCCAGCGCGCGGCTCGGGAAGCGACGCGCACCAGCCTCGCGATCACCGACGAGCTGCGCACCCTGACCGAGAAGACCACCGGGCTGCACCCGATCCCGGTGTCCTAGCGGACGGATCAGGAAATTAGGTTCCCGTCGTCGAGACGCTCGCGCTCCTCGAGCGATCGCGCGCCGCGATCTCGCGGAGCCCGGCGACCGTGCGCTCCACCAGCTCCGGAATCGAGTCCTTGTCGATCGAGCAGAAGGCGATGCGCAAGAAGCGATCGCCGATCGACACCAGGCCGACGTCCTGGCTCTCGAGCAGCTCGAGGCGCGCCTCGTTGGCGTGCCGCCCCGGAGCCAGCTCGAGCACCGCGAAGACGCCGGAGTTGAAGGGGAGCACCCGGAACAGCGCGGGATCCGTGAACTGTTCGAGCGCGGCGCGCAGCACCCGGTAGCGCTCGGCCATCACCTCGACCACGTCGCGGACCTGATCGGCCGCGTCGTCGCGTCGCATGGCCTGCAGCAGCGTGATCTGCGAGAGCGCGGTCGGGGAGCCGACGCCGGCGCGGATCAGGCCGCGGACCTTGTTCTCGAGAGCGTCCATCAGCGGCGTTCCCGAGGCCCAGGGGAAGGTCACGAAGCCGACCCGCCCGCCGAAGAAGACGAACTCCTTGGTGCTCCCTGCGAGGCGGATCGGCACCAGGTTGGGATGGGCGCCGATCAGCTCCCAGAAGAGCGAGCTCTTCGGGATGTCGGGCTCGAACACCAGGCCCGAGTACGCGTCGTCGCAGACCACCACGAGGGGGCGCTGCTCGGCGGCCCGGATCAGGGACTGGACCAGGATGCGGCGCTCGCTCTCGGTCGGCGAGTACCCGCCCGGGTTCGACGGCACGTTGAGCAGCGCCACCACCGGCTCGCCGGCGGGCAGCTCCGTCATCGCGTCGGCGATCGCGGTCGGCACCCAGCGTCGCTCCTCGTCGTAGGCGGGCGCGGGCAGGATCGTGGCGCCGGTGCGCAAGCCGAAGACCTGCCGATAGTTGCCCCAGAACGGGGACGGCACGACCACCATGCGGCCGGGACCGCCGAACAGGTCGGCCGCGATCGCCAGCCCGTGGGTGAGGCCGCAGGTGACGACCGGCAGGCTCGACGGCGGCACTGCGTCGCCGGCGGGGCGATGCCAGGCGTGCCAGCGCTCGCGCAGCTCGGGGAGCCCGTCGATCGGCGAGTAGAGCAGGGCCCGGTTGAGGTCTTCGTCGGCGAAGCCGCCGAGCGCCTCGGCGATCGACGGCAGCGGCAGGATCCTGCCGGCGCCGTCGGTGATCTGGCCGATCGTGGCGTTGAAGCGCTTGCCGCGCGCCTGCGCGGCCTGGAACGGGATGTCGGGCGGATAGAAGCAGGCGCGGCCGAGGGGCGACAACGCGCTCCACAACGCCGGCGCTTCACGGGCGATGACTTCGTTGATGGCGTCGACGCCGCTCATGGGACCCTCGCTCTCGACGATCGGACTCGCCGCACGTCGCTGACATTGCCTGCCGAGGCGCGCCGGCAATCTAACGTCGGACGAAGCTGGGAGCAACAGCCAGCTCGGGTTGGTCTGCGGCACGCCGGCCCCCGCCCGAGCGCCGCAAGCGGCCCGGGCTCACGTCGACTGAGCCCGAGCCGTCGACTCCGGCTCATCTGGAGCGACCTGATCGGATCTCGCTCGATTCGCCGTCTTTCCGCTGGCCGGTCGACCTGGAGACGTCCTGGTGACAGATCGACACTCGCACGCAAGACGCCCGTCGTCTGCGCGCGCTGGTAGACTTCCATGGTTTGCGCGCCGGGAGGCCAGACCCCTCGAGCCACGGACCCCTCGAGTCACTGGGCCGCTCGAGCCGGTACTCCTCGATGGCCGGGACGGTCGACGCCGTGCCCTCGCAAGTGCCCTCGCCAACCGTCTTCGTTCCCCGCGAGCCCCTCCTCGGCCCGGGATCCACATCGGAGCTTTCAACCGTGCAGGTTTTCGACGAGTTCGCCGACGAGTACGGCCCGGAGAAGGTCGTCTACATCTACGAGCCGCGGACCGGCCTCAAGGGCATCGTGGTCATCGACAACATCGCCGCCGGCCCCGGCATCGGCGGCATCCGCATGGCCCCCGACATCACCACCGAGGAGGTCTTCCGCCTCGCCCGCGCGATGACCTGGAAGAACGCGCTGGCCGGGCTTCGCCACGGCGGCGGCAAGTCCGGCATCCTCGCCGATCCGAAGGCCCCGAACAAGGAGACCCTGATCCGCCAGTTCGCGCGCGCCATCGAGTCGCTCGACGGCTACATTCCGGGCCCGGACATGGGCACGGACGAGACCGCGATGGGATGGGTGCGCGACGAGATCGGCCGCTCGGTCGGGCTCTCCAAGGTGCTCGGCGGCATCCCGCTCGACCAGGTCGGGGCCACCGGCTACGGCCTCGCCATCTGCGGCGAGGTGGCGCAGGAGTTCTGCGACGTCGAGCTCGAGGGCGCGCGCGTGTGCGTTCAGGGCTTCGGCAACGTCGGCCAGCACGCAGCTCGCTTCCTGGCGCAGCGCGGCGCCGTGCTCACCGTCGCGTCGGACCTCGACGGCACGGTGTTCGATCCGGACGGCATCGACATCGAGGAGCTGATCGAGCTCAAGCAGAAGACCGGCAAGGTCACCGTCTACGAGAAGGGGCAGAAGCTCGGTCGCGAAGCCTTCATCGATCTCGAGCACGACCTCTTCGTCCCGGCGGCCCGCCCGGACGTGATCGACGAGACGAACGCTTTGCAGCTCAAGTGTCGGATGATCCTCCAGGGCGCCAACATCCCGGTCACCGCCCGCGCCGAGCGCATCCTCCACGGTCGCGGCGTGCTCTCGGTGCCCGACTTCGTCGCCAACGCCGGCGGGGTCATCTGCGCCGCGGTCGAGTACCAGGGCGGGACCCAGAAGCAGGCTTTCGAGACGATCGAGGAGAAGGTGCGCGAGAACACTCGCGAGGTCCTCCAGCTGGCGAAAACCACCTCGCAGATGCCGGCCGAGGCCGCGCTCTCGCTCGCCAAGCAGCGCGTGTCCGAGGCGATGGCCTACCGGCGCGCATCCTGACGCCGGCGGCCTCGCCGCTCACCGGCCGGTAACGCCCCACCCAGCCACCCGATGCGCCGTCCCAACGTCTTCGCCTCCGGTACGCTCGACCGGGCGCACACCCTGCGCCGCGACGGAGCGGCCTGGGACCGGGCGTGGCGGCATCCCGAGGCGCGCGCGGTCCTCGTCTGGAGGTCGCGCAGCCTGCTGCAGATGGGCGAACGACCGTGCGCGGCGACTCCCCGTCTCAGCGAGATCACGGCGCTGCTCGAGCACGACGAGACTCGGAGCACCCTGGTGCTGCTCGGAGTCGACGGCAGCCTCGAGGGGATAGCCGACGGCGGCGCTCCCTACTTCGCAATCGACGTCTCCCACCTCGACGCTCCACAGGAGGTCGAGCCGATTGGGGCTCTCGGCGAGTTCCTCGACCTGCGCCAGGCGGCGCCCCTGATCGACGCCGAGCAGGGTTCCCTGCTCGCCTACTCGCGCGCGATGATGACCTGGCACCGGCGGCACCGCTTCTGCGGAAGCTGCGGCGCACCGACCGAGAGCCGCGACGCCGGTCACCTGCGCCGTTGCACCGATCCCGATTGCGCGACCGAGCAGTTTCCGCGCTCCGATCCCGCCGTCATCATGCTGGTCCACGACGGCGGCGATCGCTGCCTGCTCGGCCGGCAGGCGGCATGGCCGGACGGGGTGTTCTCCACCCTCGCCGGCTTCGTCGAGCCGGGCGAGAGCCTCGAGGACGCGGTCGCCCGTGAGGTCGCCGAGGAGACCGCGGTTCGGGTGCTCGAGGCCGAGTACCACTCGTCGCAGCCCTGGCCGTTCCCGACCTCGATCATGCTCGGCTTCTGGGCGCGCGCCGCCTTCGGGGAGCCGGTGGTCGACGCCGAGGAGCTCGAGCAGGCGCGCTGGTTCGAGCGCCCGGAGCTGATCGAGCTGCTCGAGCGGCGCGAGGTGCGGCTGCCGTGGAAGCTCTCGATCTCGCGCCGGCTGATCGACGACTGGCTCCAGGACGCCTGAGCCGCGCCGGCTGTCGCTCGCCGACACGCGCCTGCGCAGGTCTGGGTGGACGACCCCGTCCCGCGCATGCATGATGGCGAGTGGGCGCAGGGACGGCGGCTCGAGGACGAAACTCGCCATGGACGGCTACTACGACCACCACTCGCTGCTCGACCTCGACCGCCCGGTCGCCGTCTACGGGCTGCTCACCGACGAGACGCGCGCGGTCGGGTACCGGGCCGCCTCGCTGTGCGGGCTGCGCTTCGCCGACGTCACGCGGCTGCTCGAGCACCGCACCGGTCAGAGCGCCGAGGCCCTCGAAGTGCGCGAGGGGGCGCCCGCGCTGCGCGGCGAGGAGGCCATCTCCCTTCGCAGCGCGCTCGCCGACCGCCCTCACGGCGTCCTCACCCTCGGTCAGGCCGTGCTGCTCGAGGAGCCCAGCCTCGAGCTGGTGCGCACCCGCACCACCCTGGTCGTCCTCGACCTCGACCTGCCGAGCCTGTTCTGGCGCGTGCGCTCGCGCCAGGAGCAGGCCGCGCGCGGCGAGGGCGCCCCGCTCCCGGACGAGCTCGCCGAGATCACCCGCATCGAGGACCTGCGCGCCTACCACGAGGCGCGCAGCCGCGCCCTCGAGGCCGCCCAGCGCCGCATCCCGGCGCGCGGGCGCTCGGTCGAGCAGCTCGCGCGCAGCCTCGCCGATTGGCTGCTCGAGCGCGCCGCCAACTGAGCCGGCGCTCCAGGGCCGATCGCGGCGAGGTGACCGATCAACGACCAACATTCTCTCCGGGCCGCACCTCGTGAGAGTCGCCTCCTATCAGGCGCCGCTGCTCGGGAGCGGCGGCTTCGAGAGGATCGTCGATGGAATCCGTCGCCAGGTCGATCTCTGCGAAGCGAGGAGGGTGAGGTGCTGTGCTGCTCGGAAGCGATTCTCGGCGGCCTCGTCGATCACGCGCCGCGCCCCGCCGACGTCGCGATCGGAGTTGGAAATGGCCACCTCCAGGCCCTGCTCGAGCCGCTGACGAGCGATCGCGTCACCACGATCGTGGGCTTCATCGAGATCACGCCCGACCGCACCCTCTTACAACTCCGCGGCGGTCTTTCAACGAGGAGCAGTCGCCGGCGTCTACCGCAAGCTGCACCAGGCGATCCGGAGATCCGTCTATCGGGCCGGCGAGTACCTCCGCTGCGCGTGCGCGTCGACCGCCGAGCGCTCGAACCAGGCGTCCTTGAAGCGCCGCTCCGAAAACAACGTCGCCTGGTCGAACCAGTGCGGCGAGGCCGGGTCGTGGCTCTGTCCGAACACCAGCGCCGAGCGCGCGCGCACCGGCTCGCCGAAGTCGACGACCGACACGAAGGAGTGCCCGGCGACGCCGTAGCGGCGCTTGGTGTCCTTCGACGGGCGGGTGTAGAAGTTGAAGACGATGCCCACCGGCCCGGGACCGCCCGCGATCGGCAGGCTGGGCGCGGCGTCCGAGAACGGCTCGCTCCCCGAGGTGTGGCGGCGCTGGACCCGGTTGATCTCGCCCCACGCGACCTGCCAGGTGCCCCAGGACTCCTCGAGCCCCTCGACCGTGCGCTCGAGCGCTTCGAGCGGATCCTCGACGCGGAAGCTGATCATCTGCTCGCGGAAACCGACGAACAGCGTCATCTCCGGCCCGTCGATCGTGGCGACCCGATCCCACGCCTCGAGCCGCTCGACCGCGGGAGCCAGCTTCTTGGCGCGCGGCGGATCGCGATCCGCCGCGGCGTCGAGCGCCGCGCGCAGCTTCGGAACCCAGATCTCGGCCTCGATCACCGTGGTGTCCCAGGCGTAGCGCTGCCACTCCTCCCATGAGAACGTCTCCTCGCCCTCGAGGATGCGCCGCGAGATCTGCGAGCGCGGGTTGTCGTCCTCGCTCACCATGTAGGGAGGGAAGGCGTTCGGATCGGGGTTGTCGTCGCCGCCGGTGGCGAGGAAAGGCGTAGCGTTGCAGTTCTGGACGTAGCCGGACTCGGGGTTGAGCACCTGGGGCAGCTCGTCGAGCGAGTGGTAGCCCTGCCACTCGGTGCCGGGGTCCGAGCCGTCGACGGGCTGCGACCAGTCGTAGCTCGGGTCGCGGCGCGGCACCGCGCCGTAGTAGGCGTACCAGATGTTGCCCTCGACGTCGGCGTAGACGGTGTTGAACATCGGGGTGGCGAGGGTCGCCATCGCCGCCTTGAACTCGTCGAGGTCGCGCGCCCTGGCCATGGCGTAGCGCTGCGCGACCTGGCCTCCCTCCTCGAACATCGCCATCCTAACCGCCAGCGCCTTGCCGTCGCGATGCCCGACGATCGGGCCGTGGTGGGTCTTTTGGAGCTCGTACTCGCGGGTCTCGATTTTCGAGTCGGTCTTCACGGTGACCTCGGCCACCCACGAGGTCGCCTGGCGGTAGCCGTCGCCGTAGCGGTAGGCGAGCGGCTCGCCCTCCCGATCGAAGGTCTCGAGGTAGACGTCCAGGATGTCGGGAGCGTTGACCGTGTGGCTCCAGCCCAGGGACTCGTTGTGGCCGATGGTGGGCAGCAGGCTGGCGAAGAAGCCGGCGCCCGAGAAGTGCAGTCCCTCGTCACTCTGGACGTGCCCTTCGTACCACTGGCCGGGGCCGAAGTACGGCTGGTGGGGGTTGATGAACAGGTAGGCGTGACCGTCGTCGGTGCGCTCCGGCGACAGCGCCCACATGTTCGAGCCGGCCGCCGCCTGGCCCTGCGCGGCGAGCGAGCTCCCGCGCTCGGCGAGCCAGGCAGCGAAGTCGGGGGCGGCGAAGCCGGCCCCCGCCTCGTCGGTAGCGTCGAGGCTCGCCGCGCGCTCGACGGGCGTCGCCAGCGTCGCCATCTCCTCGGCGCGGATCCCGGCGCGCCCGAAGACGAAGAGCTGGTAGACGGCGAAGCGCGAGAAGGCGATCGTGTGCCAGGGCTCGAACCTCGTGATCAGGCGCGGCTTCACCTCGGGGTGGGTGGCCAGGTACCAGTTGAGCCCGGCAGCCGCCGCTTCGCACAGCGAGCGGATCTCGGGATCGGTGCGCTCCCACTCGGCCAGCGACAGCGGCACGATCTCGAGCGCGCGGTTCAGCAGGTCGCCGGCCACGCCCGCCTCGCCGTAGACCTCGGCGGAGCGCCCCAGCGCCTGGAGGATCGAGTCCTCGATCTGCCAGAAGTTGTCCTCGGCCTGCGCCACCATCCAGCCGAAGACCACGCTCTCGTCGGTCGGCCCGTAGACGTGGGGCACTCCCCACTCGTCGCGCACGATGCTCACTGCCGCCGCCATCTCCTCGGGGGTCGCAGGGACCGGCGCCGAAGCGTCGGCGGCACAGCCGGCCAGCAGGGTGCCGAGCAGCAGGGTTCCGAGCGGCAGGGTTCCGAGCGGCAGGGTGCCGAGCAGCAGCGCGCTTGCGCCGGCGCGCGAAACGGCGTCGAGTCGTGTGCGCGGGGTCCAGGCGACCAGAATCGTCGAGCGCATCATCGGGACCTCCTCCTCAACGAGGTGAGCGACCATGATAGCTGCGGGTCGCGTCTCGGCCGGCGTCCCGACGACCCCCCGCGACCCCCGCCCGATTCGGAGCGGCGGGGCCCGCGCCTACTGGGCCATCAGGTCCAGAGTGCCCAGGCAGCTGCGGGCCTGCGAGCGCTCCTCGAGCGGTCAGGAGACCGCGACGATCCCTCCGTCGACGGGGATCACGGCGCCGTTGACGTAGGCCCCGGCGCGCGAGGCGAGGTAGATCGCGACCCCGGCCATGTCCTCGGGGGTACCGATGCGCTTCCTCGGGTTGCTCGTCCGGATCTGCTCGCCGAAACGGTCGAGCGTCCACTCCATCATCTTGCTCTCGAACGGTCCCGGCGCCACCGCGTTGACGGTGATGTCGTCCTGTGAGAGCCGGCGCGCCATCGCCCGGGTCAGGTGGACCAAGCCCGATTTGCTGGCGGCGTAGGAGTAGGTGTCGATCGGGTTGACGTGCAGACCGTCGATCGAGGCGACGTGGATGACGCGCGCCGGGTTCTCCGGCGTCGCGGCGGCGCGGAGCTGAGGGAGCAGCTTCTGGGTCAGGAAGAACGGCGCCTTGAGGTTCAAATCGACGACCTTGTCCCAGCCCTTCTCGGCGAAGTCGTCGATCGGCTCGGCCCACACCGCGCCGGCGTTGTTGACCAGGACGTGGAGCTTCTCCTCGCGCTCGGCGACGGCGGAGGCGAGCGCCTCGATGCCCTCCATCGAGGAGAGGTCGGCCGGCAACGACACGCACTCACCCTCCGCCGAGAGCTCCTCGGCGATCTGGTCGCAGACGTCGGCCTTGCGCGAAGAGATGTAGACCCGCACGCCGTTCTCGACGAAGCCGCGCGCGATCATCAAGCCGATCCCGCGCGAGCCGCCGGTGACGACGGCGACCTTGCCGGCGACGGAGAAGAGGTCTTTCATGCCCGAGGCTCCTTCGTGCGACGGAGTGGTGGCTCGCCCGAGAACGCACGCGCGGCCTCGGGAGACCCTTGCGATCGAAACCGCGAGAGCCTATCGGAGGCGTCTCGGCGGTGCTGGCAAGCGGCTGCCGGTGAGCTCGGGCGGCGCCTGGCAGGTGCTCGCGGGACCGGGCTCCCGATCGAGCGACCTGCCTCTCCATGGCCGCGCCGCCCGCTCGGAGAGGACCTTGCATCAGGAGGCGACGATCTGCTCGATCAGCCGGTTCCCGCCGAGCTGCCGCAGAACCCGCGGCATCGCTGCCTCGGAGCGCGGCTCGTGCGAGCTGGGTGGTGGCCCGAAGCGCCGTTGTATCCTGCCTCGATGCTCCTTCGGCTCCCGGTCGCCCTGGCGCTCGTGGTGCTCGTGGCGCCCGTGCGCCTCCCGGCAGGAAGCCGGCCCAGCGAGGAAGGAGTGCGCCCGGCGGCGCCCGTCACCGAGCGCCTCGACCTCTCCGGACCCGACGCCGCCGACCCGCGGCCGTGGGGCTTCCGCGTCTCCTCGGGAGCTCGCGCCGGCGAGCACGCGACGATCCCGGTGCCGTCGCAGTGGGAGCTCCATGGCTTCGGCACCTACGCCTACGGCCAGCAGGACGATCCTCCGGCCGAGGAGGGCTTCTACTCGCTCGACTTCGAGGTCCCCGCACACTGGTCCGGGCGCCGGCTCGAGCTGGTGTTCGAGGGCGCGATGACCGACACCTCGGTCGAGCTCAACGGCGCCTCGGCCGGTCCCGTGCACCGGGGAGGCTTCACGCGCTTCGGCTACGACGTCACGTCGCTGGTTCGCGTCGGCGGCTCGAACCGCCTCGAGGTCACCGTCCGGGAGCGCTCCGCGAACCGCTCCGTGGAGGCGGCCGAGCGCGAGGCCGACTACTGGATCTTCGGCGGGATCTACCGGCCCGTTTACCTCGACGCCCATCCCGCCGCCTCGATCGACCACGTCGCAATCGAGGCCCGAGCCGATGGCGTGCTGCGGGCGCTGGTCGAGACGGTGGGGTCGCCGCCCGGAGCGCGGCTCCTCGGGCGCGTGACCGACGAGGACGGCGAGGAGCTGGCGCAGCTCACAGCGAGCGTCGACGCCGAGGGGCGAGCCGAGCTCGCGACCACGGTCGCGGGCGCGCGCACGTGGAGCCACGAGCACCCGCACCTCCACCATCTCGAGCTCCTGCTCGAGAGCGCCGGCGGCGAGCCCCTGCACCGCGTTCGCCAGCGCTTCGGTTTCCGCACCCTCGAGATCCGCCTCGACGGTCCTCGGCCCGGCCTCTACGTCAACGGGATCCGCACCCTGCTCCGGGGCGTCAACCGCCATTCCTTCCGGCCCGAGTCGGGGCGCGCGCTGTCGGCGGCCCAGAACCGAGCCGACGCCGAGCGGATCCGCGCGCTCCACTTCAACGCCGTGCGCGCCTCGCACTATCCACCCGACGTCGCGTTCCTCGAAGCGTGCGACGAGCTGGGGCTCTACGTGATCGACGAGCTGCCGGGCTGGCACGACGCCTACGACGACGAGGTGGGAGCCGCGCTGGTCGCAGCGCTGGTCCGCCGCGACGTCAACCACCCCTCGATCGTGCTCTGGGCGAACGGCAACGAGGGGGGCTGGAACCCCGCGCTGGACGGGCTTTACGCCGAGCACGACCCGCAGGCGAGGCCCGTGATCCACCCGTGGGACGACTTCGGGGGGCTCGACACCGGGCACTACCCGAGCTGGCGGGAGCTGATCGAGCGTCTCGACGACTCGCCCCGTGGTCTGCTTCCCTGGCGACGGAGGTCGCCGCGCTCCCTGGTGCTGCCGACCGAGGCGCTCCACGGCCTGTTCGACGGCGGCGGCGGCGCCTCGCTGGGGCGCTACTGGAGCGCGATCTCGAGCGCTCGACGCGGCGCCGGGATCTTCCTCTGGGCGCTGATCGACGAGGGCGTGGTGCGCGTCGATCGCGGGGGCGAGGTCGACCTGTTCGGCAACTACGCGCCCGACGGGATCCTCGACCCCTGGAGGCGCGCCGAGCCGAGCGCGCGGGCGGTGCGCGAGATCTTCGCGCCGGTGCGGGTCGTCGAGACCGCTGTCGACCCCGATCTCCACCTCGACCCCGATCTCCTCGACCCCGATCTCCTCGACCCTGATCTCCTCGACCCTGATCTCCCCGACCCTGCGGCGGCGCCGGCATCAGCCCGAGGAGGGGAGGCAAGCGTCACGATCCACCTGGAGAACCGCTTCACCGAGCGTTCCCTCGCCGATGTCACGATCGCCTGGCGCGTCCTCCGCCTTCCCGGTCCGTTCGAGGATGCGACGAGCCTCGAGCCGCTCGCCGCCGGCGAGCTGCCCGGACCCGACGCCGCTCCCGGGAACAGGGGGGCGGTGAGGGTTCCCTGGACCGACGGCGCCGGCGCGCTCGAAGTCGTCGCCACGCTGCCGGCGGCGAAGGGCCGGCCGCAGCTCGAGGTCGCACGCGCGGTGCTTCCGGTGGCTCCCGTCGCGAGCGGCCGAACGTCGTCGACGGCCTCCTCGGCGGGTAGCCTGGCGAACGGCTCGGCCGAAGACTCGCGACCGGCACAGACAGACGTCGCCCTGGTGCTCACGCGGGGCGGCACTCGCCTGCTCCTCGACCCCGCGAGCGGCGAGCTGATCGGGCTCGAGCGCGACGGACGTCGCCTGCCGCTCGCGGGCGGCGCCCGCTCGACGAGCGGCGCCCGTCCCTCGGTCCGGGCCACCCGCTTCACCCGGAGGCGCGATCGCGACGCCATCGAGGTCGCCTACGAATCCGGCTTCCGGCGAGCGGTGTGGAGCGTCGGCGACGACGGCGCCGTCGAGCTGTCGTGGATCGGCGAGGACGACGGCACGCAGCCCTTCGCGGGCATCCTCTTCGATTATCCGCGCGAGCGCGTCGAAAGCGTCACCTGGCTGGGGGGCGGCCCGTTCGCGGTCTGGGGCAACCGCCTCGAGGGCGCCGACCTCGGGCTCTGGACGGCGCCGAGCGCGGCCACGGCGGAGCGGATCGCGGTGCCGCTCGAGGGGGTCCGCTCCGGGGTCCGCTGGGCCCGCCTCGACACCGCCGACGGCGAGCTCGTGATCGTCCCCCGCCGCGATCCACGCCGCCCCGCGGCGGCCGAGCCCTTCCTCGGCCTGTACCGGCCGGTCTTCCCCGAGGGGGTCCGGGGCGCGCGCGCCGAGCTGCCCGAGGGCATCGCGATCCTCCATCGGATTCCGCCGATCGGCAGCAAATTCCACGACGGCCACGAGCTGGTGGCGCCGGAGAGGCGAGATCCGACGATCCTCCAGGGCAGGGTCACCCTCCTCTGGCGGCCCGCGGCGCCGCCTGGCGCCCCCTCTTCGCCGGCGCCGCCCGAGTGAGATGACCCGACCCTGCCTCCGCGATACGCTGCGCGGTACGTTCAACGTCCCGACGGCGCCACCCCGACGGCCCGAAGGATCGCGAGACCCGAGCGCACCACAGGTTCGACGCCGATGGCCCCCTATCCGAGAGAGTTCATCGAGCGGCTCCCGAAGACGGATCTGCACGTCCACCTCGACGGATCGCTCCGGCTCGAAACGCTGATCGACCTGGCGAAGGCCCGCAACGTCGAGCTTCCCTCCTACACCCAAGAGGGGCTGCACGAGACGGTGTTCAAGGAGCGCTACCAGGACCTGCCCGAGTACCTCCACGGGTTCTCCTACACCAGCTCGGTGCTCGACGACGCGGAATCGCTCGAGCGCGCGGCCTACGAGCTCGCGCTCGACTCACTCGCCGAGGGCGTCCGCTACATCGAGGTGCGCTTCGCGCCCCAGCTCCACGTGCGGGCAGGCTTCGATGTCGGCGCTGTCCTGCAGGCGGTCGACCGGGGTCTCGACCGCGCGCGCAAAGAGCACGAGGCGTCCGAGGCGGTTCGCGAGCGCGGCGAGCCCCCCTTCCGGTACGGGATCATCGCCTGCGCGATGCGCATGTTCACGGCCGGCTTCAGTCCCTACTTCCGGAGCCTGGTCAACGTGCTCGACCAGTGGCCGCGTCGCAAGGTGTACGGCATCGCGTCGCTGTCGCTGGCCCGCTCGGTCGTCGAGGCGCGCGACCGCCTCGGCGTGCCGGTCGTCGCCTTCGATCTGGCGGGCGCCGAGGCCGGGCACCCGGCCTCGCATCACGTCGAGGCCTACCAGTTCGCCCACGACAACTTCCTCAAGAAGACCGTGCACGCAGGCGAGGCTTACGGCCCGGAAAGTATCTTCCAGGCGATCACCTCGCTGCACGCCGATCGCATCGGCCACGGCACCCACCTCTACGCAGTCGAGCAGGTCGAGGCGCTCGATCCGGAGCGCTACGTGCAGCGCCTGGTGGAGTTCATCTCCGACCGCCGGATCACGCTCGAGGTCTGCATCACGTCGAACCTGCAGACGATGCCCGAGCTCGACAAGGTGAGCGACCATCCGTTCGGGCGCATGGTCGAGGACCGCCTCTCGGTCTCGCTGTGCACCGACAATCGACTCGTGTCGCGCACCACCGTCAGCAACGAGATCCACCTCGCCTGCGAGGCCTTCGACCTCTCCGCCAAGGACCTGCGCAACGTGGTGATCTACGGCTTCAAGCGAAGCTTCTTTCCCGGCAGCTACCTCGAGAAGCGAGCCTACGTCCGCCAGATCATCGACTACTACGATCGCGTGGCCGAAGCGCGGTAGCGGCGTGTGGTCGCGCCGCGCGGCCGGCCGTCCTCGCCGAGCGCCTAGTGTCCTGTAACAGTGGTTCGTTGCAGAAGGCTCGAGGTCATTCTGTTCGCTGGCAAGGCGCTTCGACGAAGGCAGATCGGGCATCTGTCGAGGAGGAGCAACGCAGCCAGCGGGCAGAAGGGCCCGAGAATTCTGTGACGAATCGCTGTTACAGGACGCTAGCCCCGCAGGCAACCCGCGGGCCGACGGCGTCCGGTGGTCCGGCCGACCAGCCGGCCTCGTTGCTCGCGACCTGCGACGATCTCGCCGGCTCGCGCATCATCCCCAGTAGAGAGAGGCCGAGTGGTGCTGATGCTGCTGACGGTGCTGAGGGTACTGACGTGACGCTGACCAAGGTCGAGGAACGAGTGACGAGAGAGCAGGGGTCCGCCGGGGATCAGCTCCTCGCCCGCGCCCGTCGCGGCGACCTCGCCGCGCTCGAGACGCTCTACCGGCTCCACGAGGGAGTCGTGTACGACCTGGCGCGACGGATCTGCCGTCGTCCGGAAGACGCCGAGGAGGTGCTCCAGGAGACCTTCATCGAGGTCGCGCGGAGCCTCCGCCAGTATCGGGGCGAGGGCAGCCTGAGCGGCTGGATCCGGACGATCGCGGCGCGCAAGGCGCTCGCGAGGCTGCGGCGCGAGCGGATCCGGCACGCCGACCCGCTCGACGACGAGGCGGTCCTGGTCGACCCGGCTCCAGGACCCACGAGCGCCCACCGGCGTCTCGACCTCGAGGCCGCGCTCCACACCCTGAGCGCGAACGCCCGCGCCGTGCTCTGGCTGCACGACGTCGAGGGGTACACGCACGAGGAGATCGCCGAGCTCGCCCAGCGCTCGGTCAGCTTTTCCAAGTCCCATCTCGCCCGCGCGCACCGCCGGCTGCGCGAGCTGATCGGAGAACGGCCATGAGCACGGCGAGCGGAGCACACCTCGAGACCGCCGAGCTGATCGAAGCGCGCGACGGTCGCGCCAGCGACGGCTGCCGCGAGCACCTCGCCTCCTGCGCGCGCTGCCGAGAGGAGCTCGAGGCGAGCCACCAGCTGCGGGCGCGGCTGCGAGCGCTGCCGGCGTCGAGCCCGCCTCGCGATCGCTGGCCCGAGGTCCGCCGTCGCATCGCCGGCATGCGCAGGCGCCGGCGGGTCGGGCGGTCCCTCTTCGGGCTGGCCGCGGCGGCGGCCGTGATCGCCGTGATGTGGGGGGGAGCCGCGGCGTCGGAGCGGGCCGCGGGGGAACGCGAGATCGCCCGGCTGCGCGCCCACCTCGCCGAGCTGCACGAGCAGTCTCAGCTGCTCGACGCCGAGCTGCGGGCGCTCTCGACGCGCTCGACGACGAACGCTCAGGCGCAGGCGCTGATCCTGCTCGAGGACGGCCTGGAGCGGATCGACGCCGAGCTCGCGAGCACCGCACCAAAGGCCTCTGCCGGCGAGCTCGGCACCGAGGCCCTGGTCGATCGGATCGTGCTCTGGAGCGGTCGGCTCGAGCTCCAGGAGATCATGGTCCAGGTTCGTCACACGCCGCTTCGCATCGGCGCGATCTGAAGCCCTTTCCTTCGCAGATCGCCGCGTCACCCCAGGAGGTCCCATGTCGAACCAAAGGATCGCTCTTCGACCGGTCGCCGCCGTCGTGCTCGCCGCGCTCGCGCTGCTGGCCGCCCAGCCCGTCACCGGACAGAGCGCCGCCGGCGCCGCCCGGACCCAGGACGGCGCCGAGCTCGAGGCGCTGCGCAGCCGGCTGCTCGACACCGAGCGCGAGCTCCATCAGCTGAACCGCCAGCTCGAGGAGCTGAAGAGCGAGCGCGCCTCAGCGAAGGATGTCTTCGGCCGCGGGTTCTCCGCCGCCCCCGCCATCGTCGGCGGAACGCTGTTCTCTCACGCGCGCATCGGCATCACGGTCGACACCGACGAGACGCCCGAGAGCGGCGGCGTGCTGGTCGAGGAGGTGGTGCCCGACGGGCCCGCCGACCGGGCGGGTCTGGAGCCGGGGGACGTGATCACGCACTGGAACGGCAGGGAGCTCGGCGCGCCCCCGCGTCGCTCCGGCGCCGCCGGGGTGCTCGGCGGGCGCTCGGGCTCGGCGAATCGGCTCCTCGACCTCGCGCGGGCGCTCGACCCGGGCGACGAAGTCGCGCTGCGGGTGCGTCGGAACGACGACTCGCTCGAGCTCACGGTGGTCGCCGAGCGGGCTCCGCTCCTCGCAGCCGAGAATTTCCACTACGAGTCGCCGGCCGTGGCTGCGGTCAGGGCGCTCGAGGCCGCGCGCTCGACGACCCCGTTGATCCCGGGAAGCGACGCGGGCTTCGCCTGGGCGTTCGGCGGCCGATCGCTCTGGGGGGACGTCGAGCTGGTGCGCGTCGACGCCGAGCTCGGCGAGTACTTCGGCACCGAGGAGGGGCTGCTGGTCCTCAGGACTCCCGAGGGGGACTCCTTCGGCCTGCGGGCCGGCGACGTGATCCTGCGCATCGGGGAGCGCGAGCCGCGCGACGCGACGCACGGGTTGCGCATCCTCAGGAGCTATGACGCGGGCGAGAACGTGAACCTGTACGTCGTGCGCAAGGGCGAGCGGATCACGCTCACCGCCAGCGTTCCGGCTGCGGAGAAGACCAGCTTCTCGTGGAGCCTCGACGGCTCGAAGATCTAGTTGCCGGCGCCTGGTCGCGCACGAGGTGCCTGGTCGCGCAACGCGCGAAATGCCTGGTCGCGCAGCGCGCGAAACGCCTGGTCGTGCCATCGCGCGGCGCAGCGGGCGAAACCGCGTGGCAGGCGCGGCCTGCGAACCGACGAGCCCGGCGGCGATCGATCGACCGCGAGCCCGCGATCGCTGGTCTGCAGGAGCGGCGGCGGCTCGACCGAGGGAGCATCTGCGCCGAGCGGCCGAGTGGGACGGGACGGGTGATCCGAACCGTTGCGTCGCGCCGAGACGTCGTCGCGATCGGCCGACCAGGGGGTCGGCCGCTACGGAAGATGCGTCTCGTGGCGGCGGGGCGCTTCGTCGCGGGCGCGCTCCGTTCGGCCTCAGCTCCGCTCGAGCAGGCCGATGTGCTCCAGCAGATCGTCGAAGAAGCGATCGCTGTGCTCGCGCTCCCGTGCGAGAGCCGGGCCATGCGCTTCGCGCCATTGCTCACGATCACGCCGGAGGCTTTCGAGGCCGTGCCACAGGGTCTTCGTGTCGAGGGCGCCGTAGTCGAGCGCGAAGCGCTCCTGGTCGAACGCCGCGAGGATCTCGCCGTACTTGTGGCTCCAGCCCATCACCAGGGTGGGGGTCCCCATGCACAGCGCGCCGACCACGGCGTGCAACCTCGAGGCGACGAGCAGGTCGAGAGCGCCGATCAGGCGGCGCAGCGCGGTCGGCGACAGCTCGTCGGCGAGAACCGCGAGTCGCTCGTGTGCGCGGGCGTCGCACGCCTCGAGCAACCCCTCGAGCTCGGCGAGCACCGGCAGGTCGTTGTTGTGGCGGGCTCGCGTGCCCCGGCGGGCCGAGTGCGCCAGCACCAGTACGCCGTGGCCCTCTTCGAGCAGGCCGACGACGAAGTCGCGCAGCATCGGCAGGTAGGGGATGCCCTGCCGGCGGCAGGCGGCGTAGACCACCTGGCTCGGCGACACGCCGATCAACTCGCCCCCGCTCCGCCTGACCGCGGCCAGCGCCTCGGGCAGCGCGGGCGTCGGCTCGTCGTCCTCGAGCCGGTAGGAGAAGGTGACGTCCGGGTAGCGCGCGACGTTGTCGAGCCCGAGCGCCAGGAGATGGCGCTCGGTCGCCTCTCCCCGCGCGCAGATCAGGCCGAGGCGGGGGAGGACGAACCGCGCCGCCGCCCGGTTGACGGGGTTCTCGAACGGTCCGAGCGCCTGTGAGACCTTGACCGTCGGGACGCCGAGCAGGACTCCGGGCAGCGTGACCAGGAGGTTGAAGGGCAGGAACCTCTCCCGGCCGTCCACGAAGCTGATCCCCGAGGCGTCGAGGAATGCGCTGGCGCCGTCGAGAGCGCGGACCGCCGTCCCCCACCGCCAGAGCGCAGGCGGCAACCGCAGCCGGCGGGCGAGCCCAGCCCATAGCAGCAGCGGAAAGCGCAGCAGCGCCCGCGCCGGGCCCGCGTCGACCAGCGTCACGCGACCGGAAAGAGCACGCGGGATCCACTCCCGGTCCGCCTGCGGGTAGTAGGTGAACAGGGCGAAGCGCGCGCCCGGCACCCTTCGCTCGATCCCCTGGATCAAGGCGAGCGCCATGGCGGCCGCTCCCTTGTTTCCGGAGAGCGCGATGCCGGTGATGACGAACACCGGCTCGGCCGCGTTCGCCACGCTCGTGGAAGTGACTTGCCTCACGGGTCGTCCAAGTCTAGGAGCCCGTCGTGGGTGACCACTCGCCAACGAGCTGCGAGATCGAAGCGCCGTCTCACCACGAGCTCGCTAGGTCGACTAGGCCAGCGGGAAGTTCACAGAATGGTCGAATTTCGATCAAACCGTGTTGGTCACTAGGATTCCTCGGTTTCGGGCTAGTCGACCTGAGCCCGCGCCGCTCGCGGCGCTTGGGCGGGGAACCTTGGTCCCGCGCTTGCGCGGGACCCATGAGCACACTCCGCTGAGGCCCGAAGGGCCGGAGGCGGAGAAGAACACGAGCTAGCGGGCTCGTGGTATGACCGCGCCTCGCCCCCGCCGTTCGCTGGGGAGTGGTGAACACCACGAGCCCGCTAGTAGTGGCTGAGCAGCTTGAAGAAAGCGAGCACGCACCACAGGAGCCGGCGGGGGATCGCGAAGATCAGCCGGAGCCCCCAGCTCCTCTTCGAGAGCTCCTCCATGCCGATCACGATCAGCGCGCCGAGCCGCTCGTTCCACCGAGACGGCCAGGCCTGCTCGGGCGTCTTCAGGCTGCGACCCCACAGCCGCCAGACCCGGGAGCGCGCTTCGATCGCCTTGTGGTAGGTCGCCGCCCGGCGATTGGCGAGGAAGACCTCGCGGGGAGTCGAGGGTCGGCCGACCAGCACCCCGGCCCCGAGCGCGCCTTCGAGCGCCTCGGTTCCCTTGCGGTTGCGGCCGATGAAGATCGAGTGCTTGACCTCGTGCTTCTTCGCCTCGCTCGTCCACACGTCGCCGGTGGCGAGGTCGGCGTCTTCGGCGTAGTGGTCGACGCAAGCCATGCACTTGGACGCCGACAGCACGAACAGATTCTGGTAGAGCGAGTAGCGCGGGAAGGGGATCTCGCGATACCGGCCGTCGCGGAAGTGGAGCTGCATCTTGCCCCGCCAACGGCCGGTCCGGAAGCGGAATCGCTCGAGCTCACTGACCTTGACTCCCTCCTTGGCCAGCACGCGGTGGATCAGCTCCTTCTGCGATGTGTGAGCACAGTAGAGGCCGATCAACAGATGGCAGCGGCGCTCCAGCTCAGGGTCTCTCGCGCACTTCCGGCGCAGCTTGCTCAGGTCGCACGGTAGACCGACCACGGCGAGCCGCCCGTCGTGCTCGCGCATTCGCTCGAGCATCTCGCGGTGGAAGGGGTCGAACTCGAAGTAGATGCTGGTGCGTGTGTCGAGGATCTCCTCCCGCGTCGTCGCGATGAAGGTCTCGGCCTCGAGGTCGCCGTCCCGCACCACGATCCGGCTCGTCACGCAGCCGGTCACCTCGCCGCTCTCGAGCAGGTGGATCAGGAGCGCCGAGACCACGCCGCCGGACGCAGCGCTGGAGCGCGTCTCGGCGTCGGTCGCGTGACCCGTCACCGCCGAGCAGATCGGACCGGCCATGTACTCCGAATGCGCATCCGCCTGGAGCCTCGACAGCTTCACCAGCGGTTCCTCCGCGACCGGCCTGCTCTCCCTCGTCGGCGACAGCGCGGCGTCGGGGCTCACGGCGCGCCCCTCTCCGTCACCGGCTCGGCGGCGCCGCTTTCAGCCACGCCCGCGGCAGGCGACGCCTGGCGTGAACGGATCCAGAGCCCGACTCCGGCGGTCAGCAGGTCGGCGAGCAGCGTCACCACGCGCAGCGACAGCGCGAGCACCGAGGCGGTCACCGGGCCGACTTGCGGCGCCAGTCCCAGGCCGAGAATTGCCTCGCGCACGCCGAGGCCGGCGGGCGCACCGAGTGCCACCGTGCCCGCGATCCAAGCCGCCGGGTAGAGACCGACGATCGACCAGCCGTCGGTGATCGGCTGCCGCGCGACGGCGTGAGCAAGTCCGAGCAGGACGGCGCCGGCTCCCAGGAAGAACGCCAGGTAGAAGCCGAGGGCCGGGAGATAGAGACGCGGCAGATCGGCGACCGCGACCGGAGGGTGCCCCGCCATTCGTCGAGCGAGAACGGGAGCGCGGCGCGCGACCCGATCGAACGCCGGCCAACCGAGCAGCACCAGCACGGCGCCCGCGAACGCGACGACACCGCCCGCCACCAGATCGCCGCCGCGAAGCCCGAGCGCGAGGAGCGTCGCGCCCGCAGCGGCGGCGATCAGCGCGCTCATCTCGATGACAGCGCTCGCCACCAGCGCCTCGTGGCTGAGCCCGGCGCGGACGCCGAACACCTGCCGCCCGAAGTAGTGCAGGAAGTTCCCGGGCAGGTACTTCATCAGCCGCGACAGGGCATAGACCGTGTAGCCGGTCGCGAAGGAGGGCCGCTGGCCGTAGATGCCCGCGAGCCACCACCAACCGGCCGACACCAGCGTGTTGAGCACCGCATGCGCCAGCGCCGCGAGCGCCAGCCACTGCCAGAGGCCGGCGAGGTCGACCAGCTCGCCGATCTCTCCGAGCCGCCCGCGCAGCGGCAGCGCCACCCAGACCAGGCAGGCGACGGCCACCAGCAGACCGAGACCGCGAATCACCGCTCCCACCGGGCCGCGGAGCACGCCCCCGCGCGCGACGACGCTCTCGCGCGCGGCGAGCCGGCTCGAACGAGGATCCGGTGTGAGCACGGTGGACGATCCGCTCACCCGCTGGCCGATCGTGCGATCTGGCGCTGCGCGGCGTCTCGCTGACCGAGGACCCTGACCCGTTCCAGGTAGCGGAGCTCCTCGAGCAGCCGGCGGTTGATCGCCAGCAGATGGGCGAGCACGCCGATGGCGATCATGAACAAGCCCGCGATCGCCAGCACCCCGGAGGCGATCACCGACTGGACGTGCCCGGCGCCTTCACCCATCCCGAGGTAGACCAGGTAGCGCGCCGCGAGCACCCCAGCGGGAAGCAGGAAGAGCACCGCCAGCCCGCCGAACAGACGCGTCGGCCGGTAGATCGTGTACGCCCCGAGCAACGCGACGATCGACTTCCTCAGGTAGGAGGGAATCGAGCGGATCAGCCGCGACTCCCGGGTCGGCGGATTGACCTCGATCGGAACGTCGATGACGCGCAGCCCGGTGTGGCCGGCCTGGATGATCGTCTCGAGGGTGTAGGTGTAGGCGGAGAAGACGTTGAGCCTCAGCGCGGCGTTCGCGGAGAAGGCGCGAAACCCGCTCGGCGCGTCGCGAATCGTGGTCCCGGAGAGGCCGCGGACGATTCGTGAGCCCATCCGCTGGAGCAGGCGCTTGAGCGGCGAGAAGTGCGCGATGGTCGAGATCGGTCGCGCACCGACCACGATGTCGGCGGCTCCCGCCACCACCGGCGCCACCAGCCTCGCGATGTCGGCGCCGCGGTACTGGTTGTCGGCGTCGGTGTTGACGATGACGTCGGCTCCTCGCTCGACCGCCGCCACCAGGCCGGTCATGAAGGCCTGGGCGAGGCCCTGGTTGTAGGGCAGCCGAACGACGTGGTCCACGCCGAGCTCGCGCGCCACCTCGGCGGTGCGATCGCTCGAGCCGTCGTCGACCACCATCCACTCGACCCGATCGATCCCGGGCAGCGAGCGCGGGAGGTCGGCCAGGGTGGCCGGCAGCGTCGACTCCTCGTTGAAGCACGGGATCTGGACGATCACCTTCATTCCACTAAGCATAGCGGGGGTCTCCCCCATTGGTGTGCCCACGGGCGATGCTCGCGTGCTCCCGTCTCTCCCGCCAGCGGCTGGACGACGCGTCCGACCCGACGGCTGCGGGGGGTGGTGCGCCGGACCGCCGCCGGGGGGTAACCTTCCCGCACGCGCCGGTCTCAAGCCGCCGGAGCCCGACACTCCGCCGGGCGCCAGTGGGTCCTTTGGAGAGCACTCGTGACGGGTTGTGTCATCACTGCCATGGTCGGGCTGATCGTCGCCGGAGCCGGGGGGGTCTATGGCTTCAGCCGCTGGCTCGACCGCCGTCGGCAGGAGCTCCGGCGTCTCGCCCAGCTCGAGCACGAGGTGACCTCGCTCGCCGGTGAGCTATGGTCGCTGCGCAGCCGCCTGGAAGCTCTCGAGCCGGGCTCGCCCTCCGTGTCCCGGAAGGAGACGGTCGAGCCGCCTGCGGGGGCCCCGGTTCGGGCGAGCTCCCCACCGCCGGACTCCGCTCCGCCGGCGAGCGCCCCACCGCCGCCGTTCGATGCTGCCGCGACGACCGGCTCGATCCCCGAGCACTTAACGGCCGGGCCGGAGGACTCGGCCCGCGAGAGCCCGCAGAATCTGCCGGGGGCCGAGGCGCCAGAGCTACCGTCCAGCGAGCCGCCGTCCGCTCCGCCGCCCTCGCCCCCCATCGACTGGGAGCGCTGGATCGGGGTGCGTGGCGCGGCGCTGGTCGCCGGCATCCTGCTGGCGCTGGCTGGCATCTACTTCGTGCGCTACTGGATCGAGGCCGGGCTGCTGACGCCGCCGCTGCGCGTGGCGCTCGGCTGGATCGGCGGGGTGGCCGCGGTGCTCGGCTCCGAGTCCCTGCGCAAGCGGGGCTACGGCAATCCGGCCAACGGGCTCGCCGGAGCCGGCGTCGTCGGGCTGTACGCGGCCACCTGGGCCGCCCACGACCTCTACCAGCTCATCCCGCCCTGGATCGCGCTCGGCGTGATGGGGCTGGTGACCGTGGCGGGCGGTCTGCTCGCCTGGCGCCACGCCTCCGCGGTGATCGCGGTTCTCGGTCTGCTCGGCGGCTTCGCCACGCCGCTCCTGGTGAGCAGCGCCGAGCAGGGCCCGCTCACGCTGTTCGGCTACCTGCTCCTGCTCAACCTCGGCGTGGCCGCGGTCGGCCGCCGCTTCGGCTGGCCCTGGCTGTCGCTGCTCGGGCTGGTCCTCACGGTCGGCTACCAGGCGTTGTGGATGCTGGAGGACCTCGACGCTGGAGGCGTCTGGCTGGCGCTCCTGGTGCTCGGCGTCTTCGCCGCCCTCTACCTCGCCGCCGGGAGGCTCACGGCACCGCTGGCCAGCGATCGGGAGGAGGACGAGGCGCCGGAGCCCGTGCTCGGCGTGCTCCGACAGCTCGCGGGTCTCGCCTCCCCGTTCCTGTTCGCGCTCTACTTCGCCGCGCGCGCCGACCTCGAGGTCGAGCTCTGGTCGCTGTTCCTGCTGCTCGGCCCGCTCACGGTCGCCGCCTGCTGGCTCGGTCGCCGGCACCGCCAGCCGTTCTACGAGCTGACTGCCCTCGGGGCCAACCTGGCGGTCGGCGCGATCTGGACCTTCGGCGAGCATCCGCCGCTCGAGCGTGCGTGGCAGGCGAGCGGCTTCGCGCTCGCGCTCGCACTCGTCCACCACCTGTTCTTCGAACGCGACAGACGACGCGACGAGGTCGCCCTGGTGCTGCCGGCGACGCTCGCCGCCGGAGCGCTGCTCGTGGGCCTCGCGCTCGCCCCGATGGCCGAAATCTTCCACCCGCCGGTCGAGCCCGGCGGTTTCATCCCCTACCTGGCGGGATGGACGTTGCTGGCGCTGCTCCTGCTCCGCCAGTCTGCGCTCGCCGTCCGCGGTCTGCCCTCGGGGCTGGCCGGCTTCGGCGCCGGCGTCGCCTTCGCCCTGGCGGTGCTGCTGGGCAACGAGAGGCGCCTCGAGCTCCCGGAGCCGCTCCTCCTGTTGGCGATCGCGGCGATCGCGCTGATCGGTCTCCAGGTCTGGGCGATCGGCCGGCTGAGTCGGGTCGACGACCACGACGCCCGCACGCATCGGGCCTGGGTGGGCGCCGAGGTCGGCGCGGCACTCGCCTCCTCCCTGGTCCTGGCCTCGCTGGCATTCTGCATCGCGCTCTACCAGGAGGGCGCGGGCCTCCATCACACCGTGCTTCTGCTGTTCGGTGCGCTCGCCGCGCTGCCGGCGCTCCGCGCGCGCTCGGCGCCGTACTACGCCCTGGTCGTGCTGCTGCTGGCCGGGCTGCAGTCGGGCTGGCACCTGGAGCGCGAGGGGGCGGCGCTGCACGCGCTCCTCCTCCAGCTCGCGACGGTGGCGGCCGTGACCCTGCTGCCGCTGTTCTCGCGCCCGCCGCTCGCCAGCCTGCCGGCACGCCTCACCATGGCGGTCGCGGGCGGGCTCTGGTTCCCGTCGCTCTACGAGCTGTGGCTCAACGTGCTGCCGGGCGAGGTCTACGGCGAGGCGCGCGTGCTCGGCGCGCTGCCGGTCCTGCTCGGGCTGATCGCGCTGGCCGGCGCGGCCCGCGCCGCCGTCTCGCTCGAGGACCCGCAGCGCAAGAGTGCGCTCGCCTGGCTGGGCGCGGCCGCGCTGGGTTGGGCGGCGATCGCGGTGCCGCTTCAGCTCGAGAAGGAGTGGGTGACGGTGGCGTGGGCGCTCGAGGCGCTGGCGGTCACCGCGCTCTGGCGGCGGCTCGACCACGCCGGGCTCAAGCTCTTCGCGCTTGCGCTCCACGCGGCAGTGTTCGTCCGTCTCGCCTTCAACCCGGCGCTGCTCAGCGACTACCCGGCGTTCTCGGCCGGCGGCCTGCCGATCGTCAACTGGCTGCTCTACACCTACGGCGTGCCGATCGCGGCGCTCCTGCTCTCTGCCCGTCAGCTCGCCTCAATCGAGGTCGAGCGCGCGCGCCCCGCCGAGCGTGGCCTGTACGCGCGAGGCAAACCGGTGCTCGCCGGGCTCTACTCGCTGCTCGCGGTGGTGCTCGGTTTCGTGTGGCTCAACCTCACCGTGTTCGACGCCTTCGCCCCCGGCACCGGCCTGGCCCTTCCCACCGAGCGGCTCGCGGCGCGCGACCTGACCCTGAGCCTCAGCTGGGCGCTCTACGCTTTCCTGCTGCTGGGCCTCGGGGTGGCGAGGCGCTCGAGCGCCCTGCGCTGGATCAGCCTGGTCTTCCTGGTCCTCGCGATCGGCAAGACGTTCCTCTACGACCTGGGCGAGCTCGCCGACCTGTACCGCGTCGCCTCGCTCGCCGGCCTCGCGATCACGCTCCTGCTGGTGTCGATCCTCTATCAGCGCTTCGTGTTCGGACGCGATCGCCGGGCGCGCGTCGAGCCGGTGACGTGAGCCCGACGCGCGTCCGGCGGGGCGCACGCTGGACGATCCGGAGCGGTGTGGCGGCGCTCGCGCTGGCGATGGGACTGATCGCCGCGAACGCGCGTCAGCCTCCGCCGAGCCCGGCGATCGACACGCTGTTCTCCTGGCGAGCGCCGGTGATGGTGGAGGAGGGCGCCGGCTCGTCGCCCGGCCGGCTCGCGCGCCTCTTCCTCCCGGCGTCGGTGCTCACCCGGACCCGCTCCGACCTCTCCGACCTGCGCCTGCTGGATGCGGCGGGTCGCGAGGTCCCCTTCGCCGTCGACCGCGCGGCGGGCCTGCGCCGACGCGTCGGCGAGCTCGCCACCGCGCCCGCCGCGATCCGCTCCGCCAGCCAGACCCGGAGCCAGATCGAGGAGGATCTGACGCTGTGGACCGAGAGCTACGAGCTGTCGGAGCCTCCGAACGGCTGGTCCTCCGGAGCCCGGTCGGCTGAGGGGGCGCGCCTGTTCCTGCGCGTGGTCACCGGCCGCCCGCGCTTCGTCAAGCGGCTGCGCGCCGCGACCGCCGGCGGGTCGCCGCGCGAGCTGCTCGACGACGAGTCCCTGTTCCGGCTACC
The DNA here is from genome assembly GCA_035546295.1 of Thermoanaerobaculia bacterium. Lineage (GTDB taxonomy): Bacteria > Acidobacteriota > Thermoanaerobaculia > Multivoradales > Multivoraceae > DATKBT01. Next base: position 140,655 of record DATKBT010000030.1, on the reverse strand, counting down.
CGATCCGCTGCGCGAGCGGGTGCGCTTCGAGCTGCCGGCCGGCACGGAGGCGCTACGCGTGGAGCTCGAGGGCGAGGACGGCGGCTGGCTCGAGCCGACGTTCGTCTGGGAGCGCGAGATCGAGCTTTCCGATCGACCCGAGCCGAGGACCGTCGACCTCCCGCTCGACCTGGTCTCACGGTCGCAAGAGGCGGACGAGACGGTGCTGGTCCTCGAGCGTCCGCGCGGTGTGACGCCTCTGGCGGTCGTCTTCGAGACCACCACTCCGCTCTTTCGCCGCCCGGTCTCGGTGCTCGACGGGGGGCCCGAGGTCGCGCGTCGGCTGCTGCTCGAAGGGGAGATCCGGCGCGTCGGACCGCGGCAAGAGCAGCTCGTCCTGCCCTGGCCGGCGACCTCGCAGCCGTCCGGCGGGCGGCTCGAGATCCGCGTGCTCGATCGGGACAGCCCCCCTCTCGGGGACCTCGGCGTGGCGCTGCGACTGGCGCGTCCAGCGCTCCTGTTCGCGGGCGACGCGCGGCCGAACCGGCTGGTCTGGGGCGGCGCCCGGGTGCGCGAGCCGCGCTACGACGTCGCCTCGCTGGCCCCGACGCTGCCCGCGATCGGCGAGCGGGCCGAGCTGGCCCGGCCGCTGCTCGAGGAGGAGGCACTGATCGACGCCTCGCTCGGCGATGCGGAGCCCAACCCGCGGTTCGATCCCGTCTCGCCGCTCGACTTCGCGATGGCTCCCGGACGCGAGATCGACCCCCGCACCTTCTCCCACGCCCGCACCCTGAGGGCTCCACCGGCCGAGCAGGGGCTCTATCGGCTGACCCTGAGCGCCGCCGACCAGGCGGTGCTGCGCGCCGACTTCGGCGACCTGCGCGTCGTCGACCCGCAGGCCCGCCAGCGCCCCTACCTGCTGGTGCGCGACTCCGGCCGAGAGCGCGTGCGCGCCGGGGTTCGCTCCAGCCATCCCGACGGCGAGACACTGCTCCGGCTCGAGCTGCCGTCGGTTCCGCTCAGCGTGGCCGCGGTCCTGCTCGAGATCGACGATCCGTTCTTCGAGCGCGCCTACGCGGTGGAGGGTCTGCGCGACGGCGCGAGCGAGCCCGAGACCCTCGCGCGCGGCTTGTTGCGGCGCGAGCGCGGAGCCATCGACGGTCCGCGCGTCGTCGAGATCCCGCTGGCGGTCCCGCGGATCGCGTCGCTGACCGTGCGCATCGTCGACGGCAGCGACCGGCCGCTGGCGGTGGGCGGCGCGAAGCTCGAGATCCCGACGCCCGAGGTGCTGTTCCCGGCGCCGGGCGGCGAGTACGTCGCACTGCTGGGCGAGCCGGACCTCGAGCCGCCCCGCTACGAGCTCGAGTCGGTCCGCTCGCTGGTGCAGGCGATCGACTCGACCGAGGTCGCGCGCGGTCCGCTCCAGCCGAACGACGAGTTCAGCCTGGCCGCGCGCATGCGTAGCGGCAGCGGCCTCGAGCGCACGATCCTGGGCGCCGCGCTCGCCGTGGCCGTGATCGCTCTGACCGTCGTCACCCTCCGCCTGGCCGGTCCGAGGAGGCGCGGGACGCATGTGCCAAACTCCGCTTCGGGAACGGACGGTCGCGAGGGTGGGGACGAAGACGACGGTGAGACGCCGGGCTCGGCCGGCGGGACCTCTTCTTCCCCCCATCCCCCCGGGGCAGCCCCGCCGGACGTCACGGCGAGCCCGCAGAGCCAGGAGAGCCGGAGCCAGCCAGGAGAGCCATCGACCGGTGACGACGACGGACGAGCACAGCACCGCGAGCCGTGATCCGCAGGCGTCTACGTCGCCCGCCCTCGACGTCGACGGGCTCCGCCGCAGCTTCCCTGCGCTGGCGACCGGCGAGGTCTACCTCGACAACCCGGGCGGCACCCAGGTTCCGGAGCCCGTGATCACGGCGATCTGCGCATACCTGCGGGATCACAACGCCAATCTCGGCGGCGCCTTCCGCACCTCTACCGATTCCGACAGCATCCTGGCCGAGGCGCGCGCGGCGCACGCCGACCTGCTCGCGGCGCGACCCGAGGAGATCGCGTTCGGTCCCAACATGACGACGGCGACCTTCGCGCTGTCGCGCGCCCTGGGGCGGGAGTGGGGGCCGGGGGACGAGCTGGTCGTCACCCAGCTCGACCACGACGCGAACGTCACACCGTGGCGGATAATCGCTCGGGACCGCGGGATGACGGTGCGCACGATCGAGCTCGATCCGAGCGACTGCACGCTGCGGCTCGACCAGCTCGACGAGCTGCTGAGCGAGCGCACGCGCCTGGTGGCGGTGGGCTGGGCCTCGAACGCGGTGGGTACGGTGAACCCGGTGTGCGAAGTCGCGCAGCGGGCGAAGGCGGTCGGAGCGCTCACCTTCGTCGACGCCGTGCAGTACGCGCCCCACGCCGCGATCGACGTCGCCGAGGCCGGCTGCGATCTGCTCGCCGTCTCCTCCTACAAGGTGTTCGGGCCGCACGTCGGAATCCTCTGGGGACGCGAGGATCTTCTCGACCGGCTGCGCGTCTACAAGGTGCGCCCCAGCAAGAATCGCTCCCCCGAGAAGCTCGAGACCGGCACCCAGAACCACGAAGGCATCGCGGGCGCCGGCGCTGCCGTCGACTATCTGGCCTCGCTGTCGTCGCTGGCTCCCGAGGCTCCCCGCCGCGAGCGGCTGGTCGACGCCTGGCGCCGGATCCGCGCGCACGAGGAGGCGCTGTGCCGGCGGCTGCTCGACGGACTGAGCGCGATCCGCGGGCTGCGCATCTACGGGATCACCGATCCGGCGCGCCTCGCCGAGCGCGTCCCGACGGTCTCCTTCACCCTCGACGGGCTCCGACCGAGGGAGATCGCCAAGCGCCTCGCCGCTCGCGGAATCTTCGTGTGGGACGGGGACTACTACGCCGTCGACGTGGTCGACGCGCTCGGGCTGCGCGCCACCGGCGGCATGGTCCGGGTCGGGCTCGCGCACTACAACACCGCCGCCGAGGTGGATCGCCTGATCACGGCGCTCGACGAGATCTCCGTCGGAGCGCGTTGAGAACACCCCTGTCGAGGAGCCTTCCGATGATCATCGTCTCCGGCCTCGTCGAGATCGCTCCCGAGAACCGAGAGCAGTCGATCGCCGCGGTCGTCGAGCTCGCTCGCGCCTCCCGCCTCGAGACCGGCTGCATCAGCTACGCCTTCTACGAGGACCTCGAGAAGCCGAACTGCTTTCGCGTCTTCGAAGAGTGGAAGGACGAGGAGTCGCTCCAGAAGCACTTCCGAACCCCGCACATGGCGGCCTTTCGCGACCGTCTGGTCGGCGTCGAGATCCGGATGCGCCAGATCCGGCGCTACGACATCGAATCGGTCTCGGAGCTCTAGGAGCCCGTGGTGAAACTCAGCACGCCCGCACGCCAAGGTCTCTCCGCTCCGCCGGCGGCCAAGAAGCCGATTCGTCGATCGCTGGTCGTCGTCGGGGGTTCGTCGGCTTCTCGCCGCCGGCTGCGCTGCAAGCCCTTGTCGGCCTTCGGCTGGGTTCGCCGCTTCGCGGCTCAGGCAAGCGGCGGCGTGGGCCCATCTGCTGCGTGGAGGGTGGAGTGCCTCGAGCGGCACTCCGCCCTCTTCGTCGGCTTCGCTGCGCTCAGCCTCAGGTTAGACCTCCTCGCCGATGTCCCCGCATCGCCTGTGTCGGCCCGCCTTGCATCTGGACCCACGGCGCTCGCAATGCGGACATCCTGACTTCCCCACGGGCTCCTAGCCGGATCACGGTTTGCCGGCGGTGTGCGCACCGGAGCCTGCGCAGGCCTCCCCTTCCGGGCGCGCGCTCGTCGGCTCGCTTCCGGTGCTGGTGCGAAACGGCGAACCGTGGCGAGCGGTCCCGTACGAGCCGGTGAGACCAACCAGCGGCGAGGGCGCCGGCCGCCTACCAGTCGACGATCCGCTGGATGGCCGCCTCGATCTCGTCCACCGTCCAGGGCTCGTCGCGGCGCTTGGTCACGCCGTGGCTGGTCATCATCTTGTAGACGTTGAGGTGGTTGCCGTCGGCGCCGAAGGTCTGACCCGTGATCCGCGCCCCCTTGTCCGAGGCGAGGAAGGTGACGATCGGCGACATGAACTGCGGACCCATCGTCTCCTCGGTGTAGGCGTCTCTGGCCCCGGGCAGATCCTCCGTCATCCGGGTCAGGGCGTTCGGCGCCAGCGCGTTCACCGTGATCTGGTGCTTGGCAAGCTCCCAGGCCGCGATGCGGGTCAGCGCGTGGATCCCGGCCTTGGCCGCTCCGTAGTTCGACTGTCCGAAGTTGCCGAGCAGCCCCGAGCTCGACGAAGTGTTGATGATGCGCCCGCCGGTCCCCTGGTCGACCATCTGGCGAGCGGCAGCCTGGAGGCAGGTGAACGTGCCGTTGAGGTGGACCTCGAGGACCCCGTACCACTCCTCGGGGGACATCTTGAGGATCGTGCGATCGCGCAGGATGCCGGCGTTGTTGACCAGGATGTCGACCTTGCCGAAGGCGTCGACCGCAGTCTTCACGATCTTCTCGGCGTTCTCGAAGGTCCCCACCGGATCCTTGCTGGCGACCGCCTCGGCGCCCAGCTTCTCGAGCTCGGCGACCACGCGGTCGGCGGCGTCGCCCGCGCCCGAGCCGTCCCGCGTGCCGCCCGGGTCGTTGACCAAGACCCTGGCGCCGAGCTCGGCGAACAGGTGGCAGTGGCTGCGGCCGATCCCGTTGCCGCCGCCGGTGACGATGGCGACCTTGCCGTCGAGGATGCCCATGACGATGCTCCTTGATGTCTCCGTTGCGCGCGGATCGGTCCCGCCCCGAATCGGGCATGCGCAGCCGGCCGCAAGGAGGCGCGGGCGGCGCGGGGCGGGGGGAGTGTTCCGGGAGATCGGATGGTACCCGATGCGATTCGCGCGCGCTCCTCTCCGCGAGCGGCCGCCGCAAGCTTCCTCTTGACGACCTAGAGGAGTGTCGCCTAGTCTCTTGTTGGCAACCTAGAGGAGCCTGCCGGAGGTCGAGGGAGCGGCACTGCCACGTGGCGATCGCGGCGACGCGGAGATTGGCGCGTGCAGCCTCGCAGGCTCGGGATGCACCGAGGGTACGCGTCGCACCGCCCGGTGCTTTGGCTACTCCCGCAGGGCCACGGTCGGATCGACCCGCGTCGCTCGTCTCGACGGCGGCAGACAGGCGAGCAGCGATCCGACCGCGATCACCAGCGCGATCCCCAGCAGGCTCACCGGATCGAGCCGGCTGACGCCGAACAGGAAGCTCTCGACCACGCGGGTCGCGAACACCGAGATCGCGAGGCCGACTCCGGCCCCGATCGCCGCCAGGATCAGGCCCCGCCGCAGCACCAGGCGCATCACCTGCGGTCCGACCGCACCGAGCGCGACCCGGATTCCCATCTCGCGGGTCCGGCGGACCACGGCGCGCGCGGTCAGCCCATAGACCCCCAGCATCGCGAACAGACCGGCGACGATCCCGAAGGCCGTCATCAGCCGCGCGCGGTACCGCTGATCGCTCGTCGAGTCGCCGATCAGCTCCACGAACGGAGTCACGCTGGTCACCGGAACGTCGGGGTCGAACGCGTAGACACGCTGGCGGATGTCGTCGCCGAGCTGCGCCGGATCGGAGCTGGTACGGACGATCAGATTGCCGGTCTGCGGTCCCATCTGGCGGGCGGGAACGTAAAAGGCGTAGTCGGTCGGCGACTGGAGGGACTCGTCGCGCACGTCCTCGGCCACGCCCATCACGGTCGCCGGATCGCGCCCCCAGAACGAGATCCTCCTGCCCACGGCACTCTCGTCGCCGTAGACGCGCCGGGCCAGGCCCTCCGAAACGATCATCGCGGGCGCGGCGTCGGCGCGGTCGTCGCGAACGTCGAAGCCGCGGCCGTCGACGATCCGGGTCCCGACGGTCTCGAAGAAGTCGACCGACACGAACCGGCGCTCCGCGATCAGCTCGCCCGACACCTCGGGATCCCAACCCTCGGGGACCACGTCGTTGTTGGCGCGGTCGCCGGTCAGCGGCACCACCGAGGTCACCGCCACCGCGTCGACCGCCGGCAGTGCTTCGATCTCGTCGACCAGGTTCTGGAAGTAGCCGTCGATCGCACCGCTCCAGTCCTCGTCGCTGCGGTCGAAGCGCTGGAACGGCGGCGCCACTCGCACCGCCACGAGCTGCTCGGAGTCGAAGCCGGGATCGACGCCATCGAGCGCGATCAGGGTGCGGCCGAGCAGCGCCGCCGCGACCAGGAGGATCGTGGCGAGCGCCAGCTCGCCGACGACCAGCGCATCCTGCAGCCGGCTGCGCCCGTCCGAGGAGCCGCGGGTCGATCCCATCGCCGAGGCGAGGTCGGGGCGGGAGAGCCAGAACGCCGGCGCCAGACCGAACAGCGTCCCCGACAGCACGGCGACGGCGATTCCGAACAGCAGCACCCGACCGTCGATCGCGGCCTCCTCGAGCCGAGGCACCCCCGCCGGCGCGAGCTCCAGCAGCACTCGGCTGACCCCCGCCGCCAGCAGCACTCCTCCGGCGGCTCCCAGGCCCGTCACCAGGCCGTTCTCGACGACGAGCTGCCCGATCAGGCGCAGGCGGCCGGCTCCCAGCGCGCCGCGCACCGCGAGCTCCTGCCGGCGGTCGAGACCCTGGCCGAGCAGGATCAGGGCGGTGTTGGCGCAGCCGACCACCAGGAGGACGAAGGCGCCCGCGATCAGCACCAGGAGAGCGGGCCGCACCGCGCGGGTCTGATCCTCGAGACGAGGGAACACCGACGCTCCGTGGTCGCCGTGCTCGGGGATCGCACCGAGAATTCGCGCCACCTCGGCCCGAGCCTGCTCGACGCTGGTGTCGGGACGCAGCCTGCCGATCGCGCCGCTGACGTTGTGGTCCAGGATCCCGTCGTCGCTGGAGGAGCCGGTGATCAGGCGCCAGACATCGGCGTCGAAGATCGCGACCTCGATCTCGCGCGGCAGGACGCCGACCACGGTATGGGGCTCGTCGTCGAGGACCAGAATCGAGCCGACCACGGAGGGATCCCCCGCGAAGCGGCCGCGCCACGCGCCCTCGCTCAGCATGACCGAGCGTGCGCCGTCGGCAGGGTCATCGGCCTGCGGATCGAGAAGCCGGCCCGCGATCGGCACGACCCGCAGCGTCTCCAGCACGCCGGGGGTCAGCAGCCCCCGGTCGAGCTGCTCCGGTGGACCGTCGCCTGAGAGCGTGGTGGACGACCAGCGGAAGGCGCCGAAGCCGTCGAAGACGGTCTGCTGCTCGCGCACCGTCCAGACCTCGGGCAGCGAGAAGGTCGCGCGCTCGGCCATCCCGCCGAGGGTGGGATGGCCCTCGAGCGAAGGGGTGGTCGGGTAGACGGAGACCAGCTCCTCGGGCTCGGGAAAGGGCAGCGGGCGCACCAGCACGCTGTCGACGACGCTGAACATCGCGGTGCTGGCGCCGACGCCGAGCGCCAGGCTGAGCGCCGCCAGGACCGTCATCGAGGGGCGCCGCGCGAACGCGCGGAGCGAGAACTTCAGGTCCGAGAGGAGTTGAGCCATGGTTCGCCTCACCGGTCGTTTGGGTTGGAAGCCGAGGCTCCTCGCGGTTCGCCGCGACCAGCGCGAGGGAAATCGACGCCCCAGCGCGAATCGCGCCAGCCCGCACAGCTCGCGCAGGGACAGAACCAGGACCGCCGATCGCCCGCGACTCTCGGCTTCGAGCCGTCTCTCCCGATAGCACTCCGACAGCCCCTCGGCGTAGAGGTCGCGATCGGCGGCCGTCAGCAGCCGCAGAGCAGCGTGCAGGAGGCGCTGGTCGAGACGAGGGCGCCCGTCGGGCCGAGGGCGGCTCGCGCTCATCGCTTCTTACCGCCCGTCGAGAACCCCTCGGACAGCCGCACCAGCGTCGCGAGCCGCGCGGTCTCGGCTTCGAGCACCTCGCGCCCCAGCCCGGTCAGGCGGTAGGTCTTGCGTCGCCCGCTCCTGTCCGTAGCGATCCCGGCGCCCGGAGCCTCCTCGATCAGGCCGCGCTCGACGAGCCGGCTCATTGCCAGGTAGAGCGATCCGCTGCTCGGGTTGTCGCGACCGCTGGTGATCTGGCGGACGGCGCGGATGATCGCCCAGCCGTGGCGCGGCTCCTCGGCGAGCGCCAGCAGGACGTGAAAGGGCAGGTGCGGCAGCGGCAGGAAGGTCTCGGGGCCGGCGCCCTTCGAGGGCCGGGTGGATTCTCGGCGTCGTCGCATCGTGGATCGGGGCTCGGGGTAAGGTTTAGATTAAACCTATCGGACAACTTTACGCGCCAACAGCCGCGAGGTTGCAACGATCCGAGACCCGGAGCGGCTCTTCGATGACCCGGCCGCGGGCCGAATCGCTGCAGCCCGCCGAGCTCGAAGCAGCCGCCGGCGCACCGACGGCGGCAAGGGGGATCACCGCGCCCGCGGCCTCCAGGGCGCTGGCGCCCGCGATCCCTACATGTCCATGACGGCCGCGACGTCCTCGTCGATGGCGGGCGGCTTCGACGCCAGCGAGATGCCGAAGAACAGCGTCAGCGAGACCATCAGCGAGACCGCGCCGGTGTCGATGCCATAGGGCATCGAGTAGCCGAAGAGTCGCGTGCCGAAGTTGATGAGGAGGCTGGCCGCGATCGCCACGTTGGCGGCGGTCGCGGTGGCGCGCTTCCAGTTGAAGCCGATCGCCACCGTCGGCACCAGGGCGGCCGCGAAGGTGCCCCAGCCGAAGGCGCCGAGCAGGGCGACCAGGTTCTCGCCCGAGTAGAGGGCGAACAACGCGGCGATGACCGCGATGACCACCGTCGCGATCCGCGCCCACAAGAGCTCGTTGGCGATCGGCTTGCCGCGGAAGGAGCGCGGGATGTCGTGGACGGCGGCGGCGGCGCCAATATTCAAGAACCCGTCCGCGGTCGACATGATCGCGGCGAAGAGGCCGGCGAAGACCACGCCGGCCAGCATCGGGTGGGCGTAGGTCTGCAGGAACTGAGGCGCCGCGGCGTCGGCGTTGGGCAGCGTCTCGTGCGCTCCCTGCAGCACCAGCGCGCGCATCGCGAGCCCGATCGAGATCCACAACATGGCGGAGACGGCGTAGGCGCCGACCGACACCGGCAGGATGTGGCGGGCGTCGGAGACCCGGCGGTTCATCATCATCTTGGTGATGACGTGGGGCTGTCCCGCGCCGCCGAGCGCGAAGACGAAGTACCAGGAGAGCGCACCGAAGATGCCGAGCGTCCCCCAGGGCGACATCGCCTCGGGGTCGTCGGCGAGGATCGTGCGCGACATCCCGGCGAAGCCGCCGTCGACTGCCGCGACGGCCGCGACCAGCACCAGCACCGCCGCCACCATCATCACCAGCCCCTGAACGACGTCGGTGTACACCGAGGCGATGATGCCGCCGGTCACGCAATAGAAGACCAGCACCGCGCACGAGATCGCCACGCACGCCTCGAGCGAGATCGTGCCGAAGCTGGTGCGCAGGATGTCCTGGAGCACCGTCGCCATCGCCAGGATCTGGGTCGCGAGATAGCCCATCACCCCGAGCAGGATCGCCACCGCGGTCAGGAAGCGGCTCGACTCGCTGCGGTAGCGCGCGGCCACCGCGTCCGGCAGCGACACCGAGTCGCGCAGCTCGGCCATCAGCCGGATGCGCTTGCCCAGCAGGTAGAACGAGAGCACGAACCCGATCGACGAGCAGACCACCATCCAGATCGAGCTCATCCCCATCCGGTAGACCAGCCCGGGGCCGCCGACGAAGCCGAAGCCCGAGAGCGTGCTCGAGAAGACCGCCAGGCCGGTGACGAAGATGCCGAGGTCGCGCCCCGCCATGAAGAAGTCGTGGGTGCTCTTGGTGCGGCGCAGGGCCCACAGGCCTACGCCGATGCAGACCAGCAGGTAGAGGCCGACGCTCGACAGGATGACGACGTTGCGGAGCTCCTCCATCGCGCTATCCCTGCTCCGGCCTCGAGGCCCCGGGACTCGACGGCTGGGTCGGAGCCTGAGTGCCCGTGCGCGCTCGCCGCACGCGCTCGAGCAGCTTCGTGTACTCGGTCTCCTCGGCCGCCCCGAACACCCACTCGTTGAAGCGCGCCACGTAGATCAGGATGAACAGCAGCGGGATGCCCCAGACGCCGTAGAGCATCCAGGCGGTGGGGACCGGGAAGCCGAGGAACAGCCCGCCGGCGCCGGGGGCTTCCATGAACCGGGAGTAGGTCCAGAAGAGCGCCACGAATGCCCCCAGGAACAGAACCGCCGCGAACAGGATCGTCCCCTTCCCCGGCACCGCCTCTCCACGCCGGTGGAGGGCGAAGAAGAGCAGCCCGACGAAGAAGACGACGATCAGGACCGCGAACGCGAAGCCGACGCCGAGCACGTCGCGGTGGCGCGCCTCGCCATCGGCGCCGAGCGCCATCGCCGGGTGCTCGGGGTGCGCGATCCCCGCCTGATTGAACGCGGGCTCCTGGAACGCGAGCCATCCGACGACGCCGCACATCGCGAGCAGGATCACGAACAGAAGAAACGGCAATCGCTTCAAGCCACGCCTCCAAGAGGGTCGCGAGGGAAGGCCGACGGTACCAACTCCACCCCACCCGCGCCAGCACGCGCGTGCCGCCGACGCCCCACGCTCGCGCCGTGGCCGCCCGACGGCGCGGGTCTACGGGAGGACCAGAAAGCGAGCGCCGAGCAAGGAGTGCGCCTCGAGCGGCGCGGCGCCGGCAGTGACTCCGGTGAGCTCGACCGCGATCGGCCCGGGCGGCCGCGAAGCATCGACCTCGACCGCGATCCGCAGGAAGGAGCCGGGCCACCGGTAGACCACGAGCTCGCCGCCCCGCTCCTCTGCCTCCTCTCGCTCCTCGGTGCCGCCGGCGACCTCGGACCACTGGCGCCGCGCCAGCTCCCTGGACTCGGCGCGCAGCCTCAAGCCGACGACCCTTGCCGGGCTCGACGCTCGCGGCGGCGACGGCGGCGGGGAGTCCGGCGACCACTCCCCGCCTGCCCGAGGATCGCTCTCGGCGAGCTGGACGACGATCCCCTGCGCCTGTTTCGGATGCAGGAACGCCTCCTTCCACCCCGGATCGGACGCGTCGTAGCCCACGATGTCGTAGCCAGCCTGCCGAGCGCGGTCGCAGGCGGTATCGAGGCTCGGCACCTTGAACGTCACGTGGTGGATGCCGGGTCCGCGCAGTTCCAGGAAGCGGTGCATGAAGCCGCCCGGCGGCCCCATCGGCTCGAGCACCTCGATCACGCCGCCGCCCTCGAACCGCCACTGGTAGGCGCGAAAGCCGCCGCCCGGGCCCCCGGCGAGAGGCTCGCCGCCGAGCTCACCGACCAGGAAGGGCGTGGCGCTCTCGATCGCGGCAACGCCGAGGGCGATGTGATCGAACAGGACTCCGTCTCGTGCCATCTCCAAGACTCCATCGCGCCCCGCAGACCGGAGACGATCCGCGATCGGGCTGGTTGCGAAGCGCCGCTTCTTAGCACATCGCGCTTACCACATCGCGCCTTACCACATCGCGCCGCGCGAGCGGGCGCGGATCGCGACCGGCCGGGGCCCTCGCAGGGGACGTGCAGACACTCGAGGCGGCCAGCCGCCGATCGCACCGCCGGGGCAGATCACGGCGGTTAGACTCGACCGCTCGCGACGACCGGACCCGACCCGACCTCGCCGACCCACATCGCCGGGAGACTGCAGTGAACATCGAAGGCCGCACCTTCCTGATCAGCGGCGGCGGCTCCGGCCTGGGCGCCGCCACCGCCCGACTCATCGCCCGGAGCGGCGGCAACGTCGTCGTCGCCGACCTCAACCCCGAGACCGGCGCCGCGACGGCGCACGGCATCGGTGAGCGCGCGCGCTTCGTCGAGACCGACGTGACCTCCGAGGCCGCGGTCGCGGCCGCGATCACGGCCGCCGAGGAGGCGTTCGGGGGGCTCGACGGCGCCGTGAGCTGCGCCGGCATCGGCGCCGCCATCAAGACCGTGGGCAAGGACGGGCCGCACCCGCTCGACGTCTTCGAGCGGGTGATCGGCGTCAACCTGATCGGCACCTTCAACGTCGTCCGGCTGACCGCGGCCGCGATCCTCCGCCGCCTCGGCCCCCGCGCGAAGGACGACCTCAACATCGACGAGCGCGGGGTGCTGATCAACACCGCGTCGGTGGCCGCCTTCGACGGTCAGATCGGCCAGGCCGCCTACTCGGCGTCGAAGGGGGCCGTGGTCGGGATGACCCTGCCAATCGCGCGCGATCTCGCCCGCGAAGGCATCCGCTGCGTGACCATCGCTCCCGGCCTGTTCGACACGCCGCTTCTCGCCGGTCTCCCCGAGCCCGCGCGGCGCTCGCTCGAGACCCAGGTTCCCTTTCCCTCCCGCCTCGGACAGCCGGACGAGTACGCCCACCTGGTGAAGGCCATCATCGAGAACCCGATGCTCAACGGCGAGGTCATCCGGCTCGACGGCGCGATCCGCATGGCGCCGCGCTGAGCTCCCGGCTCCATCCCGAGCTCACGAGGCGCGAGAAGCCGCCGTGGCGGGCTTCGCCCCAGTCGACTTGCCGGCGGACGGCCGGCTCTCCTTGCTGGCCGCGGCGGGAGCCAGGATCATCGTCATCTGGCGCCCCTCGAGACCCGAGCGGGACTCGACCTCGGCCACGTCCTTGAGGTCCTCGGTGACCTTGTCGAGGATCTGGACCCCCAGCTCTGGGCGGCGGAGCTGCCGATAGCGGAAGAAGATCGTGACCTTGACCTTCTTGCCCTCCTTGAGGAAGCGCTCGGCGCGCTTGGTCTTGATGTCGAAGTCGTGAGGATCGATGGTCGGGCGGTACTTGACCTCCTTGACCTCGATCTGGACCGTCTTCTTCTTCGACTCCCGGGCCTTCTTGTCGCGCTCGAACTTGACCTTGCCCCAGTCGAGGATCTTGACCACCGGCGGGTCGGCGTTGGGTCCGACCTCGACCAGGTCGAGCGAAAGGTCCTGCGCCTTCTGACGGGCCTCCTCGATCGGCACCACGCCGAGCTGGGCGCCGTCGGCTCCGATCAACAGCACCGGGCTCTTTCGGATCCGGTGGTTGATGCGGGGTTCGTCGCTCTTGCGTTCCGGTCTTCGGATTTGCCTACGGATGTTGTGCTCCCTTCGTCTTGGTCATTCAGGTCTCCCTGCGTTCTCGGCGAACGCCATTCTTCCGAACGCCATGATTTCGAACGTCATGGTTCTCCCGCGGCCTCGGCGGGCTGCGCTCCTCTTCCATGCCCCTGAGCGCTCACGAGAAGGCGTCGAGTGTACCGCGCCGGGCATCGCCGGTCACCGGTCCCGCGGGTCCGAGATCCGCTCAGCGTCGCGAGCGTTCGGCGACGCTTCCCTCGAGCGGTCATCGATCGGATTCCCGTTGGAGCTGGCGGTAGCGCGCGAGGTGTGCGATGGCGCCGGCGCGATCTCCCAGACGCTCCAGCAGCCGCGCGGCGTTGAACCAGGCGTCGGCGTCTCCGTCGTCGCTCGCGAGCGAGCGCCGGTAGGCGTCGAGCGCCTCGCGATCGTCCCCGCGGTCCTCGAGCGCGACCCCCAGGTCGAACCAGGCGGTCGCGTTCTCGGGCGCCAGGCGGAGGGCCTCGCGATACTCCCGCTCTGCCGCGGCCAGCTCACCGCGCTCGTGGAGCAGCGCGCCGAGATCGAGCCGCGCCTCGACGTGGCCGGCATCGAGAGCAAGGACCCGGCGCAGGAGAGTGATCGAGCGCTCGGCCTCCTGCTCCTCGCCGGCCGCCCGGTAGAGCTCGGCCGGTCCCTCCTGGGCCGTGGCTCGATCGCCATCCGCGCCGGCGCGACGACGCCGCGCCTCGTCGAGGTCGATGATCACCGCCGCGCGAGAAACCGTCGCGCACGGACTCTCCCCGGACTCCGGGAGCCCACTGTCCGCCGACGGCCCCGCCGCCTCGAGCGGCAGCCACTCCTGACCGCTGTCGGCGCTCCACTCCCCGCCGTCGTCGCGTACCACGATCTGGTTGCCGACCCGCACCAGCACGCGCGGCGGATCGTCGCGCCCGCTCCAGCGCTCGCGCAGCCGCTCGAGCGCGGCGCGGATCCGCTTCGCCGGCAGGTCCTCGGCGGCGAGCCGCTTGGCGGCGCGCAGCCAGTCGAGCTCGTGTGCCTGGTAGCCGACGCCCCCGGAGGGAGCCAGCCAACGGCGCAGCGTGGTCGCCTCCGCGCCGACATCGCGGGCGGCCTCCTCGACCGGAACGAGCTCGGAGGCGCCGGGAGGTCCGGCGCCCGACGGAACCGACCCGCTCATCGGAAGAGCGCAGGCATGCCGCTCGACCGCAGCCCGATCACTTCGACGCCGCCGCCTTCTTCTTGGACGAAGACGCCTTCTTCCGGGCCGGCGGCGACTTCTTCGCCGGCTTGCGGTCGCCCGCCTTCTCGCCGGAGGTGCCGAGGCTCGCCTTGAGCGCCTCCATCAGGTCGATGATCTGCGCCTTCGGCGCCTCCTCCTCGACCTCGGTGACCTCGTGGCCCTCGACCTTCTGCTCGATCAGCGAACGGATGCGGCCGCGCACCTCGTCCTCGTACTTGCTGGCATCGAAGCTGTCGCTCGCGATCTGCTCGATGAGCTGGATGGCGAGCTCGAGCTCCCCCTCCTTGGGCTCCGGCGCGTCGCCCAGCGGCACCTCGTCGAAGGCCTTAACCTCGTCCTGGTAGTGCATCTGCTGCATGATCAGCCCCTCCTCGTAGGGGCGCAGCAGCACCAGGTACTGCTTGCCGCGCGCCGCGTACTTGGCGAGCGCGCAGCGCTCGGTCTCGCGCATCGCGGTGGCGAGCAGCTTGTAGGCGCGCTCCCCTCCGGTCTCGGGGCCGAGGTAGTAGGCCTTGTCGTAGTAGATCGGGTCGACCTCGGAGAGCGGCACGAACTCCGTGATGTCGATCGAAGGCGAGGCCTTCTCGAGGAGCTCCTTGATCTCCTCGTCGGTGAAGGTCACGTACTGCCCCTTGGCGAACTCGTAGCCCTTCACCATCCGCTCGCGCGGCACGATCTCGCCGGTGTTCGGGTTGTAGTACTGCTGCTTGACCCGCGAGTTGTCCTCGGAGTCGAGCATGTTGAAGCGGATCGACGCCGAGCTCTCGGCGGAGGGGTAGAGCTTGCAGGGGATCGAGACCAACCCGAAGGAGATATGGCCTGTGCCGATGGGTCGCGCCATTCGAGAATGCTACCAGGGTCTCGGTCCAGGAGCAGCACGTACGAGGTGGCGGAGGGCGCCCTGGGCGAAGACGACGGCGCCGGCGCGGCCCAACCGTCTGTCGGCACGGCGAGACGGCGGCCGCGAAACGTCACTCCGCCCGCTCGCCACGCGGCGAGATCATGCTCTCCGCAGCACCCCAGGATCGCGGCGCGCACTTCGTCGCGTTCGCCACGGACGCGGACTTCCGCTCCTGATCGACCGCTGTTCCTCGATCGCGAGCGGACGGTCACTACGGCCGCGCCCTCACTCCGGCCGTTCGCTGACCGCAGCCAGATCGGGCTCGCCGCAGCGCGCCAGGATCGCGGCGCGTACCTCGTCGCGCAGCGCCAGCGCCGCCTGCCAGTCGGCGGCGCGCGGCGCGACCGGCTCGAGGACGGCCAGCGAGACCGCGCGCCGATGGAGCAGGAGCTGCTTGTCGCGCATCAGGGAACGAGGGCCGCGCAGCACGGCCGGGATCACGGGAGTCCCGGTCTGCGCGGCGTGGCGGAACGCCCCCATGCGAAAGGGCAGGAGGCCGGGCCGGCGGCTGAAGGTCCCCTCCGGGAAGACCACCAGCCGGTCCCCGGCGCGCAGCAGCTCGAGGATCTGTTCGGCGTCCTCGGCGCTGCGCTTCGGGTCGAAGCGCTCGACGAAGACGCAGCCGGCGCGCTCGAAGAGCCAGCGGACCGGCAGGACGCGCGCCCACTCCCGCTTGGCGATGAAGCGGGAGCCGGGCGGAAGCGCCGCGACCAGGAAGATCACGTCGCTGTAGCTCGTGTGATTGGCGGCGATCACGGCGGCGCCGAGGGCGGGCACGTGCTCGAGCCCGCGGGCGCGGAAGCGAACGAACGCGAGGCGGACCATCAGCCGCGCCGAGGCGCGCAGGGCAGCCTGACGCACCCCGAGCCCGGGCAGCGCCGCCGAGACGATCCACAACGGCAGGCCGACCAGCACGAAGCAGGAGTAGACCCAGAGCGTGTAGACCCGCCGCGCAGCTCCTCGCAGCATCTGGCGCAGCGCCGGAATCACGCTGGCGAGCGCGAGCGCCGTCGTCTGCCGGAGCACGCCGGCACGCCGGCTCGAGAGCGCGCGGCGCGAGTAGAGCTCGCGCATCGTCGAGCGCCGGATCTTGCCGCTCGAGGTCTTGAGCACCGTGCCGGGCGTCGCCAACACCACCTCGTCGGGCGCCACCCCCACGCGGTCGGCGACCGCGCCGAGGATCCGCTGTTGGATCGCGTCGCGCTCGCTTTCGCTCGCGGCGCGGGTCTCGGCGACGACGACGAGCCGCTCGGTCCCGGTCTCCCCGCCGGAGGTTGCGGCGAGTCCGAAGGCGGCGACGCATCCCGGCCGCACCCCCTCGACCGCGCCGGTCGCCTCCTCGATCTCCTCTGGCGACAGGTTGCGTCCCGAGCGGATGATCAGGTCCTTCTCGCGTCCGGTGACGTAGAGCTCGCCGTCGGCGACGTAGCCGAGGTCCCCCGACTGCAGCCAATCGCCGTCGAACAACCGACGGGTCGCCTCGGGGTTGCGGTAGTAGCCGCGCGAAGCCGAGGGACCCCGGAACTGGATGCGGCCCACGACGCGCTCCGGATGCTCGCGACCGCGCTCGTCGGCGACCCGGATCTCGTGACCGGCGAGCGGCATGCCGCAGGACGGCAGCTCGACGACGCACGCGCGATCGTCCTCGGCGGCCGGGGCGCGATCCTCGCGCGCGGCGCTTCGCCCGCTCCGCTCTGTGTCGAGCATCGCTGTGTCGGGCATCTCTGTGTCGAGCATCTCTGTGGCGGGCATCTCGCGGACGCTCCTCGACCCTCTGCCGGACTGACCGATGACGCCGTCGCCGGGCTCGTCCCAGCTCCGCCGATCGACCGGCTCGGCGATTCCCGCGGCCAGCGCTACGCGCCGGACCCGGTCGATCCTGGGCCCCCTGCCGGCGGGCGGGAAGGCGACGCCGAGCGAGCTCTCGGCGAGCCCGTAGACCGGGAGCCAGGCCTCCCGCCGGAAGCCCACCGGCGCAAAGCGCTCGGCGAAGCGCTCGAGGGTCGCCGGCAGCACCGCCTCGGCGCCGTTGAGGGCGAGCCTCCACGTCGACAGATCGAGCCCCTCGAGCTCCTCGTCGCGGATCTTGCTCGAGCAGAGCTCGTACGCGAAGTTCGGGCCGGCGGCGACGGTGCCCCGGTGCTCGCCGATTCGCTCGAGCCAACGGACCGGCCGGGACAGGAAGGAGAGCGGCGACATCAGGACCAGCGGGAAGGCGCCGTAGAGGCTGCCCATGCCGGCGCCGATCAGCCCCATGTCGTGGTAGAGCGGCAGCCAGCTCACGCAGCGATCCTCGGAAGTGATCTCGAGCCAGTCGAGGATGGCGCGGACGTTGGCGAGCAGGTTACGGTGCGAGAGCACGACGCCCTTGGGCTCGCCGGTGCTGCCCGAGGTGTACTGGAGGAAAGCGATCTCCTCCTCGCCGTGGGCGTGCCAGGGTCCCCTCTCGCCGGGGCGGCGCAGATCGCCGACGGTGGCGATGCCGCGCAGGGTCGGAACCTGGGCCTCGAGGATGCGGGCCAGCATCCGCGCCTCGGGCACGGTGACGAGCAGGCGTGCCTGGCAGTTCTGGAGGATCCGCACCTGCCGGCGCAGGTGGTCCTCGAGCTGGCTGGGACGAACCGGCGGGTAGAGCGGCACCGGAATCGCTCCGAGCAGCAGGATGCCGTAGAAGCTCGCGAAGTAGTCGAGGCTGGTCGGCAGCATCACGGCGACCGGCTGGCCAGGCTCGATCCCGCGCTCGGCGAGCCCGGCGGCGACCTCGCGGGCGGACTCGAGGAGCCGACCGTAGCTCAGCTCGGAAACGGTCCGATCGTCCTCGTGGAGCAGGACGTGAAGGCGCTCGGGATGGCGGTCGGCGTGCCACTCGAGCACCTCGACCAGGGTGCGGGCGCGCTCCGGCGCGCGTGCGACCGGCCGGCGATGCCCGCTCACGCCGGCGCCCCGAAGGCGGCCCGCTTCGGGCTCGGCGTCGAGGCGGCGCAGCGCGCGGTCCGGAGTCGGCGGCCGCGCCACGGCGCCCGAGCGCACGAGTGCGAGCAGGTCGGCGGGCGTCTCGGCCACCATGACCTCCTCCTCGGCCAGGGCGAGCCCCCCGAACCGCTGCTCGAGGCGCTGCACCAGCTCGACCCTGGACAGGCTGTCGAGCCCAAGCTCGCGCTCGAGCGAGCTGTCGAGACGCACCTCCCGCCGCGACAGGTCTGGGCGCAGCTCGACGGCGAGCCCGCGCACGAGGTCGAGGAGAGCCCGCGCGTGCTCGTCGCTCTCGACGCCGTCGACGCTGAGCCGGGCCCGCGGTTCGCCGCTCACCATCCGAAGATGCTACTCGTGAGGAGGCTCCGGGCGGCCCGCTCGGGCGGGATCGAATCGCGCGCTGCTCACGACGGGTGGTCCCGACTCGCGAACGAAGCCGGAGCGGACCGGACCCGTCGTAGAGCGGACGAAACCGCGACTCCCGGCGATCCGTCCGCTCCGAAGGCCTCCTGTGCGGGTCGACGAGCCGCCGGGTCAGGCGGCGCCGCGAGAGCGACGTCGCCCGCCGCCGGCCGACTCCTGCGCCTGCTGCCACCAGGGCTTGGCAGCCTTGCCAGGCGTCGCCGGCTTCGGCGAGACGGCGGCCGCCTGGGAGCCCCGGGCGCCTCTCGGCCGCCGCGGGGCTGCCGGCGCGCGCTCGGCGCCGCCACGGTCGGCGCCGGCGCCCTCGCCTCGGCCCCGATCCGATCGGACCCGATCGGATCGGGCCGGACTGGCGGCGGGCGCTTCGGAGCGACCCTCGCCGCGCCGGTCACGCCGTCGCTCCGCCGCCGCATCGCGGCCCTCGGCCGCTCGCGTCGGACGATCTCGCCGCCGCCGGCGAGCGCCGCCCTCGGCGCCACGGTTCGACCTCGCGTCGTTCGCGCCGTTCGCTCGGGCGGCGGGCCGTGACACCGGCCGGGAGGGAGCTGGCGCCAGCGGCACCTCGATCAGGGACGGGAGCTCGACGCGATCGAGCCGCCGCCGCGTGAGGCGCTCGATCGCGCTCAGGAAGTCACGCTCCTCCGGAGCGCAGAAGGAGAGCGCGACGCCGACCGCACCGGCCCGGCCGGTGCGGCCGATCCGGTGAACGTAGGTCTCGGGCTCGTTGGGGATGTCGTGATTGACGACGTGGGTCAGCCCCTTGACGTCGAGCCCGCGAGCAGCGATGTCGGTCGCCACGATGACCCGCGTGCGTCCCCGCTTGAAGCCCTCGAGCGCGCGCTCGCGGGCGCCCTGCGACTTGTTTCCGTGCAGCGCCGCCGTCTCGACGCCGGCGCGCACCAGCTTCTTGGCCACCTTGTCGGCGCCGTGCTTGGTCCGCGTGAACACCAGGACGCGCTCCATCGACGGCTCCTGGAGCAGGGTCAGCAGCAGGCTCAGCTTGTCCTGCTTGTCGACCGCGAAGACGGTCTGCTCGGTGGCCTCGACCGTCGAGGCCACCGGCGTGACGGCGACCCGCACCGGCTCGCGCAGAACGTCGGCGGCGAGGTCGCGGATCTCCTCCGGCAGGGTCGCCGAGAACAGCATCGTCTGCCGGTCGCGCGGGATCGCGCGCACCACGCGCTGCACGTCGTGGATGAAGCCCATGTCGAGCATACGGTCGGCCTCGTCGAGCACCAGGACCTCGACCGATGCGAGCGAGAGCGCCCGGTCTGACATCAGGTCGAGGAGGCGGCCCGGCGTGGCGACCAGGACGTCGACGCCGCGGCGCAGCTCCGCCGTCTGCGGTCGCTTGGAGACGCCGCCGAAGACCACCGTCGTGCGCAGTCCGGTGCGCCGGCCATAGCGCTCGAAGCTGGCCGCGATCTGGGCCGCGAGCTCGCGGGTCGGCGCCAGGATCAGGGCGCGGATGCCGCCCCCGCTGCGGGGGCCCTCGGCGAGCCGCTGCAGGATGGGGAGTGCGAAGGCCGCGGTCTTGCCGGTGCCGGTCTGCGCACACCCGAGGATGTCGCGGCCGGCGAGACCCGGCGGGATCGCCTGGAGCTGGATCGGGGTCGGCTCGTCGTAGCCGGTGTCGTCGACGGCGCGCAGCAGGGCCGGCGCGAGACCGAGCTCGTCGAAGCTCCGCGACCGGCCGCCCTCATCGCTCACGGCAGCGGGGCGCTCCGCCGTGGGGACGGCGGGCGGAGTCCTCGACAGGTCTCGGCCGCCACCGTCGGGGCGCGCCTTGGCGCGATCACCAGGCGAAGCCGCGCTGGTGAGGCCGCCGCCGCGGTTGCGCCGGCGACGCTGGCGCTCTTGCGGTCGGGATGCCGAGGTTGTCGGGGAGCTGGACGTCGATTCGTGATCGTTTGTTCTTCTCATGATTCCTTGGACTCTAGATTCCTTGTTCTCGGGACTGGACCGCTGCCTGCGCTGTGCACGGGCTCGCGCGGATACCTCCCGTCTCGGCTCTGTTGGAGCCTCGTCGAAGGCCGTTCTCGGTTCCGAACGGACCTCCGCCCCTGGAGCGGTCTGCACCGCTCCGGCCTCGAAAGACCGGAGACCGGCGGGAGACACCACGTCGCTCTGCAGCTACGCGTCCCTGAAAGGCGAAAGGCCTGACTCGATGCCTGCTGGGACTTCGGGCGGCCCCACCCGTCAGAGTGGCGCCACCGACCGCATCCCGCCCTCGAGAAAGGTCACTTCGTTAAGGAGCTCTCCCCGCACTTCGGGGGTAGGGCGTCAGGAAAAGGCGCGGGAGGGACGAGACGACCGTCAGGTCAGGATCAGCCCTTCGCGCAGCGCCTGCTCAAGCTCGG
This sequence comes from Thermoanaerobaculia bacterium, assembly GCA_035546295.1. Taxonomy (GTDB): domain Bacteria; phylum Acidobacteriota; class Thermoanaerobaculia; order Multivoradales; family Multivoraceae; genus DATKBT01. Next base: position 119,695 of record DATKBT010000030.1, on the reverse strand, counting down.
ATCGTATCCTTCCACGACGCAAGGGTTTGCGCAAGGGCCGAAGCTCGAGCCTGCCGGGGAAGGTCGACCGTGTTGCGGACGCGAAAGACGCCGGCCGGACGGTGGCTCTCCAGGTACTGGCGCTTGAGCGCCTTGCGGTCGCTGTCGTTCATCGGTTCGCCGCGCGCGCGGGCGGCGCGCAGGCGTGGCGGATCCCGCACACTAGCAGGACCCGGGCCCCGGGCTCGCGCTGCGGCTCCGCCGGCCGGGTCCTCGTTGCGGGATAATCGGCCGCTGCGCCTCAGGCGCCAGCCGAGCCGCCGCCATGAGCCCACGCCCCAGAAAGAACCCGCGCGGAGAGCCGGCCGGCCCCGCCGCCTCGCTCGAGCCCTACCGCGCGAAGCGTGAAGCCGACGCCACGCCCGAGCCCTTCGGCGCCGGGGTCAGGCGCCCCAAGGTCACCACTGGCACCCCCGGCCTCTTCGTCATGCAGAAGCACGCGGCGCGCCGGACGCACTACGACCTGCGTCTCGAGCTCGGCGGCGTGCTCAAGTCCTGGGCGGTGCCCCACGGCCCCTCGCTCGACCCGTCGGTCAAGCGGCTGGCGGTCGAGACCGAGGACCACCCGATCGAGTACGGCGAGTTCGAGGGCGTGATCCCCGAGGGCAACTACGGCGCCGGCTCGATGATCGTGTGGGACCGTGGCACCTGGGTGCCGCTCGAGGAGCCGGCGGAGGGAATGGCAAAGGGCAAGCTGCTCTTCGAGCTGCGGGGCTACAAGCTGCGCGGGGTCTGGACCCTGTTCCTGACCCGACCGACCGCGATCCACCGCGGCAGGAAGGACCTCCAGGGCCAGTGGCTCCTGGTCAAGAAGCCCGATGCGGCCGCGCGCGAGACCGAGGGCGACGACGACGGCGTCGGAGCGACGGGCCTGGCCGAGGAGTCGGTGCTCTCCGGGCTGACGGTCGACGAGCTCGCAGACGGAGCCGCATGCTTCGATCCCGTTCGCGAGCGCCTGGACGAGCTCGACGCCCCGTGCCGCCCGGTCGACCCGCAGAGGCTCGCCTTGATGCTGGCGCAGCCCGCGGACGAGCCGTTCACGCGCAAGGATTGGCTGTTCGAGCTGAAGGTCGACGGCTACCGGCTGATCGCGGCGAAGACGGCCGGCAAGCCCTACCTGCGCTACCGCAACGGCCACGACGCGGCGGCGCTCTACCCCGAGGTCACACGGGCGCTGCGCGCGCTGCCCGTCGGCGACCTCGTGCTCGACGGCGAGATCGCGGTGCTCGATGCCGAGGGGCGGCCGAGCTTCTCGCACCTCCAGCAGCGAGCGCTGCTCTCGCGGCCGCTCGACATCGAGCGTGCCGCCCTGCACCTGCCCGCGACCTTCTTCGCATTCGACCTGCTGGCGTTCGACGGCCGGGACCTGCGCGGGCTCCGGCTCCTCGAGCGCAAGGAGCTGCTGGGCCTCGTGGCGCCGCGCCTGGGGCCGCTGCGCTGCGGCGACTTCGTCGAGGAGATCGGCGAGGTCTTCTACCAACAGGTCGAGCGGCTCGGCTTCGAGGGGGTGGTCGCCAAACGAGCCGACTCCCCCTACGTCGGCCGACGCTCCGGCGACTGGCTCAAGCTGCGCGTCGACCGCACCGGCTCGTTCGTCATCGTCGGCACCAGCGCGGCGAAGGGGCAGCGCACGGGGTTCGGCGCGCTCCACGTCGCAGTCGTCGCGCCGCCCGACGACAACGCTCCGGACGCGGCGAGGAACGATCTCGTCTACGCCGGCCGCGTCGGCACCGGGTTCAGCGAGCGCCTGCTCGCCGACCTCGACTCCCGGCTCGCACCGCTCGCCCGCGACACGCCGCCGTGCCGCGCGCCGGCGGGAGGCGAGCTGCCGCGCGGGAAGGGTCACCGCTGGGTCGAGCCCGAGCTCTGCTGCGAGGTGCGCTTCAAGGAGTCGACGCCCCAGGGCATGCTCCGCCACCCGGTCTTCCTGCGCCTGCGCGACGACCTCGAGGCCGAGGACTGCGCCCGCCAGCAAGCTCCCGCGCACGACGATGCCCCGGAAGCCGCGCTCGCCTCGCCTCCCGTGCCGCCGGCGCCGAGGGCGACGAGCGCTCCGCGCGTCCAGCTCACCAACCTGGAGAAAGTGTTCTGGCCGCAGGAGCGCTACACGAAAGGCGACCTCGTCGAGTACTACCGGGCGATCGCGCCCGCGATGCTCCCCTACCTCGCCCGCCGCCCGATCGTCCTCACTCGCTACCCGGACGGCATCGACGGCAAGTCGTTCTTCCAGAAGAACGCTCCCGACTTCGCCCCCGACTGGATCGAAACGGTGACCATCTGGAGCGAGGGCTCCGAGCGCGACATCGAGTACTTCGTCGTCGAGAGTCCGGAGGCGCTGGCTTACCTCGCCAACCTGGCGACGATCCCGATCCACATGTGGTCGAGCCGTCTCGACTCGCTCGAGCGCCCCGACTGGTGCGTCATCGACCTCGATCCGAAGGAGGCTCCGTTCGAGCACGTGGTCGAGATCGCGCGCGCCATCCACCGCCTGTGCGAGCAGATCGCGCTCCCCTCCTTCGTCAAGACCTCAGGCTCGTCAGGGCTCCACGTGCTGCTGCCGCTGGCGGGCGCCTGCACCTGGGAGCAGTCGCGCACGCTCGGAATGCTGATCGCCCAGGTCATCTCGCGCCAGCTCCCGAAGATCGCCACCATCGTGCGCTCGCCCCGCAAGCGGGAGGGCAAGGTCTACCTCGACTACGTCCAGAACGGCCACGGCCGCTTGATCGTCGCGCCGTACTGCGTGCGTCCGTTGCCAGGAGCGCCGGTGTCGGCGCCCCTGCGCTGGAGCGAGGTGACGCCGAAGCTCGAGCTCGGCAAGTTCACGATCGAGTCGATGCCGGTGCGAGTCGCACGCCAGAAGCGCGACCCGATGCTGAGGGTGCTCGAAGAGTCGCCCGACCTGGTCAGCGCGCTCGCCCGCCTCACCGAGCTGATCTAGGAGCCCGCGAGGAACTCAGCACGCCCGCGCGACAAGGACTTTCCGCTCCGCCGTCCCTGGGATCCCGAACGACCCCGCGGGATGGGCGCCCGCAAACACCTCCGCCCCAGCACTCGGCCCGTCACCCTGCGTGGGAGAATGGGGCGTCCCTCCCCTGGACACTCTGTTCGCGCCACTGACACCGGAGCGCCGCCATGCCCCGAGCCCTAGCCGCAGCTCTCGTTCCGACTCTGCTCGTCGCCTGCGCCGGGCCAGAAGCCGCAGAGCGCCACACCACGGCGGAAGCCACCATCTACCGTGACACGTGGGGCATCCCCCACATCTACGCCGAGGACGCCGCCGCCGGGCTCTACGCCTCGGGATGGGCGCAGGCCGAGGATCGCCTCGAGCAGATCCTCGAGAACTACCTCTTCGGGCTCGGCGAGTACGCAGCGGCCTTCGGGCCGGGGGAAGCCGATCGCTGGGTGCGCTCCGATCTCGAGTCGCAGATGTGGGACCACTACGGGGTCTCGCAGCGCAACTACGAGCGCCTCCCCGCACCGCTCCGCGAGCACCTCGCGGCCTTCGTGCACGGGATCGCCGACTACATGGCCGCGCACCCCGACCGGGTTCCCGCCTGGTGGGGCGAACGCGAGGTCGACGTCTACATGCCGGTGGCGTTCTCTCGCCAGTTCATCTGGAGCTGGCCGGCGGGACAGGCGGCCTCGGACCTGCGCGCGATCGGCCTGCGACCGAGCTACGACGTCGACTTGCGCGCCTCCAACCAGATCGCCCTCGCTCCGTCGCGCACCACCTTCGGGGCGGCGGCGCTGATCATCGATCCGCACCTGTCCTGGTTCGGGCGGCAACGCTACTGGGAGGTGCGGCTGCACGCCGGCGACATCCACATCTCGGGCTTCGCGACGGCCGGCTTCCCCTACGTCAACCTCGGCCACAACCGGCACATCGCCTGGGCGCACACCACAGGCGGGCCCGACACCGCCGACGTCTACGAGCTCAGGCTCGACCCCGGCGACCCGACCCGCTACCGCTACGACGGCGAGTGGCGAGAGCTCACCTCGCGTTCGGTCGAGCTCGCCGTCAAGGGCGAGAACGAGCCACGCCGCCACACCTTCTGGTCCTCGCACCACGGCCCGATCGTCGCCCGCGAGGGTGAGCGGGCGTACGCCGCGGCGCTCGCCTACGCGGACGAGATCGGCTACCTCGAGTCCAAGTACTGGTTCATGGTGGCAGCCGACGTCGAGGGAGCGAAGAAGGCGCTCGAGGTGCGCCAGATCATGCCCCAGAACGTGATGGTCGCCGACACCGCCGGCGACATCTACTACCAGCGTACGGGGCGGGTGCCGATCCGCCCTGACGGTCCCGACTGGGACCGGCCAGTCGACGGCTCGACCTCGGCGACCGAGTGGCGGGGGATCCACCCGACCGAAGACCTGATCTCGCTGCTCAATCCCGAGCGCGGCTACATGCAGAACAACAACGTCACTCCCGACGTGATGCTGGTCGGCTCGCCGCTCACCGCCGACCGCTATCCCGAGTACCTGTTCAACCAGCCGCCGAGGTCGAGCCATCAGCGCGGCACGAGCGCCGTCGCGCTGCTCGAGGCGAAAGAGCGCTGGAGCGAGGAGGACCTGCTGGCGCTCGCCGTCGACACCACCGTCTATCAGGCGGAGCGCTGGCAGGCGGAGCTCGAGCGGGCGGCGGCGGCGGCACCGGGCGAGCTCTCGGCCGGCGTAGCCGAGCTCGTCGAGCGCATCCTGGCCTGGAACCGTCGCTCCGACGCCGGCTCCAACGGCGCCTTGCTGTACTACGAGTGGCGTACAGCGTTGGAAGAGCTGCTCGGCGAGGAGGAGATGCGGGCGATGGCGGAGCGCGTCGACGACGTGCTCGCTCCCTTCCACCCCTCCGCGGGAGACCCGCCCCCGCCTGCGGGGGTCGATCCTGAGACCCGGCCGCTCCTCATCGAGGCGCTCGAGCGAGCCGCCGAGAACGCGGCCGCGCGGCCGAACGGCATCGACACCACCTTCGGCGACGTGTTCCGGATCGGCCGGCTCGACGCCGAGGAGAAGGGCTCCGGCGACGGCGTCTCCTGGCCGGTGGGCGGCGGCTCGCTCGGGGAGGTCGGGATGGCCACGATCCGGGCCGTCGGCTTCGGTGCCGAGCGCGAGGACGGCACCCGCTGGGGCGATCGCGGCCAGACCTCGACCGAGGTCGTGATCCTCACCGACCCGATCCGCAGCTTCACCCAGCCGCCGATCGGGCAGTCCGACCGGCCGGACTCGCCGCACTACCGCGACCAGGCGGAGAAGCTGTTCTCGACGGCGACGCTCAAGCCGGCGTGGTTCGCCGAGGAGGAGCTGCTCGACGGTCGCGTCGCGTCGCAGGAGACGCTGGTGTATCGGCCGGCGAGCTGAGCGCGCATCGAGCTGATTTTTGGCCGAGTGCTGGATCGGAGGGCCCCGGCCGGCGTCGGCTGCCGACCGCCCCCGCCTCGACGGAGCAGCGGGTCGCGCAGATCTCGCACAGGGTTTCGCCGAGCGTCCGCGGTCGAGCTCCAGCCGGCGCCGACATCGATCGTCGATTCCGCCGAAACAGACGGCCCCCTGCTGCCGTCTAGCCCCTGCCCGCAGCACGACCTGCACCACGACCTGCAGCACGACCTGCACCACGACCTGCATTTAGCACACGTGGCTTTCCCGGCGGCTCCGCAACTGCGCAGCCGCTCCTCTCTCGACCACGCTGGACTCCGAATGACGCCCGCCTTCGCCCTGCTCCTCCCTCTCCTCCTGCTGACGACCCCCGCCGCCAAGACCCGTCAGGAGCCCGCCAACCACTCGTTGCGCGTCTTCCTCGATTGCGACCGGGGCTGCGACTTCGACTTCCTGCGCCGCGCGGTCACCTACATCGACTACGTGCGCGACCCGCGCGACGCGCAGGTGCACGTGCTGGTCACCTCGAGGGGCACCGGCGGCGGCAGCGAGCGCACCCTCCAATTCATCGGCCTGGGCCCGTTCCAAGGCGTCGACCAGCGCTTGCTCTACACCTCGAGCCAGACCGATACCGACGACGAGGAGCGGCGTGGATTCGCCCGGATCTTCCAGCTCGGCCTGGTGCGTTACGTCCTCGAGACGCCGCTGGCCGACGGGTTACAGATCGCCTACCAGTCGCCCGATCCGAGCGCCGCCTTCACCGCTGCCGCCGTCGCGACCGACGACCCCTGGAACTTCTGGGTCTTCCGCGGCCGCGCCAACGGCTCGTTCTCGGGGCAGGATCAGCGCGACGAGCAGTTCGTCGACGGCTCGTTCAACGCCGGGCGGACCACCGAGCGCTGGCGGATCTCGACGGGCATGAGCGCCAGCTACCGCGAGCGTGACTTCGAGTTCGACGACGGCGAGACCTTCAACGACACCTCGCGCACGCTCGGCGCCAGCGGCGTCGGCGTGCGCTCGCTCGGCCCGCACTGGGGGGTCGGCTTCGGGGTCAGCACCCGCCGCTCGACCTTCCTGAACCTCGACCAGTCGCACCGCGCCGCCAGCGCGATCGAGTACAACCTCTACGACTACGCGGAATCCTCCGAGCGCCAGCTCACCTTCACCTACTTCCTCGGCCTCAACGAGCTCGACTACGAGGAGCTGACCGTCTCCGGCAAGCTCAGCGAATCGCTCGCCGACCAGGGGGTCCTGGTCACCTACGACGCCAACCGGCCGTGGGGAGAGGGATCGCTGGAGCTCCGCCTCTCCCATTTCCTCGACGACGTCGAGCTCAACCGCATCGAGCTCGGCGGTCGGCTCGAGTACCGGATCTTCCGCGGCTTCGCGGTCAACGTCAACGCGCGCGCCGAGCGCGCTCGCGACCGGATCTTCTTACCGGCCGCCGGAGCCACCGAGGAGGAGGTGCTGCTCGGCATTCGCGCTCTCGAGACCGACTTCGAGTTCCGCGCCGGCATCGGCTTCAGCTACACCTTCGGCTCCATCTACAACAACGTCGTGAACTCGAGGCTGACGGGCTCGAGCGGCAGCTTCCACCGCTTCACGTTCTAGCCCAAGACTCGGCTGCCGAGCGCAGCTCGGCGGCCGAGTCGACGCGTATCCCCGTACCGCCGAGCCCGCGCCTCAAAGGCGCGCTCCGGGCGAGCTCTCGTCGGCGCCTCCCTGTCCTCAGGCCTGAAGGCTCTCGCGGTTGCGCGCCAGCAGCTCGGCCCTCGTTCCCGAGGCCAGCACCCGGCTGGGCAGCTCGCGATCGAGGAAGGACGCGAGCCGTCCCGAGGCCGCACGGACGCCGTCGAGGTCGATGCCGGTGTCGATCTCGAGCTCGTCGCAGAGGTTGACCAGGTCCTCGGTGGCGACGTTGCCCGAGGCGCCGAGCACCATCGGGCAGCCGCCGAGCCCTCCGAGCGATGTGTCGAGGGCCGAGATCCCCTCCTCGATGCCGGCGATCGCATTGGCCATGCCGAGCCCGCGGGTGTCGTGCAGGTGGAGGCGCAACGGCAGCTCGCCGACCGCCTCGCGCACGCCGCGGGAGATCCGGCGCACCAGCGGGGGCGTGCCGAGGCCGACCGAGTCGGCGAGACCGAGCTCGTCGACGCCGAGATCGCGCACGCGACGCGCCAGGTCGACGATTCGCTCCTCCGGGAGCTGCCCCTCGAAGGGACAACCGAAGGTCGCCGCGAGGGTCGCCGCCACCGTGACCGCACCAGGCGCCTCCGCCGCCGACCGGACAACGGCCTCGAGCGCCGCCAGGGACTCGTCGACACTGAGGCCCACGTTGCGGCGGTTGTAGGTCTCGGAGACGCAGACGACGAAGTGGAGCCTGCTCACCCCGCAGGCGCGCGCCCGCTCGGCGCCGCGCCGGTTGGGCACCAGCGCCCAGACCCGCTCGCGGGTGGCGTCGGCGAGACCCCCGATCACCGACTCCGCGTCGCGCATCTGGGGGACGACGTCGGGACGCACGAACGACGCGGCCTCGATCTCGGCGAGGCCGGCCGCCGCCAGCGCCTCCACGATCTCGATCTTGAGCTCGGTGGGGATGAAGCGCCGCTCCATCTGGAAGCCGTCGCGGGGCCCCACCTCGACGATGCGCAGCCGGGCCGGCAGCGCGCTGGCGCCCTCGCCCGCCTCCGGCCCCGCCGCCACACCCGAGCGCGTCGGATTGGCGTCGCCGCCGCTCATAGCGAGCACGTCACCGTCAGACGACTCCCCGGGCGCGCAGGGCCTCGAGCTCTACCTCGCCGAGCCCGAGCAGCCCGCAGTAGACCTCGTGGTTGTGCTCGCCGAGCGCGGGCCCGGGCCACTCGGTGCGCCCGGGTGTGGCCGTCAACCGCGGCACGATCGCCGGGATCTCGAGCGGCCCGGCCGCCGTCTCGACCGTCTCGAACAGCCCGCGCGCGCGGTAGTGCGGGTCCTCCATCATCTCGCGCACCGAGTAGATCGGACCGCCCGGCACCTCGGCCTCGGCGAGCGCCGCGATCGCCTCCTCGAGCGTCAGCGTCGCAGTCCAGTCCGCGAGCACGCGATCGATCTCCTCCTCGTGTCGCACGCGCTTCTCGTTGCCGGCGAAGCGCGGATCCTCGGCCATGTCGGGGCGCCCGGCCGCCCGCATCAGGCGCTGGAAGATCGCCTCGCCGTTGCCGCCGATGATCAACCACTTGCCGTCGCGCGTCGCATAGGTGTTGGTGGGCACGATGCCCGTGATCGTCGAGCCCGAGGGCTCGCGCACGAGCCCGCCGCCCGAGTACTCGGGCACCACCCCCTCCATCAGGTTGTAGACCGCCTCGAAGATCGCGACGTCGACGTCCTGGCCGCTCACCGTCTCGTTCTCGCCGCTGTCCGCCGGACGCCACCCTCTCCGGATCAGCCCCATGAGCACGCCGATCGCAGCGTGCAGACCGGCGAGCGTGTCGCCGATGCTGAGGTTCGGGCGGACCGGACGCTCGCCGGGGTGGCCGTTGACGTAGCGCAGCCCGCCGAAGCCCTCGCACACCGAGGCGTAGCCCGGTTGCCGGAGCTTCGGTCCGGTCTGGCCGTAACCCGAGATGCGGGCGACGACCAGCTCGGGGTTCGTTGCGCGCAGCTCGTCGGGTCCGAGGCCCCAGCGCTCGAGCGTGCCGGGGCGGAAGTTCTCGACCAGCACGTCGGCGCGCTCGATCAGGCGGCGTGCCAGCTCCCGGCCGGCCTCCTGCTTGAGGTCGAGAGTGACGCAACGCTTGTTGCGCGCCAGCGAGTACCACCAGTACGAGGTCCCGGTCGGGTCGAGCGCGCGCCACTTGCGGATCGGGTCGCCGGCGAGCGGCTCGACCTTGACGACCTCGGCGCCGAAGTAGCCGAGAACGGTGGCGCAGAACGGCCCTGCCAGGAGTTGCCCGAGCTCGACGACGCGCAGCCCGGCGAGCGGGCCGACGTCGTCCTCGGGGACCTGGCGGGTCGGTGGGTCGGAATCGGTCACGGCAGAAGGCGACGCAGCGTTGCAGGCGGCGTAAGGGCGATCGGCGGAGGCGACAGATTCTAGTGCCCTGGAACAGTCATTCGTCACCGAATTCGCGGCCCCTTCTGCCCGCTGGCGGCGTTGCTTCTCCTCGAAAGACGCTTGATCTGCCTTCGTCGAAGCGCCTTGCCAGCGAACAGAATGATCTCGCGACTCAGGCAACCAACCACTGTTCCAGGACACTAGCCTCCGTCCGCGTCCGTGCCGGCCCGGTCGCGACGAGTCGGCACGCTGGCAGTAGACTTCGAGATTCCTGGCCCTCCGCCGCCCGGGAGACTCTCATGGCCGCGAAGCAGACCATCGCAACGGACCTCGCCGCTCTCGCCGCGGCCGTGCTCGCTTTCTCCTGCTCCGGCGCCGACGCCGGCACGACCCCGCCGCCCGCGGACGATCCGCGGCCCGCCTTCGAGCAGACCACCGACCAGGCCTTCGATCCCGGCGTGATCGCGCCCTATCCGGGCGAGCATCCCGAGGTCTACGCCCACGTCGACGCCCACCAGGAGGAGCACCTCGGCAACCTCCAGCGCTGGCTCCGACAGCCCTCGATCAGCGCGCAGGACGAGGGCATCGCCGAGATGGCCGAGCTGCTGCGCTCCGACCTCGACTCGATCGGCTTCGCCGAGACCGAGGTGGTGCCGACCTCCGGCCACCCCGGAGTCTGGGGACACTACGATGCCGGCGCCGAGAAGACGCTCCTCGTCTACATGATGTACGACGTCCAGCCGGTCGACCCCGAGGACTGGGAGTCGCCGCCGTTCGCGGCCGCTCTGGTCGAGAAGCCGGGACTCGGAACCGTCCTGATGGCGCGCGGCGCGACCAACCAGAAGGGGCCCGAACGCGCGTTCCTCAACGCCGTCGAGTCGATCCTCGAGACCACCGGCACGCTCCCCGTGAACCTCATGGTGCTCGCCGAGGGGGAGGAGGAGCTCGGTTCGCCGCACTACCCCGAGCTGGTCGACCGCTTCGAGGAGCGGCTGCGGGCCGCCGACGGCGTCTTCTTCCCGTTCAACTCGCAATCGACGCGAGGCGAGATCTCGATCAGCCTGGGAGTCAAGGGCATCCTGTACTTCGAGCTGGAGGCGACCGGCGGCGAGCAGGGCGGTCCACGCAGCGCCGAGATCCACGGCTCCTACAAGGCGATCGTCGACTCGCCGGTGCTGCGCCTGGTCCAGGCGATCGCCTCGATGACCACGCCCGACGGCAACACCATCCTGGTCGACGGCTACTACGACGACATCCGCGCGCCCACGGCCGAGGAGGAGCGCCTGATCAACGGCGTCGCCTCCCGCTGGCAGGGGAGCGAGGCGCGCCGCCTGCTCGACGTCGGCCGCTGGATCGATGGCATCGAGGGGCGCGATGCGGTGCTGCGCTACCTCTACGACGCGACGTTCAACGTCGACGGCATCTGGGCGGGCTACACCGGCGAGGGGGTCAAGACGATCCTGCCGCACCGAGCGACCGCCAAGATCGACTCCCGGCTGCCTCCCGACATCGACCCCGACGAAGCGCTGGCCAAGATCCGCGCGCACCTCGACGCCCACGGCTTCTCGGACCTCGAGATCCGAAAGCTCTCCGGATACCCCGCCGCCCAGACCTCGGTCGACGCGCCGCTGGTCCAGGCCGCGCTCTCGGTCTTCAACAAGTGGGGGCGCATCACCGAGGTCTGGCCGCGCCTCGCGGGCAGCGCACCCTTCTACCAGTTCACCGAGCGGCTCGAGAAGCCGCTGGTGTTCAACGGCCTGGGCCACGGCTCGGGCGCCCATGCCCCGAACGAGTACATGGTGATCGAGCCGGCGGAGGGCACCGGCATCGCGGGACTGGCCGAGATCGAGAAGGGCTACGTCGACCTGCTCTACGCCCTGGCGGGGCGGTGACGAAGGGGGCCGCGGAGGAGGTGCGATGTCCGAGCCTCCCCCGAGCGAGAGACCGGCGCGCCCGACGAGCTTGTGGTCGCCCAGGACCTGGCTCGCGACCTGGCCGCGCCGGATCGCGGCCCTGGTGGTGGCGCTCGAGCTGCTCTACCTGATCGCCGCCAACCTGTTCCTGGCGAGCGAGACGGGGAGGGCGGTGATGAACCGCCGGCCCGAGAAGGTGCGCGTGGCGTACGAAAGCGCATGGACTCCGCTGCCCGGGCTGGTGCGGGTGCGCGCCCTCGACCTCGGCGGCGAGAGCCGGCGAGTCCGCTGGAGCACTCGGATCGATCGCGCCTGGACGCTGATCTCGATCCCGTCGCTGGCGCGCAAGCACGCGCGGCTCGTGACGTCCACACCGGTCGGCGTGGACGTCGCCGTCGACATCCTGCCGAAGCCCGACGAGCCCCAAGCGCCCAAGTCCGGCCGCGGCTGGAAGGTGACTCTCGGAGGCCTGCGCGGCGACGACTTTCGCCGTGTGCGCATCAACGACTACGAGCTCGTCGCCGACGGCCTGCTGCGCGGCTTAATCCAGTTCGAGGTCCGCGGTCCGATGACACTGCGCATCGATCGGCTGCGCTTCGAGGACGGGATGCTCCGGCGCTCGGGGACCGATGGCGAGGCGGTCGCAGAAGGGCTCCACCTCGACGCCGCGATCGTCACCGAGCCGTGGCGCGTCGGGCTCGAGACGATCGGCGAGCTGGTCGCGGGCGCCAGCGGCGACCTCGAGCTCGGCGCGCACGTCGAGAGCATCGGCTTCCTCGATGCCTTCCTGCGCAAGCTTCCGTGGCTCCGTCTCGGCGGCTCCGGCGACCTGGCTCTCGACCTTCGCCTCGACCGCGGCTCGCTGCGCGCCGGCAGCGCGATGGCGGTGGACGGCGAGGAGCTCTTCGCCGAGCTCTTCGACTTCCGGGCGCACGGCCGCGGCCGCATCGCGGGAACCGTGGAGGCGCTCGAGGACGGCATCCAGCTGGCGGCCACCCTCGCGGAGTTCTCGGTCGATCGCTCGAGCGACGGCGCGGCGATGCTCGTCGGCGAGGGTCTCGAGAGCGTTGTCAGGATTTCGTCGACGGCGCTTCACGAGCTCCCCGAAGACGTGGCGGGCGGGGTCACCCTGAGCTCGGCGCGCGCCGAGGACCTGTCTCGCTTCGGGCCCTACTTCCCGGGAGGGCTCCGGCTCGACCTCGAGCGTGGCGAGGCGGAGCTGTCGATGGACATGACCTACGACACCCGTGAACGGTCGGGGCAGGGCGGGCTCGAGATCGATCTGCGAGACGTCACCGGCACCTACGCAGACGCTCGAATCGGGGCCTCTGGGCGCATCGACGTCGAGCTGCCGGCGCTCGACCTGATGGGTGGCCGCTTCGACCTCTCGGGCACGCGGCTTCGGCTCGAGAACGGGAGGATCGAGCACCGGGGAAAGTCGAAGACCGAGCAGTGGTCGGCCCGGCTCACGGTCGCGTCGGGCACGCTCGACCTGCCCTCGCGGGTCGAGTCGGGCTCGGCAAGTCCGCGCGAGGTGGCGCTCGACGCCGAGCTGGCGGTGACGATGTCCGACAGTGCGCCGGTCGTCGTGCTGATGGAGCAGCGTCTTCCCCGGCTGCGGTTCGTCGACGGGCTGCTGACCATCCCCGAAGTCGAGCTCACCGGCCGCATCGAGGCGCGGGGCAGGAGGCTCGGCCTCCGCGACGTCGTCGTCTCCGGCGGCCGGAAGGAGCAGCTCGAGATCCTGCTCGACCTCGACCTCGACGGGTCGAGCACGCGGGGCGTCGCCTACGCTCGCTATCGGGCTCTCGACGCCGCGGTGGTGCTCGATGACGGCGAGCGCGACTGGGCGATCTTTCGCCCGAAGAAGAAGTACCAGGAGGCGCTCGCCGAGTACCGGGCGCAACGCGCTCGCGAATCTCGCTGACCCCCGGTGGCAGGAGTCGGCGCACCCCGGGCTATCCTTCCGAACAGCATGTCCGCGACCTCCCCCGACCTCGATCGTCTGCGCCGGATCTTCCCCCCCGACCGGCTGCTCGAGCGCGCGGCCGAGCTCGCCACCTACGAGTCCGACGGTCTCACCGCATTTCGCAGCCGACCCCTCGCCGCGGTGCTTCCGGAGTCGGCCGAGGAGGTCATCGCCGCGCTGGGCTGGTGCTCCGAGCAGGGAGTCCCGTTCACGGCGCGCGGCAGCGGCACCAGCCTTTCGGGCGGGTCGGTGCCGGTGGAGGACGGCTTGGTCATCGCCCTCAACCGGCTGAACCGGATCCTCGCGCTCGATCCCCAGGACCGCGTGGCGGTGGTCGAGCCGGGAGTGATCAACCTCGACGTGTCGCGCGCCGCCGCGCCGCACGGGCTCTACTACGCCCCCGACCCGAGCAGTCAGCAGGTGTGCACGATCGGCGGCAATGTGGCCTTCAACTCGGGCGGCGCGCACTGCCTCAAGTACGGGATGACCGCCAACCACGTGCTCGGCCTCGTCGCGGTGCTGCCCGACGGCGAGATCGTCAGGCTGGGCGGGCCGCGGGCCGAGGGGGTCGGCCCCGATCTCGTCGGCATGTACTGCGGCAACGAGGGGCTGTTCGGCGTCGCGCTCGAGATCACCCTGCGCCTGCTGGTGCGGCCCGAGCGCTTCCGCACCGTCCTCGCCGCCTACCCGAGCCTCGAGGCGGCCGGCGACGCGGTCAGCGCGGTGGTCTCCTCGGGGCTGCTCCCCGGCGCACTCGAGATCATGGACCGGCTCGCGATCGAGGCCGCCGAGGCCGCGGTCGGCGCCGGCTATCCGCGCGACGCGGCGGCGCTGCTGATCGTCGAGCTCGACGGCGAGGCGGAGGCGGTCGAGGCGGACTTCGCGCGCCTCGAGCCGCTGATCCGGCGCACCGGCGCGAGCTCGATCCGGGTCGCCGCCGACGATGCCGAGCGGGCCGCGATCTGGAAGGGGCGCAAGAGCGCCTTCTCGGCGGTCGGACGGCTGTCCCCGGATTTCCTGGTGCAGGACGGCGTCGTGCCCCGGGCGCGCCTGGGCGAGGCGCTGACCCGCATCGAGCGGCTCGCCGCCGCGGCCGACCTGCGCGTCGCCAACGTCTTCCACGCCGGCGACGGCAACCTGCACCCGCTGATCTTGTTCGACGGACGGCGCGAAGGGGAGCTCGAGCGCGCCGAGGAGCTGGCCGGCCGGATCCTCCGCATGTGCATCGAGCTGGGCGGCTCGATCACGGGCGAGCACGGCGTCGGGCTCGAGAAGCGGGCCTACCTCCCCGAGATGTTCGAGCGGGACTCGCTCGACGCGATGTGGCGCATCCGCTCGGCGATCGACCCGCACCTCCTCTCCAACCCCGGGAAGATGTTCCCCGGCGGCGAGGCGCCCGCGCTCGCCGCGCGCGGCCTCCACCCGCTCGAGCGCGCCGGCGTGCTCTCTCGCGTGTGAGCGGCGACGCGTGAGGATCTTCGCGCCCACGACCCGAGAAGAGGTCTCGGAGGCGGTGCGCTCGCTGCCGCGCGTCCATCCGCTGGGCGCGCGCAGCAAGCCGGCGCTGTCCGCGGCGCTCGACCCTGCGCACACGCTCGACCTCTCGGGCGTTCGCGGCGTCCTCGACTACGACCCCGCCGAGTTCACGATCACGGCGCTCGCCGGAACCCCGCTCGCCGAGATCTCGGCCGTCCTCGGCGAGCACCGCCAGCACCTCCCCTTCGACCCGCCGTTCGGCGGGCACGGCGCTACCCTCGGCGGCGCCGTCGCCTCGGGGATCTCGGGCTCGGGTCGCCAGCGCTACGGCGGCGTGCGCGACTTTCTGATCGGCGTCGCGATGGTGGGCGGTGACGGAGCCGTCGTCCGCGGCGGCGGCAAGGTGGTCAAGAACGCCGCCGGCTTCGACCTGCCCAAGCTGATGGTGGGCTCGCTCGGCACGCTCGGCGCCCTCGTCGAGCTGACCTTCAAGGTCTTCCCGCAGCCCGAGACCTACCGGACCCTGCGCTTCGAAGCCGGCGGGTTCGAGCGCGCGCACCGGCTCGCGCTCCGGCTCGCCGCCGCACCGTTCGACCTCGAGGCGCTCGATCTCGAGCCGGCCGCCGTCGGCACCAGCGGCCACGCGGTGGCGCGAGCTGCCGCGCCGGCCTGGCGCGTCCTGGTGCGCATCGGAGGACCGGCCGACAGCCTGCTCGAGCGCGAGCGCAGGATCGAGAGCTTCGCGGGCCTCGAGGCGGAGCCGCTCGACGGCGCGTCCGACGACGAGCTGTGGGGCGGCGTGCGGGAGGCGAGCTGGCTGCCGGAAGGGCACCGGCTGATCCGCGTGCCGATCGCGCCGACCGAGGCCCAGCCGGTCGAGGAGGCGCTGGGGCAGCACGGGGAGAACGGCAGCGTGCCGGTGCGGCGCTACGCCGCCGGCTGCGGTGTCCTGTGGCTGGCGTGGCCGCCGCAGCGCTCCCTCGTAGAGCTCGACGAGGTGCTGTCGAGCCACCGGCTGGCCGGTCAGGTGGTCCGCGGCGAAGCCCCCTGCGGCCTGCTCGGCGAGCTTGCGGGACTCGCCTTCTATCGGCGCCTGAAGCGCGCGCTCGATCCGCAGCTTCGCTTCCCCGACCTCGCCGATCTGCAGGCGCCGCGTGCGGCGCCCCACGACAGACGCGCGGCGGAGACCTGACGTGCTGCACTCGATCCCGACCGATCGGCTCGAGCCCGAGCTCGGCGCGTGGGCCGACGAGATGTCGAAAGCGGTCAGCGCGTGCGTCCACTGCGGCTTCTGCCTGCCGACCTGCCCCACCTACGCCGAGCTCGGTGAGGAGATGGACTCCCCACGAGGGCGCATCGTGCTGATGAAAGGAGCGCTCGAGGGCGAGCTCGAAGCCGAGCAGGTGGCGCCCCACGTCGACGCCTGCCTCGGCTGCGTCGCCTGCGTCACCGCCTGTCCCTCGGGGGTTCGCTACGGCGAGCTGGTCACGCCGTTTCGCCAGTGGCTCGAGACCCGCCGGCGCCGGCCTCTGCTCCAGCGCGGCTGGCGGTGGCTACTGTCGCGCACGATGCCGCACCCGCGCCGCTTCGCTGCCCTGCTCGCCGCCGGCGCCCCCCTGCGGGCCGTCCGCCGACTCCTGCCCGCTCAGCTGCGCGCCGCTCTCGAGCTGCTCCCGGATCGGCGCAGTGGCGCCGCGGCGCGTCACGCGCTCCCGCTCGCAGCCGCCGGCCCGCCGACGCGAGGGAGCGTCGCGCTGCTACGGGGCTGCGTGCAGACGGTGCTGGCGCCCGAGCTGGAGCACACCACCCTCGAGGTCCTGCGCGCCTTCGGCTACGCCGTCGAGATCCCGCCGGATCAGGGATGCTGCGGCGGCCTCGCGCTCCACTCGGGGGACCTCGCGCAGGCGCGCGCGCTCGCCCGCCGCAACCTCGCCGCCTTCGACCGTGACCTGGACGCGGTGGCCAGCAACGCCGCCGGCTGCGGCTCGGCGCTGCGCGAGGCGGCGACGCTGTTCTCGGGCACCGGCGACGAGGATCGCGCCCGCCGGCTCGCCGGGCGCGCCAAGGACGTCTCGTCGCTGCTCGCGGAGGCGCTGCCCGCGGCCTTCCCCGAGGGGTTGCCGCCGCTCGCGGCGATCCTCCGAGCCGCGTACCACGACCCATGCCACCTGCTCCACGCGCAGGGGGAGCGCGACGCGCCGCGCGCCCTGCTGCGCTCGATCCCGGGTCTCGAGCTGCTCGAGCCGGAAGAGAGCGAGCTCTGCTGCGGCTCGGCCGGCACCTACAACCTCGAGCAGCCGCACCTCGCCGATCGCCTCGGGGAGCGCAAGGCGCGCAATCTCCTCGCCACCGGGGCGCAGGTGGTGGTCACCGGCAACCTGGGCTGCTCGATGCAGATCCGTCGCCACACCGCCCGGCTCGGCCGGCCCCTCGAGGTCCTGCACACCGTCGAGGTCGTCGCCCTGGCGCTCTCGGGGCGCGAACGGTGGGTGGGCTCACCGGCGGCGGATCGGTAGGCGGGCGACGGCGGTCGGCTGCTCGGGACCGTCGTGGCGGCGCTCGGCTGTCTAGAGCGCGCGTACGCTCCCCTCAGCTCGGGAAGGAGCCTTGGACAACATTGCTAGCCTCTGTGTGCCATTCAGCACATCGGGGCTTAGCTTGCGCATCCTCCTCGTCCGTCACGCAGAGTCCGCCAACAACGACGCGCACGCGAGCCTGATCGCCGAGCTCGGGGCCGATCATCCCGAGCTGCGCGAGCGCTCGGAGGCGGCGCGCGTCGCAGATCCCGATCTCACCGCGCGGGGCCGACGGCAGGCTGAGCTGGTCGCCGCCGCTCTCGCCGAGCGCACCGCCGGGGAGCGCCTCCTGCTGGTGTCGAGCCCGATGCGCCGCGCGCTGCTCACCGCCGCTCCCATCGCGCAACGGCTCGGCCTCGCCCGCGAGCACTTCTGGTGCCACGGCGAGCTCTACGAGGTGGGAGGCTGCTACGTCGGCACGAAGACCTCCGCCGGTGCGACGCCGGACGAGATCGAGGGCGAGTTCGCGGTCACCTGCACCCACCTCGCCGGCACCGGATGGTTCGCGGGACAGGCGCTGCCGGAGCACCCGATCGACGCCGGCCGGCGAGTCGAGCGGATGACGAGTTGGCTCGAAACCACGCTGCACACACGAAGAGAAAGCTACGACACCGCGATCCTGGTGCTCCATGGTGACCTGCTCACCCGATGGCTGCGGCGCTGGCTTCGCATCTCCTGGCGCCAGGGTCTCGCCTTCGTGCACGGCAACACCGGCATCACCGAGCTGCGCTGGCACCCGCTGCACGGCAGCCTGCTCGTCGGCCTCAACGACCTCGGCCATCTGCCGGACGAGCTGCGCAGCGGGTCCCGCATCACCGACGTCTGGTGGCGCTATGCGAACCCGGAGCTCGTGATCGACCGGCACCCGGGATGCGTCGAGGTCGACGACGGTCTCTGGCGGGAGGTGAGGGCGCTTCGCGAGCGGCTCCTCCTGTCGCGCGAGGGGCGATCGCTCGAGTCCTATCGGGCGAGCGACGAGCGCAGCGTGCACTTCCTGGCTCGCGTCCGCGGCGAGCTGGCGGGTACGGCCCAGTATGACCCCCACAATGGACGTCTCCGCCAGGTCGTGGTCGCGCCCGAGTTCCGCGGCGCCCGGGTCGGTCGCGCCCTGATCGAGGCCGCGCGCGAGGAGGCGGCTCGCGACGGACGATCGGAGCTCACCGTGCACGCCTGGCAGGAGTCGACGGAGTTCTACCGCCGCGTCGGCTTCCGCCCGAGCGGCGAGCCGGTCGAGGACGCCGTTCCGTGGCAGCCGTTGTCGATCCCGACCCGCGCGTAGCACCCTCCGTGGAAACAGCCGGCAGGGCCCATCCAGGGTCGCGCTCCGCAGGCCCGGCGGTTCTTCGCTGCTCACCGGCAACGCGCCGCCGGCGCCGGACTCGCCTCGCAGGCACGGCGCCCCTCACACCTTTGCCCCGCTTCGGCTCGTGCGCTTGGCGCGCCGCTCGGCTCGGGTAGGAGCTGGGAGAGCTCAGCTCGGCCGGAATCGCGTCCACCATTCCGGTCCTGCGTCCGCCCACCAGCTCAGTCGAGCGCGCGCAGGGCCTCCTCGGAGTCGTCGTAGACGTCGAGCACCCCGATCAGGTTGGTCACCTGGAGCACCCGACCGACCCTGGGCGAGAGATGGACCATCGCCATCTTCGCGCCGCTGCGCTTGGCCGAGGTATGCGAGGCCAGCAGATCCCCGACGCCCTCGGAGTCGAGCATCGTCACGTGCTCCATGTCGAGCAGGATCCGCGTCTCGCCGGCGGCCAGCGCGGCCTTGATCGCCTCGCGCGCCCGCTCCTCGCCGGCCCCGACCGCCATCTTGCCGTCGAGCTGGAAGACCAGGGTCTCCCCGTCGCGGCGCTGGGTGATCTTCATGCTTCCCACCCTCCTTCGATCCGACCGATCCGCTATCCGCGGCTCCCGGTTCTCGGGGGCTTGCACCCGTGCTCGCGCGGGCTCGCGAACACCATGCGCGCTGCGAGCTGACGAGCGCTGATCCGATCCGGCATCGATTCTAACGAAGGCGAGCGGCCGCCCTTCCGGCAGGCGGTCGTGATCGACCGGTTTCTGGCCGCGTCGAGGCTCGCCGGCGAGCGGCGATCCGGATCCCATGGCGCGCGTAGACTCGCCGACGATGGAGCCCTCGATCCGGGAGCATGATCCCGCGCGCACCCACTGGGCGCCCTACATGGAGTGGGCGCAGTCCCGGCCCCCGGCACGCTGGGACCTGGCGGGCAGCAACCTCCTGCACGTCGAGCTCGAGGAGCTCGAGGAAGCGGCCTCGACGCTGGTGTTGCATGGGAGGAACACCGGGGGGCACCCGCAGCTGCTCGAGGCGCTTGCCGAGCACTACGCCACCACGAGCGAGCGGATCGCGGCCGCGGCCGGCGCCTCCGGCGCGAACTTCATCGCGCTTGCGGCGCTGCTGCGTCCCGGCGACGAGATGCTCTTCGAGACGCCGGGCTACGACCCGATCCTGGGCGCCGCGCGCCTGCTCGGGGCGCGGGTGCGGCGATTCGAGCGGCGATTCGAAGAGGGCTGGTCACTCGATCCCGAGCGCATCGAAGCGGCGCTCGGCCCGGCCACACGGGTGCTCGCGATCACCAACCCCCACAACCCGACGGGAACGCTCGCTTCGAGCGAGGCGCTCACCGCGATCGCCGATCTGGCCGAGCGCCGCGACCTCTGGGTGGTGGTCGACGAGGTCTACCTCGACAGCTCGACCTTCCCCGGCGTGTTCGCCGATCCCGCCGCCACGCCAGCTCTCGGCGCGCTGACCGTCGCCTCGCGCGGCGGGCGGTTCGTGGCGACCTCGAGCCTGACCAAGTCCTACGGCCTCTCCGGGCTGCGCTGTGGTTGGGCGATCGCCGATCCAGAGATTGTGGCCGCGATGCGACGCGCGCGCGGCGTCATCGACGCCGTCGCGCCCATGCCGACCGATGCCCTCTCGACCGTGGCGCTCGGGCGGCTCGCCACGCTGACACGCCGGGCGGCCGAGCTGCTCGCGCCGAACCTCCGCGCGCTCGGTGAGCTGATCGACGCCTCTTCGGTGCTCGAGTGGGCGCGTCCGCGCGGCGGCACGGTGGCGTTTCCGCGCGTCGCCGGCGTGGCCGATACGGCCAGTCTCTGCCATCGGCTCCTCGAGGAGGGGGACCTCGCACTGGTGCCCGGAGTGCTGTTCGGCGCGTCGCGGCACGTCCGGATCTCCTTCGGTGGTCTGCGCCCCGACGCCTTCGCTTCGGCCCTCGAGACGTTGAGCCGGCTGCTGCTCGCCGGCTGAGTCGGGACCGGCGTTCGCAGGTGCGCCGGATGGGCACAAGCGCCGCGCGGACCGCGTAGTGGACCACGTCGTGGAAGACGTCGTGGAAGACGTCGTGGAGACGCCGCCGGATCGCTCGCAGCGTCCGCTACGATCACGCCATGTCGTCAACGTCACGGACACCGGCGCTCGGCGCCCTCGTCGCCCTGCTGCTGCTCGCCGCGCCCGCGAGCGCGCAGGCGCCCGCAACCGACATCTCGCTCGTGGAGCTCGAGCCCGGCCAGGCGACGGCGGTGCGCTCGGTGATCCGTGTCACCGCGCGCGAGCGCTACGACAACCAGCCGGCGTTCCTGCTCGACGGATCGCTGCTCTACACGGCGGCCGGTGACGACGGCGGCACCGACATCGTGCGCTGGGACCCCGAAACCCGCCGAGCCCGACCGTTGATCTCGACCCCGCAGAGCCAGTACTCGCCGACGCCGATCCCGGGCCGGAACACGATCTCGGTGGTGCGCGACTACGGCGATCAGGATCAACAGCTCTGGAGCTTTCCGCTCGACGCGAGTGCTTCCGCGGGCTCTTCCGGCGGCGCGGCCCAGCCGAGGCTGCTGCTGCCCGACGTCAACCCGGTCGGGTATCACGCCTGGGTCGACAACGAACGCGTGCTCCTCTTCGTGCTGGGTGAGCCGCCCACCCTGCGCCTCGCGACGATCGGCCCGGGCGCGGGCGAGGTGCTCGAGCACGATCCGGGCCGCTCGCTCCACCGATTGCCGGGGACCGCCGAGATGGTCTTCGTGCACAAGCGGTCGGAGGAGGACTGGCGGCTGATCGGCATCGACCTGGCGAGCCAGGATCGGCCCCGCCGCGAGATCGCCAGGCTGCAGCCGCCGCACGAGGACTTCGCGATCTCTCCCGACGGCTCGCTCTGGACCGCTCGCGGCAGCCGGCTGCTGCGCCTGCGATCGGGTGTCGACCACGATTGGTCAGTGACGCTCGACCTCGCGGGCCACGGCATCGTCGGCATCACGCGCCTGGCGTTCGATACGACCGGCCGCCGGCTCGCCGTCGTCCACGAGCACGCTCCTTTGCCGTGAGCGGCGCCCGCCGGCTGCGGGAGAAAACCCGGCCCGGCCCGCTGCGTATCCGAAGGAGCCGCGGGCTGCGATTCGCGCCGCGCTGCGCCCGGAGCGAGCGCGTCGCTCCCGCGCACCCGAAACCGACACCACCCCTGGCCGGAGCCCCCCATGATGGAAGACCTGCTGCGCGATCTCCGGATCGCCGTCCGCTCGCTCCTGAAGAAGCCGGCGTTCACCTCGATCGCCCTGCTCTCGCTGGCGATCGGGATCGGCGCCAACACGGCGATCTTCAGCCTGATCAACCAGGTCTTCTTGAAACCGCTGCCGATCGAGGATCCGGAGCGGGTGATGACGATCCTCACCACGGACACGCAGATCGGCGGCACCTCGCCGCTGTCGCACCTCAACTGGAAGGACGTGCGCGAGCAGAGCGACGCCTTCTCGCAGGTGGCGGGCTACGACTTCGTCGGCGTCGCGGTCGCCACCGGCGACGCCGAGCCGAGCATCGAGGCGGCGCTGATCGTCTCCGGCAACTACTTCGAGACGCTCGGAGTTCGACCGATCGCGGGCCGCTTCTTCACACCGGAAGAGGACGGCGCGCCGGGCGCTCACCCGGTCGCGATCCTCCATCACGTGTTCTGGAACGAGCGGCTGGGCGGAGATCGCAGCGCGATCGGCGGGCAGATCACGGTCAACGGGCAACCGTTCACAGTGATCGGGGTCGCACCGCCCGGCTTCAACGGCCTCAACGTCGGCTTCGAGCCGGGCCTGTGGCTGCCGATGGCCATGAACGCCGCGCTCCGGCCCGACCCGGCGTTCAACTGGTACGACGAGCGCCGAGGGCTCTTCGTCAACGCGGTGGGACGGCTGGCCGAGGGGTTCGATCGGGAGAGCGCCCTCGCCAACCTGAGGCTGATCGGCGAGCGGTTGGAGCGCGAGTACCCCGACGACAACGAGGGGCGCGGGCTGACCCTGCAGCCGGTGTCGGAGACGACGCTGTTCAACCGGGGGGGCGTGGCCGCGGGGGCGACCGTCTTGATGGCGGCGGTCGGCGTCGTCCTGCTGATCGCCTGCGCCAACGTCGCGAACCTGCTGCTGGCGCGGGCCAGCGAGCGGCGCAAGGAGATCGCGGTGCGCCTGGCGATGGGCGTCTCGAGGTGGCGCCTGGTGCGCCAGCTGCTCACCGAGAGCGTGCTGGTCGCGCTGCTCGGGGGTGCGCTCGGGCTGGCCGCTGCCTGGTTCAGCCGGGGCCTGCTGATGGGCCTGATCGGCGGTCTGCCGGGGGGCAACCTCCAGGTGAGCCTCCAGCTCGACCCCCGGGTCCTGCTCTTCACGCTGGCGCTCGCAGTGGCGACCGGCCTGCTGTTCGGGCTGGTCCCCGCGCTCCAGTCCTCGCGCCCCGAGCTGGTCGCCGCGATCCGCGACGACGGCTCGATGAGCAGCGCCCCCGGGCGCAAAATCAACGTGCGCAATACCCTGGTGGTCGTCCAGCTCGCCCTCTCGCTGGTCGCTCTGATCGGCGCCGGACTGTTCGTGCGCTCCCTGCAGGCTGCGCGACAGCTCGATCTCGGCTACGACACCGATCGGCTCGTCGTGCTCGGCTTCAACGTCGGCCTGCTCGGCTACTCGGAGGAGGAGGGGCGCCAGCTCTACCGGCAGGCGCGCGAGCACATCGCGGCGGTCCCCGGAGTGAGGCAGGTGGCGCTGGCGCAGGGCGGACCGCTCCAGGGGACCTTCCTGCGCTCGGTGCTGCTCGAGGGCGAGAACCCTGAGGAACGCACCTTCGTCCAGGTGAACGGCATCGACGCCGACTACTTCGAGACGATGGACATCACGATCGAGGAGGGGCGCGCGTTCGAGCCAGGGGACCGCGCCGGCGGCGTCCCGGTGGTGATCGTCAATCGCGAGATGGCCGATCGGTTCTGGCCGCAGCAGAGCGCACTGGGGAAGCGTTTCCGGTTCTTCGGGATGGACCCGGTCGAGGTGGTCGGAATCGCCGAGGTCGTCAAGTACAACAACCCGGGAGAGGACCCGCAGCCGTACGCGTACCTGGCCCTCGAGCAGTACCACGTGACCGGCCTCAACGTGCTGGCCCAGACCGCCGGCGATCCCGGCGCCGTCCTCCTCGCTGCCCGCGAGGCGCTCCAGCGGCTCGATCCCGACCTGGTGATCAACGCTACGACCGGCGCCGCGATCACCGACGGCGCGCTCGCCAACCAATCCAACACGGCGACCCTGCTCGGCTCGTTCGGAGTCATCGCCCTCCTGCTCGCCGCGATCGGCATCTACGGCGTGATGTCCTACGCGGTGCGCCAGCGTCGTCGCGAGATCGGCATCCGCATGGCGCTCGGCGCCGAAGGATCGAGCATCCTGGGGATGGTGCTCCTCCAGGGCCTGACCCTCGCCGCGTTCGGTCTGACGGTCGGGATCGCGGCGTCGTTGATCATCACCCGCGCGCTCGACCAGATGCTGTTCGTCAGCCCCACCGACCCCGCCGCCTTCCTGGTCACGGGCGCCGCGCTCCTCGCCGTGGCGCTGCTGGCCTGCCTGGTGCCTGCGCTGCGGGCGGCGCGGCTGAGCCCGATCCAGGTGCTGCGCCAGGGGTAGCCAGAGGCTCGGCCACCGAGCTCGCTCGGTGTCCGAGCCGACGCGCATCCCAGTGCTCCCTGAGCCTGCTCGGGGGGCACGCGGATCTCCGCGCTCCAACCATCGCCTCGTCGCAGTGGCGCCGGGCTTCCACTCCGCCCGCAGGTGGGCGGGAATTGCTGGCCTCGAACGTGTGCTACCCAGCACTCCAGAGGCTGGCCGATGTCGTTCCGGCTTCGAGCGCCGCCGGCGCGTCGCCGGGCAACGCGGTAGAACCGGAACCCGGATTCCCGGACGGAATCCCAGCGATCCTTGACAATCCGACGCGCCTCCTGCACCGTCGGACGTTCCGTCCACGGAAAGGAGCCCGATGAGCAATCCGTTCCGGTATCCGCAGCAGGCCGCGCTCCGCGACGGCCGCGTCGTGACCATCCGTCCCTTCGAGCAGGGGGACGTCTCCGCACTCCATGCGTTCTTCCTCCGGCTGCCCGAGGAACTGCGCCGCTTCGCCTGGGACCGCATCGAGTCGCGCAGCGTGATCGAGAGCTGGGGCTCCAACATCGACTACGGCAGGGTGTTCCCGCTGCTGGCTTGGAGCGGCTCGAGCGTGGTCGCCGACGCCTCGCTGCACCGCCGAGAGCATGGTCCGCTGCGGCTGGTCGGGCGCATCAAGTGGCTGATCGATCCGGAGTTTCGGGCGGTGGGGCTCGGCAGCACTCTGGTCAACCACCTGATCGACATCGCGCGCGCGAACGGGCTGCGCCACGTCAACACGATGCTGATCAGCGACATCGAGGCCGACGCGGTGGCCACACTCACCGACCTCGGCTTCGAGAGCCATCAGCTCGGCGGCTACGGCGCGGACCCCGACGGCGGGGCCCACGACATGACGCACCTGGTCTTTCGCCTGAAGTGAGGTCGGCGCAAGGGGACTAGGACTTCGCCAGGACGACGCAGTTGCGTCCTCCGTGCTTCGCCCGGTAGAGCGCACGGTCCGCGGCGGCCACCAGCTCTGCCGGTGAGCGGTCGAAAGTCGCCTCGGCGCTGGCGACCCCGAGCGAGATCGTGACGTGGGGAGCCACCGGCGACGTCGGATGGGCGATCGCCAGGGCCTCGAGGCCGGCGCGCACCTGCTCGGCGACGTGCATGGCGGCCTCGCCGTCGCTGCCCGCCAGCACGACCGCGAACTCCTCCCCTCCGTACCGCGCCACCAGGTCGCTGGCGCGCTGAGCCGCCTCCTGGAGCACCCCCGCCACCCGCTGGAGGCATCGGTCGCCCGCGATGTGGCCGCGCGCGTCGTTGTAGGCCTTGAAGTGGTCGACATCGGCGATCACCAGCGACAGACGCTTACCGCTCCTCGCCAGCCGCTGCCACTCGAGCTCGAGCGCGTGCTCGAAGCGGCGACGGTTGGCGACGCCGGTGAGCGGATCGAGGTGCGACAGCCGCTCGAGCGAGCGGTTGGCCTGCTGGAGCTCGTCGTTGGCGGCTTCGAGCTCGTGCTTGATCTCCGAGAGCCGCTGGTTGAGCAGCGACAGCTCGATCGCTCCGGCGACCTGGTCGGCGACCAGCTCGAGCAGCCGCAGGTTCTCGGGGGAGAAGACCGCGGCGTCGTCGTTCTCGATCGAGAAGGCGCCGATCACCCGGTCGCCGGAGCGGATCGGGGCGATGAACTCCGAGGTCACCTGGGAGCTCATCGCCACGTAGTCCGGGTCGGCGGTGACGTCGAGGACGAGCTGAGAGGCGCCGAGCCGCACCGCCCGGCCGACGACCCCGATCGACACCGGCCACTGCTCCGGCTCGCTCAGCGTCACGGGGTCCCGCGTGACGAAGGCGCGGTGGGCCCACTCCTGGCCGGTCTCGTCGATCACCACGATGACCACCAGCAGGAAGTCGAACCGCTGCTGGACGTAGGTCGCGATCGCCTCGAGAGTCGCCAGCAGGCCGGCGCCGCTCTCTTCGGCGCCCGCCGCCAGCGCCGCGCGCGAGACCTCGGAGAGGACCTCGAAGTGCAGGGCACGCTGGCGCGTCGCCTCGTACAGGCGCGCGCTGGCGATCGCGCCCGAGATCTGACCCGCGATCGCCTCGACCAGCGGGAGCTGGCCACGGAACGCCGCCAGCCGCGGGCTCTCCAAGTTGATCACCCCCACCACCTCGCCGCGGTGGCGGATCGGTGCGCAGAGCTCCGAACGGGTGTTGGGGAAGACCTCGATGAAGCCCGGGAACTCGCTCGCGTCGTCGATCACCAGTGCCTCGCCGGTCTCGGCCACCCGGCCGACGACGCCGCTCCCGAACTCCCGGCTGAACCCCGGCCCGACGGTGGTGGGCACCGTGGCGGTGAACGCCTCGCACACGAAACGCTCCCGCTCCCGCTCCAATCGGACGAGCGCGACCAGCTCCCAACCCAAGCGCTCGACCAGGGCGTCGGTCACGCGCTGGAGCATCGGCCGCAACTCCAGGGTCTCGGTCGCAATCCGCGCGATCTCGGCCAGGATCGCGAGCTTCGACTCCCCCTCGGGGGGCGGGAACGGAGAACGGCCGGGATCGGATGTCACGGTGCTGCGGCCAGGAGCCAGTCCGAGACTTCGGACGGGCGAATGGCTCTTCGGTGGGGATGGGCCGGCGAGCGAGCCTGCGAGCTCGCCGGGGCGAGGAGCCTAGCCCAGCCGACCTGCGGGTCCGCCGACATGGTCACGGCTCGCCTCCCAGGGTGGCGACCAGCACGGCCTTGGCGGTGTGCAGCCGGTTCTCGGCGGCGTCGAAGGCGATGCAGGCCTCCGATTCGAACACCTCGTCGGTCACCTCCATCGCGTCCAGACCGAAGCGCTGGTAGATCGCTTCGCCGACCGCGGTCTCGCGATCGTGAAACGCCGGCAGGCAGTGCAGGACCTTGACGTCGTCGCGGCCGCTGAGGCGCAGCGTCTCACGGTTGATCTGGTAGGGGTGGAGCGCCTCGATGCGCTCGGCCCACACCTCCTCGGGCTCACCCATCGAGACCCAGACGTCGGTCACCAGATAGTCGACACCGGCGACCGCCTCCGCCACCGACTCGCTGAGGTGGAGGCTGCCCCCCGACTCTTGCGCGTAGCCGCGGCAGCGCTCGACGAGCTCTGGCTTCGGCCAGTAGGACCTCGGTGCCGCGATCCGCATGTCCATGCCCATCTTGGTGCCGCCCACCGCCAACGAGTTGCCCATGTTGAAGCGGGCGTCGCCGAGGTAGCACAAGGAGAGGCCGGAGAGCGGCGCCCCGGCGTGCTCGCCCATGGTCAGCAGATCCGCCAGCACCTGGGTCGGGTGGTAGTCGTCGGTCAGGCCGTTCCAGACCGGCACTCCGGCGTGCTCGGCGAAGACCTGGAGCGAGGCCTGGGCGAAACCCCGGTACTCGATGCCGTCGTAGAGCCGGCCAAGGAATCGCGCGGTGTCCTCGAGTGATTCCTTGTGGCCGATCTGAGTGCCGCTCGGCCCCAGCAGCGTGGCGTGGGCGCCCTGCTGGAAAGCCGCCAGCTCGAAAGCGCAACGCGTGCGCGTCGATGTCTTCTCGAAGATCAGCGCGATGGCCCGTCCGACCAGGCGGCGTAGCTCTCGACCCGCTCGTCGCTCGCACTTCAACTCGGCAGAGAGATCGAGCAGGTGCTGGATCTCGGCACGAGTGAAGTCTTCGAGGGTCAGCAGGCTCCGCTGCCGCAGGTCGATGGCCATCGATCGGCACCTCCTCGCCGGTCTGATCACCGCACGGGGAGAGCGACACGACCCATCCGTCCGTACGCCGGAACGGCACGATCGGACCACTCCCTGACCGGTGGAATCCCCGATCCTACGACGATCGGGCCCGACCGCGGGCCACAGTCTCTATTCGGTGCGCAGGGCCTGGAGCGGATCGACCCGCGCCGCACGACGAGCCGGTCCCAGGCAGGCGCCCACCGCGACCGTGAACAGCAGCAGGAAGGAAGCGCCGAAGACCAGCGGATCACTGGCGCTCACCTCGAACAGGAAGCCGGCGAGCAAGCGGGCGGCGCCCGCCGCCAGGATCAATCCGAGCAGGCTGCCGGCGAGCGCCAGGCGGAATCCCTCGCGCAGCACCATCCGCAGCGTGTCGGCCACCGAGGAGCCGAGCGCCATGCGGATGCCGATCTCGCGCGACCGTCGCGCCACACTGTACGCGCGTACGCCGTAGACCCCGGCGAGGGTGAGCAGCAGCGCGACGGCCGCGAACACCGTGAACAGGCGACCTCCGGTGCGCAGCACCCAGAGCTCGACGCTGGCCTCGAGGTGATCTCTCATCGAGCGCAGCGCGAGCACCGGCAGCTTGCCGTCGACCTCCCGAATCGCCGCGCGGATCTGGCCGAGCAGGGCGGCGTCGGGCTCGGTGTCGAAGAGCAGGTGCAGGTGGGCGTTGGACATGTACTGGCGGTCGTTCGACAGCCAGAGGTGGCCGCCCGGCTCGGAGTCGAACACCGAGTCCCGGATCGAGGCGACCACCCCGACGACCTCGATCTCGTCGAGCTCTCCCTGCTCGTCGCCCAGGATCCTCAGATGGCGGCCGATCGCCTCGGCGTCCGGCCACAGCTCGTGCGCAAGCACCTCGTCGATCACGGCCACCTCCGAGCCCTCGGATTCCCGGAAGGCCCGGCCCCGGAGCAGCGGGATGTCCATCGTCTCGAAGTAACCGGGCCCGGCGACGTTGTAGGCAGCCGCGACGCGCTGCTCGTCCTCCGGGTCGGCTCCGGCCTCGCTCGGCGCCACCGCTTTGCCGAGCGACACCATGCCGAAGGGGACGATGCCGGCGCTGCCGACCGAGCGCACCCCCGGAATCCGGCCCAACCTCTCCTCGATTCGCGCCAGCAGATCCTTCCCCTGCTCCTCCTCGTAGCCGAGGAGGCTGGAGTCGATCTCGGCGACCGCCTGGCGGTCGAGCTCGAAGCCGGGATCGAGGTGCGACGCGGCGAACGCCCCCCTGAGGAACAGACCGGCCGACACCAGCAGCACCATCGACAGCGCGATCTCGAAGAGAACCGGCAGGTCCGAGCGCGCCAGCCAGCGTCCACGGCGGGCGCCTCCACCCTCGATCTTCTCGGCGAGGTCGGCCGCCAGGTCGGGCCGCGAGGCGCGCCAGGCCGGCAGCAGCCCGACGAAGAGCGCCGCCAGCACGCAGAACCCGAGCGTCGCCGCCACCACCCGCCAGTCGGGATCCGCGCGGAGCATGAGCTGGAAAGGGCTGAACCGCTCGATCGACGCCACGAGCAGCCGCGGCACCATCCATCCCACACCGAGCCCGAGCACGCCCGCGGCCAGCGCCAGCAGGAGTGACTCGACCATGAGCTGCCGGATGATCGAAAGCCGCCCGCCGCCCAGCGCGAAGCGGACCGCGATCTCTCGCCGGCGCGCGAGCCCGCGCGCTCCCTGCAGCGTCGCCAGGTTGAGGCCCGCGACGAGCAGGAGCACGGTGGCCATCGAGAGCAGGAGCGCCGACAGCATGGACATCTCGTCGTCGGTCTGGGGCGAGGTGGAAACCGACACCCGCGACATCGGATGCGCCGCGAAGGTGTGGTGCTCGTTCTCGGCCGGGTCGCTCGATGCGAGGGCGAGGGCGATCCGCTCGAGGTCGGCATTCGCGCTCTCGGCGTCGACACCATCCCTGAGCCGGCCGAAGACGATCAACGAGTGGTTGCCACGATCGTGGATCGAGCGCCCGGCGTCGGTCTCGAAGTCGTTCTGGAGCGCCTCGTGCGAGTCGATCGGCACCCACAGGTCCGGCGAGAAGAGCACGCTGGTGCCGCCGAAGCCCGGCGGCGCCACCCCGACCACGGTGTAGGGAAGGCCGTTGAGCCTCACCGTCTCGCCGATCACGTCCTCGCCCCGCCCCCGGCGCTCGTAGAGGCCGTGGCTCAACACGGCCACCCGCGCGCCCGAAGCCTCCTCGGCCGGCCGCAGGAGGCGGCCCCGGTACGGCTGGACGCCGAAGGTGTCGAAATAGTTGGCGCTGACCAGCGAGACGAAGGTCCGCCGGGTCTCCTCTCCCTCGGTGAGCCCCGCCATCGCCAGGGTGTGCACCGCGAGCTGCTCGAACGAGGTCGTCGCCTCGCGCAGGTCGAGGTAGTTGGGGTAGGAGACTCCTCGGTAGCGGCCACTCTCGGTGTCGCGGTCGACCACGCTGACCACCCGCTCCGGCTCCGAGAACTCGAACGGCCGGAAGAGGAGCGAGTTCGCGATGCTGAACATCGCGCTGTTGCCACCGATACCCAGCGCCAGCACGGCGATCGCGAGAGCCGTCGTGCCCGGCGACTTCCGGAGGTTGCGGAGTGCGAGACGGATCTCGTGGAGCAGCGTCGACATCGAGGGCCTCCTCGGCGGTGGTGCCACCAGAGAAGACGTCCGAGCCCCGCGATCGTTAACGAGACGAGACGACGAGCCCGCGGGTCGTGGGAACGGCTCGCGGCGATGGGATTGCAGCGAGGGCATCGCGGCGATGCGGCTCCCGCTCGGCGCATGGGCCTAGCTCGCTCCCTTCGTCGGCCGCGGCTTCGCCGCGGGCCGACGCGCCTGGTAGCGTCACAAGCGAGACCGGACGCCGCGAATGCACGACCTCTCGAAGCTCCCCGTCATCGACATCGGACCGCTCGTCGAGGCCGGAGCCAACCCCGCCCCGGCCGCCGACGCGATCGGCGAGGCGTGCCGCGCTGCCGGGTTCTTCTACGTCGTCGGGCACGGCATCGACCCCCAGCTCGTCGAGAGGCTCGATCGTCTCTCCCGCGCCTTCTTCGGACTCGATCACGAGACCAAGATGGCGATTTGCATGGAACGCGGCGGGCGCGCCTGGCGCGGGTACTTCCCGGTCGGCTCCGAGCTGACCTCGGGCAAGCCGGACCAGAAGGAGGGTCTCTACTTCGGCGCCGAGCTGGGGCCCGAGCATCCGGAGGTGCGCGCCGGAACCCCGCTCCACGGCCGCAATCTCTTTCCCGAGCTCGAGGGCTTCGGCGAGACCGTGCTCGCCTACCTCGACGCGCTCACCGCGCTCGGGCACCGGCTGATGGAGGGGATCGCGCTCTCCCTCCGCCTGCCGCGCCAGCACTTCAGCGCGCGGCTCACGCGCGATCCGCTCGTTCTGTTTCGCATCTTCCACTACCCGCCGCTGACTCGAGAGCAGACCGCCGAGCTGTGGAGCGTCGGCGAGCACACCGACTACGGTCTGCTCACCATCCTGCTCCAGGACAGAGCGGGCGGCCTGCAGGTGAAGGCCGGCGGAAGGTGGATCGACGCGCCGCCGATCGAGGGCTCCTTCGTCTGCAACCTGGGCGACATGCTCGATCGCATGACCGGCGGCCGCTACCGGTCGACTCCGCACCGTGTGCTCAACACCAGCGGCCGCTCCCGGCTCTCCTACCCGTTCTTCTTCGACCCCGGTTGGAACGCCGAGATCGAACCGATCCCGGGAGGCCTCGCCCGAGGGGAGGCCGCGGCCGACGCGGCCGAGCGCTGGGATCGCGCCAGCCCGCACCTGTTCGAGGGGACCTACGGCGAGTACCTGCTGCGCAAGGTCGGCAAGGTGTTCCCGGATCTCGAGAGCGCGGTGCTGAAGCAGGATTCCCCCTGAGCCCGAGAGAACGGTCGCGAGCGTTGAGCCGCCTTCGGGCTGAGCGCGAAACGTCTCCGCAAGTCGGTGTGTTCGTCGGCGCCGCGGCGACAGCGACCTCGCGTCGTAGGGGGACCTCCGCCCGCCTTGACGAAAGGATCGGCTCGACGAGACCCGGCGAGAAAGTCGCGATTCTGTAGATCCTTCGAAGCCGCTGCGAGCCGCGCGCGGTCCATCGAAGGAGGCGCCGTGCGTGAGGCGAGACCGGGCCGAGCACCGACGAGGAGAGCTCGACGCGTCGCCGCTGGCCGACGATTCGCGGCCGTTGCCGCGCTCACCGTCGCCGCGCTCGTGCATGCGGGGGATCCCCGGCGACGATCCCGGTCGCCGCCGGCCTCGTCGCGGTGGCCGCCGACGAACAGTGCTCGCTGATCGAGGCGATCGAGAACGCCAACGACGGCGGCGCCTCGATGCCGCCCCACACCGACTGCGCGGCCGGCAACCCCTCCGGCGCCATCCTCGAGCTCGGCGGCGGCACCTATCCCCTGACCGCCCGCCACGACGCCGCGCTCGGCGACACGGGGCTGCCCTCGATCACCAGCAGCATCCTGATCGAGGGAAGCGGCGCCAAGATCGAGCGGGATGCCGGCGCGCCCTCGTTCCGGCTGTTCCACGTGGCGGCCGACGGCCAGCTCGAGCTGCGGAACCTGTGGCTGGCGGGAGGGCTGGCGCGCGGCGGCACCGGCGGAGGTGGGGGCGCCGGACTCGGCGGCGCGATCGCCAACGAGGGGATCCTGATCGCCACGCGCACGACCTTCTCGGAGAACGTGGCGCAGGGTGGCAACGGAGGAGGCGTGAACTTTGGAGGCGGCCGTCGAGGCGGGGGAGGCCTCGGGGGCAGCGGAGGGGGAGGAGGCAACGGCTCTGCGAGTGGCGGCGGGGGGGGCGGGGGGTTCGGCGGCAATGGAGGCGGCGGCACGAGCAGCAACGGCGCGCCCGGCGGCGGCGGCGGGGGTGGCGGTGACCAGCTCGGCGGCAGCGGTGGCAACGGATCGGGTAGCAGTGGCGGAGCTGGCGGCTCCGACAACGGCGGGCCGGGAGGGAGCTCTCCGAATGGCGGGGGGCCGGGTGGCCTCGGCGGCGGCGGCGGCGGCTCCAGCGGCTTCTTCGACAGCGGCGGCCCTGGCGGCTTCGGCGGCGGTGGCCTCGATGGACGACTTCGAGAGCGGCGACACGACCGGCTGGACGCTTCAGAAGCCGCCGCCGTGACCGAACGACCGCGCAGGCGCTGTGCCGAGGCGCCACTGTCCGCGAGTCGTTCACGCGACTCTCCGATCGCCAAGGAACCTTGACCCGTCCCGAGCGCTCGTCCGAGAATGACCGGCAGCACCCCCTAGCGGGCTCGTGGTGGTCACCACTCCCCAACGAGCGGCAGGGCCGACGCGCGGTCATACCACGAGCCCGCTAGCTCATGTTTCCCGCCCACGCGCCGCAAGCGGCGCGGGCTCGGGTCGACCAGGCCAGGAAACCGCTGATGCCAGGTCGTTCGGGTGCTGCTTGATCGAAACTTTGACCATTCAGTGACCGCTGGCCTAGTCGACCTAGAAGCCAGCCAGCAAACCAACCCGGAGGCTCGGATGTTCTCTGCCTTCGCCGGCGCCCTGATCGGCCTCGCCGGCTACTTCTTCGTTCGCTGCATCATGGGCGGCCTGTTCACCGTCCAGCAGAACGAGCGCGCGGTGATCACCAGCTTCGGCCGGGCCCAGCGCCTGCCGGGGCTGTACACCGACGAGCTGCCGATGGCCGAGCACCTGTCGCCGGAGCACCGCGGCCGCTATCGCTACCCTCAGCTCCGGGTCATCGGGCCGGGCGGTCCCTACTTCAAGTGGCCCTGGCAGAAGGTCCACAAGGTCGACGTCGCGATCAGGACGGTCTCGGCCGCCTACGACCCCGAGAACCCGGGCGCCAACCGCGGCAACACCGTGCTCGAGGCGGTGACCAAGGACCAGCTCAACATCGGCGTCACCGGCCAGATCCGCTACAAGGTCTCCGAGCACAACCTCTACGCCTTTCTGTTCGGGGTGAAGAACCCGATCGCCCACGTCATGGGCTACTTCGTCTCGATCCTCCGCGAGCGCATCGCCAACTTCGAGGCGCGCCCCCTGCAGGCCGGCATCGAGGTCGGCGGCGAGCTCGGCAGCGAGACCGAGACTCAGGAGATCAAGGTCCGGCCGGTGAGCTTCGAGGGGGTCTCGATCAACGACCTGCGCAAGAATCTCAACGAGCTCAACATCCAGATGGACAACGAGTGCCTGTCCTCGTCGGCGCGCTACGGAATCGTGCTCGACGCCTCGCTGATCACGGGCATCGACCCGCCGCAGGAGATCGAGTCGGCGCTCGCCGCGATCAACACCGCGCACAACGAGGTCTCCGCCGAGCTCAGCCTGGCGCAGGCGCTCGCCGACCAGAAGATCGAGGAGTCGAAGCGCGCGGTCGAGATCGAGACGATGAGGGCCCAGGCCGAGGTGCAGCCGCTCGAGCGCCTCTCCGAGCAGCTCCGCCAGCTCAAGCAGCGCGGCCCGAAGGTGCTCGCCGCCTACCGGCGAAACGCCCGTCTGTCGCTGCTGACCAAGGCGCGGCGGATCCTGACCACCCACGGCGCGGCCAGCGGCACGCCGGAGGCGGGGCGATGATCTGGTTCTTCGTCGGTGTGTTCGGCGGCTTCTTCGGCGCCGTCATCGCGGTGCCGATCCTGTTCCTGTTGGTGCGGTTGCTCGGCCTCTACACCACCGTCGAGGAGGCGCGCGCCAAGGTCTTCGTCCTGTTCGGCAAGGTGATGGGAACCCTCGACGAGCCCGGCCTGCACCTGCCGATCATGCGCTTCGGTCCGCGCGCCATCCTGGTGCCGTTCTTCGGCAAGATCCACACCCTCGACCATCGCCTCGACCAGCGCTACCTGCGCAGCCTGCCGGTGAACACCGAGGAGGGGACGCCGATGGGGATCGGCATCTGGTACGAGATGCGGGTCGCTAACCCGGTCGCCTATCTGTTCGAGAACACCGACCCCGCCGGGTCGCTCCAGGCCAACGTCACCAACGCGACGGTCCGCAGCCTCTCGAACATGCCGCTCGACCACATGCTCGAGAACCGGCACACGATGAGCCGCACGGTGCGCGGCGAGGTCTCGCCGCTGTCGGAGAGCTGGGGCTACTCGCTCGGCTCCGTCTACATCCGCAAGGTCCACTTCCGTGACGAGCACATGATCGACCAGATCGAGCAGAAGGTCACCAACCGGCTGCGCCAGGTGACCTCGGCGATCCGCCAGGCCGGCGCCAACCAGGTCGCGGTGGTCACCAGCGGCGCCGAGAAGGACGCTGCGGTCGAGTTCGCCCGGGCGCAGGCGGTGCGACCTCAGCTCGTCGGCGACGCCCTCGCGATCATCGGCGAGGACCCCGAGGTGCTCAACGCGCTGTTCGAGCTGCTCGAGATCCAACGCATCGAGAAGGGAGAGGCCGAGGTCGTGCTGCTGCCGGAGGGCGGCGACGCGACCCTCACCTCGCTGGTCGCCGCACAGCGGTAGGCCGAAGGGCCGCGCGTCGATCCGCCCTAGCCTCGGGCGCCACCCTCCGGCCTGACCGTCGGCGCTGAGACCTTCGGCCGGTCCGACCGGGGATCCGCCCCGGCATCGCCCGGCACCGCGGCCGGCACCGCGGCCGGCATCGCGGCCGGCCGTTACGGGGTCTCGTCGCCGCTGCCGGCGCCCGGTACCAGGAGCCCTTCGTGCTTCCTCGCGGCGCTCCTGGGCAGCAGCAGAGCGAGCGCCGAGACCGCGAGCGCCGGGATTGCGCCCGCCTGGATCATGGGGACCAGACCGTGGCGGTCCGCCAGCGCGCCGATCCCCCAGCTTCCGACCGCGCCCATCGCGAACAGGAAGCCGAGCGAGAGCCCCGAGGCGAGAGCCCTGCGCACCGGCAGGAGGTCCTGGGCGACGACCATCAGCACGCTGTGCGGGGCGCCGAGGAAGGCTCCGCAAAGGAGGCAGACGAGCAGCGCCAGCGCCCCATCCGCGATCGGCAGGACCGGCAGCATCAACGCGCCGCCGAAGGTCGACGCCGAGACCACGAACCGGCGTCCGTAGCGGTCCGCGAACACCCCCGCCAGCACGCCCCCGATCGCGCCGCCGACCCAGAAGATGCCGGCGGCCAGACCCTGTCCCGACGCGCTCCACCCCGCCACCTGGAAGAGTAGCGGGAGGAAGGCGACGGTGCCGATGAAGATCCAGGCGCGCAGCGAGAAGATCGCGGCGAGCAGCGTGAGAGCGCGGAGCGATCGCGGTCCCCAGGCCGGCGGGAGCTGGATCGAGCCGGTCTGCTCGAGCACTGCGGGAGGAGGGTTGAGCGAGCGACGGCCCATCACCGTCGTCATGTACAGCGGGACGGTCAGGAACAGGGCGCCGACCACGACGATCCCCGACGGTCCGGCGCGATCGAGCATCACGCCGGCGACCACCGGCCCGGTGGAGAGCCCGAGCTGGCCGCTGAGGAAGAAGACCGAGGTGGCGGTCGCCGATCGACCGGGCAGCGCCGCGCCCGCGTGGGCCACTCCCTGCGGGTGGAAGGCGCCCGAGCCGAGCGCCGCGACGGCGAGCAGGCCCAGGAACGGCAGGTAGCCGTACCGCCATCCCACGATCAGCGCCGCGCACATGAGCGAGATCGCCCAGGCGACGCTGAGGGGGCCGAGGATCCTGCTGCCCACGCGATCCTCGACCCAGCCGAAGGGGGGCTGGGTGGCGCCCGCCAGGAGCTGGTGGATACCGACCGCGAGCCCGACCTGCGCCGCCGACAGCCCGAGCGGAGCCTTGAGGAAGGCCGCCAGCACGGGCGTCATGCTGTTGAAGACGTCGATTCCGAAATGACCGACGGTCACCGCGTGGAACAGGCGGACCGGAGCGGGGCGGGGCGGGGCGTCGGGCATCGGGCGTGCGGGGTGGGGCTCCCGCCGACAACGCGCGAGCGCGAGATCGATCGGCGTCGAGTCCGGAGGAGGGCCGGTGGCACAACCGCAAGAGACCGGCTCACGGCCCGCCAGTATAGTGACGTCCCCGCCACCTCCGCGCACTCCCACGTCGCGGCCGCAGCTCCCATGACTCCTTCCGCCCCAGGACGCGCACAGCCCGAGGACGCGCCTGGTTCGCGCCCGCAGAGGGCGGTCGAGCGGCTCCTCGCGCTTCCCCCGCTCCACCCGCTCGGCGACTCGCTGCGCGACGAGCTGGCGCGGGTCGCGGACCCCGAGCGGGCCGCGGTCTCGCTCGAGCGCCTGATCGCGGGCTCCCGCGACCCGGAATCCCTGATCAGCGCCCACCTCGGCGGGCCGCGCCGGCGCCAGAACGTGCTGGCGATCTTCGGCGCCTCGCAGTACCTCACGGAGATCGTGCTGCGGCGACCCAACCTGCTCGAGGAGATCTCGACGCTGCACCGCTCGGCGCGGGTGTGCTCAGCCGCGGAGCTGCGTGGTGAGATCGACGACGAGATCGGCTTCGGTCTCGGAGAGGGCCGCTCGTCCGCCGACGGGCGCTCTCTGCTCGTCGGGCAGGCGCTCGTCGCCGCTCTCGACGCTCTGCGGCGCGTCCATCAGCGCGCGATCCTGCACATCGGCGCCGCCGATCTCCTGGCCCTCTTCGATCTCCCCACCCTCACCGCCCAGCTCTCGACCCTGGCCGACGTGATGGTCGACGCCAGCCTCTCGCTCGCCCGTCTCTCGCTGCCGGAGGACGAGCGCCCGGCGACCCCGTTCGCGGTGCTCGCCTTCGGGAAGCTCGGCGGCGGCGAGCTCAACTACAGCTCGGACATCGACCTGGTCTACGTCGCCGCCGACGACGCACCCTCCTGCTGGCCGCTGGGGCGCCGGCTGACCGACCACATCAAGCGCGCGACCGCCCACGGCTTCCTCTACCGCGTCGATCTGCGGCTGCGCCCCTGGGGACGCGACGGCCCCCTGGTCCAGTCGGTCGACTCCTACCTCGACTACCTGGGCGAGAGCGCGCACGCCTCCGAGCGGCAGGCGCTGATCAAGGCTCGCCCGATCGCCGGGGACCTCGAGCTCGGCGCGCGCCTGCTGCACGACGCCGGGCCCCTGATCTACCGCGGCGACGATCCGGAATCCCTGCGCGGCTCGGTGCGCTCGCTCAAGGAGAGGATCGAGGAGGAGCTCAGGAAGCGCGGCCAGGAGTGGGGCCAGGTCAAGGCTGGCGAGGGATCGATCCGCGACGTCGAGTTCGTGACCCAGTACCTGCAGCTCGTCCACGTGCCCCGCCACCCCGCTCACGCGGGGTTGCGCTCGACCTCGACACTCGGGGCGCTCGACGCCCTGCTCGAGCTCGAAGAGATCAGCGAGAAGGACTATCGGGACCTGGTCCAGGGGTACGTCTTTCTGCGCACCGTCGAGCACGACCTCCAGCTGGTCTCCAATCAGCCGATCCATCGGCTGCCGGAGGACCCCGGCCGCCTGCGCCACGTCGCGCACCGCCTCGGCTTCGGCGGTCCCAGGGGGACCGAGCGTTTCTTGCGGCGCTATCGAGAGCACAGCGCCACGATCCGCGAGGTGTGGCGGCGAACGCTCGAGCAGATTCGCACCGAAGACGAGGAGCCCGACCAGGAGGCGCCGGATCGCATCGTGATGCCGGCCCCCTACCGTCAGGCCTTCGGTCCCGAGGACGTCGCGCGGCACGAGCGGATGGCCGCACTGCTCGACGAGCAACGGCACACGGTGGTCGAGGTGCGGCGGTCCGGTGATTCGACGTACCGGGTCGAGTTGGTGGGGCACGATGCGCTGGGCTCGCTGTCGATCCTGTGTGGGCTCCTCTACGTCTATGGCTTCACCATCCTCGACGGCCAGGTGTTCACCTCGCTGGGCGACGCCGAAAGCCGGGAGCCGGCGCCGGTGCGGCGGCGGATCGTCGACGTCTTCCACGTCCGCTCGACCGCCGAGCAACCGTCGGCGCAGGACCTCGACCGCTTCGAGCAGGAGCTGGTGGCGCTGATCGGCCGCCTGCACCAGGGGGGCCACCGCGAGGTCCAGACCGAGCTGGCCAAGCGCATCTCGCTCGGTCTGTCACCGGGCGGCGGAGCGACCCGCATCGAGCCCCACGCGCTGCTGCCGATCGACATCCGAGTCGACAACGAGCGCTCGGCGGCGCACACCGTGCTCGAGATCGAGGCGCCCGACACGGTGGGCTTCCTCTACGAGCTGACCAATGCCCTCGCGCTCTCCGAGGTCAACGTCGAGCTGATGGAGGTGCGCACCAGCGGCCAGCGCGCGCGCGACACGCTGTGGGTCACCGATGCTCGCGGCGGCAAGATCCTGGCCGAAGCCCAGGTGCGCAAGCTCCGCGTCGCCACCGTGCTAACCAAGCACTTCACGCACCTGCTCCCCTCCTCCGCCGACCCGGAGCGGGCGCTGCTCCACTTCCGCCAGTTCCTGGGCGACCTCTTCGCGCGCCCCGACTGGGAGCGCGACATCTCCTCGCTCGAGCAGCCCGCCGTCCTCTCCGGCCTCGCCCAGCTCCTCGGCGTCTCCGACTTCCTCTGGCACGACTTCCTGCGCATGCAGCACGAGACGCTGTTCCCGGTGATGACCGCGATCGAAGAGCTGCAGGAGGCGCGTCCGCGGCGCGAGCTCGTAGCCCTGTTCGACGCCGAGCTCGACGCGCACGCCGCCGCCGATCGCGCTGCCATCCTGAACCGGATCAAGGACCGCGAGATGTTCCGCATCGACATGCGCCACATCCTGCGGCACGGCTCGAGCTTCGACCAGTTCTCGCGCGAGCTGACCGAGCTCGCCGAGGTGCTCGCCGGACGCGCCCTCGAGCTCGCCGACTCCGACCTCGTCGAACGCCACGGCCAGCCGCTCGACGAGGAAGGGCGGGTGGTCCCGCACGCCCTGTGCGCGCTGGGCAAGTTCGGCGGCTGGGAGCTCGGCTTCGCCTCCGATCTGGAGCTGTTGCTGATCTACGGCGGCGACGGGCGCTGCCGAGAGGACGGGCTGTTCGCGAGCGAGTTCTTCTCCCGCCTCGTCGAGAGGCTGCGCTCGACGATCGCCACTCGCAAAGAGGGGATCTTCGAGCTCGACCTGCGGTTGCGCCCCTACGGCGATGGTGGACCGCTGGCGGTGTCCCTGGCCGCCTTCGAGAGCTACTTCGCGCCCGAGGGAGACGCCTGGCCCTACGAGCGCCAGGGGCTGGTCAAGCTGAGGCCCTTCGCCGGCGATCTCGCGCTCGGCGCTCGTACGGTCGCCCTGCGCGATCGATTGGTGTACGAGAGCTGGAGCGGCGACGTCGCCGCCTCGCGCGCGATGCGCGAGCGCCAGGTCCGGCACCTGGTCACCCCGGGGACCCTCAACGCGAAGTTCTCGCCCGGCTGCCTGGTCGACCTCGAGTACGTGGTCCAGCTCCTCCAGATCCGCCACGGAGGAGAGCGGCCGGCGCTGCGCAGCCCCAACGTCCTGGCCGCGATCGGAGAGCTGCATGCCGCCGGCATCCTCGATGCGCGCGACTACGACACTCTCGCCGGCTCCTACCGCTTCTACCGTCGCCTGATCGACGCCCTGCGCATGGTGCGCGGCCACGCCAAGGACCTCACGGTGCCGCCGGTCGACAGCGACGAGTTCCGCTTCCTGGCGCGCCGCTTCGGCGAGCCGAGCGAGCGCCTGGCCGCGACTCTCGACCGCATGCTCACCCAGGTGCCGCGGTTGGCGGAGCGATTGCTGGACGAGGCCGGCGACGAGTGAGGCCAGGGCCAGCGGGCTCGTGGTGTTCACCACTCCCCAACGAGCAGCGAGGTCGCGGCGCGGTCATACCACGAGCACGCTAGCCGATCACTCGTGCGCCGCAAGCCCGCAAGCGGGCGCGGCTGGGTCGACCAGGCCACAGCCGTTTCTCTGGGCGAGCGCAGCGGCTTGATCGAACTTTGACCATTCTGTGAGCTTCCCGCTGGCCTAGTCGACCTAGCCGCCGGCGCAGCGGCTGGACTCCCGCTATGGTCCGCTCTCGGAACGGACCCTCTCGCGCGCCGGGTACGGATCGTAGATCCCGGCCCGCACCTGGTTCTTGCCGCGCGCCTTGGCGTGGTACATCGCCTGGTCGGCCGAGCGGATGAACTCCTTCTTGCGATCGTGGATCTCGAGCTCCGGCTCGAAGCGGAGATCCCGATAGGAGGTCACCCCGAGGCTCGCGGTCACGCTGCCCGCGGCCAGGCAGATCTGACGTCCCTGCGCAGTCTCGATCTCGAACTCGGCGCTCGAGATCGCGTCGCGGATCTGGTTCGCGAGACGGACGCCGGCGGCGAGATCGGCGGCCTCCAGGATCACCACGAACTCGTCGCCGCCGTAGCGGGCCGCGGTCGCCCCCGCCTCGGTCGCGACGCGCCCGAGCAGGATGCCGACCTCGCGCAGGGTCTGGCTGCCGACCAGGTGCCCGTGACGGTCGTTGACCGTCTTGAAGTGGTCGAGGTCGAGGAAGATCAGGCACAGGTCCTCGCCGGTGGCATCGACGCGCTCGACCTCCTCGGAGAGCCTTTCGTTGAAGTAGCGGTCGTTGAACAGGCCGGTGAGGTCGTCGCGCTTGGCGAGCTCGCGGTAGCGCGTGGCGTCGAGGAGGTTCTGCAACGAGGTCGAGATGTAGCCGGCGAAGATCTGCACCAGCTCCAGCTCGGTCGCGGTGTAGGACCCGCTGCCCTCCCGCTCGACCAGCTCCAGGACGCCGCAGGTGGAGTCCCCGAGGAGGATCGGAACGCAGATCTCGGAGCGGCCCTCGCCGCCCTCGGCCGAGACGCACCGAGGCTCACCGCTCAGGTACACATGACCGACCAGGTCATCGGCGACTTCGCGGCGTGCCCCCACGGCGAGACCGTCGCCCTCGCCGAAACGAGCGACCACCACCAGCTCGTTGGCCTCGGGCTTCCACCGGTTCGCCACCTTCAGGTGCGGGTCGTCGATCAGCACCGACCCGCTCTTGGACGGCACGAACTGATTGGCGACGCGCAGGATCTCCTCGACCAGCCCGTCCACCGGGGCCCGCTCGTGCGAAGGGCCGAGCTTGCGGTGGCGATCGAGCAGGCGGGACAGCTCGTCGTCAGAGAGGATGTGGATCTTCACGGAGCCATACGGAACCACGAGGCGGTGCGGGTGGGGAGGCTCGATCGGCGAGGATATCAGGGGAGACGGCCCGATGTCCGCTCCCGCAGGGCGGAGAGGTCCACCCCCGCGCCCGTCACCTGGAACCCGAGCCCTGGAGGACGTCTGCCCGGGCCGCGCCCACCGCCGCGCCGCCGCGGCGCGGATCGGCGACCCCCGACCAGGCGCCGTCGGCGGGGGCGATGGCGGCCACGTCTCCGCTGGTCGCCGCGCGCTCGCGGAGCTCGTGTCCCATCGCCTCGAGCCGCTCGACGGTCCCCGGAGCGAGGCCGCCGGGCTCCCAGAACAGCGCGTCGGGCCACGCCTGGTGATGCACCCTCGGGCTCTCGACGGCCTCGGTGAGCGACATGCCGTGGTCCAGCAGGTTGGAGATCGTGTGGTAGACCGAGGTGATGATGGTCGGCCCGCCGGGGCTGCCGACGACCAGGCGCAGAGCGCCCCCGGCGTCGACGACCACGGTCGGAGTCATCGAGGACAGCATCCGCTTGCCGGGCGCGATCGCGTTGCTCTCTCCCTCGACCAGGCCGAACTGGTTGGGCTTGCCGGGCGCCGCGGCGAAATCGTCCATCTCGTTGTTGAGCAGGAATCCCGCGCCGGTGACGGTCACGGCGCTGCCGTAGGCGCTGTTGAGCGTCGTGGTGATCGCGGCGGCGTTGCCCTCGGCGTCGACGATCGAGTAGTGCGTGGTGTTCTCGCCCTCGGCCACGATCTGGGAGAAGGGTGGCGTCGGCGTGGCCCGCGCGGGATCGATCTCTGCACGGAGCGCGGCGGCGTGCTCGGAGGAGAGGAAGCGCTCGAGCGGCAGGTCGACGAAATCCGGGTCGCCGAGCGAGAGGTTGCGCTCGATGAAGGCGCGCCGCATCACCTCGGCCTCGAGATGGATGAGCTCGGCCGATCCGAACGGAGCCAGCTCGCTCCAGCCCTCGATCATCTCGAGAATCAGGGCGAGGGTGACGCCGCCGGAGGAGGGGGGAGGCATCGAGAGGATCGTCGAGCCGCGGTA
Source organism: Thermoanaerobaculia bacterium (assembly GCA_035546295.1). GTDB lineage: Bacteria > Acidobacteriota > Thermoanaerobaculia > Multivoradales > Multivoraceae > DATKBT01. The sequence continues at coordinate 76,655 of DATKBT010000030.1, read as the reverse complement.
GTCGACGACGATCGGCTCGCGCCAGACCGCCCGATAAGCGTCGAGGTCCTCGAGGCTGACGATGCCCCCGCCGCTCTCCATCTCGGCGACCAGCAGCCGCGCGATCTGGCCCCGGTAGAAGGCGTCCTCGCCCTGCTCGGCGATCGTGCGCAGGGTCGCCGCGAGCTCCGGTTGCTCGAAGCGCGATCCGGCGGGCGGCGGCGAGCCGCCGGGCAGGAACTGCGCGGCGCTGGCCGGAAAACGGGCCAGGCGCTCGGCGCCGGCCTCCAGGTGCTCGAAGCGAACCTCGTCGATGACGTGCCCATCGGCGAGATCCACTGCCGGGGCGACCAGCTCGGCCCAGGGGAGGGACCCCAGCTCGCGGTGCATCTCGGCGAGACCCGCCACCGCTCCGGGGACGCCGACGGCCAGGTGGCCGATGACGCTCTGCTCGGTCGGCTCGCCGTTGCCGTCGAGGTACATGTCACGGTGCGCGGCACCCGGCGCCTTCTCGCGGAAGTCGAGCGCGCGCACGTCTTCGGCCGACGCCGAGCGGTAGACCAGGAAGCCGCCACCACCGAGATTCCCGGCCTCCGGCAGCACCGAGGCGAGCGCGAAGCCCACGGCCACCGCCGCATCGATCGCGTTGCCCCCTCGTTCGATCACGCGCGCGCCGACCTCCGAGGCCAGCGGATGGCCGCTCACCACCATCCCTCCGGCCGACGAGCTCGCCTGCGCCTCGCCGGCGAGCGCCCAGCCGCCGGGCTGTCGGGAAGCCGGCTCTCGCGGTCCGCAGCCGCCGCTCGCCACCAGGAGGGCGAGGCCGAGCGTGGCGAATCGCGCTCCGGCCGGCCGCGGCGGGCGGATCTCCTGATGTGGACGTCTTGCGAGCATCGGGTCGCCCTCGGATCCGTCGGGCTCTCGAGCTCTGGCCGCGACGGACGGTTCGGCTTGCCAGAGCCATCCGGAAACTACCGCACCCCCTGCTTCCAGCGAAGCGCGTCGCCGGCGCTTCGAGGCCGATGGCTCAGCCGATCCACGACCGCTTCGAGCCGTGCTCCAGGGGCTCCGATAGACTGCGCACGCCTCGATCCCCTCCCACGACCCTCGAGGACCGGCGCCTTGGCCCTCCCCAAGCTCACGATCGGCATCGAGGAGGAGTATCAGATCATCGACCCCGAGACCCGGGGTCTGACCTCCTACATCCAGGAGTTCCTGGAGCAGGGGAAGGTCGTGCTCCAGGATCAGATCAAGCCCGAGCTGATGCAGTCGCAGGTCGAGGTGGGCAGTCACATCTGCCACGACCTGGTCGAGGCGCGCGACGAGCTGTGCCGGCTGCGGCGGACGGTCCACGAGGTGGCGACCGCCAACGGCCTGCGCGTGGTGGCGGCGAGCACCCACCCGTTCTCGTCCTGGAGCACCCAGGAGGTGAGCGCCGGCGAGCGCTACTCCAAGCTGGAGCAGGACCTGGGCGAGGTCGCCCGCCGCCTCCTGATCTTCGGCATGCACGTGCACATCGGCATCGACGATCGCGAGCTGATGATCGACGTCATGAACGACTCGATCTACTTCCTGCCGCACATCCTGGCGATCTCCACCAGCTCGCCCTTCTGGCATGGCCGCGACACCGGGCTCAAGTCCTATCGATCCGTCGTGTTCGAGAACCTGCCGCGCTCGGGGCTCCCCCCCAGGTTCAAGTCCTGGGCCGACTACCGGGACCTGGTCGACACCCTGATCAAGACCGGATGCATCGACGAGCCGACCAAGATCTGGTGGGACGTGAGACCGCACCCGCACTATCCGACGCTCGAGTTCCGGATCTGCGACATCTGCACCAAGATCGACGAGACGCTGTGCGTCACCGGCCTGCTGGTGGCGCTGGTCGCCAAGCTGATCCGCCTGCGCCGCAACAACCTCTCCTGGCGCAGCTACCGCCGCCAGCTGATCAACGAGAACAAGTGGCGGGCGGTGCGCTTCGGGCTCGACGGCCAGTTCATCGACCTCGGGCGCAAACGGCAGGCCCCCTTCCGCGAGCTGGCGAGCGAGCTGGTCGAGTTCCTCGACGACGTGCTCGACGAGGTCGGCGTGAGGCGCGAGGTGGAGTACCTCGAGACGATCCTGGCGGAGGGGACCAGCGCCGACCGCCAGCGCGCCTGGTACCAGGAGAGCGGCAGCTACGAGACCGTCATCGATCGACTCGCCGAGGAGACGATCGAAGGCTGCCTGTGATCGACGTGGCTCGGCTCGCCGTCACCTGCGGGCGGCGCGGCTCCCGGCCGCGGCAGCGGCCGACGCCCGCTCGCCGGAAGTGCCGGCTCGACGCGATCGGGCGAAGAAGCCTGCGACCAGGCTCAGCACGATCGCCGAGGACCACGTCTGCGCGCGGCTCGGCGACACCCAGATCCGCCCGCGGTCGGCCCGGCTGATCACGCGCCCGCCCTCGACGTCCTGTGCTCTCGGCAGCGCGCCCGCGCCGATCCCGGCGGCGTTCAGACGCTCGAGATCCCACGATTTGAGCCGGTAGGGGTGGCGATCCTCCGGAAACGGGGCGTCGAGCATGGCCGAATAGAACCGCTCGACGATCGTGTTCTCGATCCAGACCGTCTCGAGATCGCCCTGCTCGAGGGCGAGGTTCCGCGCGTGGACGTGCCATCCCCCCTCGACCAGGAAGTCGTCTTGCAGCACCCACCACTCGAACGGCGGCTGTGGCGGCAGCCGCCGCTGCCATCGGCGCTGGCGATCTCGGTTCGCGCGCTCGAGCGCGGCCGCGGAGGAGTAGAACGAATGGAAGACGCCGAGCCCCTTCGCCTCGATGCGCGACCCGAGGTGCGCCGACTCGAGGAACAGGGCGAGGAGCAGGGGCAACGGCACCAGCAGCCAGAGGGCGGTTCGCCACCGCCGCCGTGGCGCGGCGCCGCTCCAGCGCATGGGGAAGAGTCCAGCCGAGGCGATCACCCCGATCAGGCCCGAGAACAGGTTGAGACCGACGTCGAAGGCGTCTCCGGTGCGCGCCATCAAGAGGTCCTGCAGCAGCTCGTCGAGGACGGCGACCCAGGCGACCACGACCAGCGTCAGCCCGGCGGTGGCGCGCCCACCTGGAGGGCTCTCGTCCGCCCTTCGGCTCGGCGGGCGCAGGGCGAGGAAGGTGGCGGCCGCCAGGGCGCCGAAGAGCAGGAAGTGCATGCGCTCGACCGTGCGCTCGAGCGCCGTTCCACGCTCGCTCAGGAGCTGCTGGAGCGCCACCAGGCCGATCGCCGTCAGCACCCACGGCAGCCTGCGCGCGAGCTGGAAGCGCATCCTGCGCACGGCCCAGATCAGAAACCCGGTCGCCGCGAGCAAGAAGGCCGCGCTCAGCAGCGGAATCGCCACGCTCGGCATCGACCGCGCCCAGCTCGTGACGTAACTGCCCGCCGGGGCCAGGGCGAAAATGGCCAGGGTCACTGCGATCGGCGGCAGCGCCCGGAGCAGACGCGATCTTCCGACGCGATCCATCCGCGGCAGTGTAGCCTCGCGGCGCAAATGGCGCTGCCACTCGAGCGCCGGCCCGCGCCGGCCGAGCACGGAGCCCACGAATGACATCAACCCTCGACGACGCTCAGGCGGCTGTCGCCCCTGACGAGCTCGCTCTCGACCACCCGCAACCTGCTCGCACCGCGAAGCGCGCGCGCGCGCGCTTCGCAGCGGCGCCAGCGCCACGGCGACGCCGGGGCTCGGTCGGGAGCTGTGCATCGGCCCGCTTGCTCTGCGGCTCGCTGCTCATGCTGGGCGCGATCGCGCCCCTCGCCGGACAGCCGGTCCCGGGAACCGGGCCCATCGTCCGCTCCGCGCGCGTGGTCGTCGAGGGCGGCGGGCGCGTCGACTGGTCGAAGCAGGGGGATCGCCTGGCCTTCGACCGCGCCGGAACGGACGGTCTGTTCGATCTCTGGATCCACGATCTCGCGTCCGGGGGCGAGCGTTGTCTGACCTGCGAGAGCTACGAGTTCCGGGGAGCCCACGCGATCAACCCGGAGTGGAACCCGGCGGGGGAGTGGCTGGTCTTCCAGCGCCAGGAGAATGCGAAGAAGCTCGGGCTCGGGGCCGCGGATCTGCTCGGACCGGAGCGCGGGCTGTGGAGCGACGTCTGGCTGATCCGTGCCGACGGCAAGGCGTACTGGCAACTCACCCGGCTCACCGACATGGGCTCGGCCGCGCTCGATCCCCACGTCTCGTTCGAGGGGGAACGGCTGGTCTGGAGCGAGCGGACGAGGAGCCGGGAGGGAGCCTGGGGGGTGTGGCAGCTCCGCACTGCCGAGATCGTGCTCAAGCGCGGCGTACCCCGGCTCAAGAGCACCGATCGGCACCAGAGCGACGAGCTCGCGGGGCTGGTCGTCTCCCACGGCTTCCTCCCCGACGACCGGCGGCTGTTGTTCTCGGCCGAACGTCCCGGTCGCAGGGGGGGTCTCGACATCGGCGTCCTGGATCCCGCCACCGGCGCTACCACCCTGCTCACGCGCTCCCAGGGGGGCGCCGACGGCTACGCTGCCGTCGCGCCTCGCGCCCCGCTGATCGCCTTCGCCAGCGAGCGACCCGGTGCTCTCGGACCTCCCGCGCCGGGCAGCGAGACGGGAGAGAGGCTGGATGCCGCCGAGGTCTGGCTGATGGCGCTCGACGGGGCGGACAAGCGACCGCTCACGCGTTTCAACGAGCCGAACAGCCCCGAGGGGCTGGGCCGCACCTGGGTGGGCGACCTCGCCTGGAGCCCCGACGGGAACAGGTTGGCGGTGCAGGTCGTCCACGGCGTGACCGAGGGAGAACCCGCGATCGTGCTGCTCGAGCTCGACGAGCGTCCCTGAAGCCGCCGACGGAGCGGTGGCCGCGCGAGGACGCGGATCCGGGGGCGCAGGCCCGGCCCGACCCCGGATGGGGGACCCTCCTCTTCGGAGCTCGAGCAGCCTGTTCGGTGCTCGGCAGCCTGTTCCGTGCTCGGCAGCCTGTTCGGTGCTCGGCAGCAGAGAGCCGGCGCGCGAGGCTACCTGCGGAAGTCTTCGAGCTTGACGACGTTTCCGTGTGGGTTGCCGTTCGGGTTGCCGTTGGGCTCAGCCTGACTGGACGTGCGACCGGCTTTCGCGCCATCCTCCGGGGCCGGGGCCGGTCGCCCCGAGGCGCCCGCGAGATCGTCCTCGAGCTGTTGGAAGCGCAGACCGAACTCGGCGCAGGGGTCCGCGAAAGCCGTCATCGCCTCGAACGGGACCGCGATCCGCTGCGGCCGGCCCGAGAACTTCAGCGTCACCGAGAAGCAGTCGTCGTCGACCTCGAGATCCCAGAACTGATGCTGCAGGACCACGGTCATCTCGTCGGGGTAGAGCTCCCGCAGCTCGGCGCTCAGGACGACGCCAGGCGCGTCGGTGCGGAAGGAGAGGTAGAAGTGGTTCTCGCCCGGAAGACCATCCTCCGCCACTTCCGCGAGGAGCTCTCGCAGCGCGCCACGCAACGCCCGCTCGATGCGTCCGGCGTAATCGATCTCGGAGCCTTCTTCCCCCGTCATCGCGGGCACGCTAACACAGCCCCGCAGGCAGGCCGAAGAGCGCGGCGAGCCGGGGCGCTCGCCGTCTCGAGCCTCGTCGCCCTCGCCGGTGCGGCCGTTGCGTCGGCTTCGGGCGCGCCCACCGGTGGTGGCCACGGTCCCCCGCCCGCGGCGGCGCGACCGACCCCCGTCGTGTTCGTGCCGGGGGTCACCGGCAGCGAGCTCGAGGACGCGAAGCGCGACAGCGTGGTGTGGGGCCGGGGCTGGCAGTTGCTGTTCCCGCGCGACGGGGGCCGGGCGCTGGCGCTGCCGCTGGCCCCGCAGCTCGCCTCGAGCGACACCCTCGAGGGGGGTGCGGTGCTGCGCGAGATCGAGCTGCTGTTCATCTCGCGCCCGATCTACGGTCCCTTGCTCGAGGCCATGACCGCAGCCGGCTACGTGCTCGGCGACCCGCGGCATCCGCAGCCCGGCGCCACGCTCTATCCGTTCGGCTACGACTGGCGCCTCGACCTCATCGAGACCGCCGCGACGCTCGACGTCCTGCTCGAGCGCATCGCGGCCGTCAACGACCGCGACGAGGTCGATCTGGTCTGCCAGAGCAACGCCGCGCGGATCTGTCGCTGGATCGTGAAGTACGGCGGCTCTCCATTGCCGCTCCCGGGCGATCCGCTGCGCCGGCCCGACCGGAGCTACCGGATCGATCGTCTGGTGCTCGTGGGGGCCTCCAACGCCGGCGCCGTGCGCACCCTGCGCGAGCTCGACCGCGGACGGCGCTACCTGCCGGCCGGACGGCGGATGACCCCCGAGACCCTCGCCTCGATGCCCTCGCTGTTCGGAGACCTGCCGAGCGGCACGGCGCGGCTCTTCGTCGACGAGCGCGGAAGGCCCGTCGATCTCGATCTCTACGACGCGACCACGTGGCTGGTGCGGGGCTGGTCGATTTTCAAGGCCAGGTCGCAGGACCGTCTCGACCGTCCGGACCGGCGACGGCGCTTCGGCTCGCTCGAGGACCAGCTCCACGCCCTCCAGGAGTCCCTCGATCGTTCGCGGGCCGCCAACGCGGCGCTCGCCGCCGAGGTCTCCGATCTCGGACCCGTCTCGATCTACCAGATCCTGAACCTCTCGCAACCGACTCCGAGCCGCATCGTGGTCGGACCCCGTGGCCGGCTGCTGTTCGCGGGCGACCGGCGGGTGGATCGCGACGCCGATCTGCTCGCCCTGGTCTCGGAGCCGGGGGACGGGCACGCCACCGCCAGCAGCCAGCGGGCTCTGTCGGCGCAGGAGCGGGCCGCGCTGGTGGAGACCGTCGAGATCGACGGCGGACACTTCCAGGTGGCGCTCGATCCCGAGCTGCACGCGACCCTGCTGCGCTTCCTGCAACGCGAGCGCTGATCGCGACCGCGTTGTCGCGGCCGCTGACCGCTCCGCCCTGCCTCGGCCGCTGCGCGACGATCGGAGGGATGGAGAACCTGGAGCGGCGTCAGGCGCTGACCAGCGCGGGCCTGACGCTCCGGATCCGCCGGTAGTGCTCGGCGTCCACCCTGCGCCGGCGCTCGAGGTCCCTCTCGATGTCGATCGCCCAGGCGCCCTCCGCGGCGCGCGGGCCCGCCACCAGTGAGATCAGCTCGGAGCCGAAGCCCGAGCCGTAGGAGAAGGCCGCGATGCGCTTGCCGTCATGGAGCCCCTTGAGGGCGTTGGCGACCGAGATCCAGAGGCTCGCGGTGTAGGAGTTGCCGCTCACCTTGTTCCACAGCATCGTCGGCTCGACCTTCTCCTTGAAGAAGGCGGTGGCCTTCTCGGCCGTCCAGCCGAACACCTCGCCGAGCCGGACCACGGTCTTGCGCACCATCTTGGGGAAGGGAACGTGGAAGCAGAGGGCCTCGAAACGCTCGAGGATCTTCTCCGGATCCTCGCCGTCCAGCAGCATCCGGAAGCACTGTTCGGCGGCCCGCTTGTAGCACTCGAGGCTGAGCTTGCCGTCGACCGTCGGGAAGCTGTCGCCGATCGGCCGGTAGAAGTCGAACACGGGCTCGCTCCACGGGTAGGAGACCGTCTCGATGCTGGCGACGTCCGGACGGTGGATGACGAACGCCACCGCGCCGGCGCCCTGCGTCGGCTCGCCCGGATCTCCCTGCTCGTAGAGCGCCACGTCGGCGGCGATCACCAGGGCGGCCTTGTCGCGGGCGGCTCCCGAGAGCCTCCACTCGAGCGCCTGACGAAGCGCCAGAGTTCCTCCGTAGCAGGCGTGCTTGACCTCGTACGAGCGTACCGCTCCCCTCAGGTCGAGGCGGTCGGCGACGAAGGCGGACAGGGGGCGGCTCATGTCCACCCCGGACTCGGTGCCCACCACCAGCAGACCGATGTCCGACAGGTCGCCGTCCCACCGGGAGAGCGCGCGGCGCGCCGCCTCCGAGGCGAGATCGATGACGTCGTAGCCTGGCGGGCACAGCGCGAACTCGTCGCATTCGAGCCCGATGCGGTACTTGTCGGGATCGACGCCGCGCAGGCGAGCCAGATCCTCCACCCGCATGGCGAGCGGTGGCAGGTGAATGCCGAGAGACGCGATGCCAGTGGCAGACGAAACTGTCGTCTGGCTGCCGACTCCCACGATGCCCGTGGACTCACTCATGCCGAGATCTCCTCACACCAAGTCCAACGACGCCTCCACCCCGTACCGCGGAGTGTCCGAACAGTCTACGTTCTCGCGGACCAAGAACCAAGTATAGCGCGGAAGCGTGGGCCGCGCGGGCGGGCTGCGGCGCGAACGGCCGTCGTCGAGCCGAAGCCCTCGTCGAGAGCCCTAACGTTGGGGCGCTGTCTCGGGTTTCGGAATCCGACACGATCGTCGGCCGGCCGGCGGACCCCTGCCGGCGATGGCGGACCCCCCTGCCGGCGGCGGTGGGCGATTTCCCGCCGGGATGGCCGACTCCCAACCGCCGACGGCAGCCGCTCAGCGGGAGGAATCTCGGCCTCGGGCTCGCGGCTTCCAGAGCCATCGCGAGAGGTCGCAGCGACCGCGGAGGTCGAACTCGATCCCTTCCTCCTCCAGGAGAGCCCGCTGGAGATGCTCGGGACCCTCTTCGGAGCGCGCACTCACCTCACCGCGCGCGTTGATCACGCGGTGCCAGGGAATCCCTGCGTCGGTTGGAAGGGCGTGGAGCGCATAGCCCACCTGGCGGGCGGCCCCCGCAAAGCCGGCGAGCCGAGCCACCTCGCCGTAGGTGCTCACCCGCCCCGCCGGGATCCGGGCGACGACGCGATAGATCGCCCGATAGAGGGAACTGGGGGCGCGGGGGCTCTCGGCGCTGCCGGCGCGGCCGGGTGGACGGCGGGCACCCGGGGCGGGCGAGCGGAACCTCGAGTCTGGCATGCTGATTGCTTTCGCTGACGTTAGATTGGAGAGAACCTCAAGGAGGAGGCTTCCTCACCGATACGAATCCCACCTCGACAATCCCTCCAGCGATTGCCTACCCCACCCCCTTGTGCCCCCCGTCCGGGTGCGGCCGACAGGGGTCAATCACTCGAACGCCCCTCCAAGATCTGAAGCCTCCTCTCTCCATATCCCACTCGGCTGAACACTTCTCAGCCGGAGCCAATCGGCTTTGCGCCATTTCGGCGCGTCGAAGTGACACCAGGGCGCGTGCCGATCCGGCAGGCGCCCTTCGTGTTTCTGGCTTCTCGTGCCCGACTTCCTGTTCCTCCCCTGGGGCCCTGGCCGCATGGCGCTGGGCGCCCCGCCTGGCGCTGAGCGCCCCGACTGGCGCTGAGCGCCCCGCATGCCGTCGGCCGTCCCGACGCCCGCGAGGTGGGACGCTCACCTCTCCGCTGCCGGACGCCGGCGATCGGCCTCACACGCGCTCGCTCAGGAAGCCCGCCACTGCGTCGAGCGCGATCCGCTCCTGGCTCCCCGTGTCCCGATCGCGAACCGTGACGGTCTGGTCCTCGACCGACTGGCCGTCGATGGTGAAGCAGTAGGGTGTCCCGGCCTCGTCCATGCGCGCGTAGCGCTTGCCGATCGACTGCTTGACGTCGAACTGAGCAGGGAAGCGCGCCCTCAGGTCCAAGTAGAGCTTCTCGGCGATCTCGGGCATTCCGGCCTTGGCGACCAGTGGAAAGATCCCGGCCTTGATCGGCGCCAGACGCGGGGGAAAGCGCATGATCTCGGGAGAAGGTCGCTCGGGATCGACGTCGTACGCCTCGCAGAGCAGCACCAGGACCCCGCGGGTCAGCCCGCTCGCCGGCTCGATCACGTGGGGCAGGAACCGCCTCTGGGTCTGAGGATCGAAGGCCTCGAGCTTCGTCTTGCTCCACTCCTGATGCTGCTCGAGGTCGAAGCAGCCCCGGTGTGCGATTCCCTCGAGCTCGCCGAACCCGGGTTCCGTGAACGGGTAGCGGTACTCGACGTCGTAGGTCCCCTCACCGCTCTTGGCGTAGTGGGCCAGCTCGTCCGCCTCGTGCTTGCGCAGCCGGAGATTGGCCTCGGAGACTCCCACCGACTTCCACCACTCCAGCCGCTCGTTCACCCAGAACTCGAACCACCTCGGCGCCTCTTCGGGCTCGCAGAACCACTCCATCTCCATCTGCTCGAACTCGCGGCTGCGGAAGATGAAGTTGCGCGGCGTGACCTCGTTGCGGAAGGCCTTGCCGACCTGGGCGATGCCGAAGGGGATCTTCACCCTCGTCGTGTCGACGACGTTCTTGTAGTTGAGGAAGATTCCCTGGGCGGTCTCGGGCCGGAGGTAGGCGACGTTGTCGTCGCCGCTGGTGGCGCCGATCCTGGTCCGGAACATGAGGTTGAACTCACGCGGGGCGGTCAGCGTTCCCGGCTCCGAGGCGCCGGGCGCCCACACCCGCTCCCGCTGGTCTGCGCTCAACGACGAGAACGGCATCCGCTGGGCCTCGTCGAGGTCGACCTTGCGCCTCAGCACCTTCTGCGCCCGCTTGAGCGCCGGCTCGGGCTCGCCTTCGACGAAGACGAGCAGCGCCTGCTCCCCCTCCCCGGCGCCATCGAAGAGGAGCACCTGGAGGTGATCGGCGCGATAGCGGGCCTTGGTCTCCCGGCAGTCGACCATCGGGTCCGAGAACCCGGCGACGTGTCCGCTCGCCTCCCACACCCGCGGGTTCTGGATGATCGCCGAGTCCAGGCCGACGACGTCGACCGGATGGCCGTCGGGCCCGATCGGAGGACAGAGCACGGTGTCGTGCCACCAGGCGTCACGGAGGTTGTTCTTGAGCTGGACGCCCAGCGGGCCGTAGTCCCAGAAGCCGTTGACGCCGCCGTAGATCTCGGACGCCGGGAAGACGAAGCCGCGCCGCTTCGCCAGCGCGACGATCCTCTCCATCAGCTCGGAGCCGGTCGGTCTGCTCATCGTCTCATCTCCGTCGTTGCCCGCCGCGCCTCCAGGAAGAGTCGCGAACTCTACCCGACGGCCGGAGAAGCTCGGGATCGACACGCAGCCGCTCGCGGCGCGAGTCGTGCTCTCGCCACTCTTCGCGCCCTAGGATGCTGTCCGAGGAACTGGCAGTGGGCGGTGCAACAGTCGCTCGGTTCTCCGGCTGTCCGCGGCGACGCGCCGGAGGCGCTTGAAGCCGCGAGAAATCGCTAGCGGGCTCGTGGTGTTCACCACTCCCCAACGAGCAGCGAGGTCGCGGCGGTCATACCACGAGCCCGCTAGCCGATCACTCGTGCGCCGCAAGCCCGCAAGCGGGCGCGGTTGGGTCGACCAGGCCACAGCCGTTTCTCTGGGCGAGCGCAGCGGCTTGATCGAACTTTGACCGTCTTGTGAGCCTTGGTCTCGCGCTTGCGCGAGGCCAACGACCGCCGCCTGCCGCAAGGCAGGCAAGAACTTCCCGCTGGCCTAGTCGACCTAGCCGGAGATCTGCTACAGCGCGCGCAGCGCGCCCAAGCAGATCGGAGGCTAGGCGTCAGCGCGGAGGCGGAGCCAGCGACTCGGAGCGCGAGCTCTCCAACCATCGGGCCCGATCGAAGCCGAGATGGGCGTGATGGTTGAACAGCCGCAGCACGGGGGGCTGCGACCAGTCGATGACGGTGAGCGTCGCCAGGTCGAGGAACAGCCGCCGGAGGTTGACCAGCGGCAGGTCGAGGGCGGCCGCGATCAGCGTCTTGATGGGTCCGACGTGGCTGACCAGGACGACTGCGCCCTCCGTCGCGCCGCCTGCGAGCTCGTCGACCAGCGAGACGACGCGACGCTGTGCCGTGCTCAGCGACTCGCCTCCCGGGGGCGACAGGGTCGGATCGGCATCGATCCGCTCGAGGTGGACCGCGTCCTCCTCCGAGAGCGCGCGCACCTCGTCGCGAGTCAGCCCCTCCCACCCGCCGTACGACTGCTCGGCGAGGCGCTGGTCGATCTCGAGCTCGCGGCCGAGCGCGTCCGCGATCGCCAGGGCGGTGTCGCGCGCACGCTGGCGCGGGCTCGAGATCAGGCCAGCGACGGGCAGCGGGCGCCCGTCCACGCGCAGGGAGCCGAGCGCCTCGGCGATCGCGGCGGCTTGACGACGCCCCAGATCGGTGAGCGGGTCGTCGCGATCGCCGACGTAGCGATACTCACGGTTCGCGGCCACCTGCCCGTGACGGACGACGAAGAGACGGAGCGGCCCTTGACGCGCGTTCGATGCCATGCCCGTGAGCTCGCCGAACCCTATCAGCGGGAGCGCCCGGCGGCCGCGGCCGCGAGGCGGCCGACTCCGGCGGGAGCCCGGACCGAGGCCCGGGCAGGTCCTACCCCTCGGGCTCGATGCGCTCGAGCCGGCGGCGCAGATCGTCGAGCTGGCGCTTGATCGAGTCGATGCGCCGTTCGAGAGCGGCGGCGTCGAGGTCTTCCCCGGGGCCCTCCGCCCGATCGCGCCACTCGTCGCTCACGAAGTAGAGATCGAGCCCCTCGAGCGCGTCGTCGAGGAAGAAGTGGCCTCCCGCGGCGTCGAGACCTGAAGAGCCCTCTCCCGCGATCCAGTGCAGGACGACGCTGTCGCCGTCGCGGCCTACCCTCACCAGCGGCCGCTCGCGCTCGGCGATCATCGCCGTCAACCTGATCGGCGCGCCGGCGCGCAGGACCTCGAGCTCGACCAGCTCTCCTTCCCGTCCGGCGACCAGACGACTGACGTCCCCGGTCCGTCGCACCCTCTCCGATCCGACCGCCGTGATCACGTCCCCGGCGCGCACCCCCGCGCGCTCCGCCGGACTCCCGGCGACGACCTCGGAGACCAGCGCGCCCTCCCCCGGCGGCGCCTCGAACCGCACCCGGAGCTGCTCGGTGAGGCCGATGAGCTGGACACCGAGAAAGCCCCGGCCCAGCCCGAGGCGCTCGAGCACGACCACCGCGCCGGGGGCGTCCCGCTCGCCGGACGGAACCAGCCGGAGTGCGGAGCCGTCTTCGCCGCGCAACTCGACCAGCCTGCCATCCTCTCCGATCACCACGGCACGCGCACTCGAGCGCGCACGGTCTCCTCGGTCCTCCTGACCCTTCGCGAAGGTGCCCGCGAGCAGCCATCCGATCGTCAGCAGCAGCGCCAGGGCTCTCATCGGCTCGCGACTCGACTCTCGATTCGCTGACTCTCGATGCGTTGACTCTCGATGCGCTGACTCTCGATTCATAGGCGCTCGACTCATCGGCCGTGGGGCGCGCCGCCGCGGCCGGCCGGCCGGTATCGCGCGGGAACCGCGCCCTGGCTCCTGGTCGTCGGCAGGAAGTCGCGGAGGTCGATCAGGTAGTCGGCGTGACCGCCCTCGATCGCGATCAGCGGCTCACGCTCGGCCGCCAGACGCTCGAGCTCGAGCAGCTCCCGCTCGAGGTCGCGAAGCTGTGCGCGCAGCGCTTCGGCCTCCGGGTGCTGTTCGCGCTCCGGCTCCAGCGCCGAGCTGCGGACGTCGCCAGCGGAGTGCTCCAAGCCTCCGCGGCCCGAGGGATCGAGGTGCGGCGCGATCCAGAAGCCGGCGAGGCCGGCCGCCGCCAGAGCGCCGGTGACGAGCAGGCGCATCCGCCACCGGCGCAGCGCGATCACGAGCGGCCGCCGCCGCGGCGGCCGAATCGACGCCGTGACGGCGCGAGCGGTGAAGGCGGGGCTGGCGACCTGGCGATCCATCGCCCCGAGGATCTGCTCGAGGCTTCGCCGCTCGCGGCCTCCCGACGCGCTCTCCTGCGGCGGCCGGCGCCCGACGCTCATCGCCCCTCCCCCTGCCAGTAGCGCTCGAGACGCTCGCGCAGCTGCGCCTTGGCGCGGTTGATGCGGGACTTCACGGTGCCGATCCGGCAGCCGAGGGCCTCCGCGATCTCCTGATAGGACCATCCCTCGATCTCGCGCATCACGAGGGGCGCGCGAAAATGGAGGGGGAGCTGGGCGATCGCCTCGGCCACGACGTTGGACGCTTCCTCGTGGAGCACCTCGCGCTGGGGGGAGGGCTCCCGGGAGCGATCATCTCGCTCGATGAACGGGACCAGCAGGCGCCAGCGCTTCCGCCGGCGCTCGTCGGTGCGCACCAGATTGGTCGCGACGCGGAACAGGTAGGCGGCGAGGAGCCCCCGCTCGTCGTAGCGGTCCGCGTTCTGGTAGAGACGCACGAAGGCCTCCTGCGCGTACTCCTCGGCCCGGTCCCGGCAGCGGGTCAGGCGACTGAGGTAGTTGACGAGCGAGTCCTTGTGGCCGTCGACGATCTGCTCGAACGCGTGCGCATCCCCCTGCTTGACTTCGGCCATCAGGCGGGCGTCTCGGCGCGCCTGGCGCTCGCGTTCCGGCGTCGCGCCCAGCGTGCGCACGTGACGCAGCTCGGGCAGCGTCGCCGGCAGCGCGGGCAGGCCGGCGCCGCTCTGGCTGCCGGCGATCGGGCTCGGGGTCATCTCCGGGGGCCTCTCCACGTTCCTGCTGGACTACAACGAAGGAAGCCCGGCCGGGTTCCCATCACCTGCCCTGGAATCGCGGCGCCCGCTTCTCCATGAACGCGGCGACCCCCTCGCGGTGGTCCTCGGTCTCGCCGCAGCGGAGATGGGTGATCGCCTCCCGGTCGAGCAGCGAGCGGAAGTCGGAGGTCACCGCGAGGTTCACGTTCTCCTTCATCCAGCGATAGCTCACCGTCGGCCCGGTGGCGAGTCGCTGGGCGAGCGCGTGCGCCTCGTCCGCGAAGCTGTCGGCGTCGACGACCCGGTTCACCAGGCCGAGCCGCTCGGCCTGCTCGGCGTCGACCACGTCGGCCAGGAACAGCAGCTCTTTGGCGCGCGCCGGCCCCACCAGCCGGGTGAGCTGCCAGGTCACGCCGTAGTCGCCGCCGAAGCCGACCTTGGAGTAGGCGGTTCCGAGCTTCGCCGTCGACGACGCCAGCCGCAGATCGCAAGAGAGCGCGATTCCCAGCCCGGCGCCCATCGCGTAACCGTTCACCGCGGCCAGGGTCGGCTTCGGCAGGGAATGGAGGAGCCAGGAGAGTCGCTGGCCGCGACGCAGGCCGTCGACTCGTTGCTCGTAGGTGCTCTCGCCCACCGCCGCGCTCATCGCGGAGACGTCGCCGCCGGCGCAGAAGGCGCGCCCCGACCCCGTGATCAGGACGGCGCCGACCTCGGCATCGGTCGCGGCGCGCTCGAGCGCGTCGCTCGCCCCCGCGATCATCTGCGCCGAGAGCGCGTTGAGCTTGTCCGGCCGGTCGAGCGTGATCGCGAGCACCCGGTCCCGCTGCTCGACCAGGACGTGATCGTTGCCGCTTCGGTTCGACATCTCGGCTCCTCTCGTCCAGGCCACCGCGTCCTCAGTTCGAGGCGTCCGGATTCCGGATCGACCCCGGAAGGCTATCCCGGCTTCGAGGGCGAGCCAGGACCCGCGACGAGCCCGCTACTCGCTGTAGCGCCTGGCGTCGATCCCGTACTTCCTGATCTTGTACGCCATGATGCGCTGGGTCGTTTCGAGCGCCCGCGCCGCCGCCGCCATGTTGCCGCGGGCCGACTTGAGCGCGTCGCGGATGATGTCGCGCTCGAGCGACTCGACGCGGATCTTGAGGCTGCTCGGGCTCTGGATCGCCAGCGCGTCGGCGGTCTGCAGGGTGGGAGGGAGGTGGTACGGGTGGATCACGTCCCCCTCGGCCACCAGCACGGCACGCTCGATGCAGCTCTCGAGCTCGCGGACGTTGCCGGGCCAGTGGTAGCTCATCAGCATGTCGATCACGGCGCTGGAGAGGCGGCGCACCGGCTTGCCGCTGACCTGGGCGTAGCGCTCGATGAAGTGGTCGGCGAGCAGCACGACGTCGGACTTGCGCTTGCGCAGCGACGGCACGTGGATGGGGAACACGTTGAGCCGGTAGAACAGGTCCTCGCGGAACCGCGAGCGGCTCACCTCCTGCGACAGGTCCTTGTTGGTGGCGGCGATGACGCGGACGTCGACCTTGATCGTGCTGGTGCCGCCGACGCGCTCGAACTCGCGCTCCTGGAGGACGCGCAGCAGCTTGATCTGGATGGTCGGCGGGATCTCGCCGATCTCGTCGAGGAAGAGCGTGCCGCCGTGAGCGAGCTCGAACCGGCCCTTGCGGTCGGAGACCGCCCCGGTGAAGGCCCCCTTGACGTGCCCGAACAGCTCGCTCTCGATGATCGACTCGGGGAGCGCCGCGCAGTGGACCTTGACGAACGGCCGGTCGGCGCGCGCCGAGTTGTAGTGGATGGCCTGGGCCACGAGCTCCTTGCCGGTGCCGGTCTCGCCCAAGATCAGAACGCTGGTGTTGCTGCTCGACACCGTCGCGATCTGGTCGTAGACCTCTCGCATCTCGTGCGAGTTGCCAACGATGTTCGACGGCCGGAAGCGATCGCGCAGCTCGGCGCGCAGCCGCTCGTTCTCCTCGGCGAGCCGCTCGCGCTCCTCCTCCGCCGCGCGGCGGATCTTGACCGCTTGGGCCACCAGCGAGCCGACGATCGACAGCAGCCTCACGTCGTCCTCGAGGTCGTAGTCGGGATCGTAGGCGCGGTCGACCGAGAGCGCCCCGAAGATCTCGTTGCCCGAGCGAATGGGGACGCACAGGAAGGAGACCTCGCCGCCGCGCCGCCGGCCGGTGCGGTCGAGGAAGATCGGCGACTCGCTGATCTTGGGCAGGATCGCGGGCTCTCCCGACAGCACCACCTGCCCGGTCACCCCCTCGCCGAGCCGGTAACGGGCGCGCCGCGCCAGCTCCGGGCTCACCCCGTGCGCGACCTGGATCGAGATGTCGCCGGTCTGGCGGTTGAGCAGCGTCAGGGTGCCGTGGTTGAGGCTCATGTGCTCGGCCAACGCCTCGAGCACCGGCTGCACGACCTCCTCGAGACGCAGGCTCTGCTCGAGCAACCGGCTCAGCTTGTAGAGCAGCTTGAGCTCGCGCACCTCCCGCCGGTCGCCGTCCGAATGCGGATGTCCGGGCAGGGCATTGTCGTTCTCGAAACGGCTGTCCGAGTCGCTGGTCGCTGATCTCGCCATGGCATTCGACGGAGTTGAAGCGTCTTCCTCCATTCGCTCTCGGCTCGTCTCCGCGATCCCGCCGCCCTCGACCTCGCCGTTCCGCGCGGGTGTCGTCTCCTGCTCGAAGGCCCCAGCTCCCGAGCGGTGACCGGCGGCGCACCGCGCCCCGTGGCCCGGTGCGCCGACCGTCTCGTCAGTGGTCGTCGTCAGTGGTCGTCGTCAGATGTCGTCGTCAGATGTCGTAGTAGAGGGCGAACTCGTAGGGGTGGGGGCGCACCGCGATCGCTTCGACCTCCTTCTTGCGCTTGTAGGAGATGTGGGTGTCGATGACGTCCTGGGTGAAGACGTCGCCGCGCAGGAGGAACTCGTGGTCCCGCTCGAGCGCGCTCAGCGCCTCGGCCAGGGTGGCCGGGGTCTTCTCGACCTTCTCGGCTTCCTCGGGCGGCAGGTCGTAGATGTCCTTGTCGAGCGGGTCGCCGGGCTCGATCTTGTTCTGGATGCCATCGATCACGGCCATCAGCAAAGCGGCGAAGCCGAGATAGGGATTGCAGCTCGGGTCCGGGCAGCGGAACTCGATCCGTTTGGCCTTGGGCGACGGCGAGTACATCGGGATCCGGACCGAGGCGCTGCGGTTGCGACGCGAGTAGGCGAGGTTGACGGGCGCCTCGTAGCCGGGCACCAGCCGCTTGTAGCTGTTGGTCGTCGGGTTGGTGAAGGCGAGCAACGCCGGCGCGTGCTCGAGGATGCCGCCGATCGCGTGCAGCGCCATCTCCGAGAGGCCGGCGTAGCCGTCACCCGCGAACAGCGGCTTGCCGTCCCTCCATAGCGACACGTGGGTGTGCATGCCGCTGCCGTTGTCGCCGAAGATCGGCTTGGGCATGAAGGTGACGGTCTTGCCGTACTTGTTGGCGACGTTCCGGATGATGTACTTGTAGCGCATCATCCGGTCGGCCATCTCGACCAACGGAGCGAAGCGGACGTCGATCTCGCTCTGACCGCCGCTGCCGACCTCGTGGTGCTGGCACTCGATCGGCACGCCGACGCTCTCGAGAGTGAGCATCATCTCGCTGCGGATGTCCTGGTGCTTGTCGGTCGGCGGGACCGGGAAATAGCCCTCCTTGAGCCGCGGCTTGTAGCCGAGGTTCGGCCCTTCGTCGGTCCCCGAGTTCCACACGCCCTCGATCGAGTCGACCATGTAGAAGCCGGCGTTGCTGGTCTGCTCGAAGCGGACGTCGTCGAAGATGAAGAATTCGGCCTCGGGTCCGAAGTAGGCGGTGTCGGCGATCCCCGTCTCGTTGAGGTAGGCGCGCGCCTTCTTGGCGACGAAGCGCGGGTCGCGCGTGTAACCCTCACCGGTGATGGGGTCGAAGACCGAGCAGGTGATGACCAGGGTCTTCGCCTGGAAGAACGGGTCGACGAACGCGGTCGTCGGATCGGGCTTGACCAGCATGTCGGACTCGTTGATCGACTGCCAGCCGCGGATGCTCGAGCCGTCGAAGCCGAGACCCTCCTCGAACGCCTCGACTGTCAGCTCGCGAGCGGGCACCGAGAAATGCTGCCAGACCCCCGGGAAATCGGTGAACCGGAGGTCGACGACCTCGATGCTGTCCTTCTCGATCAACTCCACGATCTTCTGCGGATCCATCACTCCTCCTGAGGTTCTAGGGAACGCACCGTCTCGGAGACAGGTTCGAGCCGGGCGCTCTCGCAACGACAAACATGTCGACCGGAGCGATCCGGAAGACGATCTTGTCAGACTGGTCCCGGTACTGGTCCCGGTACCACAGCAACCGTTGTGCCACCTGCTGATCCCGAGCGGAGCGGGAGCAATCTCCATTCGGGCAGGCTCTTCGGCTCCGACAGTGGAGGAGGACCAGCCGGTCGAGGCCTTACAAAAATGTCGATCTCGACGCGAGGGCCGACAGACACGTGGGCGCCCGCCGATTCAACGGAACCATCCAGAGGACTTGCCGTCTCATCGACAGAATTGTCGAGCGCTGCCGGTCGATCGGACGATTTTGTCGAACGTTCCGCACTCGTCTCGGCCGGCGGAGAGTCTCTGGCCCGACGACGGCTGAGAATCCTCTCGTGGAAACCTCGGCTGCGCGATGTCGGCCGAGGGCGGACAGAACCTCGTTCGTCCCTCGCGCACCCCCGGAGTCTTCGCGAGCGGCGGTTCCTTCAGACACCTCGTGAGGCGCTCGTGAGGCGCTCGTGAGGCGAAGGAGCAGCAGAGGCTTCAGCTCGTCCTGCGCGCCCCCTTCGCCGCCGCGCGCCCTCCCGCCGCCGGAGCCCGGTCGGATCTGCCGAGCTCCGATCCCGCCTCGCCGTCACCGGAAGACCGCCACCGGCGCACGACCTCCTCTGGCGGCGCGGTCAGCACGTCGGCGACCGGCAGAGTAGTGAGCAGCTCGTCCGGGAAGCCGCTCTCGGTCTCCATCACCAGGTCGCGGAGCTCGGAGTAGCGGTCGCGGTAGCCGGAGAGGACCTCCCGGAGGATCCCCGCCGCGACCTGCTCGGCGAGCTCGACGTGGATCAGGGTCAGCCCTCGCGTCTTCCCGCCCTCGATCTCGGGAACGAGCGCGAAGGTCCGACCGTCGCTCTGACCGCGCGCCACCAGCACACGTCCCTCGACCGCCACCCTTCTCTTGGTCCCCTTGAGCGCCGGGTTGTCGTGCGTGCGTGAGCGCAGGTCCCGTGCGACGCCGCCGGAGTCGACCACCCGCACCAGGGCGCCCTCCTCCCGGGGGTCCCCGTCGATCCGGTACCGCGTGAAGCCGAGAACCCGGTCGACCGCCGGATCGAGCCTCGCCATCGTGCGCAGGTCGGCGTAAGAGAGAACGGCGCGATCGATCCCGGTCTCGAGGAGCGCCTTGACGAGCGGCACCGAGAAGAGCGCCTCGTCGCTACGCGAGATGCCGACGGTGACCGTCTTCGCCTGGTGCTTGATCGCGTCGATCGGACGCGTCAGCTCGTCGATGGCTCGCGTGGCGGCCGCGGCGAGGTCCTCGAGGAACGGGCCTGGGGACGCCGGCCGCCCCCACTCGCGAGCGTAGGTGTCGAGGGCGTCGGGACGATCCAGCACGTGGAGCAGCCGCCAGAGCGGGAGGGCGGTGCTGGCCTCGAGATGGCCGTCGTAGCGTCGCTCGGCGAGCCCGCGAGAGAAGGCGCGCGCCGGCTCGGCGATCTCGCTCGCCAGCAGGGCGAGCGGCTCGACCGTGCCGTCGCCGGACGGCCAGCGCTGCACCGCCGACTCGATTGCGCCGCGGATGCGCCGCAGCGGACGCGCCTGGGTGTCGATCGCCTGGGCTGCGAAGTAGCCGAACAGATGTCCAACCACGGCCGAGA
The DNA here is from genome assembly GCA_035546295.1 of Thermoanaerobaculia bacterium. GTDB lineage: Bacteria > Acidobacteriota > Thermoanaerobaculia > Multivoradales > Multivoraceae > DATKBT01. The sequence goes on along the minus strand of DATKBT010000030.1, from coordinate 56,410 downwards.
GCACGAAGTCGAGCGCCGGGTGCACGCGCGGCACCTCGATGCGCTCGACCGCGGCCGCGAAGCGCGACTCCCCCTCGCTGCAGATGACCACCGGCGTCGCCTTGTGCGCGCGGTAGATGGCGACTTCCTTCGCCACGTCGTCGGCGGTCGAGCCCACCAGGCCCGCCGCACAGACCAGGATCAAGGGCTCCGAGGAGAGGTCGATGTGCTTCTTGTCCTCGGTGGCGTCGCAGGCGATCGACTTGTAGCAGAGCTCCGAGAGCTTGATCCTCACCTCTCGAGCGGCGATGCGATTCGGCCCGTTGCCGACCAGCGCCCAGTAGCGCCTGGGCGGCGCCAGCTGCTCGGCGACGCGCGCGATCTCGGCCGAGCGCTCGTCGATCACGCGACGCATCGCCTCGGGGAGCCGCGCCAGCGCGGCGAGCAGGGCCTGCCGGGCGGCGCCGCCTGAAGGCCCCCCGTGAACCCGATCGGCGATCGCCGAGGCCAGGAGCACTCCCGCCGCGATCTGCGAGTAGAAGGCCTTGGTCGACGCGACGCTCATCTCCACGTCGCGGCCGTCGGAGGTGTACAACACGCCGTCGGCCTTCGACACCAGGTCGGAGTGGCGACGGTTGACGATGGCGAGCACCGCCGCTCCCCGCGAGCGCGCCAGGTCGACCGTGCGGTTGGTGTCGGTGGTCGTGCCCGACTGGCTGACCGCCACCACCAGGCAGTCGCTCATGTCGTCGCGAAGCTGAAAGCCGCTCAGCTCGGTCGCGCACAGGGACGTGACGCTGGGAGCCAGGGGCTCCAGCGCGAGCGCGCGCTCGAGGGCCTCGGCCACTCCGGCGCCGGCGACCGCTGCGGTCCCCTGGCCGATGACCAGGATTCGGCGGAACGAGCCGTTCTCGAGACGGCTCGCGATGTCCGGCGGAATCGTCTCCTCGGTGAGCTCGACCCGCTTCGCGCCTTCCGGACCGACGATCTTGCCGCGCAGGGTCTTGGCGAAGGACCGCGGCGCCTCGGCGATCTCCTTGCGCAGGTAGTGCGGTGCGTCGCCCCGGTCGATGTCGCGGGTGGTCAGATCGGCGACCACCAGCTCGCTCTCCGCCACCGGCAGCTCGCTGCCGTCGTACCCCCGTCGCTCGATCCCCGTCAGGCGGCCTGCCGCGTCGCCGTCGAGCACCACGACCTGGCCGCCGCGGGTGCCGTCGAGCCGCAGGTACCTGCGGGTCTGCTCGACCAGGCCATAGGGCTCGCTGGCGACCATGAAGACGCCCTCGGCGCTCGCTTCGTGATCGGGGGAGAGGTCGTCGGGCGAGAGACCGACGTAGAGCCCCTGGCCGCTGCCGGCCGTCGCCAACCAGAGCCGGTCCGGGCGCGCCAGGTCAAGGGCCACGATCGCCACCGAGCCCTCGAAAGCCGCCACCGTCTCGCGAAACGCGTCGACCGGCTCGACCCCGCGCGCGACCCGCGTCGACACCAGCGCCGGGATCACCTTGGCGTCGGTGGTGATCGCCTCCGGGAATCGGAGCCCGGCCGCCGCCTTGAGGTCGGCGTAGTTGTCGACGTCGCCGTTGAGGACGGCGATCACCGACGCCCCGTTGCCGAGCGGCTCGACGCTCGTTCGCTCGTCGAGCGGGTGGGCGTTCGCCTCGGAGATCATGCCGACGCTGGCCCAGCGGGTGTGCCCGATCACGGTCGCCTCGATGCGAGCTCCCGCGAGCGCGAGGTGCAGGAGGTCGTCGTCGCGGATCGCCTCGCGCAGGAAACGGACGTTGTCGCCGAGCTCTCCGATCTCGGCAGCCCGCTTGTAGGCCAACGTCAGCGTGCCCTGACCCTCGCCGGCAGCCGGCAGGAGCCGGACCGCCCGATGGCCGAGCAGCGGGTCGGCGCGGGAGGCGAGCTGCTCCGAGACCGGCGCGGACTCCGCGTCGAGCTCCAGGTTGCGCAGCACGACGACCAGACCCGCGGAATCGCGACCGCGCACCTCGAGGCGGTCGAGGGCGCGCAGCGTCTGGTGGATCGAGAACAGGGCCGTGACCGCGGCCTCGTGCTCGTGCCCTCGCGCGAGCTCGCGCACCGCGCGCGCTCCGTCGAGGCGATCACGCTCGAGCGAGAAGACGACGTCGCGCAGAGAAACCAGCCCGGCGTTGAGGGACTCCACGCCACGGCTGTCGACGGGGGCACGGTCGAGCGCGGCCTCGAGGGCCTCCACGCGGTCGCGCAGCTCGCCGACGATCTCCCGAAGCGACCTCTCAGCGTCGCGGTCGAGCACCAACGCCCGCACGCCCGCGGCGGTCGCGAGCTGGCGATCGGCCTTCGCCAGCCGGACGGCCACGCGCTCGAGCCGGTGCGCCAGGGACGGATCGGAAACCTCCCCGTCGATGTCGCCGAGCGACTGCCTCAGCTCGGCTTCGAGCTGCTCGAGATCGGGCGCCGGGGAAGTGCTCCGGCGGCGGAGGATCGCGATGATGCCGCACATGCTGTCTGCTCTGTTCCCCTCCCCATCCCCATCTCCGCCAAGTCCCGGCCCAAGTCCCGGCAGAGAGACGAGGCGCGAGCCGCCCCGCGATCTGCCGACGCACCCTACCAGAGCCGCGAGAACACAGCCGCAACCGACCAAGGGCGCCCGCCCCGTCGGGAGCATTCCGCGGAGCTGCAAGCTCCGCGCCCGACGGGATCACGAGGCGTCGCCGCCTCGGCCGGTCGCAGCCTCGACGACCGCAGCCAGCGCCTCGCGGACCCGCGGCCGCGAGTGCTCGCGCTCGAGCAGAGCGCGGCCGGACGCGACCAGCCGCGCCGCCGAGTCGCGGTCGTCGAGCAGGCGCAGGATCGCGGCCACCCACTGCTCCCGGCCCTCGGCGACCAGCAGCTCCCGGCCGGCGACCGCCAGCGTCCCGGCCGCCGCATAGGGGGAGGCGACCACGGGCACGCCGGCCGCCCAGGCTTCGAGGATCTTCACCGGAGTCCCCGAGCCGCAGCGCAACGGCGCCAGCGACACGGCAGCCCGCGACAACACCTCGGCGAGGCTCGAGGGATCGGCCAGCAGCCGCGCGCCCGAGTGCGCGACCGCTCGGCGCAGGCCGGCGTCGGGGCGCGCCCCCGCAACCAGCAGCTCGACCCCGGGCCGTGCCTCTCGGAGCGCAGGCCACAGCTCTCGAAGAGTCCACAGCACCGCGTCCCGATTGACGAAGTAGCCGAGATTCCCGCTCAGCACGATGCGGCCCGCAGCACGCTCCCGAGTCGCCGCAGCGCCCGCGGCGTCGAGCGCGAGCGGCACCACCGACAGCCGGCGCCGTGCCGGCTCGTCCGCGCCCGCAATCGCCTCCCGGTCGCGCGCAGCCACCACCATCGCCGCCGCGCACCCGCGAACCAGCTCGAGCTCGAGGCGACGGAGCCGGCTGGCCTCGAGCCGCAGCAGCGGCCGGCGAACCGGGAGGTCGACGCGAGCGCGCGACGAGACGCCGAGCGAGAGCGCGTCGACCAGATCGACGATCACTGGACGGCGAGGCGCAGAGGCGCGCAGCCGCCGCACCGCCCGCTCGAGGCGAGCGAGCTGGACGACGACGAGGTCGGCCTCCCGGGCCAGCGAGCCCAGCCGCCGGTCGAGCTCACGGGCGACGTAGAGCCCCGACTGGAGCGGACGGCCACCGAGGACCGCCCCGAGCAGCCCGATCCCGCGCTCGGCGAGCGTGCGCCGATAGCGCTCGACCCGCACCGACGCCGGCGCCTGCTCCCCGCCGTCAGTGCCGTCGGCGGCGCCGACCGCCGTCTGCTGGAACGGCGCCAGCACCGTCACCTCGTGGGCCTCGCCGAGGGCTTCGAGGAGCTGGTTCGCACGCAGCTGGTCGCCGCGACGCGGCGGCCACGGGTCGCGTCCGACGGCGAGGAGGATCTTCATCGGCGGCGCGACATTGTGACACCGATCACGCCCACGCCTCGGCGGCTGAGCGGGTATTCTCTCCTCGTGCCCCGCGCGCCCGCATTTTCCGAGACCGCCCGCTCGATCCGCGGGTCCGTGTTCTCGGCCCTCGCCCACCGCATCGCCCGCGCGACCGGCGAGGTCTACCCGTTCCACGTCGGCGACACCTGGCTGGAGCCGCTCCACGCCGCCCGCATGGAGAGCCTCCACAGCTCTCGGATCCCAGGTCTCCATCGCTACACCGAGCCGGCCGGTCTCGACGAGCTCCGCGATCTGCTCGTCGAGCGGACCCGGCAGCGTACAGGCGTCGCCGTCGAGCGCGCCAACCTCTTCGTCACCGCGGGCGCCACCGCCGGCCTCAATGCCGTGCTCCACGCGCTGCTCGATCCCGGTGACGAGGTCCTCATCGCGGCCCCGTTCTGGCCGCTGATCGCGGGCATCGTGAGGGCGTGTCGGGGCGTCCCGGTGCCGGTTCCGATCCTCGATGTCGCCGCGCCCGAGGAGCTGTGCTCTCGGCTCGACGCCGCGGCGAGCGAGCGCACCGCCGCGCTCTACCTGTCGAGTCCCAACAACCCGTCGGGGCGGGTGTTGCCGCGAGCCTCGATCGAGGCCATGGTCGAGTGGGCGAGCGACCACGACCTCTGGGTGATCTCCGACGAGGTCTACGAAGACCACGTCTTTCGAGGCGAGCACACCGCGGTCTTCGCTCTGGCGCCCGAACGCACCGTGGCCGCCCACTCGTTCTCCAAGGCCTACGGCATGGCCGGCAACCGCTGCGGCTGGCTGGTCGGGCCCGCCGAGGTCGTCGCCGGCGCTCAGCGGCTGGGAACGCACACCTTCTACTCGACTGCGACCGCGAGCCAGCACGCCGCGCTGCGAGCGCTGCGGGACGGGGACGGCTGGATCGCGGACGCGCGCGCCCGCTACCACGCCGCGGGCGAGAAGGCCGCCGAGATCCTGGGCGTCGAAGCGCCCGAGGGGGGGACCTTCCTCTTCCTCGACGTCGCCGACGCGCTCGACGAGCGGGGGCTGATCGGATTCCTCGAGGACTGCGCCGACCACGATCTGTTCCTGGCGCCCGGGCCGAGCTTCGGTCCCTACGACTCGTGGGTGCGGCTGTGCTTCACGGCGGTCGACCCGGCCCGGACCGAGCGGGGCGTGCGCGCCCTGCGGGCCCTGCTCGAAGGCCGCGCTCGCGAAGCGCGAACCGCGCCAGCGACGGGAGGGTCTCGATGAGCGACTCGCGTCGCTTCCTGGCCGCGGTGATCCAGCTCAACGGGAGCTCGGACGAGGAGGGCAACTGGCGCCAGGCGAGCGAGCTCGTCCGGCTCGCCGCCGAGCGCGGCGCCCGCTTCGTCTCGACCCCCGAGAACACCAACTACCTCGGTCCGCACGAGGAGAAGGTGCGCCGCGCCCAGCCGCTCGACGGCTCCACCTGCCGCCGCTTCTCGGAGCTCGCCGCCGAGCTCGAGATCCACCTGCTGCTCGGCTCGTTCAACGAGAAGAGCTCCGAGGAGACGCGCTGCTTCAACACCAGCGTGCTCTTCGGCCCCAACGGCGAGCGCCTCGCCGTCTACCGCAAGATCCACCTGTTCGACGTCGACGTCTCCGACGAGGTCCGCTTCCGCGAGTCGGCGACCGTCGTCCCCGGCGAGGACGTCGTCTGCGTCGACACCCCGCTGGCCCGGCTCGGGCTCACCATCTGCTACGACCTGCGCTTCGGCGAGCTCTACCGCAGGCTCAGGCGGGAGGGGGCGCAGGTGCTCACCGTCCCGTCGGCGTTCACGGCCACCACCGGCAAGGACCACTGGGAGCCGCTGCTGCGCGCCCGCGCCATCGAGACCCAGTGCTACGTGATCGCCGCGGCGCAAGCCGGGCGGCACGACGACCGCGGCCTGCGCCACAGCCACGGGCACGCGGCGATCGTCGACCCGTGGGGGCACGTCCTCACCACCGTCCCGGAGGGCCCCGGGATCGCGCTCGCCGAGATCGACCTGGATCGGGTCGACTCCGTGCGCGGAAAGATCCCGGTCGAGGAGCACCGCCGGCTCGAGAGGTAGGTCCTCCCGCGAGTGGTCGCAAGACCGGCGCCGTCGCGAGCTCGTCAGACCGGCTGCCGTCAGCGCGGCAGATCCACAGCGCGCTGCCGGCCCCCCTGCGAGCGGGGTGGTCCGGAGATCGGGGCGGCAGGTGCCGCACCGGCGGATTCGTCGCGCCTACGCGCGAGCGCCGCGGATCGCGCGCTTGGCGAAGCCGATCAGCTTCCAGAGGTAGCGCAGGCCGCCGTGGAGCGGGACGTCGTTGTGACCGGCGTGAGGCACCTCGTACCACTCCTTCGGATCCGACGCGTGCTCGAACAGCCGCCGCCCCAGCCGCACCGGGATCGTCTCGTCCGCTGTGCCGTGGATGAAGAGCTTGGGGATGGTGACCTGGGAGACCTTGTCGAGACTGCGAAACTGGTTGCGCGCCACCAGGTGCATCGGCAGGCTGGGGAAGCGGACGCGCGCCATCTCTCGGACGTTGGTGAACGACGACTGCACCACCAGCCCGACGCCGCGTCGGTGCAGCGCGCAGTCGATGGCGATGGCGCCCCCCAGCGAGTGCCCGAAGAAGAGGATCCGTTCCGGGCTCTCCTCGATCTCGTTGACCAGAGAGTCGTGGGCGGCGCGCGCGTCCGCCAGCACCCCCGGCTCGCTGGGTCGGCCTTCGCTGCGCCCGTAGCCCCGGTAGTCGAACGCGAAGACGTTGAGGCGCGCCCGGTGGAGCAGGCGATAGGCGCCGATTCGGTTGGTGATGTTGCCGGCGTTGCCGTGACAATAGAGCACCGTCCCCCGCGCCCGCCGCGCGGGCATCCACCACCCGTGCAGCCGCGTCCCATCGGCCGACGAGAACCAGACGTCCTCGGCGGCGACGCCGTAGCTCTGGGGCTGCCACAGACCGTTGGGGTAGCGCTCGGGAAGGAACATCTGGCCGTGCTGGAAGCGCTGGCGCAGAACGCCGAGGGCACCGATGCCTCCCGCCAGCATCAGCGGCGCGAGCGACCCTCGCCACCTCCTGGGCGGGACCGGCACCGTCTCGACCGCCGGGCCGACGGCGGGCGCGGGATCGGCAGCCGGGGATGGGAGCGTCGCCGTCACGGCACCCGCGGCAGCTCCAGCCACCGACACGATCGATTCGGGGGAGCTCATGGATTCGGTTCCGTCCGCCATCGAGATCGCAGCTCGTCGGGTCCCGCCGCGAGCGCTCTTCGCCTCCGCCGTCACTCGATGCGCCTTCACCAGACGCAAAAGGTGGTCAGGAGGGTTTCGGTCATCTGCAGGCATCGCAACGAGGGAGCGGCCGCGCCTTATTCCGCGCCGGCCGGTTCGCTCCTGCGGGCCGCGCGGCCGCGAGCGACCGGGCAGCGTCGCCCGGCAGCCCCTTGGTCGCGGAGCCGGCAGGGAGGTGGGAACCGATCGATACTATGCGACCGGCTCTCCGGCGCCTCATCGGCCTCGCGGCGAGGGCGCGGCGCTCGCCGCTTCGCCATGGAAATCCCGATCCTCATCGCCATCCTGGTCGTGACCTTCCTGGCGTTCAGCCTGGACTGGATGCCGATCGACGTGGTCGCGCTGACCTCGCTGGCGCTGCTCCTGGTGTTCGACCTGATCACCGCCGAACAGGCGATCTCGGGCTTCTCCAACCCGGCCGTGATCACGGTGATGATGATGTTCATCCTGAGCCAGGCGCTGATCCATACGGGGCTGGTCCGGCGCTTCGGCCAGAAGGTGTCCCAGCTCGCCGGAACCTCGAGCTGGCTCGCCATCGCCTCCCTGCTGGTGGTCGGCGGCGTGCTCTCGGCGTTCATCAACAACACCGCCGCGGTCGCGCTCTTCCTGCCGCTCGGGCTCCAGCTCTCGCGGCACTACGGCATCAGCGCTTCGAAGATCCTGCTCCCGCTGTCCTACCTCAGCATCGTCGGCGGCTCCTGCACCCTGATCGGCACCTCGACCAACCTGCTGGTCAGCGCACTCGCCGAGGACCACGGCGAGGACCCCTTCCGGGTCTTCGAGTTCCTGCCGCTCGGCTCGGTGCTGTTCGTGATCGGCGGCGCCTACACGCTGCTGCTGGTGCGCCTCCTGCCGGCACGGGTCCAGCCCTCGGACCTCACCGGCAAGTACCGCCTCGGGAACTACCTGACCGAGCTGCGCATCCCGTCCGGCTCCCGCCTGGCCGGCCAGACGGTGGTCGACGCCCACCTCAACGAGCGCTTCCAGCTCAACGTGCTGGAGGTGCTGCGCGGCGCCGAGCGCATCGCGTTCGACCTGCGCAGCCTCTCGCTCGAGGGCGGCGACGTGCTGATCGTGCGCGGCGCGATGGAGGGCATCCTGTCGTTTCGGGAGCAGTACGGGCTGCTCCTCTTGACCGACGTCAAGCTCGAGGACAAGGACCTCGCGGCCGGCAACAACATCCTGGTCGAGGTCCAGCTCTCGCCGCTGTCGCGGCTCAACGGGCGCACCATCAAGGAGATCGACTTCCGCCGCCGCTTCGGCTGCTTCGTGCTGGCGCTCAACCGGACCGGCGAGATGATCCGCGAGAAGCTGACCTCGATCGAGCTGCGCCAGTGGGACACGCTCCTGGTGTTCGGCCCTCGCTCGCGGGTCGAGTCGTTGTACCGTCTCGACGACGCTCCAGGAGCTCGACATCCGCCTCTCGCTGCCGCGGCGCTGGTGGGTCGCGGTAGCGATCATCCCGGTGGTCGTGATCGCGGCCTCGCTCGGCCTGATGTCGATCCTCAAGGCGTCGATCCTCGGCGTCGTCGCCCTGCTGCTGAGCCGCTCGATCCGCGTGCAGCAGGCCTACGAGTCGATCAACTGGACGGTGATCTTCCTGCTGGCCGCCATCCTGCCGCTCGGGATCGCGATGGAGAACACCGGCCTGGCCGCCCTGATCGGCGGGTCCCTGGCGTCGGCGGGGCGCTCGCTCGGGCCGTTCGCGGTCCTCTCCCTGGTCTATCTCGCGACCGCCCTGATCTCCGAGATCGTCTCCAACAACTCGACGGCGGTCCTGATGGTGCCGATCGCGCTCACCGCCGCCGAGTCCCTGGGACTCGACAGCAAGCCGCTCCTGATGACCGTCGCCTACGCCGCGTCGGCGAGCTTCCTGACCCCGATGGGTACCAGACCAACGCCATGGTCTATGGTCCCGGCGGTTACCGCTTCACGGACTACGTGATCTACGGCGCGCCGATCAAGATCATGTTCTGGCTGGTGTCGATGGTGTTGATACCGATTTTCTGGCCGCTCACGGCGGGCTGATCGATGGTCGCCGAAAAGAAGGCTCGACGAACGGCTGCGACCACCATCGGGGTCGCCGGCGGCAGCGGCTCGGGCAAGACGACGGTGGCGCAGACGATCCTGCGCACGGTCGGGGCGTCGCGGATCGCCTTTTTGGTCCAGGATGCCTACTACCGGGACATCGAGTGGCGCGACCCGGAGGAGCTGCGCCGCCACAACTTCGACCACCCGGACGCGCTCGACACCGACCTCTTGGTGGAGCAGCTCGCCGCGCTGCGCGCCGGCCGCGACGTCGAGGTTCCCGTCTACGACTTCGTCGGGCACCGGCGACGACCCGAGACGAAGCGCACGGGGGCGCGCCCGGTGGTGCTGGTCGAGGGCATCCTGCTGTTCGCCGAGCCCCGGGTTCGTGATCTGCTCGACTTCAAGATCTTCGTCGACACCGACGCTGACGTGAGGCTGATCCGACGGCTGATGCGCGACGTCGAGGAGCGCGGACGCACGGTGCCGGACGTGATCCGCCAGTATCTCGAGACGGTGCGCCCGATGCACCTCGAGTTCATCGAGCCGTCGAAGCGCTGGGCCGACGTCATCGTCCCCGAGGGCGGCGAGAACCGCGTCGCCATGGAGATGGTCACCGCCCGCATCGAACAGCTCCTCAGCGGTGGGCGCTAGGAGCCTGGCCGGAGTCTTCAAGATCCGCTTCTACGGCTGTTCCCCGGCGACGCGTCGAAGGCGCTGGGCTGGGTACGACTCGCAGGCTCGCCGCACCTCACCTTCGCTCGCTTCGGCTGCGCCTCAGCTCGGGTTGGAGCCGGTCGCGGATCGACTCGAGAGATGCTGCGGAGCAACCCGTGAAGGGAGATTCGAGACTTCGTCAATCTCCGAGATCCGGTTCTACGGCTGTCCGCGGCGACGCGCCGGAGGCGCTTGGAGCCGCGAGGAATCGCTAGCCGGAGATCTGCTATAGCGCGCGCAGCGCGCCCAAGCAGATCGGAGGCTAGCGCTGACAGCGCGGACAGTAGAAGGTGGAGCGGTTCGACTGCACGATGCGCCGCACGATGGCGCCGCAGCGCAGGCAGGGCTCCCCCTCGCGCCCGTAGACGTGGAGCGAGACCGCGAAGTACCCCGGCTCGCCGTCGGCGTCGGCGAAGTCGTTGAGCGTGGTGCCGCCCTCCGCGATGGCGCGGCCGAGGACGTCGCGCACCGCCGAGGCGAGGCCGTCGAATCGCCTTTGCGAGATCCGTGCGACCGAGCGGGCAGGGTGGATCCCCGCCAGGTGGAGGGCCTCGCAGGCGTAGATGTTGCCCACTCCCACGACGATCGCGGCGTCCATCAAGAAGCTCTTGACGGGCCCGAAACGGCCTCGGGCCTTCGCCGCGAGCCGTGCTCCGTCGAAGCCGCTCTCGAGCGGCTCGACCCCGAGGTGGCGGAAGTGGCGATCCCGCTCGATCCGTCCGGTCGGCAGCGCCAGCAGCAGGCCGAAGCGCCGCGGGTCGCGAAAGCGCAGGGTCCGTCCCGACGCGAGCGAGATCACGACGTGCTCGTGGGGAGCGCTCGGCTCGCCGGCGGGAACCACCAGCAGGCGCCCGCTCATGCCGAGGTGGACGACCAGCGTGGATCCCCCCTCGACGTCCATCAGCAGGTACTTGGCCCGCCGTCGCAGCCGCTCGATCCGCCGGCCGGCGAGTCGCCGGCGTAGCACCGGCGCTGAGATCGGCTCGCGCAGGGTCGGGAACCGGACGGCCACCGACTCCACCCGGTCGCCCAGCACGCGGGCCTCGAGCGAGCGCCGCAGGACCTCGACCTCGGGAAGCTCCGGCACCGTAGACCGCCCCCTAGTGAGCAGCCCGCGCGGGCCTCTTCCCGAGGCCGGTGCCGAGCGCCACGATCAGCTCGCCGAGGGCGACGTCGGCGTCGCCGCTCTCTCCCTTGAGCCGCAGCTCGGTGGCGTAGACGCGGCCGGCGAGCCGCGTGGTCGCATCCTCTCCCAGCCGCGAGGCGGCGAGGTAGACCCGATGGAGCCGATAGGGGTGCAGGCCGGCGAGAGGGTTGTCGAAGCCCTCCGGCAGCGCTGCCTGGAGCTTGGCGACGTGGCGGCTCTGGAAGGAGCGATAGTTGCGATCGCCGCCGGGCACGGCCGCGATCGACAGCATCGAGCGCATCGCCACGAGCTGACGGCAGAAGTCGGCGAGCAGCGAGAACAGCGAGAGCCGGGCGCCGGTCGGATCCTCGGCGGCGAGCAGGATGCGATCGAGACGCTGGAGAGCCTCGCGCGTGCGTCCCGCGCCGAGATCGTCGAGCAGGGCCCAGACGTCCTCCTCACCGCGATCCTCGACCGTTCTGGCGACCAGGGCGCCCTGGATCGTCGCGCCTCCCGAGAGTCCTGCAAGCTTGCGGTACTCGGCGGCGAGCCGGGCGGTCGACAGCGGGTCGATCTGGCCCTGCTTCCCCCGCTCGCTCGACTTGCGCAAAGTCCGCCGCGCCAGCTCGTCGAGCGCATCGCGTCGGATGCCGACGCCGGTCTCGCGCTCGAGCTCGGCGACGATCCGCTCGAGCCCGGTCGCGGCGCCCCGGCGGTCGAAGGCGACGCCGCCCAGCTCGGCGATGGCCCGGCGCTTGCGCAGGATGCCGACCAGCGGATGATCGTCGGCCACCGAGCTCTCGGCGAGCACGAGCACGTGGCCCGGCGGCAGCCCGCTCTCGACGATCTTGGCGAGCTCCGCCGCGTCTCCCTCGGCCCACCCGACGAGACCCGCCTCGAGCGATGCTTCGAGGAGCCGCGCGAGCTGCGCGGCGAGGTCGGCGGCCTGCTTCTTGCCGCGACCTCGGCCGGCGCGACGGCCCCGCATGGTGCGACCGCCGGCGAGCGCCCAGGCGGGCAGCGCCGCCACCACCTCGGCCGGCGCCGCCGCGCGGGGATCGAGGCCGAACAGCCGGAGCGCCAGCAGCAGCCGGCCGCCGGCCTCGCGCGCCTTCTCTCCGAGCTCGTCTCCCGGCTCGATCGGAAGGGGCTCCGCCGCTTGGTCGATCAAATCCGCGGCAGCGCTGCGGTCCGCGAGGAGCGCGGTTTCGGTGACCACGACCACCTTGCCCGAGCCGAACAGTGAGTAGGTCTCGAGGTCCTGGAGCACGGGTCCGAGACTGCTCGGACGACGGCGCACCGAGGGCTCCGCCTCCGACCCCTCGGCGATCGCGATCGCCAGACGTCGAGCCGCCGGCTCGGTGAGCACCGCGTCGCCGATCAGCAGGTAGACCGGCTCGACGGCGCCCGCTCCGACTCGTTCGAGGAGAGCGTCGACTCCCTGGCTCAATCCTCTTCGGTCCCTTCCCACCCCGCCACCGGCGCGACGCCCAAAGACTCGGGATCCAGCTCCTGGTGGTCCACCGAGAGCTCGACGGTTCCCCAAGAACCACAGCTCTCGCACCGGTCCATCCACTCGCCGTAACGTGCCGCGCACCTGCTGCACGAGAACTCGGCGTCGCGAACGCCGAGCAGACGGGCGCTGCGCTGGAACCGCTCTGCCGCTCGGGCCAGCTCGCCGCGCCGTTCGTGGATGCGGCCGAGCAGAAAGTGGAAGGTCGGCGACGAGTCGACGCGGTCCTCGAGCGGCGCCAGCGTGCGCCAGGCGTCGTCGTGCATCTCGAGCCGGTAGTAGAGCCGGCCGAGGAAGAAGCGGGCCAGCACGTCGTCGGGCCGGCTCGCGATCAGCTCGCGCAGGGTGTCGATCGCCTCCTGGGGCTGCTCGGTCTCGATGAAGTGGTCCTCGATGCGCAGCAGGAAGGTGGAGCTGCCGGTGCGTTCGAACCCGTCGCGCCAGGTGAGAACCGCCTCCTCGGGCCTCCCCTGGAGCAGCAGCGCCTCGCCCAGCAGGACCCGCGCGGGGACGAATTCCGGTCGCCGTTCGACGAGCCCCGAGAGCACCTCGATCGCATCGTCCGCACGCTCCTCCTCGAGCAGGGTGACGGCGCGCTGATAGTCGAGCCCGAGTCGGACCCCGGGCGACTTGCGCCGGCTCTCGCCGGCAGACTCGAGCAGGGCGTCGATCTCGTCCTGATACCGGCTCGCGAGACGCCAGTCGCGAGCGGCAACCGCCCGCGCCCGCCGCTGCCGCAGCACCGTCAGCCCACGCCCCGGGAAGTCGCGCAGGATGCGGTTGCGGATCTCTTCGGCGGTGGCCGTCTCGCCGGCCGCTTCGAAGTCGGCCGCCAGCGCGTACTGGACGGCGACGCTGCGAGGATAAGCGTCGGCGGCACGCTGGTGAGAGCGCAGTGCCTCCTCCGGACGCGCCAGGTCCCGCAGCGTCGTTCCGTGCGCGAGCAGCGAGGAGAAATCGTCGGCGCGCGCCGCCAGCACGACCTCCAGCTCGCGGACGGCACGCGTCAGCTGACCGTCCTCGAGCAGGTCGACGGCGCGACGGTAGGTCTGGTCGAGGCTCTCGGCGGCTCGGGACTCGCGGCGCGCGCGGCGCTCGGCGAGGTCGCGGCGCACGGTCTCGACCAGCATGCGCACGACGACCGGCAGGAAACCGCTGAGGAAGACCGCGAGCAGCACCAGGAACAACGGAACGTTCCAGCCCGATCCCGGCACGCCGGTGAGCCAGAATGGCTGCACCAGGAGCTCCCGATTGAGCACCGAGAGGAAAGCGACGAGGATCGTGACGAAGAGGGCTGCCAGGAGGATGGCGAACGTCCTGGGCCTCACCGCTCCGGGTCCTCGCTCATCGTCCGTTCAGTGCACCTGCCGCCATTCCACAGCGGAGTCGACGCTGACTCTGTCGGTCCGAAGCAGCCGGCTCACTCCCGGAGCAGGCCACGCTCTTCAAGCTCTTGGCAGTCGATACAGTACCGCGCCCAGGGAATCGCCCGCAACCGCGGTGAGGCGATCGGTTGGCCGCAGGACGTGCAGGCTCCGAAGCTGCCCTCCTCCATTCGGGCGAGCGCCTCGTCGATCTGCTGGAGCAGCTCACGCTCGCTGTCGGAGATGGCGAAGCTCAGCTCGCGGTTGTAGGCGCTGTTGGCGAGGTCGACGATGTCCTCGTTGCCGTCCGAGGAAGCTCCCTTGAGGCCCGCTCGCACGTCCAGCTCGTAGAGCTGCAGGACCTCGGCGCGCTTTGCGATCAGCGCCTCGCGCAGCGCGGCCTGATCCGCCTGCTCGGTCGCCTGCGGCGGACCCTGGCTGATGCGCTGGGAGGAGAGACGTAGCCGCTTCGGCGGCGGGGACTCGGTCGCCGCCGCCGAACGTTTGCGCTTCGATGCACCGACGGCGCGCTTGCTCGCACTCGTTCTCTTGGCTGTCACCTTCGCCGAAGTCTTCTTCCTGCTGGTGGTCTTCTTGGTGGAGACCTTCTTGGGCGAGGTCTTCTTGGTGGGGCTCTTCTTGGTGGGGCTCTTCTTGCTCGCAGCTGTTCCGGCGGCCGACCGCTTTGCGGCGGACCTGCGTCTCGAGGACGCGCTCCCCGTCGACCTTCGGGCCGTCGACTTCTTGGCTGTCGACTTCTTGGCTGTCGACTTCTTGGCCGTCGACTTCTTGGCTGGCGATTTGCTGGTTGAGCGCATTGCCGCTCGGGGCTTGTTCCTAGCGGACTTGCCGGACGAGGCGGACTGGCGAGTGCCGCTGCCGGCGCCGGTGGTGGATCGGGACGCCGCTGCCCTGTTCGTCTTCTTCGTCTTCTTCTTCTTCGGGACGTTCTTCTTCACCGTCTTGCCGGAGGCCTTCGAGGTCGCGGCCCGCCGCCTCTCAGAGCTCGAGCTGGAGCTCCTTTTGGACGCGGCCGAGCGAGCCGGCTTCTTGGCCGGCTTCTTGGCCGTCTTCTTGGCCGTCTTCTTGGTGGTCGTCGTTTTGCCCGTCGTCTTCTTGCTGGACGTCTTCTTGCTGGTCGTCTTCCTGCCGGTGGACGGCTTCGACGACCCACGGGCCGCCGGCTTACGGGCCGTCGCCTTCTTCTTGGACGTCTGCTTTCGAGCCGCCGTCCTCGACCGGCTCTTCTTCGAGGAAGCGCCCCGAGAGCCTGCTCCCGAACGCCGAGACTTCTTCGCTGCGCCCGATGCCGTCTTCTTGCTCGCTGCCACCCCGTCCTCCTATCCCCGAGCAGCGCGGGCTGCTCGTCCCGACCGATCGGCGTCGCCACGCCGGCCGGCTGGAGATGGCCGTGCGGTTCCGGTCGCGGGAGCCTCCTGCACTGGGACCCGAAGGGTTCCCGGGACCAGGAACCGGTCAAAACGGTGCGCGATGGTACTGAATTCCCCGTTCGATGGCGAGCGCTCGAAAGAGCTGCTCGTAGAGGACCAGCCGGGCCAGCTCGTGCGCCAGCGTCATCGGTCCGAACGACACGCGCGCCCTCGCCTGCTGCAGCACGTCGCCGTGCAGGCCCGCGTCGGAACCGATCACGAAGACCACCGGATGCGGCCACCGCTCGCGAATCCCCCGCAGCCAACGCGAGAGCTCCACCGAGCCCCGGGCCTTCCCCTTGGAGTCGAGCGCAGCGACCCAAGCCGGATCGGGGAGAGCCGACGCGATGGCGTCTCGCTCCATCTCGAGCTGCCGGGCGGGATCCGCGCCGCGGACCCGCACTTGCTGGTCGCGCACCTCGACGAATCGGCCGATCCGCTGACGATAGGCCGCGCACAGGCCGGCCCACGGCTCCCGATCGTGGCGACCGACCCACAGGATGACGAGCTCGCGTGCCATGTGGATCTAGTCTTAACACCCAGGCGCCGGATGGAACCCTACCAAGCGACTTCTCGGCGCCCGCCGGGAGCCCCAGCCTCCTGACGGCTCAGGCCAGCTGTCCCCAGTCTCTCCGGCTCCTCCGCCGAGAGTCGAGCCTCACCGCCTCTGCTAGATTCCGCCGATGGCCGAGACCCCCGAGGAACGCCAGCGGCGACGTCGGCGCAAGCGTCTGGTGCGAGGGCTCCTGGTCGGCAGTGCGGCGCTCGGCATCCCGGCGATCTTCAACGCGCTGGTGGCGCGTCGCGCAAAGAGGCTGTCCGCGCCCCGCTGGGGAGAATCCCGCCGATGGGAGAGCGGCGAAGGCACGGTCCGCTACCAGGAGCTCGGCGACGGTCAGCGTCCGGTCGTCCTGGTGCACTCCATCGGCCCCGGACACAGCGCGTTGCAGTGGCGCGAGGTGGCCGAGCGCTTGGCGCCGCACCACCGGGTCTACGCTCTCGACCTGTTGGGCTGGGGGGAGTCCGATCACCCGCAGATCACCTACGACAGCCATCTCTCGATCGATCTGCTCACCGGCTTCCTCGACCAGGTCGTCGGCAGGCAGGCGACCGTCGTCGCCGCGGGTCTGAGCGCCGCCCACACGCTGCAGGTGGCGGTCGACCACCCGGAGATGATCGGCGCGCTGGGACTGGTGGTTCCCCTGGGGATCGACCTGCACGGCGACGAGCCCGACCTCAAGGACGCGATGGTCCACCGGGTGCTCCGCCTTCCGATCCTGGGCACCTCCGCGCTCAACGTGTTCACCAGCCGGGCCGGGATCGCCGCCCACCTTCGCCGCGAGATCTTCGCCGACGGCGACTCCGTCGACGACGACGTGATCGCCGAGCACTATCGAGCGAGCCACGTGCCGGGGGCGCAAGCGCCGCTCGCCGCCTACCTCTCTGGATACCTCAACCACAGGGTCGACGAGATCCTGCCGCGCATCGAGCAGCCGGTCTGGATCGCCTGGGGACAGGAGGCCCAGAGCCCCTCGCTGGCGACCGCGGATCTCTGGCTCCGGCACCTCGGGGACCGCGCCGAGCTCGAGGTCTTCGAGCAGGCCGCGCTGCAACCCCACTGCGAGCGGCCGGACGCTTTCGCCGAGGCTCTCGAAGACTTCCTGACCCGCAACGCGGGCTGATGCGCTCGATGCGCCACGGAGCGGCGCAGCGCTCGCGGCGAGGCCGGGCGGGCGGCCCTCGGCGCGGCCGTCCGGCGAACGAACGGCGCAGCGAGCCCCCTCGACGCCTCACCGAGGCACCCTCAGACTCATCCACCCGTTGAGGAGAGCGACCCGATCCATGGCAGGAATCTACAAGGCCTACGACATCCGAGGGACCTATCCCGACCAGTTGAACGAGCAGATCGCCGAGGACGTCGGCCGGGCGTTCCGGGTGCTGCTCGACACCGTCGAACCGGGACACGGCGGCGAGGTCGCCGTCTCTCGTGACATGCGCTCCCACAGCGTGCCGCTCGCCGAAGCGCTCACCCGCGGTCTGCGAGACGCCGGGCTCGACGTGGTCGACATCGGTCTCGCCTCGACTCCGATGAGCTACTTCGCTGTCGGCCGACTCGGCATGGCCGGCGGCATCCAGGTGACCGCCAGCCACAACCCGGCCCGCTACAACGGGCTCAAGTTCAGCCTCCAGGAGGCGCGTCCCGTGTCCGGGGACGACGGCATCCCGCTGCTCGAGCGCCTGGTCGTCTCCGGCGAGTTGCCGGCCGGGGAGGGCCCCGGCTCGCTGCGCACCACCGAGATCTTCGACCGGTACGGCGACCACCTGCTCGGCCTGCTGCGGCGCCCCGAGAACAGCCGGAAGCTGCGAGTGGTCGCCGACGCCGCGAACGGCATGGGAACCCTCTATCGGCCGCTGCTGGAACGCGCCGGGATCGACCTGATCCCGCTCTACTTCGAGCTCGACGGGACCTTTCCCAACCACGAGGCGAACCCACTCAAGCTCGAGAACCTCGCCGACCTGAGGAGCGCTGTGCGCGAGCACGAAGCCGACCTCGGCGTCGCCTTCGACGGCGACGCCGATCGCGCCGCGTTCGTCGACGAGCGGGCGGAGCCGATCGGCAGCGACCTGATGACGGCGTTGATCGGCGGCGAGAAGCTCAGCCGGCATCCCGGCGCAGCGGTCGTCTACGACGTGAGGTCGTCGCGGGCGGTGCCCGAGTACCTCGAGGAGCGGGGCGGTGTGCCGGTGCGCGAGCGCGTCGGCCACTCCTTCATCAAGGCCACCATGCGCAAGCGCGATGCGGTTTTCGGCGGCGAGCTCGCCGGGCACTACTACTTCCGGGAAAACTACTTCGCCGACTGCTCCCTGCTCGCTGTCTTCGACGTGCTCTCGATCCTGTGGGCGGCGGGGGCGCCGCTGTCAGAGGTCGTCGCGCCCCTGCGGCGATATGCCAAGAGCGAGGAGATCAACTTCGAGGTCGAGGACAAGAGCTCGGCGATGGCGGATCTCGAGGAGCGCTACGGAGCGGGCGAGATCGACCGCATCGACGGCATAAGGATCGACTTCGACGACTGGTGGTTCAACGTCAGGCCCTCGAACACCGAGCCGCTGCTGCGCCTGGTGCTCGAGGCCGACACGCCGGAGCTGCTCGCCGAAAAGCAGGCAGAGCTGGTGGGGTTGCTGGGAGAGCCGGTGTAGTCCCGCCGCGGGCGGCGCCTCGACGCAGGATGAAATCTCGTCCGACCGGCACGGCGACGTCACGATCGCCGCAAGGCGGAGATCCTCGCGCGCACCCCGTTCGAACGCGGGCTGCGCTGAG
Source organism: Thermoanaerobaculia bacterium (assembly GCA_035546295.1). Lineage (GTDB taxonomy): Bacteria > Acidobacteriota > Thermoanaerobaculia > Multivoradales > Multivoraceae > DATKBT01. The sequence goes on along the minus strand of DATKBT010000030.1, from coordinate 37,737 downwards.
GATACGCGTTGCTTTGGCCTAGTTTCTGCGGCCTCCGAGCAGACCTGCTCGGAAGAGGAAGTAGAGGAGCGTCATCAGGGTCGAAATGGCGGCCGCGACGTAGGTCAAGGCGGCGGCGTTGAGGACGCGATCCATCCCCTGGCGCTCCTGGGGCAGGACGATCCCCTGCTCGACGGCCAGGCGCTTGGCGCGCGAGGAGGCGTCGAACTCGACCGGCAGGGTGACGATCTGGAAGAGCAAGGTCGCCGAGAACAGCACGGCACCCACCAGGACGACGGTCTGAGCGGTCGTCGGTGAGGAACCGCCAGCGTAGAACATCATCATCAGACCGACGAACATCACGATGTAGCCGAGCTGGCTGCCGATGCCGGCGAGCGGCACCAGCGCGGAGCGCAGCCAGAGCGGCTTGTAGCCGCGGGCGTGCTGAATCGCGTGGCCCGCCTCGTGGCAGGCGACACCGATCGCGGCGATCGAGCGCTGGCCGTACACCGGCTCGGAGAGTGCCAGCTTCTTGGTCGCCGGGTTGTAGTGGTCGGAGAGCGTCCCGCGGGTGGCCACGATGTCGACGTCGCTGATGCCGGCGCTCGAGAGCAGCCGCTGGGCGGCCTGTGCTCCGCTCAGCCCGCTCGCGGCCGCGACCTTGGAGTACTTCTTGAAGGCGGAGCGCGTGCGGAAGCTCGCCCAGAGCGAGAGCAGGAGCGCCGGGGTGATGAAGAGGAGCCAAAGGGGATCGAAGATCATGTTCAACCTCAGGGATTGCCCGGCTAAAGCGTCATCGCCGACGCCTGGCAATCGTCAAGCAGGGAACGCCGGACCATCGCGCGATTATTTCGCGATTCGCCGGCGAGCGACCGGCGAGCGACCGGCGAGCGTGGCGGCGCCGGCGCCCGATCGCGGCAGGAGCGCCGCCGCGCTCCACCGCCGGTTACGATTTGCCCCGTGAACGACGACGTTGCCCTCACCGAGGTGTTGCGACTCGACGGACCCGCCGGACGGCTGAGCGCGTGTCTGCGCGCCCCCGAGCGGCCGAGCCTGCGCGCCGTGGTGGCCCATCCGCACCCGCTTTACGGCGGCACCATGGAAAACGCGGTGGTGCGATCCGTCGCCGGTCGGCTACTGGCTGCGGGCGCGGCGGTGCTCACCTTCGACTTCCGCGGAGTGGGCGAGAGCGAAGGATCGTTCGACGACGGCGCCGGCGAGCAGCTCGACCTCCTGGCCGCCGAGCGCGAGCTCGAGCGGCGCTTCCCGCGGCTCCCGCACTGGCTGGCCGGATACTCGTTCGGCGCCTCCGTCGCGCTTGCCAGGATCGAGCGGCGACAGGCGCCGGCCGTCGACGCGCTGCTCGTGGTCGCGCCCCCACTCGCCCACCGGCGCGTGCCGACCCCCGGTGCCGGCTCCCCTCCGCTCGCCCTGGTCACCGGCGAGCTCGACCCCTTGACGCCCGGGGCCTTGGTGCGCGGGTTTGCCTCCTCCCTCCCGCACTTCGCCTGCCACGAGATCGTCGCCGCCGCCGGCCACGACCTGGGAACGGCGGGACCGCCCGGGGTCGAGGCGCTGGTGGGCGCACTCGACCGGTCGATCGAGAGCCTGCTGTCGGTGCGCGCCCGGTCGGCCTCCGCGACGGCGCCGGCGGGAGGGGGCGCGCGCCATTGAGCTCGGCTCGACGTCCCGTCCCCACGCTGCCTCACCGCCGGTGCGACGGTTCGCCGGTTCCGGCGCTCGGCTTCCGGGCGGTGTCCTTCCGATTTTGCGCTTCGCCGTCTCAGCTCTTTCTGGCGACCGGCTTGGCGTAAGACGACTCCGGCTCGGGAGTGCGCTGGGCCGAGAACACCTCGTAGCAGCGCCGGCAGCGCGCCTCGTAGGACTCGCCGTCGCCGACCTGGACCTGCTCCTCACCGCCGGCGATGCGCTGCGAGTAGTGCGCGGGCGAACCGCAGCGCACGCACACCGCGTGCATCTTGTCGACGTACTCGGCGACCGCCAGCAGCTCGGGCATGAGCCCGAAGGGCTGCCGCCGGTAATCCTGATCGAGCCCCGCGATGATGATCCGCAGACCGTGGTCGGCGAGCTCCTGGAGCAGGGGCACCAGGTCCCGGTCGAAGAACTGCGCCTCGTCGATGCCGATGACCTCGACGCCGAAGGCCAGCTTCTCGCGCAGCTCCGCCGACGAGGAGACGGTGACGGCGTCGAGCTCCCGGTTGTCGCGGGTGACCAGGCGCTGGGGCGCGGAGCGCGTATCGGCCTGATGCTGGAAGACCTGGATGCGCTGCCTGGCGATCAGCGCCCGCCGTAGCCTGCGGACCAGCTCCTCGCTCTTGCCGGAGAACATGCCACCCGTGATCACCTCGATGGAGCCCCCGGTGCGGTCGGCTCGCTCCTGACTCATCGTCGGCTCACCTCCTGATAGCGCTGGATCAGCGAGTCGCTGGAGATCCCCTCGAGGGTCGCCACCACGTGATCGGCGAGAGCCAGCTGCTCGGCGGTCAACGTGTGGGCGACGGCCAGGGTCGCGAGACCGGCGGCTCGGGCCGCCGCCAGTCCCGCCGCGGTGTCCTCGATCGCCAGCACCTCGTGCGGATGGAGCAGGCGCTCGGGAAGCGGCGGGCGAGCGTTGAGCTGCGAGAGACCGATCAGGTAGCCCTCGGGATCCGGTTTCGACCGGTCGACGTCCTCCGCCGCGACGACCACCTTGAAGGCCTCGTCGATCCCCTCCTGACGCAGCGCTGGCTCGATCTCCGAGCGCAGGGCGCCGCTCACGATGCCCAGCGGAAGACCCGCCATCGCGGCCTCGCGAATCAGCTCGATCGCGCCGGGAAAGAAGGGGTAGGGGCGCTCGCGCAGGGCGTCCTGGTAGTAGGCGGCCTTGCGCACACACAGCCGCCGCAGCGTCATCGGCTCTAGCGGGCGCCCGGCGCTCTCGAAGGCGAAGCGAAGACCCGCCTCGTCGTCGAAGCCCACGTAGTCCCGGTAGTACTCGTCCTCGCTGACCTCGATGCCCTCCTCTCCGAGGACCCTCCGGAGGAGCTCGAAGTGGATCGGCTCGTCGTCGATCAGCACCCCGTTGAAATCGAAGAGGATGGCGCGCAGCATCAGTGGGGCGAAACGATACCAGGAGCCGGAGGCTCGCCGAGATTCGAGCCCCGCTCGCCTGCCGTTCGAATGGCGTCCGAACTGCCAGCGCTCGATCTGCCTGCGCTCGAATCGACAGCGCTCGAATTGACAGAAGGAATCCGCCGGCCGTACATTGACGTTGATACGGTCGGACGTGATCCGGTCGCAGGCAGACGTGTCTCGAACCTCCACGAGCAGCACCGCGGCCATAGCGAGTTCCAACATGCAGAACGAAACATTCGATCTCGACGAGCTCCTCGGCAAGGCCGGCAGCGACGCCCGGCCGAGCGCGACCGACGAGGCGCGCGGGCGCGCTCCCGTCACGGCGGAGGACTCCGAGCACAGCCTCGTCCTGACGCCGAAGGCGGTCAAGATGGTCAAGCTCACCCGCGAGGAGGAGGGCATCGATCCCAGCTTCGGCCTGCGCGTCGCCGTTCGAGGCGGCGGCTGCAGCGGTTTCGAGTACGCGCTCGACTTCGAGAACGAGGAGCGTCCCAACGACGAGGTGATCGAGTACGAAGGGCTGAGGGTGTTCGTCGACCCGATCAGCTCGCGCTACCTCGCCGGCACCACGATCGACTACGCCCTCGGCGTCTCGGGCACCGGCTTCAAGTTCGAGAATCCGCGCGCCAGCGGGACTTGCGGCTGCGGCAGCTCTTTCGCGATGTAGCCCGGCTTCGCCCGTCGAGCGCCCAGGCGACCCGATCGAAGGCGGCCTGACGCCCCGAGCCCAAGAGCCGCGCCCGTCGCGGCCGCGCAACGCCACGCCCGAGCCCGTGGCGGGCGGCGTCCCCTGCCGGCCGACTCCGTCGCCCATCCGAACTTGCCAGTGGCGATGGACAGCGGGCGCTCTCGACGGGCCCGACGCCGCACGGCGGTCCATGGGCTCAGTGCGACACGGCCAGGTGTCGGTCACCTCAGGCCGACGCCGGCAGCAGCTCGACGCGCGCCGGACCGCAGCCTTCGACCTGGACCTTCGTACCCGCCTCGTTGGCGCGCCGCTGGAGCATCGCCAGCGCGAGCACGCCGTCGCGCTGCGAACGCACCACGCTGGTGATCTCGCCGGCCGCTCGCTCCTCGAAGATCACGCTCGCGCCGCGCTCGGGCATCGCCTCGCCCGCCACGCACAATCGCCTCAGCGCGCGCGCCGGCTGCCCGCGATAGTGCATCCTGGCGACGATCTCCTGCCCCAGGTAGCAGCCCTTCTTCCAGTCGACGGTGCCGACGGTGCCGACCTCGCCCGGCAGGTTCGAGTCGTCGAAGTCGACGCCGTAACGAGGGATCCCGGCCTCGAGGCGCAGCACCTCGCAGGCCTCGTCGCCGACCGGCGACGCTGCGAGCCGCTCGAGCAGCGCATCTGCCACGGTGGCGGCGGCCGGGCGCGCCGTCCAGACCGAAAGCGCCCGCGTCCCGAGCCGATCGCTCCAGGCGAGATGGAGCTCCTGGCCGAGCCACTCGGCAGGCCCATGCCGCAGAGCTCCTCCGTCACCCCGCGGCGGCTCGAGGCCGGCCGCCGAGAGGGCGTCGTCGAGCCCACCGCCGGCGATGGTGATCGGCAGGAGGTCCCGAAGCAGCGCCACCTCGACCCGATCCGCCACCCGGTAGCGAAGCAGGTGCTCGGCGAGGACGCTCTCTCGGCCCCCGGGCGTCTCCAGCCAGAACCGGTCCTGTTGGGCGAGCACGGTGAGATCCGCCAGGATCCTGCCCTTGCCGTCGGTGGCGAAGCCGTAGGCGCCCGCGCCTTCCTCGAGACGTGCCAGGTCGCAGGTCATCAGCCCGTTGAGGAATCGCCGGCGATCCTCGCCGAGCAGCTCGAGCCGGCCGGAGTCGCTGCGGTCGACGAACGCACAGCCGGTTCGCAGCGTCTCGAGCTCGCCCTCGGGATCGCCGTAGTGGAGGGGGAGCTCGCTCCCGCGGCGCTCGCCGAGGACCGCGCCGCGCGCGAGGTGCCAGGACCGGAGGGCCAGGGGACGCGCCGCTTTGCCCGCTCCGGGCCCGACGCCGATGTCCTGCTCGCTCACGCCACCCCCGACCCGACCAGCCAGGGAAGGTCGGCGGGGAGCCGCTCGAGCGTCGGCGTCACCCAGTGCGCGCCGGCGGCGCGCAGCGAGTCCTCGTCGTCGCGCCCGGTCGCCACCGCCAGCACCCTCAGGCCGTGCGCCTGCGCGCAGTCGACGTCGTGCCGGGTGTCGCCGATCACGACCACCCGGTCCGGGGCCGCCTCGGCGCCCAGGAACACCCGCGCGCGTTGGAGCGCGACCGGCGGGAGCTCTCGCCGCTCGATCCCGTCGTCGCCGAAGGCGCCGAATGCGAAGAAGCCCTCGAGGCGAGCACTGGCCAGCTTGACTCGCGCACCCCCCTCCCAGTTGCCGGTGAGCAGCGCCAGCGTCAGGTGCTCGCACGCGGCCAGGCCTTCGAGCAGGCGCTCGACGCCGGGGAACACCCTGGTGCGCGAGGGGTCGAAGCGCCGAGCGAGCCGCTCGAGGTAGACGGCGCGCACCGACTCGAGGCAGACGACGCACTCCTCGCGCTCGACGCCGGCCGCCGCCATCAGGTCGATGACGATCCGTGGATCGGTGCGCCCGGCGAAGCTGTAGCCGGGGGCGGCCTCGCGGGCGCGCAGTGCGGCCGCGATCCCGAACACCTCGCCGAGGGCCTCGAAGAAGGCGACCCCCACTTCGCGCCCGCAGCGCAGCAGCGTGCCGTCGATGTCGAACAACAGCAGCCAGCGATGATCCTCGGGGCAGCTCACGTCTGGAGCACTCCGACCTTGAAGTCCTCGAGCTCGCGCCGGTGGGAGGCCGCTCGCAGGCTGGCGGAGACGACCTTGCGCGTGTCGGCGGGGTCGATGATCCCGTCGACCCAGAGCCGGCTCGCCGCGTAGCGCGGGTCGGTGGCCGCCTGGTAGCGCGCGCGGACGTCCGCCAGCAACTTCTGCTTCTGCTCCTCCGACACCTCGTCGCCCCGGTTCTTGAGCTGAATCGAGAGCAGGGTTTGGCTCGCCTGGTCGGCGCCCATCACCGAGATCGTCGCCGAGGGCCAGGCGAACAGCAGCCGCGGCCCATACGCCTTGCCGCACATCGCGTAGTTGCCGGCGCCGAACGAGTTGCCGACGAACAGGGTGAGCTTCGGCACGACCGAGTTGGCGACCGCGTTCACCAGCTTGGCGCCGTCCTTGATGATTCCGCCTCGCTCGGCGCGCGAGCCGACCATAAACCCGGTGGTGTCCTGGAGGAACAGCAGCGGGATGCGTTTCTGGTTGCACAGCTCGACGAACCGCGCCGCCTTGTCGGCGGACTCCGAGTAGATGACGCCGCCGATCTGCAGCTCGCGATCGGCCGCCGCGGCCCCGGTCCGCCGCTCGACGATCGAACGCTGGTTGGCGACCACGCCGACCGCCCAGCCGTCGATCCAGCCGGTGCCGCAGATCAGGGTTCGGCCGTAAGTCTCCTTGTACTCCTCGAGCTCGCTGGCGTCGAGCAGGCGGGCCAGCAGCTCGCGCGTCTCGTAGGGGCGGGTCCGCTCGATCGGCAGGATCCCGTAGAGCTCTTCCATCGGGTACGCCGGCTCGCGGGAGTCCCGGCGGGCGAAGGGCACCGGCCGCGGGTCCTCGCCGAGCTGAGCGAACTGCTCGCGGATCTTGCGCAGGCAGGCGGCATCGTCGGGGTGCCGGTGGTCGACCACGCCGGAGACGTCGCACTGGACGACCGCGCCGCCCAGCTCCTCGTTGTCGACCTGCTCGCCGATCGCGGCCTTCACCAGGTGCGAGCCTGCGAGGAAGATCGAGCCGGTGCCCTCGACGATGTGCGACTCGTCGCTCATGATCGGCAGGTAGGCGCCGCCGGCGACGCACGAGCCCATGATCGCCGCCATCTGGAAGACGCCCTCGGCCGACAGCCGGGCGTTGTTGTAGAAGGCGCGCCCGAAGTGGTCGCGGTCGGGGAAGATCTCGTCCTGCAGCGGCAGGAAGACACCGGCGGAGTCCACGAGGTAGACGATGGGCAGGCGGTTCTCGAGCGCGATCTCCTGGGCGCGCAAGACCTTCTTGCAGGTCGCCGGGAACCACGCCCCCGCCTTCACCGTGGCGTCGTTGGCGACCACGATCGCGTCGCGGCCCGAGATCGTGCCGATGCCGACCACGACCCCGGCCGCCGGCGCCCCGCCCCATTCCTCGTACTGGCCCCAGGCCGACCACAGCCCGAGCTCGAGGAAGCCGGCCTCATCGTCGAGCAGCGTTTCGACCCGCTCACGCGCCGTCATCTTCCCCCGCGCGCGCTGCTTGTCCTGGGCCTCGTCGCCGCCCCCCAGGCGCAAGAGGTCCTCGACGGCACGCATCTCGTCGACCCGCGCCCGCCAGTGGGCGGCACGGCGGGCGAAGGCGTCGTCCTTCTTCAGCGAGGAGCGGATCTCGGGCATGGCGGGCTCGATGATACGAAGTGCGGTCGTGGCGGGTACACGGGGGCAGCGCTCCCTCGGCTCATCGAGGCCGCAAGCGGGAGCCCGTGCACGTCGGTCGCAGCGATTCCGGATCGCGTCCTCGCGCAGATGGCGTGCCGGAGCCCCTTCGACGCGCCATCACCTCTCGATGGCCGAGCGGCGCAGGACTCGACTCCTCCAGTGTCGGGCGCCTGCGAGGCTCCCCCTCGGGGGCTGGGGGGGAGAAAACCGACCGGCCTCTAGGTCGACTAGGCCAGCAGGAAGTTCCCAAAGGGGTCAAAGTTCGATTCAAGCAGGACCCAAACGGCCTGCAATCAACGATTTCAGGCCTAGTCGACCTTAGGGAACATGAGCTAGCCAGCACACTCAGAGGCCAGCGACTCCTCCTCGCGCCAGGACGCGTCTCCCCCGGCGTAGTGCTCGCGCTTCCAGATCGGAACCTCGGCCTTGAGCCGCTCGAGCGCGCGCCGGCTCGCCTCGTACGCCTCCTGTCGATGCGGCGAGGCGACCGCGATCGCCACGCTCGGGACCCCCGGCTCGAGGGTGCCGAGACGATGCACGATGGCGACGCGGGTCGGGCCGCCGCTCTCCTGCTCGAGCTCGGCGGCGATCCGTCGCATCCGCTCGAGCGCCATCGGCCGGTAGGCGGTGTAGGTCAGCCGCTCGACCCGACGCCCACCGTGATGATCGCGCACCACCCCGAGGAAGAGGACCTCGGCGCCGCAGTCGGCGCCCGCGACCGTAGCCGTGACCGCTGCGACGTCGAGCGGCTCCTCGGTGATCGCGACGCGAGCGCCGACCGGCCGATCGGCGCCCGAGCCGCCCGAGACCGGGGGCAGCAAGGCCACCTCGGAGCCCTCCTCGAGCTGGTCTGCGTCGGCGGCCAGCTCGCCATCGACAGCCACCGCGATGCGCCCCCAAAGGCCGGCGAGCGTGGGGTGCTCTCGCTCGAGGCGGGCCTTGAGCTGCGCGACCGTGAATCCCGGGTCCAGCTCGAGCTCGAGCTCGGAGGCGCCGACCGCGTCGCTGGCGCTGGCGAAGGCGAGCAGGCGGACCTTCATCGGCGGCACTCTACACCGCGGCGCGAGCACCCTCAGGGCGACGAGCGGGCCTCGTCCTGCGCCGCCGGCGGACGCCGGCGTAGCAGCCCCGCACCGACCTCCTCCCCCTCCTCGACGAGCCAGCTCCTGAAGTCCCTCTCCAGCTCCGGCCAGGCGGCGCCGAGCTCGGCGATCAAACGCTCGCCGCTCGGCGGCTCGCCGTTCGCCACGGCGGCCAGGAACGAGCGGAAGCCCTCCCGCAGAGCCGGACGCTCCTCGCGCTCGAGGAGGTAGTGGAGGAAGAACCCGCTCTGGTTGTAGAGCGCTCTCCCCCCCGGCGCTGCGCGGAAGTCCTGCCAGTCCTGGGCGAGCAACGACTCGAGGGAGGGCAGCTCGCCGGCGTCCATCCAGTCGAGCAGCAGCGCAAGGCCAGCCATCGGTCCGCTGCCGCGGATCGTGTCGCCAGCGAGCTCGAGCGAGCCGGCGTAGGGGGATCCGGGGCCGCTCGAGCGCGCAAGCCCGAGCAGCGCCATCTCGTCGGCGAGCCCCTCCTCGAGCCAGGGGGGGAGCGCCGGACCCAGCGCTCTTCGATTCAGCAGGTGGGTGACCTCGTGCACGGCCGTCGACAGCACCTGCCGCTCGCTGTGGCTGCCGACGTAGAGGGCGGCCAGGCCTCCGACCGCATGCCCGGTGCTGCCCACGCCGCGCAGCTCGGGCACCCGGCTCTCGAAGCGGCGGTACGAGCTCTCGAGCGCGAACACCACGATGGTCTCGGCGGGCCGGCCGACCGGGCGCATCCCGTAGCGCTCCGTGTAGATCTCCTCGAGCGGCTCGAGCTGCTCGCCCAATCGCTCGAGCAGACCGGCCTCGAGCACGTCCGAGCGCAGGCGATAGCCGCCCGCCTCGCGCTCGCTCCTCGGTCCGACCAGCAGCGAGTCGGCGAGCGCCAGCACCTCGGGTGCCGGTGGACGCGCCGGCAGCGGCCCCGGCGGGGTCGGCGCGCTGCCCAACGGGGGCGTGCGATCGCGCGGCGCCTCGAGATCGACCCAAGCCTCGCGCCCGTCGTGCAACGTGACGCGCACCCAGGGAGGAGTGCGCTCGAGCACCCGGTACTGGCCGAGACGTACGGTCTTGACCATCATCGTGGCGTCGGCGCTCGGGGCCTCGCGCAGGGCGGCGCCGATGCCGAGGTAGACCCATTCGGGGACGGAAGGCGCTTCGGCCGCGAACTCTTCCCCGCCGCCCTCGGAGCCCCCGCCAGTCACGAACGAGACGTCCCGGTCGCTCGAGGGCGGCGGCAGGTAACGCTGCCGCAGGCGCTCGACGCCGGGACCCAGGAGCGGCCACTCTGCGATCCGCTCGAACACCCGGTGCTCGGGGCGCCAGGAGAGCCAGACGAACCCGAGCAGGAGCGAAAGCGCCAGGAGCACGAGCAGCCAGCCGGCGAGCTCGCGCCGCATCAAGCCGCCCCGAGAGAGGCAGCCGAAGCCCCGCATTCACGCTCGAGGACGAGCGCGGTGCAGTCGTCGTCGAGCACACCGTCTGCGAATTGGACGATCCGCCGCAGGACCTCGTCGAGGAAGCGGCTCGGATCGCCGTCCTCGACCCCGGCGATGAGCGTACGGAGGCGATCGAATCCGAGGAGGTCCTCGCGGTCGCGCACCTCGACCAGCCCGTCGGTGTAGAGCAGCAGGCGCTCGCCGACGGCCAGCTCCACCGTCAGGCTGTCGTACTCGATCGGCGCGCGGACACCGAGCGGCAGCCGCGGCCCCGGCACCTCGAGCTCACGCAGGGCGCCGCCGGGACCGAGCAGGAGGGGATCGGGGAGGCCCGCGTTGGCGAGCTCGAGCCGACCGCTCGCCGGCTCGAACCGGACGTAGGCGAGCGCCACGAACTCCCGGGGACCGAGCTCCTCCTGGAGGCGCAGGTTGAGCTCGCGCAGCGCCGCCGCAACTCCTCGATCCGCCGCCACCAGCGGCAGCATCGCCTTGACCGAGGCCATGATCAGGCTCGCCCCCAACCCTTTGCCCGCGACGTCGGCCACCGCCAGCCCGAGCGAGCCGTCGCTCAGCCGGAAGACGTCGTAGAAGTCGCCGCCCACGATGCGCGCGGCGCGATTGCGTGCCGCGATCCGGTAGCCCACCCCCCGCGAGTCCGGCGGCGGCAGGAGCCGCTGCTGGATCTCGCGGGCGGTCTCGAGCTCCTTGGCCGCGAACTCGCGCTCCTTGAGCTCGGCGACGCTCTGCTCGAGCCGATAGCGCAGCCGCGCAATCGTCATGAAGGTGAGCCCGATGGCTCCCGACAGGCCGCCGAACACGAGGAGCGTGTAGAGCCTGTCGGGGTTGTCGGCGAACAGCCGGTAACCGAGGATCGATTGCGATACCGCGATCGCTACAGCGCAACCGGCCATCCCGCCAAGGAAGTACGCCAGCAGGCGGAGGAGGACGCCGCGGCGGCTGGTGTCGACCGGGACGACCGCCAGCAGCAGCGCCTCGGCGACCAGGCTGAGGGTGCTCAGGAAGAAGCCGAGCAGCGCTCCGGCCAGCAGCGCGCGGGGGTGCAGGGCTTGCGGCGTGTCCAGGCTGTTGAAGAGCACGATGCCGATCCCGATCAGCGACGAGATGGCGCCGTAGCGGAGCAGGGCGCGCAGGAACCTGCGGCCACGGAGACGTTCGCGAGCCGGCTCGCGAGCGGGTTCTTCGGCAGGCCAGGCCCCTGCGCGTCCGTCTCGCCGCTGTTCCCGAACCGCCATTCCCCCTATCCTACGGAGGAGCGCGAGGAGAAAGCCCCGGCGAGCTCCGAACAGCCATCCTGCTCAGATCTGCGGATCGAGGAGGCGCCCCTCCCGCGCCGCCCTCACCACCGGCGGCTCGACGAGCTCCGTGGTCCAGCTCCGCCACCCCGCCACCGTCTCCCGGGCCGCGCGGAGCTGCTCCGCCACCCTCTCCGAGGACGGCCCGCCGGGCGAGCCGTGGGCTTCGACCGAGGCGGCCGGAGCGAGCACCGCGAGGTCTGCGGAGTCGAGCTCGGGGCAGAGCCCGAGCACCTCGTCGCCCGGAAGCTGCCACAGCTCGAGCTCGCGGTCTTCGGCCAGACGCACCACCCGGCCGGTGCGCTCGTGGGCATCGCGGAAGGTGACGCCGCGACGGACCAGCGCGTCGGCCAAGTCGGTGGCGGTCACGTAGCCCCCCTCGAGCGCCGCGCGCATGCGCTCGGGCCGATAGCGCAGCCCCTGGGCGATCGAGCGGCTCGCCACCAGGCTCTCGCGCACGGTGTCGAGGGCGTCGAACAGCGCCTCCTTGTCCTCCTGGAGGTCGGAGTTGTAGGTCAGCGGCAGGCCCTTGAGCTGGACCAGGTGGGCGACCAGGTCGCCGATCACGCGGCCCGATTTGCCGCGCAGCAGCTCGGCGGGCTCGGGGTTGCGCTTCTGGGGCATGATGCTCGAGCCCTTGGCGACCGAGTCGGCGAGCGCCACGAAGCCGAACTCCGCGCTGCTCCACAGCACCACCTCCTCCGCCCAGCGCGAGAGATGGACCATCAGGAGGGCTGCCGCGAAGCTCGCCTCGAGCACGTAGTCGCGGTCGGCCACCGCGTGCATGCTGTTGCGGAAGACCCTTGGCAGACCGAGCAACTCGGCGCTGCGGGCGGGGTCGATCGGGTGCGGCGTGCCGGCGAGCGCCGCCGCGCCCAGCGGCGAAGCGCCGGCCGAATCGCGCGCGCGCTCGAAGCGGGCGGCGTCGGCGTCGAGCGACCACAGGTGCGCGAGCAGGTGGTGGGCGAGAGTGACCGGCTGGCCGCGCTGGAGGTGCGTGTAGCCCGGCAGCACGACGTCGCGATGCCGCGTCGCCTGCTCGAGGAGAACCTCCATGAGCCCGACCAGGCGCTTCACGACTTCGGCGATCGCTTCGCGCACCCACAACCGCAGCGCGACCGCGGTCTGGTCGTTGCGGCTGCGCCCGGTGTGCACGCGGCGCCCCGGATCGCCGACCCGCGAGCTCAGGGTTCGCTCGATCCAGGAATGAACGTCCTCGTCGTCCCCCTCGACGACGAGGTCGCCGCTCTCGAGCTCGGCGAGCATGGAGGCCAGGCCGCCGAGCACCGCCTCGGCGTCCGCTGTCGAGAGGATGCCCTGCTCCTGGAGCATCCGCGCGTGCGCGAGCGATCCGACGAGGTCGCAGCGGGCGAGACGCCGGTCGAATCCCAGAGCCCGCGTGAAGCGGTCGATCTCGGGGGCGGCGCCCTGCTCGAAGCGCCCGCCCCAGAGCTTGGGCTCTCCGCTCACCGACCCGCCCCGGCCTCGTCGCGACTCTCCTCGAGCGCCTGCTCGAGCACGCCCAGACCCTCGCTCACCTCCTGCTCGTCGATCACCAGCGGCGGCAGCAGCCGGATCGAGGTCGGGCGCACCGCGTGGACGATCGCACCCAGCTCCCGGCAGCGATCGGCGATCGGAGCCGCCGGCGCCGTGGTCTCGATCGCGAGCATGAGACCGGTTCCGCGCACCTGGTTGATGGTGCCGGTGCGATCGGCGATCGCCTCGAGGCCGGCACGAAGCTGTGCGCCGCGAGCCGCCGCGTTCGCCGGCAGATCTTCCTCACGAAGAGCCCGCTGCACCGCGATCACCGCGGCCATCGCCAGCGGGTTGCCGCCGAAGGTGGTGCCGTGGGTCCCCGGCACCAGCACCGCCGCGACCTCTTCCCCGGCGAGCACGGCCCCGACCGGGACACCTCCACCGAGCCCCTTGGCCAGCGTGATCACGTCGGGCTCGACCCCGAAGTGCTGGAAGCCGAAGGGCCTGCCGAGCCGGCCGATCGCGGTCTGGATCTCGTCGAGCACGAAGAGGGTGCCGCGCTCGCGACAGAGAGCCTGCACCCCCTCGAGGTAGCCCGGACTCGAAGGGATCACGCCCGCCTCCCCCTGGATCCCTTCGAGCAGCACCGCACAGGTCTGCTCGTCGAGCGCCTCCTCGAGCGCCTCGAGATCGTCGAATGGGACCTGGACGAAGCCTTCGGGAAGCGGCTCGAACCCCACGCGGTACGCGGCGGTTCCGGTCGCCGCGAGCGCGCCCAGGGTGCGGCCGTGAAAGGCGTTGTGCGTGCTGATCACTTTGAACCGCTTCGGCTCGGCGGTGCTCCCCCAGCGGCGCGCCAGCTTGATCGCGGCCTCGTTGGCCTCGGTGCCGCTGTTGCAGAAGAACGCTCGGCTGAAGCGACCGCCGCTGGCCTCGACCAGCAGCCGGCCCGCCTCCTCCTGCTCGGGGATCCGAAACAGGTTCGAAACGTGCAGACAGCGCGCCGCCTGCTCCTGGATCGAGCTCACCAGGCCGGGGTGCCCGTGTCCGAGCGAGCAGGTGGCGATGCCGGCGAGCAGATCGAGGTACTCGCGCCCTTCCGTGTCCCACAGCCGACAGCCCTCGCCGCGCGCGAAGGCCAAAGGAGCTCGGCGGTAGTTCTGGAACAGCGGATCCGCCGGCGCGGCGGTCGCGATCCTCCGGCCGGAGGCCACGGCAGTCTTCGGGGCAGTCTTCGGGGCAGTGTTCGGGGCGTTCATGAGTTCGCTCTCGATGGGCGTGCCCGGGTCGGCAACACGCGGTTCAGGGTGGGCCCGACGGATCGTCCTCGCCGGTCTCCGGCGGCTCGCCGCCGGCTCGCTCCTGTCGTGGAGCAGGCTCCTGCCGACGCCCTCCCTCGCGGTGGGAGCGGATCATCGTGCCGATCCCGGCGTCCGTGAAGAGCTCGAGGAGCAGCGCCCGCGGCGTCGCCGCCGAGAGGATGTGGGCGCTGCGCACCCCGCGATCGATCGCGCTCAGGCAGGACTCGACCTTGGGGATCATGCCGCGCGAGATCACGCCCTCCGCGATCAGCGTGCGCGCCTCGCCCGGCCTCAGCTCGGAGAGCAGGCTCGGAGGCTCTCTGCGGACGTCGAGCACGCCCGGGACGTCGGTCAGCAGCAGGAACTTCTCGGCCTCGAGCGCGCCCGCGATCGCGGCCGCCGCCAGGTCCGCGTTGACGTTGTAGGTGACGCCCCCTGCGCCGCGTGCGAGGGGTGCGATCACGGGGACGAAGCCGCCGTCGAGGAGCGTGGTGAGCACCCCGGTGTCGACCGCCGCGACCCGGCCGACGAGGCCGAGCTCGGCGCGCTCGTGAGGCACCGCCTGCAGCAGGTCGCCGTCCTTGCCGGACAGGCCGACGGCGCGCGCGCCGAACGCCTGCAGACGACCGACCAGCCGCTTGTTGATGCCGCCGCCGAGCACCATCTCGACCACCCGCATCGTCGGCTCGTCGGTGACCCGCAGCCCGTCGACGAAGCGCCCCGGGACACCGAGCCGCTCGAGCAGCTCGCTGATCTCTGGACCGCCGCCGTGCACCAGGACCACCCGCACGCCGGCGCGGTGGAGCAGGGCGACGTCCTCGATCAGGGTGCCCTCCCCTTCCGGGGTCATCGAGTGCCCGCCGTACTTGACGACCACGCGCAGACGACGCCAGGCGGCGACGTAGCCGAGGGCCTCGGCGAGCGCGGCCCCGCGCACCTCCTGCGAGATGGAGAGCTGCCGGCTGTTCGAGGACTCGGGCGTTTCGCTCATGACCAGTCCGATCCGGAGCCCGAATCCTCGCATACGCGGCGACGAGAGCCTCCGATCGAGCGCGGTCGGTCGCCACCGACCGCCGGCCGCGGCGGGTCTCCAGCGTCCGCGTCGCGTCCGCCTCGACACGGTAGCGGCGCGAGCGCGCCGCTGCCTGCTCGGTCCGTCAGGTGAGGTAGTGGGCGTTGATCCGGACGTACTCCTCGGAAAGGTCACAGGTCCACGCGGTGAACGACGCCGAGCCGAGTCCCAGGTCGATGGACACCTCCGCCTCCGGGAGGCTCATCGCGGCGCGCAGCGCCTCGAGGTCGGTGCCGGCGCCGAGGCCCCGCTCGACGATCTGGAGCCCGCCGATGCGCACTGAGAGAAGCGGCTCCTCGACAGCGACACCGGAGCGACCCACCGCCATCAGCAGCCGTCCCCAGTTGGGCTCGCCGGCCGAGAAGGCGGTCTTGACCAGCGGCGAGTTGGCGACCGTCATCGCCACCCGCTTGGCGTCCTCTCGGCTCGGCGCGCCGGTGACCTCGATGCGGATCACGCGGGTCGCGCCCTCGCCGTCGCGAACGATCTCTAGCGCCAGCGCGCGGGTGAGCTCGGTGAGCGCCCGCGTGAACGCTTCGAGCGCGCCGCCGTCGAGGGGTGGTCCCCCTGCCTCGCCATTGGCGAGCAGCAGCGCCGTGTCGTTGGTGCTGGTGTCTCCGTCGACCGTGATCGCGTTGAAGCTGACGTCGATCGCGCTGCGCAGCGCCTCGCGCAGGGCGACCGGCGCGACGGCGGCATCGGTGGTCAGGAACAGCAGGATCGTCGCGTGCAGGGGCTCGTCCAGCCGGGGCGGCACCAGGTCGGGGCCGATCATTCCGGCCCCCTTGGCGATGCCCCCCAACGCCACCCTGCGCCCACCGAGATCGAGAGCGATCGCCGCCGACTTCGGACGGGTGTCGGTGGTCATGATCGCCTCGGCGGCCGTCCGCCCGTCCCCGCCGAGACCGGCGACGGCGGCCGGCAACGCCTTCTCGATCCGCTCGACCGGCAGCGGATGGCCGATCACGCCGGTCGAGGCCACGAGCACCCGATCGGCCGGGAGGTCGAGCGCTCGGCCGGCGGCGGCCGCCATCCGCTCGGCGTCGCGCTCCCCCTGGGGCCCGGTGCAGGCGTTGGCGTTGCCGCTGTTGGCCAGGATCGCGCGCGCGACGCCCTGCGCAGCGATGCGCTCGCACCAGCGCACCGGCGCGGCGCGCACCCGATTGCTGGTGAACATGCCGGCGACGCTCGCCTCGCGCACGGAGACGATCAGCGCGAGATCGAGCCCGCTCCGCTTGATGCCGCTCGCCACAGCCGAGGCGCGAAAGCCGCGCGGCGACGTGATGCCGCCCCCCTCGATCGGCGCCAGCTCGGCCTCCATCTCTCGATCCCACGCGGACATGGCAGAACGGCGCCTCCTCAGGACCCGGTCGGGGCGGCTTCGAGGCCCGTCCGCTCGTCGACTCCGAACATCAGGTTCATGTTCTGAACCGCCTGGCCGGCGGCCCCCTTGACCAGGTTGTCGAGCGCGCCGAAGGCGACGGCCAGACGGTTCTCGGCGTCGTAGCGGACTGCGACCTCGCAGCGGTTGACGCCCCGCAGCGAGCCCGTGACCGGCAGCTCGTCGGGACCGAGGACGGTGACGAAGGGCTCCCCCCGATAGCGCTCGGAGTACAGCGCCTGCAGGTCCTCCGGCTCCTCCTCGAGGCGGACGTAGCAGGTGGCGAGGAGGCCCCGGATCATGGGGATCAGGTGCGGAGTGAACACCACCTGCCGGGGAGCGCCCGCAAAGGCGAGGGTCTGGGCGATCTCGGGGGTGTGGCGATGCGAGAGCACGCCGTAGGGACGCAGGCTCTCGTCGATCTCGCTGAACGCGTACTCGAGCGACGCCTTGCGGCCGGCGCCCGAGACGCCGGACTTGGCGTCGACGACGATCGCCTCGTCGGCGGCGTGCGGCAGCAGCGGCAGCAACGCCAGCGCGGCAGCGGTCGGATAGCAGCCGGGGTTGGCCACCAGCCGAGCCTCGGCGATCCGCGGGCGAAACACCTCGGGCAGACCGTAGACCGCTTCGTGCAGGAGATCGACCGCGGAGTGCTCGAGGCCGTACCAGCGCGTGTACTGCTGCGGATCGCGCAGTCGAAAGTCCGCCCCGATGTCGATCACCCGGCAGCCCTGAGCGAGCAGGCGTGGGGCCGCCGTGATCGCGTGGCCGTGAGGCAGCGCGAGGAAGGCGACGTCGGCGCCCTCGCCGAGGGCGTTCCAGTCGCTCTCGGCGAGCACCCGCTCGCCGAGCTCGGTGCCGCGGAACCGGGGGTGGACCCCCGCGAGCCGCTTCCCCGCCTGCTCGCCGGCGGCCAGGCGCCCGATCTCCACCTCGGGGTGGCCCGCCAGGATGCGCAGCAGCTCGCCCCCCGAGTAGCCGGAAGCGCCGGCGACGACGACTCGAATCATCGGCGCATCCTACAGGCCCCACCGCCGCGATCGCGCAGGGAGTCAGCACCGACTCCGGTGCCGCCGCTCGCGGCTCAGAGCGCGAGCCGCCGGCTGCGTGAGCTCTCGCCGCCGTCACCCGCCTAGACCGACGATCACCGAGGCGAGCACCGCCAGCAGGCTCGCCGCCAGCGCCACCAGCGCCACGACCATGTGGTCGATGCGCTCCGGCTTCATCGGATCGAGCCATTTCGCCAGCAGGTATCCGCCGCCGAAGCCGCCGAGGTGCGCCCAGTTGTCGATGCCGGGAATCAGCAGCCCGAGGACGAACATCGGGATCACGAAGCCGAGGAGCTGCTGGCGTAGCTGGCTGCCCCCGGTGCGGCGCCCGTAGTAGATCAGCGCCCCGATCCAGCCGAAGATGGCGGCGGAGGCGCCCACGGTGTACGCCGCGCCCGAGAGCCCGACCACCCGCAGCGGACCGGCCAAGCCGAGATAGAACACGTTGACGTAGAGAACGACACTGGTCGCCGCGAAGCCCGCGACCGACGACCCGACGAACAGCAGGATCGAGCGGCCGGGACCGAAGATGTGGGCGGTCGCCGGCGACAGCATGTGCAGCCAGTACATGTTGAAGCCGATGTGGATCAGCCCGCCGTGGAGCCAGCCCGCGCTCAGCACCGACCACCAGCGCCCCTGATCGAAGACCGGCACCGCCCCGCTCCAACCCAACAGCCCGAGCGCCCGCTCCGAAGGCGACAGCAGCCCGAAGAACCCCGCCATCCCGATCTCGGAGGGATCCATCACCAGGCTCACGACGTAGAGGATCAGGCAGGTGCCGATCGCGATCGGGCCGAACCCGAGATCGCGGCCGAGCGTCTGGAAGAGCTGGGTGAACCCCCACATCCCGGGGTTGCGCCGCCCGCAGTTCAGGCACTGCGGATCGCGAACGCCGACCAGCCTGCCGCACGAGGGGCACACGACCGAGCCGCTGGTCTGCCGCTGGAACATGCCGGCCGACTCTATCCGCTCGGGCGTCAGGGGCGCCGGCGCCGCCGCCGAGCTCCGCGGACGCCCGCTCCGGCCCCTTCACCGGGAACCGGCAAAAGCGCGCACTTCGCACCGGAGGCCGAACCTCTCAAACGATCGATTGAAACATCGATTGAAGCGACCGTATGGTAGAATCGGCGGCGAATCGCCGACGTGGAATCGGCACCAGCCGAGGAAGAACGAGCTGTGAGCCACACCCGACGAGCTGCGAACGCAGTGGAGCACGTCGCTGCGGACGAGGCGCCCCGAGACACCAAGGAGGCCCTGCTCGACGCCGCCGAGGAGCTGTTCGAGGCGCAGGGCGCCTCGGCTACCTCGCTGCGGGCGATCACCGAGCGCGCGGGCGCCAACATCGCCGCCGTCAACTACCACTTCGGGTCGAAGGACGCTCTGGTGCTGGCCGTCCTCGAGCGGCGCATCCGCCCGCTCAACGAGGAGCGGCTCGAGTGGCTCGATCGGCTCGAGGCCGAGGGAGAGGACGACCTCGAGTCGGTCCTCGAGGCACTGATGGCTCCGGCGCTCCAGTATGCGGAGGGGTGCGAGGGCTTCGTACGCCTGCTGGGTCGCCTCCACTTCGAGGCCGACGTCCGGGTCCGTGGTCTGCTACTCGAAAACTTCGCCGAGGTCGCCCGACGCTTCGTGGCCGCGATCCACCGCCGGGCTCCCCACTTGACGGCGACGGACGTCCTGTGGCGCCTGCATTTCGCGATCGGCGCGATGGCGATGACGGCGACCAACCGCGAGGACCTCGCGCTCTTCTCGCGCGGCGGCTGCGCGACCGGGGACGCACGCGAGGCGACCGCTCGGCTGGTCGAGTTCCTGGCCGCCGGCTTCCGAGCGCCGCGCGCCGCCGGCGATGCCGGGCCCGCGCCCGTCTCCGGCAGCCTCTCGCTCGAGCCGAGCGGCGAGGAGGAGGAGAGCTCGTGAGCGGCTTCCTGCGCCGGCGCCGGCTCCTGGCTCCGGGTCTCGGTCTCTTGGCGGTCACGGGCCTCGCCTGCACCTCGGTCGCCCGCATCGAGCCGGTGCCATCGCCGGTCGATCCCCCTGCCGCCTTCGCCGGCACGGAAGAGCTCGCAGCCGCCCGTCGCGCCGTCGGCTGGTGGGAGGACCTCGCCGACCCGCGGCTCGCGGCGCTGGTCGAGGAGGCGCTCGCTCACAACTGGGATCTCGCCGCCGCCGCCGCCCGCGTCGAGGCCGCGATCGCCTCCGCCCGGATCCAGGGGGCGGATCTCGAGCCCCAGATCGGGGTCGGAGCTGCCTCGCGACGATCGAAGCAGAACTTCATCGGGCTGCCGATCCCGGGGGGCGAGGATCGGGTGCTGAGCACCACCTCGACCAGCTCTGGCCTCTCGTTCTCGGTGAGCTGGGAGGCGGACCTGTGGGGCCGGCTGCGCGCTCGCCGCTCCGCGGCGATCTTCGACAGCCGGGCCGCCGCCGCCGACCTCGAGGCGGCGAGGCTGTCGATCGCGGGCCAGGTCGCGCGCGCCTACTTCTCGCTGGTCGAGCTCGCGCTCCAGCAGCGGCTCGCGGAGCGCACGCTCGACAGCCGCTCGCGAACGCTCGAGCGCGTCGAGGCCCGCTACGAGCGCGGCCTCGCCCCCTCGCTCGAGGTGCGTCTGGCGCGGACCCAGCGCGAGATCGTCGCGGCCGCCGTCCTGGCGCGAAGCGAGCAGCTCGATGCGGCCCGACGCCGGCTCGAGGTGCTCGCCGGCCGCTACCCCGCGGGCGCGCTCGACAGCGCCCCTGAGCTGCCCGCGGTCGGGGCGCCGGTACCGGCGGGGCTGCCCGCGGAGCTGCTCGCCCGGCGCCCCGACGTGGTCGCCGCCGAGGAGCGCGTCTATGCCGCGCTCGCCGGCGTCGGCGCCGCTCGGGCATCGCTGCTCCCCCAACTCAGCCTCACCGGCTCGACCGGCACCGCAAGCCGTGAGCTCGGCGATCTGCTCGACACCGACCTCTCGGTCTGGAGCCTGGCCGCCAATCTGCTCCAGCCCCTCTTCCAGGGGGACCGCCTGCGCGCCGACGTCGACCTCGCGGAGGCGAGCCGGGACCAGACCGTGGCCGCTTGGGCCCAGACCCTGCTGCGCGCCTTCTCCGAGGTGGAGATCGCGCTCGCCGCCGAGCGCCTGCTCGAAGATCGGCTGGCGGCGCTGGCTCGGGCGGCCGAGGAGGCGGATCGCGCGGCGCGCCTCGCCGAGGACCGCTACCTCGCCGGTCTCGCCGACTACCTGAGCGTCCTCGAGAGCCAGCGCCAGGCGTTCGACACGGAGAGCCAGCTCCTCGCCGCTCGGCGCGCGCGGCTGCTCGCCCGCGTCGATCTCGTGCTCGCGCTCGGAGGCGGCTTCGAGGCGGAGCGTCCGACCGCCGCGCCGACGACCACTCCCGCTCTCCGTTCTCCTTCGGCCGGCAGGCTCTCGGCCGCCGGCGGCTCCGATGAGGTTCCCCATGTCCGCTGACCCGAATCAACCCGCCCGTCCAAACGACGCTCGCTCCCACGCTCGTCACGGAGCCCACGAGCTGGAGCCGCCGGCAGACGACTCGCCGCCGTCGCGGGTCGACCGGCGCAAGATCGTCCTCCCCCTCCTGGTGCTGATCGCGGGCCTGATCGCCACCGTGCTCATGGTCCAGGCCCGCCCCGACGTCCAGAAGGCACCGGTCGAGGTGCCTCCGCCGCTGGTGCGGGTGGTCGAGGTCGAGCCCTCCGACCTCCGGCTCGACGTCTCCTCCCAGGGGACCGTGGTCCCCCGCACCGAGGCTCAGGTGGTGGCGGAGGTCGCCGGCCGGGTGAGCGAGGTCTCGCCCCGCTTCGAGGCGGGGGGCTTCGTCCGCCAGGGGGAGACCCTGCTCGAGATCGATCGGCGTGACTACGAGCTGGCGATCACGAGCGCCCGGGCTCAGCTCGCCCAGGCCGAGGTGGCCCTCGCTCGCGAGGAGGCCGAGGCCGCCGTCGCCCGCGACGAGTGGGGCGAGCTCGGTCGCGGCGAGGCCGACCCGCTGGTGCTGCGCGAGCCCCAGCTCGCCGAGGCGCGGGCTCGGCTCGCGGCGGCCGAGGCGGCGGTCGCCAAGGCCCGGCTCGACCTCGAGCGCACGACCGTCACCGCGCCCTTCACCGGCAGGGTTCGAGCCACGCGTGTCGACCTCGGGGAGTTCGTCAACCGCGGCACGCCGCTGGCCGTGCTCTACTCGGTCGACGCCGCCGAGATCCGCCTGCCGGTCGCCGATCCCGAGCTCGAGTTCCTCGACCTTCCGGAGGCGATCGCCGGCAGCCCGCGCGGACCGATGGTCGAGCTGGTCACCGAGTTCGCGGGCAGGCGCGAGACCTGGAAGGGCAGGATCGTCCGCACCGAGGGAGAGATCGACCCGCAGACGCGGATGGTCTACCTGGTCGCGCGGGTCGATGATCCCTACGGCCTCGACGGCCGCGCCACGACGCCGCTGGCGGTCGGGCTGTTCGTGCGGGCGACGATCGAGGGCAAGACTTTCGAGGGCGTGGTTCGGCTCCCGCGCGAGACTCTGCGCGCCGAATCGACGGTCGCCGTGGTCGACCCCGACGAGCGGGTCCGACTGCGCCGGGTCGAGGTGCTGCGCGCCGGAGCCGACCACGTCGTGGTGAGCGCTGGTCTCGAGCCCGGCGAGCGAGTCCTGCTCTCCAACCTCGACACCCTGGTCGACGGCATGCGCGTGCGCGTCGCCGATCGGCAGGCGCCGGCCCCGTGGCTCGAGGGGCGCCCCGACACGCTGCCCCTCGATCGCGCCGACAGCGCGACGCGCGACGCCGCCGAGTCGGCCCAGACGGAGACGGCGACCGGCGGCGCCCAGGAGCCGCCGCCGTGAACCGTGCGATCGAGTGGTTCACGCGCAACGCAGTCGCCGCCAACCTGCTGATGATCGCGATCCTGGTGGCGGGGGCGCTCGGTCTCGGCCGGCTGGTCATCGAGTTCTTCCCCGACTTCTCCGCCGGCACCATCTCGATCACGGTGCCCTATCTGGGGGCCGCGCCCCGGGAGGTGGAGAGCGCGGTCGTGCAGCGCATCGAGGAGGCGGTCGAGGACATCGAGGGCATCGACGAGATCCGCTCGACCGCGGCCGAAGGCGCGGGCACGGTGCTTCTCGAGCTCGAGACCGACGCCGTCGTCACCGACGTCCTCGACGACGTCAAGGCCCGGATCGACGCCCTCGAGACGCTGCCGGAGGAGACCGAGAAGCCGATCGTCCAGGACATCGTGGTGCGCAACCAGGTGCTCACCGTGGCGATCGCGGGCAACGCCGACGAGGGAACGCTCAAGCACCTCGCCGAGCGCGTTCGCGACGACCTGTCGACGCTCCCCGACGTGTCGATGGTCGAGCTGGCCGCGGTGCGCCCCTACGAGATCTCGATCGAGGTCTCCGAGCTCGACCTGCGCCGCTACGGCCTGACCTTCGACGAGGTGGTGCAGGCGGTGCGCCGCTCGTCGCTCGATCTCCCGGGGGGCGCGATCAAGACCTCCGGGGGCGAGATCCTGCTGCGCACCAGGGGGCAGGCGTACCTTGGCCGCGAGTTCGAGTCGCTGGTGCTGCGCGCCCGCCCGGACGGCACCCGCGTCCTGCTCGCCGACGTCGCCACCGTCGTCGACGGCTTCGCCGACTCGGACCTGCTGACCCGCTTCGACGGCGAGCGGGCCGCCCTCGTCACCGTCTACCGAACCGGCGACCAGAGCGCGCTGGCGATCCAGTCGCAGATCAAGGACTACATCGCCGGGCTGGCCCCGACCCTCCCCGCCGGCGTCTCCGCCACGGTGTGGGGCGACGAGACGGTGCTGCTCCGCGATCGCCTCGACCTGCTGGTGCGCAACGGCCGCATGGGGCTGATCCTGGTCTTCGTGGTGCTCGCGCTGTTCGTCAAGCTACGTCTCGCCGGCTGGGTGAGCGTCGGCATCGCGGTCTCGTTCATGGGCGCGCTCGCCCTGATGCCCTCGCTCGGCGTGTCGATCAACATGATCTCGCTGTTCGCCTTCGTGATGGTGCTGGGCATCGTGGTCGACGATGCGATCGTGGTCGGCGAGAACATCTACCGCCACCACGAGATGGGCAAGGAGGGAGCCGAGGCCGCGATCGACGGAGCCTCCGAGGTCGCGGTGCCCGTGACCTTCTCGATCCTCACCACGATCGCGGCGTTCGCGCCGATGCTGCTGGTCGGCGGCACGATGGGCGAGGTGATGGGCGTGGTGCCGTTGGTGGTCATCGCCTGCCTGGCTTTCTCGCTCGTCGAGTCGCTGTTCATCCTGCCCACGCACCTCTCGCACCTGCGCCACAAGACCCCGCGCGAGGATCGGCCGGCGGGGATCTCGGGCGCCTGGCCGCGGTTCCAGTCGATCTTCTCCGAAGGCCTCAAACGGATCGTCGACCGTGCGTACCGGCCGAGCCTCGAGCGCCTGCTGGAGTGGCGCTATCTGGTCCTGGCCGCCGCCCTGGCTCTCCTCGTGTTCACGATCGGCCTGGTCCAATCCGGCTGGGTGGCCACCACCTTCTTCCCGCCGATCGAAGGGGACAATGCGGTGGCCACCCTGGTGCTGCCGCAGGGCACCGAGGCCGCACGCACCTCCGCGATCGTGGCCCGGATCGAGAGCGCCGCCGAGGAGCTCGAGCGTCAGCTCGCCGAGGAGGGTCACACCGGCGTGATCCGGCACGTGATGGCGTCGATCGGCAGCCAGCCCTTCGCCGACCGCTCGGCGCGCTTCGGCGGGCGCACCGGCGGGCTGGTCGACCTCTCCCGGCCCCACGTCGGCGAGGTGAACATCGAGCTGGTCGCCGCCGAGCATCGGGAGGTGTCGGCCGCCGAGATCGCCAGGCGCTGGCGCGAGCTCACCGGCCCGGTCCCCGACGCGCAGGTGCTGAGCTTCTCCTCCGACCTGGTCTCCTTCGGCGATCCCGTCTCGGTCGAGCTGCGGGCGCGGGAGACCGCGCTGCTCGAGGCCGCGGCGACCGAGCTCCGCCACCAGCTCACGGCATATCCGGGGCTGTTCGACATCACCGACAGCCTGCGCTCCGGCAAGCGCGAGATCGAGCTCGGGATCCGTCCCGAGGCCGAGGCCCTCGGCCTCACCCAGATCGACCTCGGTCGTCAGGTGCGCGCGGCGTTCTACGGGGCCGAGGCGCAGAGGATCCAGCGCGGTCGCGATGACGTGCGAGTGATGGTCCGCTACCCCGAGCAGGAGCGCAACAGCCTCCTGAACCTCGAGCGGATGAGGATCCGCACCCCCTCGGGCGCCGAGGTGCCGTTCTCGACGGTAGCGACCGCGACCGTGCGCCGGGGCGTCGAGACGATCGACCGAGTGGATCGGCAGCGCGTGGTGACGGTCAAGGCCGATCTCGATCCTTCGGTCACCTCCTCGAACCAGGTCAATGCCGACCTCGAGGCGACCGTCCTCCCGGAGCTGATGGCGCGCTTCCCGGGGCTCTCCTACACCCTCGGCGGCGAGCAGAAGGAGCAGGCCGAGGCGCTGGCCGGGCTCGGCCTCGGCTTCCTGGTGTCGCTGCTCGCCATCTACGGCTTGCTGGCGATCCCCTTCAAGTCGTACACCCAGCCGCTGGTGGTGATGAGCGCGATCCCGTTCGGCCTGATCGGGGCCGTCTGGGGCCACATCCTGCTCGGGCTCGAGGTCACGGCCGTCTCGGCCTTCGGGCTGGTGGCGCTCACCGGGGTGGTGGTCAACGACAGTCTGGTGATGGTCGACTTCATCAACCGCCACCGCCTCGGCGGCGCCAGCATCGACGTCGCGATCCGGGAAGCCGGGGCGGCGCGGTTTCGCGCGATCGTGATGACCTCGCTGACCACCTTCGCCGGCTTGACGCCGCTGCTGCTGGAGAAGAGCGTGCAGGCCCGCTTCCTGATCCCGATGGCGGTCTCGCTCGCCTTCGGCGTCCTGTTCGCGACCGTCATCACCCTGGTCCTGGTGCCCCTGCTCTACCGCGTGCAGTCCGACCTCAAGCGAGTCTTCCAGGGGCGAAGGCCGCACCCGCAGGCGGACGACGGCGCCGCCGACGCCGACGTGGCCGGAGCAAGGACCGCCGGCGCCTAGCAGCCCGTGGTGGACTCCCACGGAGCAGCCTGGTGGAACTCCCGCAGGCTGCTAGCCGTCCTCGGAGAGCTTCTGCAGCACGTCCCCGACCTCGGCCTCGACGCGGCGGATCGCGCCCCGGCACGCCTCGAGCAGCTGCGCCGCACGCTGCAGCTCGCGGCCCAGCTCGTCGAGGTCCGTGTCCTCGCTCTCGATACGGCGGAGGATCGCCTCGAGCTCGCTCATCGCGGCGGTGAAACCGAGCTCCTCGTGTTCCTGCGGCGGCGAATCCTCGTCGCTCATGGCGCCCCCTCTCCGTCGGTTCGAAGCCCCTCGACGCGGCTGGTGATCGCGCCGCGCTCGAGCTCGGTCGACAGGACGCTCCCGGCCGTGATCGCGCCCGCATCCCGAACGACCCGGTCATCGTGGCGCGTGATGCTGAAGCCGCGCGCGAGCACCCGCTTCGGCGAGAGCTCCGCGCACAGGCGCTCCAGCGAACGAAGCCTCTCGCTCGCGACCCTGAGCCGCCGCGACGCGGCATCGGCCAGGGCGACGGCGCTCGTGTCGCGCGCCTGCTCGGCCGCCCGCAGGCGGCGGTGGAGAGGCTCGACCAGGCGCCGGCTCAGCGTCTGGGTGCGGCGGCGCTCGGCGCGCAGCCGGACCTCGGCGGCCACCGCGGCGCGGCGGCCGATCTCTGCCATCCGGCGATCCAGCCGCTCGAGACGGACCTCCGCGAGCCGCAGGCGATCAGCGCCGCGCTCGAGCTTGGCGCGCTGGAGCGACAGTCGCGAGCCCGCGATGCGGCCGATCCTCCCGGTCAGCGAGAGCAGCTCGCGCTCGGCGGCGGCCACCCGCTGACAGAGGTGCTCGGCGACCCCCGTGGGGGTCTTGCACGCGAGGTGCGCCACCCGATCGGTGACCGACTCGTCGATCTCGTGGCCGAGCCCGGTGAGCACCGGGCGGCTGGCCCGCGCCACTGCCTCGGCCACCCGACGCGTGTCGAAGGCCGAGAGGTCGGTGCGCGAGCCCCCGCCGCGCACCAGGACGAAGGCATCGAACGGCTCTCCGCGAGCGAGCCGCTCCTCCAGTCGTCGCAGTGCGCCGACGAGCTCGAGCTCGGCCCGCGCCCCCTGGACGGCAGCGTCGACCAGCTCGACCTGGAAGGCCCAGGGCGATGCCTCGAGCGTCGCCAGGAAATCGGCGACGCCGGCGCTCCCCCGGGAGCCGACCAGCCCGAGCCGCAGCGGCAGAGCGGGCAGCGGCAGAGCGCGGTTGGCGTCGATCAGCCCCGCCCGCTCGAGCGCGTGGAGCGTCTCTCGACGACGCTGCGCCAGCGCCCCCACCGTGAACAGGGGATCGATCTCGCGCACGACGAGCTGGAGCCGGCCGCTCGGCGGGTAGAGGTCGAGGCCGCCGAAGCAGCGCAGGGTCTGACCCTCCTCGAGGTCGACCCCGGCGCGGGCCAGCGCCGGACGGATCCGCCGGAGATCACCGCGAAAGATCACGGCGTCGAGCCGCCCGACGATGTGGTCCCCGCCCCCCTTCTCCACCAGCTCCAGATAGAGGTGCCCCGAGCGCGCGAGATGAGGGCGCTGGACCTCGCCGCCCACCCACAGGCCGGCAAAGGCGGTGCCCAGGAACTCGTGGATCTCAGCCCCGAGCTGGGACACCCGGTAGGTGTCGGGGGGATAGGCGAGCTCAGTGATAGCTCGTCAGCTCGTTCGAGGACTCGAGCGGAATGGCCTCCGCCCACTCCAGGGCGCGGCGATCTCCGATCGTGAGCTTCTCGAGGAAGGTGTAGGCCTCGTCCCGCTGCCCGAAGAGGCGCCAGATGAAGGTGTGGCCGGCGGGCGCGGTGAAGTAGGTGTATCGGGTCGTGCCGTCGGAGAGGTCGAAGCCGAGGTCCGACTCCCCATTGACGCCGACGCAGGCCATGGCGATGGCGCGGTAGGCGAGAGCGAGGGCCTTGAGCGGCTCCTCGTAGTCGGCGAGCTCCTCGCGCGAGAGCTGCGTGTGGTAGAGGGAGACCCTCGAGCCGTCCTCCTCGGCGAGGAGGTTGTAGGGGACGTCGTGGCGGTCGAGCGCTTCCTTGGTCTCCGCCGTGGTGACGAACACGTCGTCCGTCCCCTGGACCTTGTAGGCTATTGCGAACGTATCGGAGTCGAGACTCGAGAACGCCTCCGCCAACATCCCTTCGTCCTCGATGGTGAAGTAGAACAGTCGCGACATCATGCGGCGTGCAGTCATTCGATGATCCTCGTCATGGTTCCGATCGGGTTGACCGGCTGGAACGGCGTGACGGCCGCGCACGCTCCGCGGGCCGAGCGGGGCATCGTCGGGCGGCGGCAGAGGCGAAAAACGCGCTGGAGCGCGGCGCGCATTCCCTCCCTCACTCGGGAAACCGCCCAAGGCGCCGACGGGCTGGCCGTGCGATCGCCTCGGTCGTCACCCTCGTCCGCACAGACCCCCGGGAGCGCTTCGACAGCCGAGAGGCCACGCGAGCAGCGGAGCGCTCGGGAGCCGGGGACCGAGCCGCAGGGACCGGCATTGCCGACTCGGCCGACGGGCTCTTCAACAGTGGACTCTTCAGTACTGGCCTCTTCCGGTCTGGGCGTTCCGGCGCTGGACGTTCCCGGTCTGGGCGTTTCCGGTCTGGGCGTTCCCGGTCTGACAGCCGAGCCGGCCAGCCGCTCGGGCCGACCCCCGTCGCGAGCGCCGACCGTTGCACCGGCGCTCTCCCGACCCGACCCATGAGTCTACCAGAAGCCGGAGCCGAACCGCAGCCGCGCGAGGAGAGCGCGGGACAGCCTCCGCTCGAGCCTCGGCTTCTCGAGCTTCGCAGGCCCGCGATGCTGCTGGTCGCCTGGAGTCAGGGAGGCGAGCCGATGGCGCGTTCTTGCGACGCCGCCGGCGTGCCGCTGGGGAACTCGATCTTCGCGCTGCTCGCCGAGCCCGCCGATCCGGCGGTCTGCGAGGCCGCCTTCACCGCCGGCCGCCGGCTGTTCGAGGCCCAGCCCCCGGGCATCGCGGCTCGGGCCCTGGTGCTCCCCGGCATCGTGCTCCTCCGTGGGCAGGAGATGGTGCCGGCTCCGGATCCCCTGCTCGACGAGCTCCTCGATCGGCCCCCCGAGCTCGAGCCGGGCTTCGTCCATCTGACCGGCCACGCTCTGCGTGAGCTGGAGGGACCCTGGGAGAGCAAGGCCGTCCAGGACTGGCGCCGTCCTTCGGGCCGCCAGGTGCCGTTGCACCGCCTGGTGCGTCCGGCCAGGGACACCCGGCCGTGGCGCAACCCGGAGCTGTTCCACCGCGCCACGGCGTTCGTCGACCGCCCCGACGCCGAGGAGTTGTCGACGACGCTGGCGTCGCCCGCGTGCCTGGTCACCGGGCCGATCGGTTGCGGCAAGACTCGGGCGGTCGCCCACACCCTGCGCGACGAAGCCGGCGTCCTGTGGGCCCGGTGCTGGAGCGACCGCTCGGGCGGCCCCAGCCTGAGCGCGCAGCTCCTCCACGCGCTGTCCCTGCTGGTACCGTGGTCTCGTTCCTACGTGGTGCGCTGGCCCCGCAACCCGGGCGCGGAGGACGGAGACTCCACGCAGGTCGTGAGCCAGCTCGCCGCCCACGCCGGCGCGCCCCTACACGTCGTGATCGACGACGTCGAAGCCGCCGAGGACCGCGACCTGGAGCTGGTGAGGGACCTGCTCGCCAGCTCCGCCTTGGGACGCGTCTTTCGCCTGTGCGCGATCGGCCGCCCCGCTTCGCGCGCCGAGACGATCTGTGCGCGGATTCCGCGCGTCGCCCTTTCGCCGCTGCCCGAGCTCGAGGCGGAGGGGGTCTGGCAGCAGCTCGCCGGCGGCCTCAGCATCCCGCCCGGGATCGATCGTCGCCTGCTGCGCGCGGGCGGAGGGCTCCCCTTCGTGCAGGAGGAGGGGCTGACCGAGCTGGTGCGCCGACGCCATTTGAGACAGCTCTACGGCAACTACTTCTACTCGGGGCCGAGCGACGTCGACTTCCTGCCCACGCCTCGGCTGGTGCGCCACGTCGAATCCGAGACGCGCCGGCTCGACTCGGTCCTGCCGCTGCAGATCGCGGCCGTCTGCGGACAGGAGCTCGCCATCGATCTGATCCCCACGATCTGCGAACGCCTCGGGACGGTGATCGTGACGGGCTGGGAGCGTCGGGCGGCGGCGGGTGGTCTGCTCGCCACCACCTCCGACTCCACCGAAGCCGTCCTCCTCGCACCCGGAATCGCAGCCTCTCTCGCCGATGGCCTGGGGCCCGAGACCGAAGCCGCCGTGCGGGGGGCGGTCGCCGGGGTCGTCACCCGCTCCGCCACCGATGCGCCCCTCACCTGGGAGCGCTACCGGCTCCTGGCTCGGACCCCGGAGGCGATCCCACTGCTCCTGCAGATGGCGGGCTCGGGAGGAGGACACGACCCCGAGCAGCTCTTCCATGCGGCTCGCGACGAGCTCGAAGCCCACCGCAACCGCGGCGGCGACGAGGCCAGCGAGCTGTCCCTGCTCATGCTGTTCCTGCGCTTGGCGCGGCAGCTCGGCGCGCTCAAGAATCTCGAGTCGGCGATCGAGCGTGCGATCGGGCTCGCGCGCGACGAGCCGCTCCGGCGCCTGGCGCTGACCACGTTGAAGGCCGAGCACCAGCAGTACGCGGGCCACCTACGAGAGGCCGAGACCAGCCTGCTCGAGGGGCTGGAGCTGGCACGGGGCGTCGACCCCACTCGCAAGTCGCTGATCCTGATCCAGCTCGGAAAGCTGCTGCAACGCCAACACCGCTATGCCGAGGCGCGCCGCCTCTTCGAGGATCTCCTGACGGCGGTCGAGAGAGTGGGGAATCGCCCCCTCACCGCGGCCTGCCGTTATCACCTCGGCAACCTCTTCCTCCACGAGGGCAACCTCCCTCGAGCCTTCGAGTGCCACCTCCGATCCCTCGAGGAGCGGAGGTCGCTCGGCCTCGACCAGCACATCGGCCAGTCGCTGACCGCGGTGGCCGCCGTCCACCTGGCGCAGGGCGCCTTCGTCAAGGCGATCGAGCTCTACAAGACGGCCCGGGATCACCTGCTGGCGTTCGGCGCGCCCGGCGAGGTGAGCTACGCGCTGCTCGGTCTCGCGAGGACCTACAACCGGCTCGGCGATCCGGAAGCGGCCGCGCCCCTGGTTCGCGAGAGCCTCGATCTGAGGAGCAGCCTCGACGACCAGATCGGCGCGGCGCTCGCCGGCCTCGACATGGCAGAGACCCACCTCCAGCTCGGTCAGCTCGACCAAGCGCTCAAGGAGGCGCGCCGCGCGAGCTTCCGCCTGGCGCTCCTGGATCAGCAACGCTACTTCGGCGACGCCGAGCAGCTCCTCGGAAGAATCCACCTGCAGCTCCGGCAACCGAGCCGGGCAGTCACGCACCTCCAGCAGGCCTTCACCTCCCACCGCCAGTGCGGCCACGTCCGCGACGCGACCTTCGACCGCGCGTGGCTGCTGGAGGCAGCGCTCGCGCTCGACGACTCGGTCGCGATCGAGCGGCACTGCGCAGACCTCGGCCGCGTGCTGTCGACGATCCGCTATCCGGAGAGCGGCGAGGTCATCGACCTGCGTCTGTTTCGGGGCCTGCGCTGGCTCGAGGCCCGGGGACGGGCGGTGGGAGACCCGCTGGCGCCCCTGCGCCGCGCCTATCAGGCCCTGCTCGCCAAGACCGAGCACCTCGAGACCGCCATGCGCAACCGCTTCCTGTTCCGGGTCCCCGACAATCGTGCGATCCTGGACTTCGCCGCCGAGCTCGGCGCCTCCTGAGCCCCTCTACTCGATCGCCCGCTCCTCGAAGACCCGGGCGAGCCTGTCGGCCTCGCCGCCGGGCGCCCAGATCACGAGTGCCCGCACCGGCTCCTCGGAGACGACCCGGTGAGCGACCGAGTCGCCGGGTCGAACGATGCCGTCGACCTAGCCCCGGCCGCTACGGCGGTGGGCTGCGGGCAAGATAGAGGTCGAGCCCTTCGCGCTCGAGCTCGGTCAACTCCTCGTCGGGCAGCAGATAGACGCTGCCCGGCGCCGGCAGGGGAACGGTGATGCTCGAGAGCGCTGCCTCCAGCGCGAGGCAGTCGAGGTTGACCAGCACCAGCCCCATCGGCCGACAGAGCGAGAACAGCCGGCGCGCGAGCTGGCTTTCGATGCGCACCGACACCGAGGGCGGGACTGCCGTCGGCGTGACCAGATAGCCGCCTTCGGTGCGCTCCACCCGCGCCTTGGCGGTGATCGCCAGCGACTGGGCCGGAACCACCACGCGATCGCTCAGACGGGTGGCGATCGTCCCCATCGTCACGTCGGCCTCGATCAGTCCCCAGCCCGAGAAGGCGATCTCGAGCTCGACGTCGTGCTCTCCCGCCGGAGTGGGAGTCAGCCGGGCGACGTGACGGCGCAGAGTGAAGCCGTGCTCGGGAGAGCTCAGTACGACCTCGGCAGGTCCCACCTGCACGGGCGCCAGCTGGTCGACCACGCCCTCGAAGGAGCGGTTGAGGCGCTCGAAGGTGAACGCGGTGCTCGCCGCCTCGGCCAGGCTGGCTGCCGCGCGATCGCGAGTGAGGATCAAGAGGAGCAGGGCGAGCGCCACCCGCAGCGCGATTCCGCCAGTGTGACGCATGCCTGGCTTGGTCATGGGTAGTAGCCGCTGATCGTGCGCGCCTCGAGGCCGCTCCCCTGCACCTTGACCTCCACCTCGCGGAACTCCGCTTCGGTGCTGGAGTCCGGCCGGTCGGCGTTGTAGGCGATGAGATACTGGCTGCGCAGCTCCTGTTCGATCTCGTCGTAGACCCCGTCGAGCTCCTCGGCGCGCCTGATGAAGAAGCTGCGGCCTCCGGTCTCGTGGGCGAGCTCGTTGAGCTTGCGCCGCACGTCGATGTCGAGACGGCCGATGTCGAGGCCGATGGCGAAGATCGCGACCCCCGAGCGCCGCGCGTACTCGAGCGCATCGCGATAGGGGATCGTGCTCGCCGTGTCCTCGCCGTCGGAGAGCAGGATGAGCGCGCGGCGGCCGCGCACGCCGCGGAAGTAGTAGAGCGAGGTGACGACGGCGTCGTGGAGCGACGTGCTGCCGACCGCGGTCAGGTCCTCCAGCGCTGCGGCGACCGCTCCCACGTCGGAGGTCCGCGGCATCAGGAGCACGGGACGATCGGCGAAGCTGACCGCGAACGAGCGGTCCTTGGGAGTGATGATGTTGTCGAGGAAGGCGATCGCCGTCCGCCTTGCCTCTCCCAGGGACTCGATCATCGAGCCCGAGGTGTCCACCGTCACCCCGACCGTCAGCGGCAAGTCCTCGACCAGCTCGAACTTGGAGATCTCCTGCTGGCGCCCGTCCTCGAACACCTGGAACAGGTCCTTTCCGAGCCCGCGGACCACCCGGTTGCTGCGGTCGGTCACCGTGGTGTAGAGCTCGACCAGGTCGACGTCGACGGTGTCGCTGTACGACGAGACGTTGAGGAATCGCACGTCCTCTGCACGCGCGCCGTCGTCGAGCTCGGCGATCACGGTGAGGTAGGCGAGATCCTGCTGCGAGCGCATCTCGGGGACGTCGAGGACGACGCGCCAGGGGGGTGCTTCGCGCACCGCGACCAGCTCCTCGTTGAGGTAGAACTCGACCTTCTCGACACGCCGCTCCTCGGGCACCACGACCTCGGCTGCCGCTTCCACGCGGCCGC
This sequence comes from Thermoanaerobaculia bacterium, assembly GCA_035546295.1. Lineage (GTDB taxonomy): Bacteria > Acidobacteriota > Thermoanaerobaculia > Multivoradales > Multivoraceae > DATKBT01. Next base: position 4,344 of record DATKBT010000030.1, on the reverse strand, counting down.
TGAGATTGCCGCCGCGATCCGGCTCGGTGATCTGGACCCGCAGCTCGCCGCGCTGCTGGTTCACCAGGACCTCGTCGGAGGCGACCAGCTCGCCCTCTGCGTCGAGGCCCTCGACCCGGATGACCTGCTCCTGGGGGTAGAGGGCGAGGCGAACCTCCGCCGAGAAGGGCGGGCGGCTGCGCGTGAATTGGACAGCGCCGTCGACTAGGAAGCGGACGCTCTGGATCCTCTCGCCCGAGACCAGGGTGTCCGCGCGCCACAGACCGAGCACGACGTCGGTCTCGGGCGGGACCAGCACGATGGCGTCGCGGCCGGCGACGCGCTGAGCCGACATCTGATCGCCGAGCGCCACCACCACCCGCTCCGGGACCGCGACCTCGGGGACCGCCGTCGGATTGTCGGGAACCGACAGCGCCCGCACCAGAAAGGTCTCGGCGCCGCTGATCTCGTCGCGCACGCGCAGATGGACCTGGAAGTCGCGGCGCGGCCGCAGCGCCCGGTCGACGACCAGCGCCACCTTCTCGGGATCGTCCTCGGCCCCGATCTGGTAACGCATCCGGAAATCCTCGAACAGGCGGCCCTCGAACTGGACCAGGCCCTCGATCTGGACCCGGTACTCGGGCGGCCGGTCCCCTTCGACGATCGTCTGGAGCTGGTCGGCCGGCACCGTCAGCACCAGACGCGAGACGATCCTCTGGCCCCTGCGCTCCGGGAAGAGGAGCTCGACGTCCTCGACTGCGAGCTCCGCCGGGACGTCGCCCAGCGGGGTCGCGGCGGCGCTCTTGGCCCATGCCTCGAGATCGACGGGCGCGCGCAGGCGGGCCAGGAGGTGCTCGTTGCCGGGCCGGTCGGCGCGGAACTCGTGCAGCCCGCCGATGCCCGTGATGTCGTCGATCCTCGAGGCGAGGCGACAGAGCTGCAGGTCGATGCGGCGGCCGCGAATCTGGCTCCTCAGCTCACGGAACTGCTCCAGCCAGTACACCATCTCGTCGGTGTAGAGCGCGCGCTTGGAATCGAGCGGGAGCCACAGCCGGTAGGGGCGCTCGGCCTGCGGCTGGTAGAGGATCAGCGGCTGCGCCCCCTCGGTGTAGGTCCACAGCTCGATCGGTCGGAAGGTCTGATCGCAGTCGACCGGCTCGACCTCCAGCGGCTTGCCGTGGAGGAACAACAGCTTGGCGCGGTCGTCGAGGAAGGTGAGGAAGTCACGGCGGGCGAGCCGGCGGCGCAGACCGATGCCCTCGCGGAGCTCGTTGGCCGGGGTCTGCGGAGAGCGGTCGCGCAGGAACTCCTCGATCAGCTCAGCCCGCTCCTCGTCGTCGGCCGCACGCAGCCGATCCTCGAGCTCGCGATCGACCAGCAGACCCGGCCCCTCGAACCAGAACTCCTGCTGCTCCGGGGGCCAGCTCATCGGGTCCGACGGCACCTCGGCAGCCCGCGCGACCGGCGCTCGGCAGATCCCCACCGCGAAGAGCAGAGCAAGCGCCAGAACCGGCGCCCAAGCGAACAGCTTCGTCTGTGGTGTTCGAGCGTCCATGCGATGCAGCCGCGTGAGCCTCCAGCGGGAACGACGTCGCCGGCGAGCAGAAGGGGCCTTCGAGTTCAAGCCCGAACCACCCAGCGGGAATTCCACGTCGCGCGGGCGCGAGCCACTCGAACGCTCCCGCGGGCCGTGCCAGCCGCTCATCCCCCGAAGTCCAGGCGATAGAGCATGACGTAGACGATGACTCCCGTCACCGAGACGTAGAGCCAGATCGGCAGGGTGTAGCGAGCGATGCGCACGTGACGGTCGAAGCGGCGGCGCAGCCCCCGCGACAGCGTCACCACGGCGAGGAAGGGCACGGCGGCGGCGAGCACCGTATGGGTGAGCAGGATGCCGAGGTAGACCGTGCGCACCGCGCCCTGCCCCTCGAAACGGACCGACCCGACCTTGGCGTGGTAGGTGAGATAGGAGACCAGGAAGAGCACCGAGCAGGCGAAGGCCGCCAGCATGCAGTTGCGGTGCGCGCGCCATCGGCGGCGCCGGATGAGGATCCAGCCGCAGACCAGCAGAACGGCGGCGAGCCCGTTCAGGCTCGCATTGACGGTAGAGAGATCGGTCCAGTCCAACGAGGAGCTCCTGCTCGAGAGAGCCGCCAGAGGCCGCCAGCTCTCGGTACCGCGCGGGTCCGAGCTGGCTTTGCTTCAGAGAAGAGCATCCGGTGCTTCAGAGAAACATTCTGTCCACCACCAGCAGCCCGAGGAGCCCCGGCAGGTAGAACACGGAGAACAGCATCAGGCGACGTGCCGCCGACGCCGAGCGCAGCTCGGCGAACAGCCGCGCCGCGCGCAGGAAGCCCAGTCCCAGCGCCAGCGCGCCGATCCCGTAGAGCATCCCCGAGACGCCGAGCGCGAGGGTCGACAGGCTGGCGAGCACCAGCAGCACGGTGAAGGCGACCGTCTGCCGGGCCACCCGGCTGCCCTCCGGATCCACCACCGCGATCGTCCGGAAGTCACCGGCCGCGTAGTCCTCCCGGTAGAGCCAGGCGATGGCGTAGAAGTGGGGCATCTGCCACAGGAACAGAATCGCGAACAAGGCCCAGGCGGGCGCCTCGAGGCCGCCGGTGACCGCCGCCCATCCCATCATCGGAGGGATGGCGCCGGGCACGGCGCCGACCAGGGTGGACCACTCGGTCACCCTCTTGAGCGGCGTGTAGACGGCGACGTAGCTGGCCAGCGTCAGCGTGCCCAGCACCGCCGTGGTCGTATTGACCAGCAGGGAGAGGATCGCGGTTCCCGCGATGGCGAGGCCGATGCCGAGGCTCAGCGCGACTTCGGGGACGAGCCGCCCCGCGGCCAGCGGACGGCTTCCGGTGCGCCGCATCCGGGCATCCGCATCGCGCTCCCACCACATGTTGAGCGCGGAGGCACCGGCCGCCAGCATCCAGGTCCCGCCCAGGGTGGCGACCACCAGGAGCGGCGAGGAGGCGAGCGCCATGCCCGGGGCCGCCATCGACATGCCGACAGCTGTGGTGATCACCACCATCAGGGTGATCCTCGGCTTGGTCAGCTCGATGCAGTCGTTGAGCCAGAGGGCTCTGGCAGGCTGTCGAGCGCTCAGCGCTTTCATCGGTTCTCTGCCTCGCTAGTGCCCTGGACACTCGATGCATCGCCGCACGGCGATCGCGAGCGACGTCGGGGCTCGGGCCCCACGCCAGCGGGGCCGCTAGCCTACCAGGGGAACGCCGGATGCAGGGGCCACTGCAGTCGTTTCAGCGTCGCGATTCCGCGAGCCGACGACGCCCGCAGAGGCCTCCTCGAGACCCGCGGTAGTCTCCAGCTTCGAATGGACGACACCCGCGACCTGCTGGCGACCCTCATCGAGCTCGAGGGGCTCGACCGGATCCCCCGGATCGGCTACGCCGCGCGTGGCGTCGAGAGCCCGGAGAGCGTCGCCGAGCACTCGTTCCATCTCGCCCTCCTGGTCTGGACACTGGGCCGCTCGGAGCCTCTCGACCTCGAGCGCGCCATGGCGATCGCCCTGGTCCACGATCTCGCCGAGGTCCGCACCGGCGATCTCCCACGAACCGTTGCCGGGCACCTCCCGGCAGGGGCCAAGCACGCGCTCGAGGCGAGCGTCATGGCCGAGCTCTTCGGCGAGGGCCACGAAGCGATCGCGCTGTTCGAGGAGTACGTCGCGAACCAGACCGTCGAGGCACGCTTCGTCCACGCGTGCGACCGCCTCCAGCTCCTGCTCAAGTCCCACCTCTACGAGCGCTGGAGGACCGGCGACCTGGGCGAGCTGCTGAACGCCGCGCGAGAGCCTTCGGGTTTTCCGTCGATCGCCAGGATCGAGGTCCGCCTCGCCGAAGCGAGAGCCGAGCGGAACGGCCGTTGACCTCCGAGCGACGACGGCGAGCAGGCCCTCGAAGACTCACGAGCATCCGCGAGGCGCGGGACGCGAGGACCGCTAGGTCGACTAGCCAGCAGGAAGTTCTTGCCTGCCTTGCGGTAGGCGGCGGTCGTTGGTCTCGCGCAAGCGCAAGACCAAGGTTCTTGCCTGCCTGCGGCAGGCGGCGGTCGTTGGTCTCGCGCAAGCGCGAGACCAAGGCTCACAAGACGGTCAAAGTTCGATCAAGCCGCTGCGATCGCCCAGGGAAAGCGGCTGTAGCCTGGTCGACCAGCCGCGCCCGCTTGCGGGCTTGCGGCGCACGAGTGATCGGCTAGCGCGGTGGCGCTGTTCGACGAGCCATTGGTCTTTGTAGAGGACGAGGACGTCTTGCGCGGTGAGTGAGCGGTGAGGGGGATCGCAGAGGTTGGTGGCGATCGCGTAGAGACCATCGAAGCGCCCCGCCTCGCCAATGGCCT